>NZ_SIRQ01000003.1:720180-725247 GCF_011634875.1 Jeotgalicoccus sp. S0W5 | reverse complement strand
GTCAATGAATGCATGAAAGCCTTGATATACATGACTTGTGAACTCCCTCCATCTCCGTTCTTAAAGCTTAACCAATTATGGTTAAGCTTTTTTTGATTCAATATATTTTACTAGTCATAAGCTATTTATACTGATTAATTTTTCTTATTTTTGTATAAAACTATCACTTTATTAATAGTGGACAAAATTTAACATTATAATGATTGGAACATTTTGTAATTTCTAATATTAATATTTATAAATCACTGTATAATCATTACAGGGGTGAGATTAGATGGAGAAAATCAAAAAAACTATAGAGTCAGAATCTTGGGTAATCACAGATGTGGATCAAGAGACAATCAGTTTTTATACAGATCGGTGGTCATATACTGTATTTAAACGTCCACTTTTTGGCTTTAGGATGACCATCTCATCAATAGATAGTAGCAAAATGGACGACTACATATTCAAAACAGAATCTGAACTCATTCAATTTATTAAAAAAAATAAACAGAAATGGGAGACACAAGTCTCTGGATTCAAATCTAAATAACTTCGATAATGTCGAAGTTATTTTATTTGTGAAGTTTTATCACATATTTACCCAGTGAAATGTTATTATAGTAAGGGTTTATTAAAAAAATATAACTTGGTGAATATAATGAGTATTAATAGTAAAGGTGATGGTTACTTGATTACATTAGCAGGGACAATAGGTGCTGGTAAGACAGAATGGGGCAAGGTTATTGCCAAACATTTCGGAGTAGATTTATTAGAAGAGAAGGTAGATGGCAATCCATTCTTGGCCAAGTATTATGATGATCCGGAGAGATATAGTTTCCATTTACAAGTCTTTTTCTTAAATCATCGTTTTAAGGCGATTAAGAGTGCTATGGCACATCCAAATTCTGTATTAGATCGATCTATTTATGAAGATGCAATGATTTTTGCGCGATTGCAGTTTGAAAATGGATCTATGGATAAGGATGAGTACGACACTTATCTAGAGTTACATGAGAATATGATGGAAGAATTGCATGATTTATATAAACAGCAAGTTTTATATAAAAAATCACCTGATTTAATGGTGCTCGTACATGGTTCTTTTGATGAAGTAATGAGACGTATTAGACGACGTGGTCGTTATTATGAGCAAATCGAAGGGAACCCAGGCTTACTGAAGTACTATGAAGACTTATATAATATGTATGAAAAGCAATTCTTAAGCGAGTATGAAGATAAAGAAATTTCTCCAGTTTATACAATTGATATTGATAAGATGGATATCTACGAACCAGAACATGTAAAAGAAGTGTTAGCAGGTATTGAAGAAACATTGAAAAATAATAGAGGGTTCGTTCATCCTGAAGAGCTAGAATAAAAAAAATGACAGGTGCCAATATTTTGGTACCTGTCATTTCATGTTTACGAACAGTTTATCAGAGTTAATATGTCCTTTTAATTTACTTACATTCACATTCTCACCACTGATCCATTTATTAAAGTCAAAGATAACTGGCTTTCTATCTGTACCTAAGGAGAAAAGGCTAGTTAAAGTTTTAGGGAAGTACATGGATGTGTGCAAGGTACCTGCTGATGCATCATATTTATGAGAGGCAATACCGTGTTTCATTTGATTCATAATCTGAAAAGCATCATAAGGTTTTGGCTGACCGCTTTGGTAATTGATAATATTTTGTTCACGTTCTCTAGTTTCTTCTTGTCTGTAGCGATTTTCTTCATTGAGAACATGGAAGTGATTCGTACATACATTAGATTGTCTATGGATGACTTTTCTTGGTGAAGCTTCTATTACATAAGGGATACCTGCTTGATCTTGTACCACATAAGAAAATGAATGACGGTGAGGAACCTCCTTGAGTAAATCGATTGCATCATCGACGGTTTTACACGTCTCTAAGACAAGTCTTGAGATCATGCTACATAAGAAACCATCCGAACTCTTCTTAGTATGAGTAAAGTTATAACCGATAGTTAAGCCTTTCTCATTCATCCCATCAATACGGCCTGCGATTTGCATTGAAGGACCAATCGTTGCTAAACCACGATCTGTTGGTTGATAAAAAACGTAACGACCTTCATAGCCTCTCGGATGACTATCGTAATTTCTAATGAGAAAATCCTCATCTGCAAATATAGAACAGCCGCTCACGACTAACTCCAAATAGTAGCCGCCAAATTGTTGTAAGGCAGTTTTAGTGTCTAAGTCTAAGGCATCTCTTAAGCCGTATATTTCTTCAACGATTTGTGGAGCAATTTTGTTAAGGAAATCAATTGATAATGATTCATCAGTTATAAAGTGTCTGTGCATGCGTGGTTTCCACTGTTTCTGTCTGTTCTTTAAAATAGGAGAGTCCTTTAATTTTTCACCTTGATAGCGGCCAAAATCATAATGACTGCCTCTAAACTGAACGACATCGCTGTAATATGAGTTCATGACCACACTCCTTGTTTAATAATAGTAGACATATTATAAACTGTTTTAGAAGTATCTGGAAATTATCTGCTTATAGACAAAGAGAAGCCGTACTCTGGGTCTGAGTACGGCTTCATATAATGTGCGAATATAGATTAAAGTAGCTGAAAATGATTTTTATAGAATTAATAAGAGGGGGCCTATTAATATTTAATTGATAATCATTTTCAATTACTAATATACAATTTAATTGAGAATGAGTCAACGGTAATTGAGAAAGTCTTTCAATTAACTATGACTATTTTGTGTCACAAGATGTACATGTGTCCCTGATGGATCAACAGCATCGACAAATGAATCATTAACTTCAACTTGATAACCAAGTTTTGTTAATCTTGATACTGCAGAATCTAGAACGTCTTGTGATGGGTATACTAAATCAAAATAATCGAGGCCAACTGTACCTTTTTCACTAGCAGGTGCACCCACGCCATTCCAAACATTAATTGCAATATGGTGATGATAATTTTCACTAGACATAAACAGAGCCTGTCCACCAAAACGTAGAGCAACATTTAAGCCGAGCCCTTCAGTATAGAACTCTTCACCTTTTACTAGGTTTCCAACATGTAAGTGAACATGTCCCATTATAGTACCTTCAGGTAATCCTTTAAAGTCATTTGGGTTAGGCTGATTCTTAAGTAAGTCTTCAGCGTTTAAACGGTCAGTAACCATATGCACTTGACCGTCGTTCCAAATCCATTGATCAGGATCTCTATCAATATAGATTTCAATGCCATTACCATCGATATCTTCTAAATACAATGCCTCACTAACGTGGTGATCAGCAGAACCAAGTGGCACACGTTTTGATGCTAAATGCATAGTGATTAGTGCTAAGTCTTCTCTCTTTGGTAAGAGTAGTGCAAAGTGATATAAACCGCTTGTACGGTGATTAGGACGGTCGCTTTCTGCAAGATTAATTCTTAATAGTGTGTGTTTCCCATCTACTGTGAAATCGACTGATGTCTCAGTTTTAGATAACACTTTAAAACCAATTATATTTGTATAAAAATCAGTTGATTTTTCTAAATCTTTTACATTTAATGAGACAGTGTTTGTATAAATTGCATTATTTTTATGAAATTCCATAACTATTCCTCCATTTACTAACCTTATGTAACCAAGTATACAATTATAATTACGTAATAGCAAGTAATATATTTTACTTTTATTAGGTGGTGATTTGTGCTATTATATATTGAAAGAGGAGTGATATGTATGGCTCAACACGAAATGTGTCCCCGTTTTGAAAAAGCGGTCAATATATTAAGCCAACGATGGACTGCACTATTAATCTATCAGATGATGGACGGAAACTCTCGATTTGGTGAAATTCAGTCTGCAACTGGCGTAAGTGGTAAGGTTTTATCAGATCGTTTGAAGAGTATGGAACAAGAAGGACTTATTACACGTGAGGTAATTCCAGAGACACCTGTTGTTATTAAATACTCATTAACAGAAAAAGGGAAGTCTTTAGAACCGGTACTTAAAGACATTGAAGACTGGTCTCAAAACTGGATTGAACATCCAGATAAACAAGAAGCATAAGTGAAAAACACCACATATCCTCTTTAATGACATAGTGTCATAGGATATGTGGTGTTTTATTATTCAGACCAAACGCCAACTTGATTTTGTTTCGCTTCTTCCTCAGCATCACGTAATATGTCTTCATATTTATCATTAGGAGGGTGAACGTAATCGACAGTGGCTAAGCCTTCACGTACAAGCGTTTCATTAACCATTTCACCATCAGCATAGACATATGCAAGGTAGCGGTCGTATTGATCAGTTTTTTCTTCATCGAACTCAACTGTAATTTCTTGAGCGTTATCTAAGAGTTCTTGTGTTCGTTCAAATGCTTCTTGTGCATAAGGATCATCTTCATCACCATCTCTACCGATTTCAGGTGTATTGATAATTAGATATCTAAAATTATGGGTGTCACCTTGATAGTTAAATCGTGTCGTATCACCATCAATATGTTGGTCCACAGTAACTACATTATCTGAAGAAGTTTCGGCAGATGAATTTTCGTCGTCATTACCTGCGAAATTATCGTTATAGACCGTAACACCAATAAAGAGTAGTAGGATGACTATCATTCCAGGAATACCAAGTTTTTTAAGATGTCTAGGTCTAATTAATTTGTTATTTGGTTTGTTTTTGTTAGCCATGAGAACTTCCTTTCCGTATACTTATAGTTTAATCTTATAATTCTTTAATACTGAAAACAATTGTTTATCTCATTAGAGATTTTATATATAAACCTATGATAGTAAAGAAAGTGTAAATTTGATATAAGAAAAGTGTTAAAAACACTTGAATTGTAATGTGGAAACAAGTATTATAGGTAACAGACATTAAATATATGTTAAATAATATTATCGCGGGATGGAGCAGTGGTAGCTCGTCGGGCTCATAACCCGGAGGTCGTAGGTTCGAATCCTTCTCCCGCAATTTTCTTATGCTTTACATAAGCGGGTCCCGTGGTGTAGCGGTTAACATGCCTGCCTGTCACGCAGGAGATCGCGGGTTCGAGTCCCGTCGGGACCGCCATTATTATTTATCATAAAGTATGGTTT
>NZ_SIRQ01000003.1:543752-720170 GCF_011634875.1 Jeotgalicoccus sp. S0W5 | reverse complement strand
AGTTGGTAGAGCATGTGATTGAAGCTCACAGTGTCGGCGGTTCGATTCCGTCCTGAACCATTTTAATGCGGGTATAGTTAAATGGTATAACCTCAGCCTTCCAAGCTGATGTTGTCGGTTCGATCCCGTCTACCCGCTCTTTTATTCCACAGTAGCTCAGTGGTAGAGCTATCGGCTGTTAACCGATCGGTCGTAGGTTCGAGTCCTACCTGTGGAGCCATTTTTTTGTTATGGCCCGTTGGTCAAGCGGTTAAGACACCGCCCTTTCACGGCGGTAACACGGGTTCGAGTCCCGTACGGGTCATATTCAGAAGTGTAATCGCACTTCTGTTTTTTATTTTGGACAGCTGGCCGAGTGGCTGAAGGCGCACGCCTGGAACGCGTGTAAACGGCAACCCCGTTTCGAGGGTTCAAATCCCTCTCTGTCCGTTGAATTTACCCCGTAAGCCCTATGTCTACGGGGTTTTATTTTTATCTGTGCCGAATCTGTGTCGAATTGATTTTATTATGAGAATAAATTTCTAACTTTATTTGCTTGTTCTTCTCTATGTTCATCAAGTAAATGTGAATACACATCTAAAGTCATTCTGATGCTAGAGTGGCCTAAGCGTTTTGATATGTATTCTATTGGTATATCCTTAGAAATTAAATAGCTACAATGTGTGTGTCTAAGTGAGTAGGGTGTACGATCTAAATTAATATCTAATTTATCCATAGATAATTTAAATGATTTAATACAAGCGTTGTGCGAAATATCAAAGAGCTTACCATTTTTCTTTTTAGGTAATTGCTCTAAAGTTTGTTTAATATGTACCATATCTTTTTTACTGATCTCAACAACTCTATCACTTGTTTCTGTCTTAGTACCTCTTAAATGTATAGCATCTTCTTTTAAGTCCTTCATTTCTAATTTATTGACCTCTGAAAATCTTCCGCCTGTAATGGCCAATATGAACAATAGCAAATAAGAACGTTCCTCACGACTTCTAAAGTATTCTATCAAGTCAAGATATTTCTTGATAGATAAAAACTTGGCCTGTTCCTCTTGTTTCTCAACGGTATAATTCAAGTCCACATCATGCACAGGGTTTATTTTCAATATACCTTGGCTGTGAGCCCGTTTAATTGCTTGTGATAGGCATACATTCACTTTGTGCAAGCTGGACTTAGTACGACCCTTACCATACCAATTTATGAATGATTGGTAATCTATATCGGTAATATCCTTAGTTTTTTTATCTTCCCCAAAGAACTCAACAAATAGATCTATTGAACGTATGTACCAGTAATACTGCCCCTTAGTTATTTTGTCCTTTTTCTTAGCTATTACCCAATCCATATAATAGTCTTTAAACGCTTTATCTTTATCCTCTAAATTAATTCCACTTTCCAATTCCTCTAGGTGCTGTCTGGCCTGTTCCCTTGCGATAGTTTTTGTTCTAAAGCCAGACTTACGATAACGCTTGTTATTGTAATGGAAACTATAAGCGAAACGATTTTCTTTATTTTTGACATCTTTTCTTTCAGTGATGGTTATGTTAGTCATTGGTATCACTCATTAAACATAATAGGGGAATAAGTTACCACAACGTTATCTTGTTCAAAACCGTATTTCCCTATCTCATCTAGTATGTTTCTCATAATTTCTTCTAAAAAACCTTCTGTTATTACTGAATTTCCAAAATTTCTAGAAATACTTTTTTGTAATCTATCCTCGAAAAAGACACCCAATATAATATTATTCTTTTCTTTGTCATGAAAGCCTTCTTGTACTTTTACCATTCCAGCTGTCATTAAGTTACGCTCATTGTTATTTAAATGAACTTCAAGTTTAAAATCTTGTTCTTTATACCATTCAGTTTTTTCATGGTTTTGAGTAGGAATACCTAAATCACTTTTTTCTAACATGAATTTTTCTACTATGAGTTCAGAATTTTTTATTATATCCCCGACTTCACAATTCAGAAATTTACATAATTGTCTAAGTGTATCGAACTGAACACCGTTAGCATTATTGTGTATCAAGTTAGAGATGGTAGTCCTAGATAGACTTGTTTCTTGATTTATATCCTTAATGGTCACAGCTCTTTCAGCCATTATTACCCTTAAATTAGAATAAACAACGTTCATAATACACACTCCTTTTCATTCATATTCTATCACATATTAGTCGTTGTAAACAGTGAGTTGGTTATTTGTATTGACTTTTACTAATCTAGGCATTACAATCAACTTATAAATCGATATAATTAATATATTGGTTATAGTGAATAATAAGGGGGCGTAAAAATGTTGATACAAGGTAAGCCAGATCTATTAAAGATGCTGCTACTTACAAAGGGTTATTCTTTGAAACACCTATCCCATGTATCTGGCGTTTCTTATTCTACGGTTAGAAATGTCATTGTTTATGATAGGAAAACTACAACTCAAACCGCTTTTAAGATTGCTACAGCATTAGAAAAAGATGTTACTGAACTTTTTAATTATAAGGAGGTGTAACCAATGTTCAATGAAGATTTACTTAGAGAATTTATTGAAGATGCGATCAGTAAAGCTATGGCCAAGCAGGACAAGCAGGAATATTTAGGCTTTTGGACTACTCAAGAATTTAAAGAAAACACAGGGTTATCGGAGTTTGATTTAAGAACAAAAGTATTACCTAACAAAGACTTTCAAAAGAATATCAGACGGTTTGACCAGTCAAGAAAATTTTATATTGAAGTTGCTGGGGCGTTGGATTGGCTAGAGAAGAATATGAAAGTCGGAAATTATTAATAATTGGAGGAACTGAAATGACAAAAACGCATACTTTCGACAGCACAGCCTTTAAGAGTAGAACATTGTCACTTGTTAGAAATTTCGTAGGCATATACAGCATTTTAAAAGGTAAGCAGACAGTTACATTTAATTTAAGTGAAGATCCTTTTGATATGAAATTTAATGTATTTAAAGGCCACCTTTTTACTGCTGTAGATATAAACGATAAACAAGGCAATCAACGCAAATATAGTATTGCAAGCATTGACCATACAGAAAGATTGTTATACATGGTCGATATGAATAAAACGCAATCAGAGCTTATAGAAGAAATGAAAAACGAATTTAAAGATGAATTTTTTCTGTATCTTTTAGAAGAATATATTACAACTGATGTTTTTTCAGTACCAGCAGAAGAAATGGAAGATGTTACGAGTGGTAACGCTCATTTAATCGGTCACATTGAGCAACTGCACATTATTGCAACTACTATCAATAAACCTGATGCAAGCCTTGTGAGTGCCATGTATGAGCTTACTGCATTGATGAATAAAGAAACACCGACTATGGAAGATTTCGATAACTTTAAAAATACTGTGGAGGCGTTGTAAATGAACAAAGGACAAACTCTAAAGATGGCACAAAAAGCCATGGCGGTAAAGAAAATATTAGTTTTAGAGAATGATTATTTGAACACTGTACCAAATGTGAAAAATCTTAAAGTTGATGAAGTATTGACCAGTTACATGTATTTAGAAAGAGCACTAGAGAATATGTACGAATTGAACCAAGACTTAGTAGATCAGTTGGAAGATGTGGCAGTTTACCTTTACGACTTATCAAACGAGGAGGAAACAGAAAATGGATCTAATTAAATCGTTGATACCAGAGTTTGTGTATCTCGTTGGAGTAATGATTGTTTTTATCACTTTGTGGATAATCGCAGGTTTTGTATTCAGTATGTTTTTCTTAGGCGGCATCTTGATAGTTATATCTGGTTACCTAAGCAATGTTATGCAGGCATAAAAAAGTGCTGTTTTGACCGAACAGCACAAGCCTGAATAGATAAGAATATATATCTATATTATACAACTGAACGTTATTTGATACAAGGATATGCACATAAACCAAAAGGATTTTAATCGTACAAGCTGTAGGGAGGAGGATCAATTGATTAATTTAATTAAGGAAGAAGAAATTTTATTCCCGTTAAAGGGATACAACAATAATTCAGATTATCAAAAAGCTAAGACACCAGCGGTAAAAGAATGGCCGAAACATAAAGGTGTCACTGATGAAGAATATGAAAGATTAATCGACAACAAGAATTGGTTAGGTTTAGCCATTAAACGTACTACTGTTGTGGATATAGATCAGATAGTAAACAAGAAAACAGGGGAAATTATTCAAGACGGCCATCAAGTAGGTAAGTTACTACTTAATTTGTTAAAATCTGAAAATTATTTTTTTCATGCTATTGAAACACCTAACGGGTATCAATTTATTTTTAAACATACAGAGGGTTTAAATAACAGTGCCAAAAATGTAACACCTTTAGGGGTCATTACTGATTACCGTGTTAAGGATAAAGGTTATATTGTCTATCCTACTGAAAATACAGACAATAGATATTTTGTTCATAAGTCAGATAAAGAATTGTCTGAAGTACCACCGTTCATAAAAGCAATGAAACAATACAACGATAACATTAAGTTTTTACCTAAATTTCCAATCTTAGATGGATCTAGAAACGACAATTTTAATCGCTGGCTATTTGAAGTTAAGAATTTCTTTGAAGGCGATGAACGTCGCCGAATGGTAACAGCGATAGGCCAAACTTTGGCTAAATATATGTGCGATGTACCTTATGACGATGAAGAAGATAAACGACATTTACAAGGCACTATAGAAAGTGTTCTAAGCAAAGAGAATAGAGATATAACACCTAAAAGCTACACCATGTTAATTAATCGCAGCAATGAGGATAAGGGCACGTTATATGGCGATGATCTTAAATTTGAATTGATGCGAAGAAGAAACGAAGAATTAGAAAAGTTAAAAGCTCAACATGAGGCAGAAGAAAAGAAAGGCGAGCCACCTAGTAAATTAAGCCCCTTGCACACGGCTACGGTTCTTATTGAATATATTGAGTTTGGCATGTTCGATGATGCAGACGGTGCAAAGTTGGCCATGTATTTACCAGAAGAAGGGATCTATACGCAAAAAACCTTAACGATTTATAAACACATTTCATGGTTAGAGCCAACGCTTGCACAACATGCCGCTGATGCTGTCATATTCCATTTAAAAAACAGGACAGATATAAAAGAGCTAACTAAGGATAGGTATCTAATCGCAGTGAATAATGGGGTCTATAATCTTAGAACTAAGACATTAGAGCCATTTAGTCCTAATTATGTATTTACTTCTAAAGTAGATACAAATTATATAGACAATCCAACACCGCCTAATATTGATGGCTGGACTGTAGACGACTTCATAAGCTCTATTTCTTGCAATGATGAGGGTATCATCAACTTACTGTGGGAAGTCATAGCAGATGCTTTAAATGGTAACTTCAGTAGAGAGCAAGCCATATTCTTAGTAGGCGAAACAACTTCTAATGGTAAGGGTACTTTCCAAGAACTACTGATCAATATGATAGGCATGAAAAATGTTGCATCATTAAAAATCAATGAATTTGATGGCGAGAAAAGTAGATTTGCATTAGGGGCGTTGGAAGGTCGCACGGTTGTAATTGGCGATGACAACCCAGAAGGTTATTTTATTGACGATGCCAGCCGCTTTAAGAGTGTAGTTACAGGCGATTTAATCACTATAGAGCGTAAAAATAAAGATCCATACGCTACACACTTTAATGGTGCAGTCATTCAATCTACTAATAAAATGCCAAGATTTAGGAGTTTAAACGACTCAATTTTTAGAAGAATGGTCATCGTGCCATTTGAGAATAGGTTTCTTGGTAGTAACAAAAATAGAGATATTAAAGATGACTATATTAAACGTAAAGATGTTTTGGAATATGTGATGTATAAGGCCTTGCAGTTGGACTTTGAAAGATTTTCAGAGCCTAAAGCATCAATAGCAGCAAAGGAACAATATCACATTGATAATGATCCATTGAAAGAATTTAAAGTTAATGAGTTCGACAATTGGAATATTGACGAAGTGCCAAAGGATATAGTGTTTGATGCTTATGAGGCTTTTTGTTTCTCCTCTGGTTACAAACCCAAAACTAGACGAAAGTTTTACGCAGATTTTGAAAGAGAAGTACAGGGCGAGTGGGAAAGTGGCGAAGGTCAGAAACGTTTTAAAAAATCGGACTTTGAAAATGCCAATATTAATTTAGCGATACCAGATGGATATGACCAAAGGAAAAAGCGACATTTTTTCACAAAAATATCGTAGGTGGGTTTCATGGGTTTCAAGTGGGTTTCAAGTTTACAAAGATGCAACCCAGTCAAACACCTTGCAAGAGTAAGGCTGTAGAGATTTTGGGTTTAAGGGTTTCAAGTTTTTTAGAAATTAGATATATAAATAGTTTAGTACGTTAGTAAGTCACTACACATATATATTCTAGTAATGTGAAAAAGATGCAACCCAAGAACCCATTAAGCCTCTATCCCTTGTGGCCCAACGCATTAAGGTGGGTTTTATCTACCTTATACTTGAAACCCAAAACACCAAAATAACACTAAAAGGAGTAAAAAAATGATATACCAAGGTGGAATTAAGCAAATCATGCCAGCACCAGAAAATTTATACGTTAGATATTATGACGAAATAGAAGGCTATTTTTACATGCCGATTATTGGCACTGCATTATGTGAAGATGGTGCAGTAATATTTTTAGACACTGCCAGTGATGGAGAAATTAGTTGTATAGATGAAGATAATAAATGTCTATTCAAATACTGCAATAAAAAACAAGAGTATATGGAGGTCTAACAATATGACAAACCAACAAGCAGAAGAACTTATTGAAGTTTTAACAGCTATAGCTAATGAACTTTATGAGATTAAAAGAAGAATGAAAAGTAAGTAAAGTATCATTTGCTTCAAATGAAGCAAATGATTAAAACCCCGTAACAACAATGATTTATATACCCCTATGTGGTATAATAGACTTGAATATAAGAGCAACTCATAGGACTAGATAATAAAGGAGTGACAAAGTGGCTAAATGGCTAGATAAGATACTTGGCATAGACAAACTACAAAAACAACAAACCGAACGCATAGAAATGTTATCGAATGGTACAGCATCTTTCACACCATTCAATAGTAATGCTTATGAAAATGATATTTATAGATCAGCAGTAGATGCAATCGCACGAAACGCTGCGAAGTTAAGAGGTAAGCACATTATATATTCAAAGGACAGTAACCAGCGTACAGATGGCGACCAAAATTTAAATAGAGTGCTCAACACTCGACCCAATCCATATATGAGTGCATACGACTTAATTTATAAATTAGTCACACATTATTACTTGCACAACAACGCCTTTGCATACTTGGAAAAAGACAATAGAGGTAATCTCATTGGCATCTATCCTTTATCAGCAAATCAGATTGAATATGTGACAGACCAGACAAACGAAATGTATATGAAGTTTCTTTTTAACAGCGGCCAATCTGTCACGCTGCATATGTCAGAGGTGCTTGTTCTAAGACGACACTTCAACAGTAATGACTTACTAGGGGATAACAACACAGCGATTATGTCAGCCCTAGAATTGGCTCATACGCAAAATGAAGGCTTGAGTGAAAGTATCAAGAGTAGTGCCACGATACGGGGCATATTGAAATACAATAAGATTTTAGCACCTGAAGAACTTAGGAAAGCGAAAGAAGAATTTACCCGTGACTACCTGAATATGAGTAACAATGGCGGTATTGCCGCACTTGACACTAAGACTGATTATATTCCTTTACAACTTTCAGAAATGAATATCGACAACGCACAAATCGAGGCGGTTAAACGTAAGGTATATGACTATCTCGGTATTAGCGAGGTCATCATCAATAGCACTTATACAGAGGACCAGTGGAGTGCATTTTACGAATCAGTTATCGAGCCTTTAGCTATTCAGTTGTCACTAGAGTTGACTGATAAAGTCTTTACACAACGTGAACAGGCTTTTGGTAACACAATAGTATTTGAGGCAAGCAGACTACAGTTTGCGAGCAATGAAAGTAAAACGAATATTATCAAAGAGCTTGTACCGTATGGCATCTTAACGATTAATCAAGCACTAGAAATATTGAACATGCCACCTGTAGAAGATGGCCATAAACGATTACAGACCTTAAATGTGGTCAATGCAGATCTAGCAGATGAATATCAAAAGGGGGATAAATCTGATGAAGGAAACACGACACATAGAGATACGAGCCCAGCAGAATGACAATGAAGAAATGGTTATTACAGGTACACCAATAGTATTCAACACACCAACGAATATAAATGATCCTAAAGGGAGTTACACGGAAGTCATTAAACGTAATGCCTTAGATGGTGTTGATTTAACCGACACACGTTTATTGGTCAATCATGACTTTAATAGTATTCCTTTGGCTAAGACACCTAAGACAATGGAATTATGGACTGATGAAAAAGGCTTGAATATGCGGGCAGTGTTACCTAACACAGAAACCGCACGCTCTGTTTACACGGCAGTGAAACGGGGCGACTTGACAGGTATGTCTTTCTCTTTCACAACAGACCTTGACGGTAGTCAATATGATGTGGAAAAACGTACTAGAACGATCAGCAAGATTAATAAGTTATACGAGTGTTCTATCGTGAATTTCCCTGCTTATGAAATGGCCTCTGTTGAGGCACGAAATCAGATGCAAGAGGCAGAGTATGAACAAGAGCAACGTAAGCAAGCATGCATTAAACTTAATCAAATATTGAGTAAGGAAGTGTAGCAATGGACTTACCAAACATACGTGTTCCAGTTAATGAGGCACGTGATGCAGTCGCAGAACTTATTATCAGAAAAGTTAAGAACAGTGATAAGAAATATAATTCTGGGGAAATTGCAGCACTCACACATGCACTAGCAGAATTAAACAAAACTATTAAATAAAGGTGGATAATATAATATGAAATTTAAAACAGTACAAGAGGCATTTAATCACTATCGCAACCAGTCATTAGAGCAAATTGAACAACGAGCAGCACAACTTAAAGGGATCATTGATACAGACCCTAACGCTGATATTACAGCTATCAACATTGAAATTGATGGACTTAATCAAGCGAAATCTAATTTACAAGAAAAAGAACAAGAAGAACGTTCATTCAATCCAATCACTGGTGCATCATTTGCTAAAAAAGATGAAGTACCAACAGAAAACATTTTTGGATCTAAAGAGTATCGTTCAGCTTTCTTCAAGCAAATGTTAGGCCAAAGCCTAAATGATGTTGAACAACGCACATTCAATAAAGCAATGGACTTACAAAGTGCAGAGCGTAGAGCAGATGCTTTTAACACAACTACAAACAGTGCGGCTGTCCTACCGACACAGACACTTAATGAGGTCATTTCTAAGGCTCGTACGATGGGCGGACTGATTACTCATGTACGTAACTTCAATTTACCAACTAAGATACGTGTCCCAATTGGTACACCGACTTCTAAGGCGGCTTGGCATACAGAAGGTGCTAAGGTCGATAGCGAACAAACTAATGTATCTTACGTTCAGTTTGATGGCTATGAAATTATTAAAGTGTTCTCTATGAGTGCAGCAGCTAAGAAAATGTCTATTCAAGCATTTGAAAGCTATATCATTGATGAACTTACTAATGCGGTCATGGAAACTATCGCAGATGCACTTGTGAACGGTACAGGCGAGGAACAGGGCACAGGCTTAGTGTCTGGTATCACTTGGAACGATACGAACACACTAGCACTTACAGGCGACTACACAGACTTTACAAAAGCGTTAGCACAATTAAAACGTGGTTACGCTGCTGGGGCTAAGTTTGCAATGTCAAACTCAACGCTATACAACAATGTATACGGTCTAGTCGATGGCAACAAACGACCGCTATTCATTCAAGATCCTAAGAATGAGAGTGTCGGCCACATTCTAGGTAAAGAGGTTATTGTCGATGACAATATCGCAGATGGTGTCATCATCTTAGGTAACTTCCAGTACATGGCTTACAACCTACCAGAAGGCCTTATGTTAGAAGTATCAAGAGAAAGCTCATTCAGAAGTGGTCTAGTGGACTACAGAGCGATGGCTATTGCAGATACTAAACCTTTAGTAGATGAGGCATTTATCAAGCTAGAGGCAACACCAGAAGTATAAAGAAAAGCTAATGTCGGGCTGTCGTGTATGCGGCAGCCTTCTTTAATAAATAAAGGAGTGATGTAAATGTTGATGACAATTCAAGAGGCAAGAGATACGTTAAGAGTTGATAGCAATGATAATGATGAAATCATTGAGGCTTTACTCGATTCCATTCCTTCTTACATGGAAGTTGCGACAGGTACGAACTGGGATAATAATGAATTTGAAACGCACCCACTTGCAAAGACCACAGCTAAATTTATTCTACAGTTATGGTTTGACCCGCAGACGCAAGACAGTGAGCGACTGAAACGCACGATAGATAGTTTACTTACAACACTAACGGTCATTGGTCATGGCTCGAAAGTATAGAGAAGGTGCAAAGCGTTTCTACAAGTCTAAGGCATGGATCAAGTGCAGAGATGGTTATATGCAGTCGCAACACTTTATCTGTGAACGCTGTGGCGGTCTAGCAACGATATGCCACCATAAGACATGGCTTGATGAAGAAAAGTATAGTCAACCAGAGTACAGTTTGAACTGGGATCGCTTAGAGGCTCTATGTCACACCTGCCATAACCAAGAACACTTTAGCAGTGGCATCGTTTCTGATGGACTAACTTTTGATAGTAAAGGTAATCTTATAAAAAATAATGTACCCCCACATATAAAGTGAATTATTAGACATTTGGGGGACGGCGCGGGGGTTATCTATACCCCTATAGGGTATTTTTAAGCAAGGGAGAGTTAAGAAAAACTTAACATTAATGAAAGGAAGATGTTTTAATGTCAACAAGAGTGAAGAAACAAGCAACTTCTGTCGATATGCGAAAACTTAAAACGATATTGAAGGAAGTTCCAGAAGATAGACAACCGATAGCAAACAATCTCTATAGTGAACTGTTATTCATGCAGCAGACTTTGAAGGTGCTTAAACAGCAGGTGCAAGAAGAAGGCCCAGTAAGTATGTTTAAGCAAGGTCAACAAGAATTTTTAAGAGAACACCCAGCATTAAAAGCCTATAACACTACGATACAAAAATACAGCTTATTATTTAAACAATTAATCGACCTGCTGCCAGATAGTGAAGTTTCAAGTACAGATGAACTGTTAGACTTTTTAGAATGAATTACGTTCAAGAATATTTTAACGAGATGCAAGCAGGTCGCATTGTTGTATCTAATCGAGTGTATCGACAGTATGAGAAGTTGGTCAGTGAAATTAAGCATCACGACAAATATATCTTTGATGAAGAAAAAGCCCAACGACCGATAGAGTTTATCGAGCGTTTTTGTAAGCACTCTAAAGGTCAGTGGGCAGGCAAGCCTATAGAGTTGGAATTGTTTCAGAAAGCCTATATTAGTGCTTTATTTGGCTTTGTCGATAAAGAAACAGGCTACAGAAGATACACCGAAAGCATGTTTTATGTTGGTCGTAAGAACGGTAAATCTACCATGTTGGCTGGAATTGCTCTGTACATGCTCATTGCAGATAAAGAGGGCGGAAGTGAAGTCTACAGCATCGCAAGTAAACGTGATCAGGCCAACATCTTATTTGATGAGGCACATAACATGGTCAAACAAAGTCCGTACTTGTCTAAGCACGTGAGAAAGCGTAAGAGTGATTTATATTTTGCTCACACCTTTAGCAAGTTCATGGCACTCGGTAAAAACAGTAACTCATTAGACGGTTTAAACGCTCATTTAACAGTTATAGACGAACTTCATTCCATACAGGATAGAAACCTCTATGAAGTTATGAAACAGTCGCAGTCGGCACGACAAGAGCCGTTATTGATTATGATAACGACCGCTGGGGCAATCCGTGGTACTATCTTTGATGATATGTATGAGTACGCTTGCAATGTAGTAGATGGCACATTCACTGATGAGAACTTTTTACCTGTCATGTATGAGTTAGACGAAAAGAAAGAATGGCTAGATTCTGACAAGTGGCAGAAAGCCAATCCAGCTCTAGGCTCTGTGAAGAAATTGGAGGATATAGAGCGGAAGGTAGAACGGGCTAAGAATAATCCTAATGAACTTACGGGGCTACTCACGAAAGACTTTAATATACGTGAAACCGTGCATAGTGCATGGCTCACGTTTGATGATATAAACAATGAAGAAACGTTTAATATTGATGATTTCAAGGGCTACTATGCCATAGGTGGTGTAGACCTAAGCATCACAACTGATTTAACTTGTGCGACTATCCTAATGGTCGATAAGGACACTCAAAAACGTTATGTGCATCAGATGTATTGGCTACCTAAAGATAGTTTTGAGTATCGTGTAACAGTTGAAAAGATACCCTATGATAAATGGCTTGAACAAGGCCTACTAAGGCTGTGTAACGGTAATACCATCAATTACAGTGATGTCACAGCATGGTTTTTAGAAATAGTAAACGACTATGGCATCACACCGCTATGGATCTATTACGATAGCTATTCAGCACGGTATTTTGTAGATGAAATGGAACAGCATGGCTTTGAAATGATTAGATGTATTCAAGGTGCGAAAACCTTATCGCTACCGATGCAGAATTTAGGTGCAGACTTGAAAGCGAAAAAGATTAATTACAATAACCACCCAATATTGAAATGGTGCTTAACCAATACTGGTACAGAGCAAGATAGGAATGGCAACATCGTTCCTGTTAAAAACCAGTCGCCTAAGATGCGAATTGATGGCACAGCGAGCCTGTTAGATAGTTATGTTGGTCTATATGATCACTATGAAGAATTTCTTAGAGCGATGTAAAGGAGGTATAAAAATGAGTTTCTTATTTAAACATAGAATTGAAATTGTAGAGGAACAAGTAAACCCAGGTCCTTATCCTGGTACGAGTTTGCAAGTGGTCGCAAGACCATGGGCAGACATAAAGACGATGCAGGGCAAAGAGGTGCAGGTCTTTAAAAGTGAAGGTCATGAAATAACAACACGGTTTATAATTAGGTACATGAAAGGTCTAAATGAGAGTATGAAAATTAATTATAAGGATAGAGAATACGACATTGAAAGCCTAATTAATGATAATGAAGATAATTACACTATAACCATCATCGGTAAAGCGAATGTGTAAAAAGTGAACACCATACACGCTCATACAGAACCATTTAGCAAGTGTCTAAGGGAATAAGTCCTAAACTTGTTAAAACCTCTGTATGGGCTTATTTTGTGTTATTATGTAATTTGTACATATGAGTACAAAAAAAGAGCAGCCTAAGCTACTCTAATGACAAATACGATTTGACATTTACGCAATGTACATAATTCTGTAAAAGAAAATTTGCGAACAGTTCCAGACGCTGTTCAAGTTTCTCAAGTCGTACCAGAAAATTTTTTGTTACAAATACTATTTATAGTGTAGATTTTATGGCAATAAATCTACTCGCTAGATGATTAGTCTAGCTGTCTTTATTATAACACAAAAAGTGTCTAAAAGCACTGATATGACAGTATTTTAAAGTTTAAATCTGTGTCGAAATCTGTGTCATTTTAGTCTGAATTAGACTGTTTTTATCTATATGTAATATCGGCAAAAGTGTTGATATTACAGGCTTTCACTACTACTCTAATATGTAAATAATGGTCTCGCTGTCCGTTACATAACTCCATAGTAATGATGGAGAGAGTGGACACGTGTCTAAACGCGTGTCCATTTTTTATGCTTTCATTTAGTAAAATTAACGATTCACATATAAGTCATAATAATCTAAAAATTTTTATGAATATCATGGATATTATTTGAAAAATTTTGTATTTAAGAGATAATAATAGTAGAACAACATTTGAAAGGATGATTGCAAGTGAGAGCGGCAGTATTTTACGAAGCAAAAGACATTCGCGTAGAAGATGTTGAAATACCAGAAGTTAAAGAGAATGATGTTAAGGTTAGAGTGGCATGGACGGGTATTTGTGGAAGTGATTTACATGAATACAACGCAGGTCCAATTTTCATTCCAAAAGATGAAGCCTCGCCATTAACTGGAAGACAAGCACCATTGACTATGGGACATGAGTTCTCTGGCGTGATAGAAGAAGTTGGTAGTGGGGTAGATGGCCTTAAAGTAGGAGATAAGGTTACTATCAATCCTCTAATTACAGGTAAGGTTCATGACAATCCTTTAGTTGACATGTACAAAGGATTTACCTTTGTTGGTCTCGGTAGTGATGGTGGATTTGCTGACTTTACAGTTGTTGATCAGCGAAATATAGTCAAATTACAAGATGACACATCATTACAAATTGGAGCGCTTGTAGAACCTACAGCTGTTGCATTACAAGCTATTAGAGAATCTGAAATGAATTTCAGTGATTCTGTTGCAGTATTTGGGGCTGGACCGATTGGGTTGTTAACTGTTATTGCAGCTCGTGCAGCTGGTGCTAAGGATATTATCGTTTTTGATTTAAGTGATAATCGCTTAGAAAAAGCTAAAGAAGTTGGAGCAACTTATGTTGTTAACTCAGGCAATGAGGACCCTGAAGAATTTGTGAAAAAATATTATCCTGATGGTGTGGATAGAGCTTTTGAAGTCGCAGGTGTTCCGGTAACTGTGAATCAAGCCATTGCTGTGACACGAGCTCGAGGTATGGTAACTATCGTCTCTATTTTTGAAAAAGAAATGGATTTCAATCCAATGTTACTCACGGCAAGTGGTGTAAGAATTTCATCTACACTTGCATATGAGCCAGATATTTTTGAAGCAACTGTTAAAATGATCGAAAGTGGTCAAATCGACCCAAGCCCAGTCATTACAGATCAGATTGAACTGGAAGATGTTGTGACAAAAGGCTTTGAAGAATTGTTAAATAATAAGAATCAATCTAAGATCTTAGTTAAATTAAGTGGAGAATAATATATTTAGTTTTAGTGGCTCTCTGTGCTCATGACAGAGGGCCATTATTCATTTTAACATCAGTTTGCCCATCAACCATTTAGGGAAATAATTTGTATGAGATTGTTGAAAGTGAGTGATGGTCTTGAATCAAAAATGGCATAATAATTTACCAATTTCCGATATTGTTTCTATTAGCCCTGTTGCTGGTGGGGACGTTAATGATGCATATAAAGTAGAAACTAAATCTAAAGAATATTTTCTCTTGGTACAGCCGAACCGTACTGAGGCATTTTATTTATCTGAAGCAGCGGGTCTTAAAAAGTTTGCTGAGATTGGTGTCAATGCACCAAAAGTAATCAGTAGTGGGGAAATCGATGGTGATGCATATTTACTGCTTTCATTTATTGATGAGGGCAGTGGTAGTCAAGCTGATTTAGGTCATATGGTGGCTAAATTACATTTAGAACATAATGAAAATGGTCAATTTGGTTATGATTTTCCACATGAAGGTGGGGATATGACCTTTGATAATGCATGGACGGATTCTTGGATAGAACTATTTGTGGAACGACGACTCGATGTAATTCGAGATATAGTCTTAGAAAGAGGTTACTGGAATAAGGATGACCTAGATCTATACGATAAAACACGCCAGGTCATCGTAAAAACGTTAGAAAACCATAATAGCAAACCGTCATTCTTACATGGTGATTTGTGGGCAGGAAATTACATGTTTGAACGTGATGGGACACCTGTCTTATTTGATCCGTCCCCATTCTATGGAGACCGTGAGTTTGATTTAGGTGCGACAACTGTTTTTGGTGGATTCAGTGGCGACTTCTATGATGCTTATGATGAGGCTTATCCATTAGAAGCTGATGCATGGAAGCGGATTAGGTTTTATAAATTCTATTTAATTTTTGTACATCTTGCGAAATTTGGTGGCTTATATAAGAGCAGCTGTAAAGAATTAATGATGGATATTATTTCAGAAGCATAAATTACCAGTAGTGGGGGTATATATTATAAAATTTCACTAATAGTGAGGGCGATGAAATATGGAAGAAGCTAGAAAAGTAATGTATAAGAGACTGAAAGTTTTGCATAAGGCGTATACTAATTTTAGAAATAATCCTTTTAATCCAGACTATGCGCATGAAATACGCACAAATAGTAGGAAACTGAGAAGTATGTTTAACTTTTTAAAAAATTCTATGGATGAAGCGGACTATGATCATGTTAATAATTCATTGAAAGACTTTGCTTCTATCTATGGACCAGTTAGGGAAATTGATGTATTAAATGATTGGTGTACAGTTGTTGCGACTAAAGAACCAGAGTTAAGTAATGAATACAAAGAATTATTTAATCATTTTACTAAAGAACGTCGCCGTGAAATGAACCGCACATTTAATAAAACGAATACTTTAACCTCAACAACAGCAATAGACGATGCAACAAAAGCCATTGAGCAATTATCTTTTAAAAAGCCAAAAAAACTAGATAAGGACATTAAGAAGCAATTGCAAAAGAAAGAAGAAAAGTTGCTGGAAAACTTTGAGCATTTAGATTTAGAAGACTATGAAGGCGTACATGAATTAAGAAAAGAAGCAAAAAAATTACGCTATCCTGCTGAGGATTTAGGTAAATTATCGTCTGTGACGCACAAGAAGATTGCATCAAAGGCAGAAGATATTCAGGATGATTTAGGTCAACTGACAGATGCAGAGGTAAATATTAGATTGCTTAATAACTATGCTGAGAAAACTGATAATGAATCGCTTAAGCAATTATTTTTAGACCTTGCTGACATACAAAAGCAAGAGTTGCCTAGCAAGTAAAAAATGCATGCCATGAAGCATGCATTTTTGGATTATATAAGTTTAATCAATTTTTCACACTTATTTTGTATACTCAAGCACTGCGTCTCTTAAAAATTCAGCACCCTGATCTACATGTTGATTATAATAGTGCTTGAATCGTTCGTCTTGAACGTACATTTCCACCAAGCCTCTATGCGCTTCTTTAGAATAAGAAGGCCAGCTGAAGCTTAGCCACTCCTTATGTTTACTCGCGAGTAGTTTGGCAGCTTCAGAAGCTGGATCATTAGTTTGTATTGCTGTTTTTAACAACTCGATAATTTCTTGTTCTAGATTTCTGAACGCTTCGTAATCATCTTCACTCATGCCCATTAATTTTGCATTGCTTTCGTCTATGGTTGTATCACCATATTTTGCTCTAATCTCAATGCCGAATTCTGCTTCGTTTTTATTGATTAAATCTTTTTTAAACCCTTCAAATTTTTCTTGATCTGACATATCGATCTCTCCTTTATGATTCAAAATCGTCTTTTCCACGGTTTTGATTATTTCGTCGAGGCGGGTACGTTCGTCAGTCAATGCTTTATAGTGCGCATTTAAAGTGTTAAGCGCTTCAAAATCACTATCATTAATCATCTGTTTGATTTCTTTTAAGCCAACATCCAATTCTCGATAAAAAAGAATCTGCTGCAGCAAATCGACTTCTTTTTTACCATAAATTCGATAACCTGATGTTGAGATTTTAGCTGGCTTGAGTAAGTCAATCTGGTCGTAATATCTCAATGTACGACTAGAAACGCCTGATAATTTTGCGAGCTGACTGACTGTATATTCCATATCATCCCTCCTGACATTTCTCATAATAAGAGTTGACGTAACGTCAAGGTCAAGTGTTTATTTAGAATTTTTGTTGTTGGTAGATATAAAGAGGGCAATGGCAAGAATTAAGAAGGCAAAAAAGGCAATACCAATTGCTATCAGTACCTGAATCATATTTATCTCTCCTTCGTTATCATCTTCAATGTATCATATTTATTTAGATAACATAAATTTAATGGTAAAATAATGTAAAGGAACTATAGAAAGAAGTTGAGAATAAATGGATCCCTTATCAGTATGGTTAGATGTAATTGTTATCGTCGGCTTGTTTATTGCCCTAATTGTGGCCTTAGGTGCATATACAGCAAGAAAACGTTCTGAAGTGATGACGACACAACCGAAATTAATGATTGATGAAGTGGGTTGGCGAACGGATGACCGCGGTAGATATATGATGTTTCGCGTAGAAAATAAGAGTGATAACCCATTTCAAATTAGTAAGGTCTATGTAAAAGGTTATGATTTTACGACTAAATATCATTACATCAAAGAAGAAGATGAGAATGATGTTGTCATCATAAAATTTTATATGCAACCTGACCAAACACTCAATTCTCGCATTAGAATAAATTATCGAGACTTTAATAATAAACCCCACACAGTAATGTCAGTTCGCCTAGATATGGAAGGTGGAGAACTCACATATGAAGCTGAAGGAACGAAATTCATTTTAACCAAAACCAAATAATGTCATAAAAAAAGGTCAATGTGATATCACATTGACCTTTTGGCTTATAAGTAGAAGACTATTCTTCAGAATCTTCACCAGACTCTTCTGATTCAGCAGAATCTACTGCAGAGAAGTCAAGTTCTAGCGTTTCGTCAAGTTCTTCTGTTTCCTCTAACGGGTTTTCTCTAGCCTGAAGGTGAGTGTCCATCTCGGGATCGAGTGGTCCATATACAACAACAGCAGTCGAAGATTCCCCTGCATCCACTAATTCTGAACTTGCTGCCTTACCTTCATCGAACTCGCTGCCATCTTCTAAATCCATTGTTAAGTTATCTGTCGGTGCTTCACCTGCATCACTAAGTTGCCTAACAGCTAAGTCTAAACTGAATGATTCAGAAGGTGTTACAGCATTATCGGTTGTATTTTCAAAATCAAATTCGACGGCAACTGCAGGTACAGACGTTTCATTACCTTCTTCGTCTGTTGATGGTACTTCAACGACTGTAAAGTTGTTGAAAGTGTAGTCACCATTTGCCCCTGAATACGAAAGTGAATCTTCGCTCGCTTCTTCTGTGCCTTCGTTGTCCGCTTGATCTTCTTCAGTAGCATTACCACATGCAGCAAGTGCTAGTGTTAACGCCATACCTCCCATAATAAATGGTTTTTTAAAGTCCATTATAAATCCCCCTAAGTTTGATTACTCAACTTCAATTATATAGAATTTTTTGTTAAATACAATTTCTAATTGAAATTATATTCCAGTTAAGCCATAAATGATAAGGCCTATTGTCATAAGTAGCCCCATCACTGTGTTTAATTTACCCATTGAAGCCATTGCTGGAATCAATTCGACAGGGGTATTCCCTTTTTTCATCAGCATAATTGTTTTTATGGCTAAGGGAATTGATAGAAGAGGAATGAGTAGAAATACTGACCCCATATCTGTGAAAAATGCCATATAAATTAAGAATAAGTATGAAAATAGTAACAACACGGCTGCAGTCGCTACAGCAAATGGTTTACCGACTAATATCACATATGTTTTTCGTCCGCTCTCCTTATCTTTCTTACGGTCCCGAATATTATTCGCCATATTCAAAAGACCGATAGTGATTGCTGATGGTATTGACATCAGTAGTGGGAAGACATGAAGTGTACCAGTATGGATATAAAAGGTAATCATTATGATAACTGTTCCCATGAAAAATCCGGCAAATATTTCACCGAAAGGCGTCCAAGATATTGGAATAGGCCCGCCTGTATAGAGGTAACCGATCGCCATAGAAATCGCACCAACTAAGAGAATCCAAAAGGAAGAATTAATCGTGATGATTATGCCTAGTATCCCAGCGATTACATAAAAGCTAATCGCAATAGACAAGACAAGCTTCGGGCTCATGCCATTTCTGACAATGGCACCAGCAATACCAACAGACTCATGGGAATCGAGACCACGTTTAAAGTCGTAGTACTCGTTGAACATATTCGTTGCAGACTGAATTAACAAAGTTGCAATTAACATGAGAAAGAACATGGTCCAGCGAATATCACTGAACAACATGACACTCGCCGTACCAATAAAGACCGGAACAAAACTTGCTGTTAATGTATGAGGTCGCGTTAGCATTAAATATTTTTTAATTCCTGTATGAACAGTAGCTTCTTGCATGACTTTCTCCTTTAAAACATGATGTGCTTAATTTTATCATATTTAAGTCTTGTCCATACACACAGTCGTTAAAAAATGATAAAATGAAACTAATTATATTGAAGGTAGTGTGACTCATGAAATTAGAATCGTCTAAAACTTTTATAGAGCAGATCACTTTGGATTCTGATCGTCAGTATTTAACTTTGCATCTCCCTATAAATGAATATCAAATCGACGAAGAGCAAATTTTTACTTATTTCAAGGAATCCAAGGGCTCACGCTATTGGTTTAGGTCAAAAGATAATACATATAATACGATTGGCATTAATTATATAGATAGTATCTGGAGAGATCGATTTAATCCAATTGCTCTACAGGAAAGTAAACAAAAATTATTTTCAAATATTCAAATGGAACCACTTGCAGATTACTTAAAATCAAAATTGAACTTGTTTGGTGGCACACTGTTTGATGATAAGGATACTACGGATGAGTGGAATGAGTTTAGAATGGTCGAATTCCATTTACCAGAATGGCAATTTGATTTAAAAAATCAAGAATTATTTTTAACACGCTTAAAATCTACGGCTAATTTAAATGAGTTAATTGAAGAAATAGATGAAGTCTTATCTTCTATAGAAGCGATTGAGTTAGTGGATAAGGATAAGCCAGTAGTTAAAAGTATGAGAGACATCTTCCCTAAAGAGTGGAAGGAATTAGTTGATGAGGCAATTGAAAAACTGGATGGTGACTTTAAAAAAGTCGTGCTTGCTAGGCAAAAATTAATCAGATTTGAGTCTAAAGCAAAACGCTTGTATTTAATAAGGCGTTTAAAAGACGAGGCAGATACGTACACGATATATTATGAAAAAGGGAAGTCGACCTTTGTATCTAAGACACCTGAAAAATTGTTTTCAATTTATGGTGAAGAATTAAGTACAAATGCGATTGCTGGTTCTATAGAAAGACTCGTTGATCCTGACGAAAACGATGAACACAAGGACTTCTTATTACAAGATGAGAAAAATCTTTTTGAACACAAAGTTGTTAGAGAGTCTATCATCAATGATATTGCACCATTTTCTGATGGTTTAAACTATACTAAGAAACCACAGCTATTAGAAAATAAATATATTTATCATTTGTATACACCGATTCAGGCGATGTTGAATAGTGAAGCTGATGAATTTAAAATATTAAAACAAATTCATCCAACACCAGCAGTCGGTGGACTACCAAAAGAGAAAGCAAGAGAATATATCAAGGAAAATGAATACGGTACAAGAGGTTTATACGCAGCCCCACTTGGCCTCATTCATCAAGATAAGGAATGTGAATTTGCCGTAGGCTTAAGATCTATGTTGATTTCAGCGAGTAGTGCAACCTTGTTTGCAGGATGTGGAATCGTTAAAGGTTCTGATGCAGAAGCTGAATTTCAAGAAACGGAAATCAAGTTCACACCGATGTTAAACGTCCTGGAGGCGACTACTAATGACTTATACAAACGCACTAACAGCGCAAACGTTTAATTATATTGATGCCTTATATGAATATGGCATGTCTGAAATTGTAATTAGCCCTGGGTCGAGATCAACGCCCCTGGCTATTGCTTGTGAATTACATGAACATATTAAAACTTACATTCACCCTGACGAGCGTGGTGCCGCATATTTTGCCATTGGCTTATCTAAGAAAAAAAGACAACCTGTTGGCATCTTATGTACATCAGGTACGGCAGCTGCGAACTATACACCAGCAGTCAGTGAAGCGGGACTCAGCCACATACCATTGATTGTGATTACTTCAGATCGTCCAGCTGAACTTAAAAATGTAGGGGCGCCTCAAGCGATTAATCAAAATGGTATGTTTAGTAATTTTGTTCGCTACCAAACTGAATTACCAGTTGCAGATGATCATGATTCTGCGCTTAGTTTGATTGAAGACAAGGTGCTACAAGCGAGTCAGTACTTTACTGGTGTAAACATGGGACCAGTACACTTTAATATTCCAATTAGAGAACCTATTATGCCTGACGTCGAGCAGTTGGTGCATTTTCATAGAAAACAAAAGGATATAAGTGCACCGTTAACCGTTCCTAGGAATATTGAACGATTAAATGGTCAAGGACTTGTGTTGATAGGAGAAACTGCAGAGGATTTGACTGAATTATTACCGCTACTAAATTCAAAAAATTTAACTGTAATCTGTGATCCTAGACAAAATATAAGAACAAAACTTGATAAGACAATAGTCAACCACGATATGATCTTTTCACATTTAACGGAGTCCTTTAAGGCATACATTGATGAATCAGCGGATTTTATTATTAGAATTGGTGAACCGGTAACATCTAAATTAACAAATAATTTTTTAAAATGGACATCACTCCCACAATTCCTCATCAGTGAATTTCAAGATATTAAACCGTTTCCTAAGACACCAGATGTCACTTATTATGGAACGGTTTGTGAAATTTTACCAAGGTTAGTAGAGCCAACAAATCAAGCTGATTTAAGCAAGCAGTTTGAAGCCTTATCTAATGAAATTAGTCAGTGTGTAGATAAGCACATCAATCAATACGATGATGAAGGTCGATATGTCTATGATATAATTCAAGGCACGAATGAAGAAAGAACATTCTTCTTATCTAGCAGTATGCCGATTCGAGATTTTGAGCGCTATGACACGCCTGTTAAGCATGATGTTTTTTCTAACCGAGGTGCGAATGGTATCGATGGTGTGATTTCAACTGCCTTAGGTTTGGCTACAAAAGAAAAAGTGACTATGCTCATTGGTGATGTATCTATGAACCATGACTTGAATAGTTTATTGATGGCTAAATTAGAAAATATTGATTTTACAATTATTGTTTTTAATAACAATGGTGGTAATATATTCTCGTATTTACCGCAGTATAGTCATAAGCCACACTTTGAGAGATTATTTGGAACACCATTAGATTTAAATTTTGAACATGCTGCTAAATTATATGATTACGAATATAATCGAATAAATTCTATTGAAGCACTGTCTAGTGACATGCTAAACAGGGACGGTCGTCAGTTGATAGAAATCATGACAGATCGTCAATATAACCTAGATAGTCACAATCGTCTTAAAGCTGAAATAAAGCAGTTGGTGACAGATTTTGAAGCTTAATTATGAGTATTTAGATCATAATCAGAGTCAAACGATTATTTTATTACATGGGTTTTTATCGACAAGTAATAGTATGAAAAAGATTGCTGAATCCTTAAGTGATATTAGAAATGTTATTTTAGTAGATTTACCAGGTTTCGCAGGTACAAAGAGTGTGGGCATTTCCTATACTATGAAGGATATCGCAAGTGGACTGGATGACATTATTAACGAATTAAATCTTAATCGGGTCGACATATTTGGTTATTCGATGGGTGGTAGAGTGGCGCTTGCCTTTACAGTTTTACAGCCTGATAGTGTTGAACTCCTGATTTTAGAAAGTGCCTCAGCAGGTATAAAGGATGAGGCAAATAGAGTGAATAGACAACAGATTGATAAAGACCGACATGATAAGATGATTGAGAACTATCAGATGTTTTTAAAGGACTGGCAAGCACTGCCTCTGTTTAATAGTCAACAACATATAGATCCAGACATTTTAAATCAACAGCAAAGTGAACGACAAAGCCTAAATCCATCGGAAGCAGCAGATAGCCTACTCAAGTATGGTACCGGAGTCCAAGACTCCTACTGGGATGATATAAAAAGCATCTATCAACCGGTCTTATTAATGGTAGGGCAAGAGGATGAGAAGTTCGTCTCTATAGGTAAAACGATGTCACAGCTTATAAAAAGTGCTAAACTAGAAATAGTAGAATCTTGTGGACATAATATACATCTAGAATCATTTGATGTCTTCATTAAAATACTGAAAGCTTATTTACAGGAGGAAAATTCATGACTAGAGTTTGGGAAACAATTAAAGAATATACTGAGATTAAATATGAATATTATAACGGTATTGGTAAGGTTACGATAAACCGTCCGGAAGTACATAACGCGTTTACACCGGATACAGTGCAACAAATGATTGATGCCTTTACACGTGCAAGAGACGATCAAAGAATTTCTGTGATCGTTTTAACTGGTGAAGGGGACAAAGCCTTCTGTTCAGGTGGAGACCAGAAGAAACGTGGTCACGGTGGCTACGTTGGGACAGACGAAGTGCCCCGTCTAAATGTACTTGACCTACAAAGACTTATCCGTATCATTCCTAAACCAGTCATTGCCATGGTTGCAGGTTGGTCAATTGGTGGCGGTAACGTACTTCAAGTGGTCTGTGACTTAACAATTGCTGCGGATAATGCAAGATTTGGTCAGACAGGACCTAAAGTAGGATCATTTGATGCTGGTTATGGTTCCGGCTACTTAGCAAGAATCGTCGGTCATAAGAAAGCACGTGAAATCTGGTACCTATGCCGTCAATACGATGCACAAGAAGCACTCGATATGGGCTTAGTCAATACGGTTGTACCGCTAGAACGATTAGAAGATGAAACAGTGGAGTGGTGTGAAGATATTATGAAACATTCACCAACTGCCTTACGTTTCTTAAAAGCAGCAATGAATGCAGACACAGATGGACTCGCAGGTTTACAGCAGTTCGCTGGAGATGCAACATTACTTTACTACACAACAGATGAAGCGAAAGAAGGCCGCGATGCGTTCAAAGAAAAACGAAATCCTGACTTCGATCAATTCCCTAAATTCCCATAAAGTTTATAGTAAAATCTAACACCCGTCTCTGATGGGTGTTTTTGAGGTGATTTAAATGTCATATAAATGGCTAGAATCTGCTATGTTGGAAAATCCAGACAAGCTAGCGGTTAAATATAAAGATAAGACTTTAAACTACAGACAGTTATATATGAAATCACATGAGTTGTCGACTCACCTAGAAACTTTAAATCAAAAAAGAGTCGGGCTTTTAATCGATAACTCTTTGGACTCAGTGATTCTAATACATGGTCTAATGTTACATGGTGTAGAAATGGTATTATTAAATACACGTTTAACTGGTCATGAAATTAGATCACAGCTTGATGATGTCGTTGTTGATACAGTCATTACGACAATTCAAGCTGAGATACCCGATACTAAAATAATTCATTTTGATGAGCTGTATGACTTGCCATCAGCAACTGCAATGGTGAATCAACCAGATGCGGATGATATATTATCCATTATGTTTACTTCAGGTACCACAGGGCGTTCAAAAGCGGTCCCACAAACCTATGGAAATCACCAGGCATCACATAATAATTGCCAGAATGAAATGAATTATAATGAAGACAGTGTATGGATGATGGTCAATCCAATTTTTCATATTTCAGGATTGTCAGTTATGTTTAGAACTGTAATGAGTCAAAGTACTTTAATTTTAGTTAATAAATTTGACCCTGAATCTGTGTGGTCAATCTTAGAAAATGAAAAAGTTAGCCATACTTCAATGGTTCCTGTGATGCTAAAACGCTTATTAAAATTTAAAGGTAAACACTGCCTTGAAGGCATACTGTTAGGTGGGGCGAGTACAACACCTAAATTGTTAAAAACAGCAATCGACCAAGGATTACCTGTCTATAATTCATTTGGTATGACTGAAACTTGCTCTCAGATTGTTCAAATATCCTCCAATGACAAAAACATTCTAAATGGTACAGTGGGGAATATTCATACTACTGCGACTAAAATCAAGCTAGATGAATCAACCCATGAACTCCTAATTAAAGGAGACTCTGTCGTTAAAGAATACTTAAATGCAGATATGAATCATACAGATGGATATTTCAATACAGGAGACGTCGCGAGTATTGACGATGACGGATACATTTATATTCTTGATCGTCGTAATGATTTAATTATTAGTGGTGGCGAGAACATTTATCCGAAAGAAATAGAAGATGTTGTCTATATGCTTGATGAAGTGAATCGCTGTGTGGTTATTAAAAAAGATGATGACGAGTGGGGGCAGGTTCCCGTTTTACTTTTAGAAGAACCTGTAGATAAGCCCCGTCTATTAAATCATCTTTATGAGCATTTAGCGAAGTATAAAATTCCAAGAGAAATACACTATGTTGATGAGATTAAATTAACATCAACTGGAAAGATATCTAGAACAATTAATAGAAATATGTTTCTAGACCTAGATGAAAAGGTATTGAAAGATGATACTAAGATTTAGATTTTTTCTTCTTTGTATTTACTGGTACCGGATCGAACCCACCTTCATGGAAGGGATGACATTTAAGAATACGCCTTGTTGCTAAGTACGACCCTTTGATTGCGCCATGTTCATTTATAGCATCGATTGCATAATTTGAACAAGTCGGGTAAAAACGACAAGTTGGCGGTGACATGGGGGAAATATTTTTTTGATAGAAATGAACTGCTCTGATTAGAATTTTTTTCATTAGTCAATCACCTTTTAATAGTAGTACAGTTATTGTAGGCCGATAATACGTAGACTGCAAGGGGAGGAGTTTAAATGAAAACATTTAAAGACTTTAAAGGACGCGATGTTACCTTAAAATATGAGTATGTCGATCAGACAGATCATGTGCTAATTATTCCTAAACTTAATAATCAGTTTCTGTTGACGCATCATAAAGAAAGAGGATTAGAATTTCCCGGTGGTAAAGTTGAACAAGGAGAATCACTTGTTGAAGCAGCTCAAAGAGAGCTGTATGAAGAAACAGGTGGTTTGGTAGTAAACTTACATTTCGTTGGAACATACACAGTAAATGACGGTGAAGATACCTTTAGTAAAGCCGCATTCTGTTGTAACATAGAACGCTTGGATGGACTACAAGATTATCAGGAAACACTAGGACCTAAGTTAGTCACACAAATAGAAGATATTGATGATGAAGATAAAAGCGAATTGTTAAAAGATGAATGTATTCTTCATCTATATAATGAAGTAAGAGAACATGGTTGTCAGTAAAATAAACGGACCCAACAAAGAATAATTGTTGGGTCCGTTTTGTATCTAATTATTGTTTAAAATCCGCCTTTAGCTGCAATTTCTGCAGATTCTTCACCGAATTTTTTGAAGTTCTCAATGAATTGATCTTTAAGTGCTTCTGCTTTTTCATTATAAGCATCTTTTGATTCCCAAGTATTAGCAGGCGCTAAAATTTCTTCAGGAACACCTGTGACAGCAGTAGGGATAGATAATCCGAAGACATCATCTTTAACAAATTCACCAAGTTCTAATTCACCGCTGATTGCACGTCTAACCATAGAACGAGTGTGTTTGAGATCCATACGTTTACCAACGCCGTACTCTCCGCCAGTCCATCCTGTGTTAACCAGGTAGACGTTAACATCATGCTTATCAATTAAGTCACCTAGCATATTTGCATAGACTGTTGCATGTAATGGTAGGAACGGTGAACCGAAACCTGTTGAGAATACTGGTTGTGGAGACGTGACACCACGTTCTGTACCTGCAAGTTTCGATGTAAATCCACTCAAGAAGTGATACATTGCTTGGTCTTTAGATAACTTAGAGATAGGTGGTAATACACCAAATGCGTCTGCAGTTAGGAAGACAATTGTTTTCGGGTGACCTGCAACTGATGGAATACGTGCGTTATCGATATGGTTAAGTGGGTAAGCGGCACGTGTGTTTTCAGTTAATGCATCATCATCATAATCCGGATTACCTTCTTCATCAATAACAACATTTTCTAAAACAGAGCCAAATTTGATTGCTTCAAAAATTTCGGGCTCTTTTTCTTTTGATAGGTTGATTGTTTTAGCATAGCAACCACCTTCAATATTGAATACACCATCTTCATTCCAGCCGTGCTCATCATCACCGATTAAATCACGTTCAGGATCTGCAGAGAGCGTCGTCTTACCTGTACCAGATAGACCGAAGAATAGTGCAACGTCCTTGTTCTCACCGACATTTGCACTACAGTGCATACTCATTACACCTTGTTCAGGTAATAAGAAGTTCATGATAGAGAAGATGGATTTCTTCATTTCTCCACCGTACTCAGTACCACCAATAAGAATAATTTTCTTCTCTAAGGAAACGAGTACAAATACTTCTGATTTTGTACCATCTACAGCAGGATCTGCTTTAAAAGTTGGTGCAGAGACAATTGTAAATTCAGCGTCGATTGCTAATGCTTCTTCCTTAGTCTCAGGACGAATAAACATAGTTTTAGCAAACATGTTGTGCCAACTAAATTCATTAACAACTTGTAGTTTTAGTTGAGTCTGAGGATCAGCACCAGCATAGCCATTAAAAACAAATAACTCTTCTTTTTCATTTAAGTATGTAGTCACTTTTTCAAACAAATTGTCGAATATTTCTTCAGAAATCGGTTGGTTAACTTCTCCCCAATCGACTTTATTTTCAGATACGCTATCTTTTACGACAAAACGATCTTTAGGGCTACGGCCTGTATATTCACCAGTTTGAGCACGCAGGGCACCAGTGTTTGTTAATGTAGCTTCACCACGTCGTAAAGAAGCCTCTACTAGTTCACTGTTTGATAGTTGTTTGTGTGTTGAGGATTTAGCGACTAAGTCCTCGATTAAACTCTTGTGATTAACCATGATTCGCCTCCAAAAATATTTGAATTAAAACGCATTATTTAGAAATTAGTATAACACATTACTTTTTACGATAACACTATAATAAGAGTACATCTATAAGTAATGATGCACATTTCTAATTTAAGAAATAAATTTAACTTATTATATTAGTTTGATTTGGTCTAAATCTTGATTATCACATATCAATATTGTAATATATAGCTAAGTTATCTCTTATCAAGAGGTGGTGGAGGGATCAAACCCTGTGAAGCCAGAGCAACCTCCTTTTCAAGAAAGGTGCTAAAGAATGCAGAGTAATTCTGAGCGATAAGGGAAAAGGGCGAGCCTTTTTCTCTATGTTTATGTGGAGAATAAGGCTTTATTTTTTGCTTTAGGAGATAGCTAATTTAGCTATAAAGGAGAATTTTAATGTCAGAAAGAAAGTTATTTACATCAGAGTCAGTCACAGAGGGACACCCAGACAAAATTGCAGATCAGATTTCTGATGCGATTTTGGATGCGATTTTAGAAGGTGACCCATATGCGAGAGTGGCATGTGAAACTGTAGTTAATACAGGACTTGCTTTAATTGTAGGGGAAATCAGTACTGAGACTTATGTAGATATTCCTAAGACAGTTCGTGAAACTGTTAAGGAAATAGGCTACGTGGATGCTAAGTATGGTTTTGATTATAAGACGATGTCAGTATTAACTGGTATTGATGAACAGTCAGAAGATATCGCGGTTGGTGTTAACAATGCTTTTGAAACGAGAGAATCACAAGGGGTTTCAACTGGTGCAGGTGACCAAGGTCTAATGTTCGGATTTGCAACGAACGAAACGAAAGAGTTTATGCCTTTACCAATTGCACTTGCTCACAAAATTTCAAGACGTCTAACAGAAGTAAGAAAAGATAAGACGATTTCTTACTTAAGACCAGACGGTAAGTCCCAAGTGACAGTTGAATATGATGAAGCGGGTCAGCCGCTCCGTGTAGATACGATTGTTATCTCAACCCAACATCATGAGAACATACCTGCTTCTGAAATATATGATGATTTATTAGAGCATGTGATTAAAGCAGTTGTACCTGAACATCTTTTAGATGATGAAACTAAATACTTCATCAATCCAACAGGTCGTTTTGTAATCGGTGGCCCACAAGGGGATGCTGGCTTAACGGGTCGTAAAATTATAGTGGATACTTACGGCGGATATGCACGTCATGGTGGTGGTGCATTCTCTGGAAAGGATCCAACAAAAGTGGACCGTTCAGCAGCTTACGCAGCCCGTTATATTGCTAAAAATATTGTAGCGAGTGGTATTGCTGATAAGTGTGAAATCCAATTAGCATATGCAATTGGTGTATCTCAACCAGTATCTATCTCTGTTGATACATTTAAAACGGGACAATATGATGAAAATAAAATTGTTGAAGTCATTAGAGCGCTGTTTGATTTGTCACCAGATGGAATAATAGATATGTTAAACTTAAGAAAGCCAATTTATAAACAGACTGCAAGCTATGGCCATTTTGGGCGTTCGGACATTGACTTACCTTGGGAAAGATTAGATAAGGTCGATGCGCTTAAAGAATTATTAAGAAATCGCTAGGTGAGCACTGTTGGAAAGTAGGAATGTTATGAACACGGAAATCTTTACTAATCCCATTTTTATTGCGATTGCTGTCGTTCTTCTTATAGTAGTAATCTGGTTTTTAGTTTATTACTTTAAACATCGCAATCAAGTGAAAGTTGTTGAAAACAATCACGCTAAGGAAAAAGAATCTTTAGTACAGAAGTACGAAAGTGAACATGAAGCAGAAAGACTTGAGCACAAAAAAGAATTATCGAATTTAAATGAGAAGTATTATAATGATACGACTTTACTCGATAACAAATTATCAAGTTTACATCAGTTCTCAGTAGACAAAGGTGAATATTTAACAGACTTAGCTTTGATTCAGTTAAAAGATAAGTTGGTCAAAGATGAGAAAATCCGCGAATCCGATATGATTATCTTATCTAATGTATTCCTACCTTCACGAAATTATACGAATACACGTAAAATCGACCATTTAGTTTTAACACGTACAGGTATCTACTTGATTGATTCTAAGTATTGGAGTGGACACATTTTACATGGTGTGAATGAAGCACAATTTGAAACAGTGCCTTATGTAGAATCATTCTTCGACTTACTCGATCTAGATAAGAAACGAGAACAAACATTAATCTTCGAAAAGGCAGATCAGAAAAACGTATCTGTTAATCATTATAATGGTGTCATCGATGAGACGAAGATTACTGCAGAGAAGCTTAAAAACAAGTTGAAATTACAATACGATATCGTACCGATTATATATTTTAATCCTAAAGATAATGGTAACTATTCAATTACAAACTACTCAGAAGATCCATCAATCCGTGTAATTGTCGGCCAAGAAGACCTAGAAGCATTCTTCTTGAAATATGTTTTCCATGGCAGATTCCAATACACGGTTAAAGACTTAGATGAAATTGCAGATGCAATTTTAGAACAGAGCCTGTGATCTTAAATTTTGTAAATTGAAAATAATCGTCCTATAATTATTTATAGGACGATTTTATTTTTGGAGGGAAAAACAATGTCAGAAGAAATTATTGTAATTAATCCCGCAACAAGAGAAGAAATTGGGAAAGTGCAGAAAGATAGTCAAGATGATATAGAAAAGAAAATAGACTTAGCAGATGAGACTTTTAAATCATTTAAGAAACTCACTGCCTATGAAAGAGCCGATTTACTTTTTAAATGGGCTGACAAAATTGATAAAAATAAAGAAGAAATTGCAGAACTTGTAACGAAAGAAGGCGGAAAACCGCTAACTGAAGCGCTGGGTGAAGTCGACTATGCAAACAGTTATATTAGATATTACGCAGAAGAAGCTAAACGTATATATGGACGTACAGTACCTTCTTCAAAAGAAAACAACCGTATCGTTGTTACGCGCCATCCGATTGGTGTCGTTGCGGCAATCACACCATGGAACTTCCCAGTTGCAATGATGGCCAGAAAAGCGGCTCCAGCAGTAGCAGCGGGAAATACCTTTATTGTAAAACCGGCTAGTGCGACACCATTATCCGCAATGAAATTTATTGATTTAGCATTAGAAGCAGGTTTTGACAAAGGTGTAATACAGTACGTCAATGCCTCTGGTAAAGATGCTGGTGAGATATTTACAAAATCTGATAAGATTATGAAACTCACATTTACAGGCTCAACAGCAGTAGGTAAAAAACTAATGAGTGACGCATCTGTAACTGTTAAAAATGTAACGATGGAGCTAGGAGGACATGCACCATTAATTGTTCATAAGGATGCAGATATTGACAAAGCTGTAGAAGGTACGATTGCCTCCAAATTCAGGAACTCGGGACAGACTTGTGTCTGTGCAAATAGACTGTATGTTCACGAAGATGTTCTAGAAGAATACACAGAAAAACTTACAGCAAAAGTTAAAGAGTTAAAAATGGGTAATGGTATGGAAGACGGAGTAAAAATTGGGCCTTTAATTGATGAAGATGGCTATGATAAGGTCATGAATCAATTAGAAGATGCGATCAGTAAAGGTGCGAAAGTTGAAACTGGTGGACAAGGTAATAAAGAAGCAGGTTACTTCATAGAACCCACAGTCCTTTCTAATGTCAGCGATGACATGTTGTGTATGAAAGAGGAAACTTTTGGACCACTTGCCCCGATCCAAAGCTACAGTAACTTAGATGAGGCAGTGGCCAAGGCAAATGGTACAGAATTTGGTTTAGCTGCATATTACTTCACTGAAAACTATGCGACGGGTGTGTATTTAACAGATGTCTTAGATTTCGGGGTGCTCGGTTGGAATAACGGTGCACCTAGTGCTGCAAATATTCCATTTGGTGGCCTAAAAGAAAGTGGCGTCGGTAGAGAAGGTGCAATTGAAGGTTTAGAACCTTACACTGAAACAAAAGTGACCTCAATTAATTTGTAAAATATAGTAAAAGGAACGGATCTTAGTAAAAATACTAAGATTCGTTCCTTTTGTTTTTCTTATTTCTGTAGTTTGCCTCGTCTTTACGCGCAATTTCTTCATCTTTTTTCACATTTGAACGAAAGCCAAGTGAGAGTAAAGCAACAAGGGCTGGCATGACAATGGTACTTGCCCAGTTTATACCATCTAAAAACATAATTTGAACAATGACGATAACTACAAATACTAATATGTACATATAAATGAGACGGTTAATATTTTCTTTATTCATGAAAGCTCCTTTGTAAGCGTATACTTATGTTACTTTTATTTTCTCAATAAACGCTTAGCATAGCAATAAATTAATTATATAACACGAATAAAATTAATTATTTAATGATAAACATTAAAAATATATTGATTTAAGTTAAATTTTGTTGTATATTTAAGTTACCAAAAAAACAGGAGGTATATTATGACTAATCAAATCGTTTCACACAAGCGCTTTAAAGCACTAGTTTCTGTTGTGTATGTCATCTCGCTAATCGCATTAATACTTGTAGGTATCGCAACATTGGCAACCTTAGTCGCAAGTTTCGTACTTATTATGGTACCCGTCGATTCATTAATGAATATTTTGAGCAGTATACCCGCAAATTTTACATTTGAAGGAGAAGGGTTTTCACTCGCCATTACAGATGATTTACTATCATCCGTGACTCTAGACAAAACTTTACTTGTTATTACTGCATTTGTTTCAACACTCAGTATCGTACCGATGTTTCTAATTATCTATTTCTTAAATAGATGGTTGAATAATTTACGTAAAGGGGATATCCTTGTTCCCAAAAACAGCAAGTACATTGAGTATATCGGTTATAGTTTCGTATTATTATCACTAATGGAAACACTATTAACTTATTTTTCATCCACTTTAGTGTCGAACGCTTTAGCTATGTCTTCACTACCAGTTGAAGTTGCAGAGTTTCTAAATATTGATAGTACTGTGAGCTTTAACTTCATAACAATTTTTGCAGGTATTCTAATTTGGATTATTGCCAAAACGATGCAATATGGCGCCTTTCTCCAAGATGAATATGATGCAACGGTCTAGGAGGGTGAAAGATGATAGTAGTGAGATTAGATAGAATGCTTGCAGATCGTAAGATGGCTTTAGGTGAACTGGCAGAAAAAGTTGGAATTTCAAATGTTAACTTATCAAACTTAAAAACAGGAAAAGTAAAAGCCATTCGTTTTTCCACCTTAGATGCGATATGTAAAGCTTTGGAGTGCCAACCTGCAGATATTTTAGAATATGTTGAAGATGAATCTGAATAGGTGACCAAGAAATAAATTTTATGATACCTTGTAATTAAATAGATATAAAGACAAGGAGCAATAGGTTATGTCAAAAGCAGGTTTAGTTTTAGAAGGCGGAGCAATGCGAGGCATATATTCTGCTGGGGTACTCGAATGTTTTTTAGAAGACAAGATTAATTTCCAGTATGTCATCGGTGTATCTGCAGGTGCGTGTATGGCTGCTTCTTATCTGTCAGATCAAAGTGGACGTAATAAGCGCGTTAACATTGATTTCGTAAACGATAAACGTTATTTATCGTATAAGAACTTGTTTTTAAAAGGTGAGTTATTTGGCATGGATTTCATATTTGATGAAATTCCCAACAATATTGATCCATTAGATATAAGAAGAATCATCGATGGTCCTGAAGAATTCGTTATTGTAACGACGGATTGTCAGACAGGTGAACCTGTATATTTTAACAAAGACGATTATGATGTGGATACTCTAGGGAGTTGTTTAAGAGCCTCCAGTTCAATTCCATTTTTCGCACAGCCAGTAGATGTCGGGGGTAAAATGATGTTCGACGGCGGAATTTCAGATCCAATTCCACTCGTTAAATCAGAGAGTGATGGTAATGAGAAGAATATTGTTGTTTTGACGAAACCTAGAGGTTACTATAAAAAACCGAGTCGAGCAGCGAGTGTAATATCATATAAAAAGTACCCAAAGATTGATGAGCGTATTAGAGTACGATATAAACATTATAATGAACGTTTAGCATATATTTTTGATGAAGAGAAAAAAGGCAATGTTTTAGTCATTGCACCGAGCGTAGATACAGGTGTCGGTCGTACGACGCGTAATAAAGCAAAACTTGAACAGCTCTATAAGCTCGGTTATAAGGATGCTAAAGCAAAATTGAATGATATAAAATCATTTTTGGTGTAAGTCTCAGTAATACTGGGACTTATTTTTTTGTGTGTTAAAATATAAGAATAAAAATTTGAAATTGAGGGGAAGAAATTAATGGAAATAAGAGCATTTCAACCGACTGATGAACAAGGATGGGTCAGATGTAGAGTATTATCTTTTTTAGATACCCCTTACTTTGACGATGTTCACCCATCTAAAGAACAATATGAAAATAAGGCGATTGAATTGGTCGCAATTAAGGATAACCAAGTTGTGGGTTTAATTGATATAGAATGTGATTCTGAAGATGAAAAAATATGTTCACTCGATGAGGGCATAGGTGGAATGATTTGGCATCTTGCAGTACATCCTGATTATCAAAACCAGGGCATTGGTCTAGCTTTAATGGAACAAGCAGACGTAGAAGCTGCAAAAATTGGCTTAAACTACTTAGAGGCATGGACGAGAGAAGAAGGCAATTCACATCTATGGTTTGAAAGAAATGATTATATTAAAGAAAGTGAATATTATCACTTGTACTTAAGCTATGATGATATGGCACATAATGTGAAACCAGAAGATGATACATTAATACCAATGTATATGTTCGCGCATTATACAGGAGAAAATATTGAGCAGTTTTCCGAGATTGAACGACAATATAAGTGTGTATGTTATGTGAAACAACTTTAAAATTGTTTACTTAAACACCAAGAATGGTAATGATAAATAATAATAATACTCTGGAGGTGTAGATATGTTCACTATAGCAGAAGCTCTCATTCTTTTAGGTACAGATGATGAAAAAGGTACAGCAAATATATCATCTTCCATAGATTACGGCTTAAGTGGGGCGGTACTTGCAGAACTCGCTTTAGAAGAAAAAATAGAATTAGTCGATGATAAGGTAACAGTAATAGATGATTCTCTCACAGATGTATCTTATTTTGATACAGTTATTAAAGAGATCAACGATTCTAAAAGAAAGAAAAAGATGGATCATTGGATTAGTCATTTTGCGAATAATAAAGATGCGCTAAAAACGCCTATTTACTTATCTCTAGTTGACAAGGGAATTCTTAAAGAAGAAGAGAAAACTTCATTATTTATATTTACCTCTAATGTCTATCCAACAATCAATGAAAAGCCAGAGAATCAAATTAGAAATCATGTCAATGATGTAGTATTTAAGGATATGAGTCCAGACCCTAAAATAGCAATGTTATTGTCTCTAATTAAAGCATGTGATCTAGTCAATGAAGTCTTCGGTAAGGAAAATAAAAAAGAAGCAAATAAACGTTTAGATGATATTGTTGAGAATAATGAATATGGGAAACTCGTTTCCAAGTCTATCGAAGATATTGAAGCGGCAATTCTAATTGCAGCAACAACGGCAGTCACAACGACAACGATAATTAATAATTAGATGTACTTTTAAAAAGTTAAGAACCCATCAAAGATGTTACTATCTTCTTTGATGGGTTTCTAATTTTTCCATATTAAGACAACTTTACATAATGTTAAAATGCCATAAATGTTATTTCGTTACACTTGTATTGAAGACAAATACAGGAGGGTATCATTTATGAACATTGTTTTTTACGAGATAGGCAATTTAGCTTAAAATTGGCTATTTTATTAGCAACAGTTATGCTCATTTTTTCAGCGTTATTCGCACCGAGTACACAAGCTGCCGGAGGCGGACAACCAAGTGAATCAACAGAAGAATCTGCTGAGTTTACACCTGAATTAACGGAAGGAAAACCTGAAGTTGCAGAAGTACCTGTAAATAATACACCAAACCGTATTATTACAACTTTCAATGGGGATACATCTTCAGAGATGGCATTCAACTGGTATACAACTGATCAATTTGAAGATGCTAAAGTTTGGGTTTCAAAATCAGGGAATTTTGATGACACTTTAGAATTTGAAGCGACACCAAGTGAAGTAACTTCTCACTATGGTGAACGAGATGCAAATGGAAATTACATATTTGCTCAAGTAAAAGAAGATGAAGAAGTAGAACCTGTTGAAGACGAGAACGGTGAACCTATCATCGAAGGATATTATACTGATGCACAAGCTCACGGTGATGAGTGGATGAACGGAGATTATGGTCACATGGAACTGACAGATGTGACTGAATACTCATACAAAGCGACTGCAACAGGTCTTGAGCCAAATACAGACTACTATTACTATGTCGGTAGTGAGTCTGGTGAAATTAGTGAAACTGGAACGTTTAAAACATCTGGACAAGCTGGAGACCCATTCAAGTTTGTTCACTATACAGATACACAAAATGCATTCTGGAATGAAAATGTAAGAAATGAAGCGGCGTTTGGGGCAAATACTTTAATGAATGCACTACAAACTGCTGGTGATGCAGACTTCGTACTTCACACTGGTGATGTTGTAGAAGTCGCTGAAGTAGAAGATGAATGGATAGACCTATTTGAACAATCTCGTCCTTATTTTATGCAAGCTGCGATGTCGGTTGCAGCAGGTAACCATGATGAGTATGCCTTAAATTATGGTGACGATCCACTTACTGAGAAATTTAATGAACATATTAATGTTCCTGTAACGAACGATAAAGTCGACGGCGGTTCATATTATTCAATGGACTATAACGGCGTGCACTTTGTAACTTTAAATACAAATGACAACAAAGAATCAGAAGATAATCCAGAAGGTAAAGCAATCGGTGAAGAACAGATGGCTTGGTTACGTGAAGATGTAGAACAAGCACGTGCCAATGGAGCGGAGTGGATTGTGCTTAATTATCATAAGCCACTTTACTCTAAGTCTTATCACTCACTACAAGATGAAGATGTTCAGAAAGTCAGAGAAGAATTAACAGCTCTAATTGATGAACTGGATATTGATTTAGGACTACAAGGACACGACCATGTTATCTCTAGAACACATTCATTAACACATGTACCAAGTGATGAAAACTTCTCTAATGCTGAAGTTGAGGATGTTAACACTTTTGTAGGGGATAACGGAGTAGAATATATGGAAAATCCTGATGGTACGGTATATGTTCTACCTAACACAGGTGGTACTAAAGAATATGACGATGTTTATTCTAAAGGTGTAGATCACTTACACGAAGTTAGACCAGATCTTGATTGGATGACAGAAGAAGATGTAGACTATTACAATAGCTTATTCGGATTTGGTGGCCAACCTCAAGAAACTGATGCCTTTGAAGATTCACATTCAAACAATCGTGATTCATCAAGTCAGAACTTCGCAATATATGAAGTTGAAGGCAACGAGATGATTGTAAGTATGTATCAGTTAAGTGGAGATTTCTTATTAGGTGAGGAAAGAACTGTAGAACTCGTAGATCAATTCGGAATACAAAATGGTGGAGAATAAAATAACATAATGAATTATTTTGGCTAGCGTGAAAATCTTGAAATTCAGATTTTCACGCTATTTTTGTATTATTTTAGAAGAATACAGGTAGATGAATGATGACACTGTCACGATTAGTGAAAATTTAAAATTAATGTTTTCATTACTAGCACACTAAGGTATGATTAGAAATTATAATATAAATATAGAAGGTGTATATAAGTGGAATATGGGCTATTATCGTTGTTACCACCTTTATTAGCGATTATTATTGCGATTTTAACGAAGCAAACAGTGGTCGCTTTATTTTTAGGTGTATGGTTTGGTGCAACAGTAATTAACAATTGGAATCCTGTTTTAGGTTTTACATATACGATTAATGATGTCATGGTCCCGTCTATTGCGGATTCATGGAATGCTGCGTTAATTCTACTCGTAGTCTTTACAGGAGGTTTCATTAATATTTTGAGGAAAACTGGGGCAGGACAAGCCTTTGCGGAATTTACAACTAAAAAGGTGAATACACGTAAAAAAGGACAGAACTTCGTATTTGGGAGCGCCTTTCTATTTTCCTACACAGAGCCGGTACTAATTTTAGGTACAATTACGCGCCCAGTAACAGATAAGTTAAACATTTCTAGAGTGAAACTAGCTTACATAATTGACTCAATGGGTAGTCCCTTAGCAGCTATGTCACCGATTAGTGTTTACGGTCCATTTATTACTGGAATTATCGGAACGCAGTTAACGGCTTTAGCTTTAACAGATAATCCATGGACCTTATTTGTACAGATGATTCCATTTAATCTATATGGAATATTTGCGATTATCGGAGTCTTGTTCGTTATTAACATGAACTTAGATATCGGTCCAATGTATAAGGCTGAAAAACGTGCCATTGATACAGGGAAATTATATGGTGACAATGACAAACTTATGATTAACGCAGATGAAGACCAAGACGATCAACAACCAGCAGATATCTTCTCATTCGTTATTCCTTTACTCTTACTTTTCACAGGAATATTTGGTGTAATCTTTTGGACAGGTGATATCGCTACGAATGGTTTTGTAGATGCTTTCTTGAATGCAAACATCATATTTGCAATAACGACTGGCTTTTTCTTAGGTAGTGTCGGAGCAATGGTTTATGCAATACTTCGCTATAAAATGTCTTTACAAACATTGTTAAACGACTGGGTAGATGGCTTTATGCAAGTGATGATTGTACCTGTAATTTTAGTGATGGCTTGGTCCATAGGTGGGATTGCGACAACTATGGGCTTAGGTGAAGTCCTTGCACACTATGTTGGAAGTTTCTTACCTGGATTTATTGTACCAGTGGTTATCTTTATTTTAGGTGCCTTAATTTCCTTTGCAACTGGTAGCTCATGGGGTGTATTCTCCATCATGATCCCAATTGCAATTCCAATGGCAAACGAACTTGATATGAGTTTAGCACTCGCTATAGGTGCATCAATATCTGGCGGACTCTTTGGAGATCACTGTTCACCGATTTCTGATACAAGTATCATGTCATCAACAGGTGCAGCAGCTGACCACATGGAGCACATTAGAACGCAGTTACCGTATGCATTAATTATTGCATTATCAGCAGCAAGTGGGTTCCTAATGACAGGTTTCACAGAAAACTCTATTTTAGGTATCATCACGACTGCTGCAGTGCTCGTCGGAATATTATTCACCTTGAATAGACGAGCAAAATCTAAAGATAAAACAGTTGAAATATAAGATAAAAGCCTTGAAATCAATAGATTTCAAGGCATTTTTTATGAAATATACCATGAGGGTATATAAGTATTAAAATTATCGTACCAAGTTAGTATCTGTTTAGCCTGAACTTTCATGACTTCAATTTGCTTATCTCCAAATGGAACTGCCCATGGTAATGAGGATAAAGTATTATTTGAAATATAAAGGATGAGTAAGTCCCAAAATATACTTGGAATATTATTATTAAAATAACCATCTACTCGACCACTGGCAAAATAAGAGCTGACCCCAGCACACCATACGATTCTATTAAATTCTTCATAAGGGTCACCAGTATCGTGACGGTCAAAATCAATAATATATATTTGACCTTTGTCATTTATTAACAGATTACCAACATGAAAGTCTCCGTGATGTTGGACGATAGGTGAATCCTTTAAAAGATAACGACGACTCTCAACAGCTTCTATAAATAAATCGCCATTTTCAAATTTAATATCACATTCTTCATAGGCCTTAATCTTTTTATCAATCTTTTTATTAAACCTATTTTCCCACCTATCTTCACTAAATAAATTCATCTCAAAATCATGAATGTGTCTTAAAATCTCACCAGCTTGAAGACCAATTTCGTATTGTTTTTCTTTTGATAAGGTCGGCAATACTACTTCTAAATCACGACCCTCAATCCAAGTCGTTAACAGATAATATTGTGTTTCTGAAAATTCTCCATGATCAATAACTTGATGTGTACGGATATTATTTGCCTTTGCTTGTTTTAAAAGAGAAATCATTTGAAGCATTCGTGCTTTATTTTTAATTGAAGTCAGTCTTAAAAGAAATTTGTCCCTACTCGTTTTTACTACATATTTACTATCGTCGGAAAAGCCCTTATCCAAAATTTCTACTTCTTGAATTTCTTCTATACTTAACAATACTTGAAGTTGTTTTATATTCAACATGAAAACTGCTCCAATCTGATTAGTGCTATAATTTTACCATAGATTAATCAGACGAAAGGGTAATATTATGAAGTACATCGGTGTGGATCTTGCTTGGACTTATAACAATGAAACAGGTATATGTGTCATCGACCATATAGGAAGAGTAGAATTTCTGGAATCTAAAATTTTTACTGATGAAGAAATAGTAGAAATGATTCAATTAGAGAGTAAATATGAATTAATGATTGGAATAGATGCGCCCTTAATTGTGAACAATGAAGGTGGTTCAAGGGATGCTGAGCGGTCACTATTAAAATCTAGAATCAATGGCTATAGAGTATATGCATTCAATTCTAACCGAACATTTTTAGAAAAGACTTTTAAAAGTATTAGAGGAGAGACGGTGAGTCATTTACTAGTGGATCAAATCCCAAATACATCTATAGGTCAAAAAAATTTTCACACGATTCAGGAGACTTTTCCAACCGGTATCTGTGCAGGCTTATTCCCAAATATCTACCCTGTGAATTATAAAAGAAAGAAAGGTATGACTTTTTCAGAGTCCCTTGACCGTATGGAAACCTTAATCAATGAAATAAAAAAATTTGAGGTACGTAGTATGATAAGTGGCTTCTCTGAAGTTTACCAGTATGATCGAAAAGATATGTCCGTTAAACATTATAAACATCTGGAAGATAAGATGGATGCCTTTTTATGCGCCTTAGCGATGTACTTAATTGATAACAACTATGCTTATGAACATAATTTTGGCAGTCTAGGAGAAGGATGTATTATCATTCCGGAACTAAAAATACAATTATAGTATTATATATTGATATAGTTGAAGTAAGAAGTCGTTTTGACAACTTATATAAGAAAAGGGGCTTAACAAATGGAGCATTTAAGAATAAATAAGGAAAGATTGTTAGATAGAATTAAGACATTGAGTAAAGTTGGAAGAAACGATGAGGGCCAATTAGTCAGGCTTGCTTTAACGGATGAGGACAAAGCGGGTAGAGATTTACTAAAATCTTGGTTTGAGTCATTAGGGTTAATTGTCCAATTGGATCAATTTGGTAATATGTTTGCAACTTGGCAGACTGATGAAAACAAAGATCAAAAACCATTGATGATAGGATCTCATATAGATTCAGTGATTGATGCGGGTATTTATGACGGTGTGCTTGGAGTGCTTTCGGGTCTTGAAGTCGTAGAGACTTTAAAAGAAAATCATTTTAAATCTCCTAGACCCATTACCATTGTTGCATTTACAAATGAAGAAGGTGTTAGATTTCCACCAAGTATGCTCGGTTCTTTAGTTTACTCTGGTGATCTAAACATTGATAAAGCACTCGATACAATCGGCATGGATGGAATGCGTATGGGTGATGAACTAGAGCGCATCGGCTATAAAGGGGACAATGAACCCGGCTTTATTAAACCCGAGTGGTATCTTGAACTTCACATAGAGCAAGGGCCGATTTTAGAGAAAGAGAATGTACAGATTGGTGCAGTATATAATTTACAAGGGAATTCTAGAAGGGAAATCATTTTTACTGGTGAAGCAAACCACGCAGGGTCAACACCGAATTATTTAAGAAAAGATCCAATGCAGGCTTTTGCATATTTTTCATCGAGATTATATAACTACATAAATGATAATAAATTGGCAACAGTTGCAACGATCGGCTCAATTCAATTAGAACCCAATGCTGCAACGATCATTCCATCTAAAGTGACCTTTACTTTAGATATGAGAAGCCCTGAAGATGAAGGGTTTAATGAAGCACAAGAATTTGTTAGAGGGTTATTAAAAGAAATTGAGGCACAGGGTGAAATTGGTGTAAAGGCAACAGAATTTGCCATTTTTGAGCCAGTTGTGTTTGACGAAATGCTAGGGGATACAATTACGGAGTCAGCTAGGGATTTGAATTTAACTGTTAAAAGAATGATTTCAGGTGCTGGTCATGATGCTCAAATGATTAACAGAATTGCACCATCAGCCATGATTTTTGTGCCTAGTAAAGATGGTGTGAGTCATAATCCATTGGAATATACTTCCGATGAGGAAATTGATGATGGTGCGAATGTGCTTTTAAAAACGTCTATGAATCTTTTATCGAAAAAATAATTTAACTGTAATTACATGATATTCACGACACCTTTACAATGTTCAACTTGGCAACAAGTTAAGATATAAGAAAGCGAACTTGTGGAGGGTCAAGATGAATATTTCAGATAAGCAATTGGGTCATGAAGTTACAGTACATGATCACGCTAAGATTACTAACAGTGAGTTTGGAATTTACACTGAAGTTGGTATGTATAATTTTCTAGAGAATAGTACTTTTGGAGATTTTTCTTATACAGGACAATTTTGCTTCGTGCAAAACACAGAGATCGGGAAGTATTCTAACATTGCAGCAATGGTGAGAATCGGGCCGACGGATCACCCCTATGAGAGACCAACCTTACATCACTTTACTTATAGAAGAAAAATGTACGGCTTTAGTGACACGGATGATGAGCAGTTTTTTGAGCATAGAGAAAGTCGTAAAACAGTTATTGGTCATGACACGTGGATTGGGCATGGTGCAATCATTTCCCCAGAAGTGACCATCGGTCACGGTGCTGTGATTGGCGCAGGTGCAGTGGTGACAAAAGATGTAGAACCCTATGCAATTGTTGTCGGTGTTCCGGGTAAACAAATTAAGAAGCGGTTTAGCGATGATATCATTGAAAAATTACTGAAAATAGAATGGTGGCACTGGTCATATGACAAAGTAAAAGAAAATCTTGATGACTTTTACTTACCAATCGAAGAATTTGTGAATAAACACTATGAAGACTAGAAAAAGTGGATGAAGCTTCTTATTATAAGAAGCTTCATTTACTTTCATATTGAGCATATATTTTTTTGATGTTGCTCCTTTAAGAGTATAGGGGTCTAACGTCATTTTGACGTTGAGCTTCAAAGTGCCTTGGAGTCTAACACTATTTTGGCGTTGATTCCCTGACTCCCACAACCAACTAAATCAAACAAACATATTACCCACAATTAAACCAAAAGCAATACCAGCGAGTGTGAAGAAGATGCTGGCTAGGGAGTATTTAAAGAATAGAACGGTTTTCTTTTCTCTCAACAAGTCGAATTGGTCTAAGGCGAACTGGGAATAGGTTGTGAATCCGCCTAAAAATCCTGTTGTGATGACGAAGTAGTACTGTGAATTTGCGAGTAAGATCATAGCGGATAAGCCCATCAAAAATGAGCCTATAACATTGACTGCGAGTGTACTGAATGGTATTTCTTTTTCTTTGAACACGCTTAAATTCGAAATGTATACGCGCAAGCAAGCACCAAGTGCTGCAGCGACGAGCATGGTAATTAAATTAATCATTGACCTTTTTCCCTCCTAGAGTGAATCCTAAAAAGACTGCGATTAGCCCTAGGAAAAGATTAATTGCTAAATAAACCATGAAAACCAAATAATCCCCATAAGACAACAGGAGATATTGTTCATAAGACAACAGTGAAAAAGTCGTAAAGCTACCTAAGAATCCTTTAATCCAAAATGCAGTTTTACCAGCACTCATGTCTTTTGCGATTAGAAAACCAATCAACAAGGCACCAGCGATATTTACGATTAAAGTCCCTGTGAAAAAGGGGAGGGCGAGGTTTAGAGTTCCGATTGACAATAAAAAGCGTAGGAGTGCACCGAGCATTGCACCTACGCCTATTTTTATATAATTATTCATAAAAATCCTATCTTTATTTATTTTTTAAGTAATTTCACGAGACCAGAAACCACAATTAGGGCAGCGACACCGATGGCACCTGCTCTAAAGCGTTTGCTCTTCGTCACTGACTTCACGACTAGGTTTAAGTTTTGAGGTCTCTCAGCTAAACGTCTCATGAAGTATGCATACCAATCCGTACCAAATGGTACATACACACACATGTTATAGCCGCGTTTTACTAACTCTTCTTGATATTCCTTACGGAAACCATATAGCATTTGGAATTCAAATTTATCTTTTGGGATATTCTGAGTTTCAATAAAACGAATCGATTTTTCTATAATGTTATGATCATGTGTTGCAATTGATGTAAAACCTTCACCTTCAACTAAATGTGTTTTAATAATTTCAAAGAACGATTGATCAATGTCATTTTTTGACTGATACGCCAAAGTTGTCGGCTCTTTATAGGCACCTTTAACTAAGCGAATGCGCTGATCTTTATATTTTCTTACATCTTTCTTCGCATCATAAAAATATGCTTGAATGACTGTACCTACATTATCAAATTCTTTAAGTAACTTATCGAGAATTCTCATAGATGGTTCTTTGGATACATAATTCTCCATATCCAAGTTAACGAACATATCCGTTTTCTTAGCAGCTTCAATAATCTCTCTTATATTTTGGTAGCAAAATTCTTCATCTATATGCAATCCAATTTGAGAAAGTTTTACCGAAGGGTAGGCACTTGCACCTTTATCTTGTACTGCTTTAATCATTTTTATTATGTTATTTTTCTCTGTAGTTGCCTCTGACTTATCAGAAATAAACTCACCAAGGTTATCAAATGTAACATTCATACCTTGGTTGTTGATGTCATTTATACATTTAAGTGTATCTTCAACACCAGTTCCGCCAACGACTTTTTGTGCGCCAAAGCGTAACCCCATCTGCTTTGATGCGTCGTTTAAAACCTTATTTTCTGATAAACCAATAAATATGTCTCTTACTACTCCCATACTAATCCTCCTACAAGTAAAGCGTTTTCTTTTTATTGTTTAAAGCTATTATATATCCTTTTATAATATATTTGGTGTAAAAACTTTAAATTTTTAATTTTTATAATTTGGAATGTGACCAACGTATGTCTCGTTGATTCTCTTCATCTCTTCTATTTCTTCTTCTGTGAGTTCTCGCACAACTTTTGCAGGACGTCCAAAAGCCATGGTATTTGGAGGAATGACTGTACCACCTGTGACTAAGGAGCCAGCACCTATAAAGGCATTTTCTCCAATAACAGCTTCATCAAGTATTGTTGAATCCATACCGACTAGTGCGCCTTTTTTAACTGTACAGCTGTGAAGGGTCACCTTATGACCAATCGTGACATTGTCTTCTAATGTCAGAGGTAGTCCTGGTGTTTGATGTAAGATAGAAAGGTCTTGAACATTAGTGTAATTTCCGATACGAACTGGTGCGATATCACCACGGATAACAGAACCGAAAAATACTGAAGAAAATTCTCCAATTTCAACATCACCGATAACGGTTGCATTTGGCGCAATAAAAGCATTGTCACTAATCTTTGGGCTGTGATTTTTGTAATCATGTATCATTTTAAATTTCCTTTCTTTTATGGAATGTTATAATGATTTCATCATATCAAATTTTAATTTTTTTGTAAGGAGCCAGCATATGTGGAAGTGGGAAACTGAAAATGAAGCTAAGGGTGCTGTTGTTATCGTTCATGACTTATTAGAACATCATGAATATTACGATGCACTTACAGTCAAGCTTCGCCGAGATGGTTATCATGTCATCATTGGGGATTTACCAGGACATGGTCAAACGACGCGTGTAAATAAAGGGCATATTAATAATTTTGATCAATATACAGAACGTATCGCTGAATGGCATAACCTTGCCTTAGATTATGAGTTACCAACTTTTGTCATTGGCCAGGGCTTAGGTGGCTTGATTGCGATTGAAGCCACTCGGCAAGGAAGAATTCAGCCAGACGGATTAATCCTTTTAAATCCTCTCTTATCATTTAAACAATCATTCATGAATAGAAAAAATACTATTTTAACGAGTGTGCGTATGACGAGTGATGAAACAAGGTTTAATCCAGGGATTAAATTATCTTATTTTACTGAGGATAAAAACTTCCTAAACCGCTATAAAAAAGATGAACTTATCGTCGATAAGGTGAGTTATCAGTGGTATAAGACTGTCATCAATCAGATGAAGGAAACATCAGAGACTATGGAAGAAGTCGGTGATGTACCAATCCTATGCATCATGACAGATGACAATCAAATTATAAACCCATACTTATCAGCTAAGTATATGAAGCGTAACTTATCAGCTGATTTTAGATTTATAATGATGGAATCCAATGAACATAGTATTTTCCAACGTGAAGATATTGAATATCCATATTATCTCTTAGACCAGTTTATAAATACACAGCTCTTTAGTATCGGTTTAATTCCTAAAAACTAGGCTGATTTTTCTATCAGTAATAAGAACGGTGCATGATTTTTTTGGTTGATATATTTATATTCTAAAACTTGGCATGTATCTTGAGGCCACTTACTCAGTTCATTAATGAGTTGATCACGTTCTATTTTGCCGCTCTCATGTCCATGGTAGACCACAATGGCAATTCTGCCACCAACACTTAACAGGGTGAATAATTTATTAAGAGCGGTAACGGTGGTCTCAGGGATGGTTGTAATTGATTTACTTCCACCTGGGAGATAGCCGAGATTAAAGATTGCAGCTTTGATATTTTCTTGGATATATTGATCGACATTTTCATGACCATCTTGAATGAAGTGTATATTTGGTGCTGGATATTTTTCTTTAGCTTTTAAAATGGCATCTTTTTGTATGTCAAAGCTATAGACGGTGCCCTTAGGTACAAGAGACGATAAGAAATGACTATCATGGCCATTGCCACATGTCGCATCGACGACAAGGTCTGTCGGCTCAATAATTTCTTCTATATATTCTTTAGCAGTTGGTAGAATTTTTTTAAGCATAGTTTCATCCTTTCTCCTATTAATTTTATCACAAGAAATGAGGCACTTAGTATGATCGAAGTCACTCAGCTTTCAAAAAAATATGGTGACAAGATAGCGGTCAATGATATTGACTTCAACGTCAAAAGTGGGGAGTTGTTTGCCTACCTTGGACCCAATGGATCAGGGAAGTCTACAACAATTAAAATGTTGACCGGCTTAGTTGAACCCACAAGCGGTATGATCGAAATATTTGGTAGTAAGATGGATTTAAATCAAGTAGATATAAAAAGACGGATGAGTTTTGTCCCAGATACACCGGATATTATGGGGAAATTGACAGGTTCTGAATACTTGAACTTTATTGCTAGTGTCTATCAGATGGATGAAGTGGTTTATGAGAATAAACGAGACGAACTAACAAAAATGTTTGAAATTGATCAGGCACTTGGTACCTTAGTTGAGGAATATTCTCACGGTATGCGTCAAAAACTTGTCTTAACCGCTGCTCTCATGCATTCTCCTGAACTTTTATTCTTAGATGAACCGACAGTTGGACTCGACCCAAAGAGTAACCGTCTTTTAAAGGATTATTTAAAGGCCTATGTAAAAGCGGGTAACACGGTATTTCTAACCACACATACTTTAAGTTTAGCTGAAGAAATTGCAGATAGAATATGTATTATATATAATGGTGAGATTAAAATTACAGGGACACTAGAAGAGTTAAAAGATGGTAGTCAGGGTAGTCTAGAAGACATCTTCTTAAGTTTAACAGGTGGTGAAAAAGAAGATGCTAAAGCAGATACTGAAGCTTGAAACTAAATCTAAAATTAATTATCTCAAAGCCCTAGATACATCTAAAATACTCGTTTATGTTATTTTGGCTTTCATTATAATGATGGTGCTCTTGCCAATGATGTGGATGCTCATGAGTACATTCTTTATTAATGCAGAAGAAAGCTTGATTCCAAAAGCACTCATACTGCTCAGTTTAGCTGTACTCATCATACATGCTCTGTTCTTAGTCAACGGCATTATTAAAGAGATGTTTATGGACAAAAATATAGAATCCTATTTACTATTACCGATAAAACCAACTCATCTTTTTACGGCGAAGATGATTATACAATACGGCTTTAAAGTTTTCCCAATAAATTTAATTTTAGCAGTCATCGTTGGTGCTGCACTTACGATACGCTATAGTCATCCAGTGATACTCCTCAATAGTTTGATGTACTTTGTTGCACTTGGTGTACTAACCATAGCAGTATCTTATGGTTTGGTCTTTCTAGTGACTAAGATATCTTCTGCAAAAAGAGTAGGTGAGATTTTAACCCTTGTAGGCGGTTTTGCATCAGTACTACCATTTTTTATAATGACAATAGGTGGTCAGTACTTGATTCAAACTATAGAAATGATGCCAGAAATCAATTTTTTATATGCGGGATATCTTTATAAACCGTCACTAATAATGACCATAGTCGTAAACATCGCTCTCGTTTTACTGATTACAGCTTTAGTTCGTTTGACTGTTTCCAGTGTGACCCAAGCCTTCATTAAAGGGAATGTTAATGATAATGTGAATAGATACCATGGCAGTGTGAAAACGACTGTGGATCATCCAATAAAATCTCTAATTAAAAAAGATTTAAAACTGACCTTTCGTGACTTTAAGGAATGGTCTGTCGTCTTACCACAGTATTTATTTCCATTCATATTTCTATATTTAGTCGCCGCTAATCCTGTCATGTTTGGTGGGGTATTGAACCCAGATCAGGTTATAATTGCTATAGGTTTTGCAGGCGCTGTGATGATTTCACTTTTTGTGTCCGCGATGAACACCGCAAGAGACGCGAGTCATTATCAGTTTTTAAAGCTCTTACCAGTAAATGGATTGACTTTAATGCGTGCAAAGTATTTATATAATGTCATCACTATTCTACCGGTTTATGTAGTGCTCAGTGTTGTAATTTACTTCATTATTACACCGACATTGGCAGCCTTAATGTATACGATAATACTCTCAATTTTAACTGTCCTAACGGTTATACCCATAGGCATGGTAATCGGTTTAATGAGTCCAGTAGTCTCTAAAAAGAGCCCTGCCAACCGATTAGATACTGCGAGTAATGTGATTATTACAACAACCATTTTTGTCCTGGTTTTAGCCGTTGGTCGTATTTCGAGTTTAGTGTTTGAAGTTGTTGATGGTAATAATGTCATCAATCATCAAGCGATGTTTACTCTATTGATTTCCCTAACAGTACTATGTCTTGTTCTCGCTTATTTCTGTATTAGGAAAACTGCTAAGAAGCATAATGAGGGTTACAAAATAACTTATAAGGACTGATAATATGCCAGTGTACACTTATTATGAAAGATTCCCGGTTGGTTACTTACAAATCAAAGCGAATGATCAGGCAATCACTCACATTAATTACTGTGACGAAGCATCCGACAGTGATGTAAAAAATGCAGTACTTGATCAATGTGTCAATGAATTAAATGAATACTTTGAAGGTAAAAGAAAGCACTTTGATGTTCCAGTAGATTTTACTGGGTCGGGAACAGACTTTCAAAGAAGCGTGTGGAAAGAATTAGCCCAAATACCATTTGGCCAAACAATTAGTTATAAAATGCTCGCCAATAGAATTTCAGGAAGTAATTATTCAAGGGCTGTTGCAAATGCAAATGGAAAAAATCCAATATCTATTATTATTCCATGTCACCGTGTTATTGCGAGTGATGGAGGATATGGGGGCTACACTGGTGGCTTAGATAAGAAGAAACTATTATTAAATATTGAGCAAGCTTGATAATTATGGAAGATTCGGATATATTAATACTATCAGAAGTAGTAACTGAAATTTTTATTTAAGCGAGCTGGTGGTTGGTGTAAACCAGTATGAAAATCAAGTGAACTTGTCTGTGTTAAATGAATAGTAATCAAAGTTGCACATAATTGTGAATGCGGGTGGTACCGCGGTCTTATAGATCGTCCCATATCTTTTTTAGATATGGGATTTTTTAATTTCAGGAGGAGAAAGAAATGACGTTTAAGCATAGAGATATTGAACAAAAGTGGCAAAAGTTTTGGGAAGAGAACAAGACTTTTAAAACGAAAGAAAATAAAGGTAACAAGAAATTTTATGCTCTAGATATGTTCCCATATCCATCTGGAGCAGGGCTTCATGTTGGTCACCCTGAAGGGTATACAGCAACGGATATAGTTAGCCGTATGAAACGTATGCAAGGTTATGATGTTCTACATCCAATGGGTTGGGACGCATTTGGTTTGCCTGCAGAACAATATGCGATTGATACAGGTAATGATATTCATGCCTTTAATGAAAAAAATATCGATAATTTCCGTCGTCAAATTAAAGCACTTGGTTTTTCTTATGACTGGGACCGTGAAATCAATACGACAGACCCAAGCTACTATAAGTGGACACAGTGGATTTTTATCCAGTTATATAACAAAGGTCTCGCTTATGTTGATGAAGTGCCTGTTAACTGGTGTGAAGCATTGGGGACAGTACTTGCTAATGAAGAGGTTATTGATGGTAAGAGTGAACGTGGTGGTCATCCGGTCGTACGTAAGCCGATGAGACAGTGGGTGCTACGCATCACTGAATATGCAGAGCGTTTACTGGCAGATCTAGATGAACTGGATTGGCCTGAGTCATTAAAAGATATGCAGCGTAATTGGATCGGTAAATCTGAGGGTGCGAATATTACATTTGAAATCGATGGCACGGATACATCCTTTAGCGCTTTTACAACACGTCCGGACACAATTTACGGGGCAACATACGCCGTTTTATCTCCAGAACATAAATTAATCGATGAAATTACGACTGATGAACAAAGAGAGGCTATAGAAGCCTATCAAACTGCTGCAGCCCATAAGAGTGAGCTAGAACGTACTGATCTTGCCAAAGAAAAAACTGGTGTTTTCACTGGTGCTTATGCAGTGAATCCATTAAGTGGTGAGAAATTACCGATATGGATAGCAGATTATGTCTTGGCATCATATGGAACAGGTGCGATAATGGCTGTTCCTGCTCATGATGAACGTGACTATGAATTTGCGAAAACTTTTGGTCTGGATATTATTCCTGTTCTGGACGGTGGTAATGTTGAAGAAGAAGCATTCACTGGTGAAGGACCACATATTAATTCAGGTCCTTTAAATGGTCTTGGCTTAAATGATGGTATAAAGAAAGCCATTGAACTCCTTGAAGAAAATGGTAGTGGTGAGGCTAAGATAACTTATCGCTTAAGAGATTGGCTCTTTAGTCGTCAACGTTACTGGGGTGAGCCAATTCCAGTTATACACTGGGAAGATGGTACGATGTCAACTGTACCAGAGGATGAGCTACCACTAGAACTACCTGTTATGACTGAAATTAAGCCATCAGGGACAGGTGAGTCGCCACTTGCTAATAATACGGATTGGGTTAATGTAGTGAGAGAAGATGGCGTTAAAGGGCGTCGTGAAACGAATACCATGCCACAGTGGGCAGGTTCAAGTTGGTATTTCCTACGCTTTATTGATCCGCACAATGATGAAATGATTGCCGATCCAGAGAAATTAAAGCACTGGCTACCAGTTGATCTATATATTGGTGGTGCAGAACACGCTGTACTTCATTTACTATATGCGAGATTCTGGCATAAAGTACTCTACGATATTGGCGCAGTACCTACTAAAGAACCGTTCCAAAAACTGTATAACCAGGGTATGATCCTTGGTGAAGGCAATGAGAAAATGAGTAAATCTAAGGGTAACGTAGTTAACCCGGATGATATTATATACTCACACGGTGCAGATACACTAAGACTTTACGAGATGTTCATGGGGCCTTTAGACGCGTCCATTGCATGGAGTGAAAATGGATTAGATGGTGCGAGAAGATTCCTAGACCGTGTTTGGCGTTTGATTATTGATGAATCATCAGGAGAAGTCTCTTCAAAAGTAGTTACTAAAGATACGCCAGAGCTCGATAAAGTATACAATGAAACTGTGAAGAAAGTATCGAGTGACTTTGACAACTTGTTATTTAACACAGGTATTTCACAATTGATGGTATTTGTAAATGAAGGTTATAAGGCTGAGGGAATAAATAAATCTTATATAGAAGGTTTTGTTAAACTACTTTCTCCAGTTGCACCGCACTTAGCCGAAGAGTTATGGCAGCGCCTTGGTAATGAAGATACTGTTGCTTACAGCGAATGGCCAACGTTTGACGAAACTAAACTCGTTGAAGATACAGTGGAAGTTGTTGTTCAAATCAACGGTAAAGTTAAAACGAAGTTAAATGTTGCGGTTGATATTTCTAAAGATGAATTAGAAAGTATCGCATTAGATGACGAGACAGTTAAATCACAAGTTGAAGGAAAAACGATTAGAAAAGTGATTGTCGTCCCTGGTAAACTTGTTAACATTGTTGCGAATTAAGAAATAGATAATATATAAGACATTGAAAACTTTAATTAAAGTTTTCAATGTCTTTTTTGTATAGGAGTTAGAACTTTCGTCTTAGATTCGGATTTTTTGGCGTATTTGGATAGGGACGAGGAGTTCACTTCACTATTCTGAGTATGTTGGATAGGGACGAGGAACCCACATCACCATTCTAGAAATTTTGTCAGGGGATGTGATAGGCTCGTTACATTTCTAACAATGTAGGTTAACACCATTTCACCGTTGACCTTCTATACAAATCTACCCATTATTCCCTGTGTGAACAGTGGTAGCCAGCAGTATAACCGGTGACAAGTGCACTCGTAATATTATAGCCACCAGTATAACCATGGATATCTAAAACTTCGCCGGCAAAGTGAAGACCTTCAACAAGCTTGGATGACATGGTAGAAGGTTGAAGTTCTTTTAGGTTTACCCCACCACCTGTTACAAAGGCTTTTTCAATAGACTGTGTACCATTTACGGTAAATCTAAAACGTTTAAAGAATTCCACAATTTTTTGTCGTTCTTGATTAGAAACATGGTGCCCGCTATTATCCATTTCAATATCCAAGTATTCCAGCATAAAGGTGATTAATCGTTCCTGATGCATATTCTTTAAGATGTTCTTTAGGCTTTTATCGATATTATCTTTAATGAGTTTGTTTATATCCTCAGTTAACTTACCTTCAGAGATATCTGGAAAGAAATCGATTTGCATTGTAATATCCTGACGTTTTTGAGCTTGTTGTTCACGGTAGACAAACTGACTGCAACGAAGGGCCGCTGGACCACTGACTCCAAAATGAGTGAAAATCATATCCATTTGATGGGTAATTCTTGGCTTTCCGTTTTTCTTTAATACAGAAAGGGCAACATCATCTAAGGAGATTCCTTTAAGTGTGCCATCTTTAAAGAATTTTTCATTTGAAGTAATTGGAACTTCAGTTGGAAATAACTCAGTTATAGTATGCCCAAGTGTTTTTGCAAATTTATGGCCATCACCTGTAGATCCAGTTTGAGGTACACTTTTCCCTCCAGTTGTGACTATGACATTTTTTGAGTGAATGGTTTGATTATCCGACGTTTTCACTCCAGTGATTTTACCATCTTCAGATAAAACCGCCTGGACTTCAGTTGAATACTGCACAGTCACCTTATTTTCTTCTAGCTTCTCTAAGAAGACGTTCAATACATCCCGTGCCTTATTTGACACTGGGAACATACGGCCATGGTCTTCTTCCTTTAATTTCACGCCGTTAGATTCTACGAAGCTAATGATAGATTCGTTGTCAAAAACTGAAAAAGGGCCATAGAGAAATTTCCCATTACCTGGAATGTGTTTAATAATTTCCTCATATGGTAGACGGTTTGTTACATTACAACGTCCACCACCTGAAATTAATAATTTTTTCCCTAGTTTTTTGTTCTTTTCAATCAGTAGGACTTGATTATTATTCAAACTTGCAGCATAAGCAGCCATAATACCGCTCACGCCACCACCAATGACTATCGTATCGTACATTTTCTTGCTCCTTTTAGTTTTAAAGTTTAATCTTATACATTATAATAATTTGTATGTTTAATATAGATAAGAAGGGTTAATAATGTCGGATCAGAAGAAGATGTTTCGCGGCACGTTCTTACTCACGGCCGCAACATTCACAACACAAATATTAGGTATGCTCTATCTCATCCCATTTTACAGCATTATGGGCGGAGAGGAAAATTTAGCTTTATATGGCTATGCATACACGCCTTATACAATTATGTTATCAGTCGCAGCAGCAGGTGTACCGGGTGCTGTGTCTAAATTCGTTGCCAAATATAATGCACTTGGTGCCTATGAAACGAGTAGGAAATTATATAAATCAAGTTTAATTGTGATGATGGCCTCAGGGTTCATTGCCTTTTTAGCACTGTTTTTCCTAGCGCCATATATCGCTGAAGCACAGAGTGCTGCGGGTGGTAGTGGAGACCATAAATGGAGTGCTGAAGACATTACAAGTGTCATCAGAGTGGTCAGTTTCGCAGTCATTGTCGTCCCATTTATGGCAACATGGCGTGGAATATTCCAAGGGCATGAATCATTTGGTCCAACAAGTGCATCATCAGTTGTTGAACAAATCTTAAGAATTGCTGTCCTACTAACAGGTGCTTTTGTAGTTATAAACGTCTTAGATGGATCTATAAAAACCGCTAACCAAATTGCTGTTTTCGCAGCTTTTGTAGGTGCAATTGGTGCAACGCTCACACTTGCTGTTTTTTGGAGAAAGCGTAAGCCAATAATGCAACAACAAATCGGCACTGATACGAGTGGTATCAGCCTATCCTATGGGGATATGTATAAGGAAATTATTCGTTACGGCTTACCGTTTATTATTGTGAGTGTCAGTATCCCAGTTTTATTATTTATCGATCAGATGACACATAATAATGCGTTGTCCCTAGCAGGTGTACCTGGAGCCTTGCAGGACTCATGGTTTGGTATGTTGAACTTAACAACACATAAACTCGTTATGATTCCAACTTCCTTTGCATCAGCCTTTGCAATTACTATTTTACCTTTTATAACGAAAAATTATCAGCAGAAGTTATTTGATAATGTACATGGCCAAGTGAAATCGATGATTTTAATGTTGCTATTTTTCGTCATTCCAGCAGGACTTGGTATGATGATACTTGCTGCGCCAATTTATACAGCTTTTTATAGTTACAACGAGGTTGGTATTATGATACTGACAGTCTATGCACCAGTCAGTATCATTATTTCACTGTTTTCTGTTACATGTTCAATTGTTCAAGGTATCGATAAACAAAGCCATACCTTTTATGTTGTCATCATAATGTTAATCGTAAAAGCTGTAATTAATATTCCTTTGGTGATGTATTTCTACACAGTGGGTGCAGTCATGGGTACAGCCATTGCGCTTGGTGTCGGTGTAATTATGAACTTAATCATTATTAAAAAATATGGCAAGATTCGTTTCAGTGCCTTCGTAATGCCAATCTTTAAAATTATAGTGCTAGCATTAGCAATGACATTAGTTGTTGAAGTTGTGTACTACTTATTACTGATGAATATGAACCAACCACTGACGACAGTTACAGCAGTGATTGCTCTAGTGATCACAGTACCTATAGGAGTATTAGTTTATATGCTTATTGCCTTTAAAACAGGTATTGCAGATGAAGTGCTTGGTGAACGCGCTATGAAAATTCGTCGGAAAGTGAAGTTTTTATAAATGAGACTGGATAAATATCTTGCGAACGCAAACATTGGTAGCCGTAAAGAGGTTGGGAAGTGGATTCGTAAGGGCATGGTAAAAGTGAATGGCCAGATTGAAAAGCAAGTGAAAGTTGAAGTCACTTATGAAGATGAAATCACTTTCCAAGATGAACGCGTGAATTTAGAAGAATATATCTATCTTATGATGAATAAGCCAACTGGTGTTATCTCGTCTACTGAAGAGGGACCAACAAAAACAGTCATCGATTTAATTGACCATCCTCAAGGAAATGAGCTATTTCCAGTTGGTCGTTTAGACAAGGACACAACAGGGCTCCTATTAATATCCAATGACGGAAAACTTGCCCACCGCCTTTTATCGCCTAAAAATGAACACTTTAAAACTTATCATGTCACTTTAAAAAATCGGGTTGATAACAAGGATGTTGAACACTTGGAAAACGGCATACAATTGAAAGATTTTAAGACGAAGCCAGCACGTGTAGAGCAAATCGATGCGCACCACCTTCACCTATCAATTAGTGAAGGAAAGTTTCACCAAGTTAAAAGAATGTTTCAAGCCTTGGATAATGAAGTCATCGCCTTGAAACGTGTTAAATTTGTGTCACTTGACTTAGATGAATCATTAATAGAAGGGCAATGGAGACACTTAACAACGGATGAAATAAAAAAATTGTAAATTTAAGTTTACCTTTGTTAATGCAGGGTATATTTCATATTAAGCAAAAGAATTATAATCAAGAATATGAGGTGTATCAAAATGGGAAAATTATTTAATTTGGTATTTAGAGTTGGGGCAGTACTTGGTATTGCATATGCTGCAAAAAAATTAGCTGATAATAAAGATGCTGTAAAAGCTGAATATAACAAAGCTAAGGAAGATCCTAAATCTTATGCTCAAAACGTCCAAGAAAAAGCAACGGTTAAAGCACAAGAAGTACAGGAAAGAGCAAAGGAAGAATACGGTAAAGTAAAAGAAGACCCTAAAGCTTATGCTCAAAATGTACAGGAAAAAGCAACTGCTAAAGCTCAAGATGTACAGAATAAAGCAAGCGAACAAGTAGAAGTTGCTAAAAATAAAGCACAAGATGTACAAAACAAGGCTAAAGATGAATATCAAAAAGCCAAAGAAGACCCAGAAGCTTATAAGGAAAACTTAAAAGCAAAGGGGAAAGAACAAGTAGACCAAGCAAAAAAAGAAGTGAAGAAAGCTAAGGATAATTCTAATGAAGCAGTAGATGCTAAGCCAGATTCTGAAAACACAGATGATTTAGCTGAAAGAGAATCTACACTTGCAGATGAAGGCGGGTTATCAAGCGATGAAGTAGAAAAAGAAGTAGTACAAGCTGAAAAAGAAAGCAATGTTGATGTAGTTGTAGATGAAGGTGACTATAACGAAAACCATAACGTTCATGTCGTTACTGACAAAAAGAAAAATGAAAAATAAGAATTAGAACTTTATATTTGAAATGAAAGGGAAATCTCAGGTAGCCGAGATTTCCCTTCTTTCTTTTAATGATACACTGACTCAGTATATAATATAAGTAATGATACTTTGGGGGTTACATATTATGGATGCTAAAATGTTAGCGAATAAGTATAAAGATGAATTAATTGAAGATTTGATGGGTCTGTTGGAAATTGACAGTGTAAAAGGGGAAAGTGAAGTAGATGCTCCAGTTGGCAATGGGCCAAAAAAAGCTTTGGAGTATATGCTTGAACTTGGTAAGAGAGACGGTCAAGAAACAAAAATGGTTGGTAATTTAGCGGGGCATATCGAATTCGGTCAAGGTGATGACCTATTCGGTATTTTAGGACATGTAGACGTTGTACCACCTGGCTCTGGTTGGACAACGCCACCATTTGAGCCAGTGATCAGGGACAATCAAATATACGCACGTGGCGTTCAAGATGATAAGGGGCCGACAATGGCAGCCTATTATGCCTTAAAAATTCTACAGGCAGAGGGTTATGAATTCAACCAACGTGTTCGGGTCATCATCGGTACTGATGAGGAATCGGATTGGGAATGCACAACGAGATATTTTGATACTGAAGAAATGCCGAGTGCTGGTTTTTCTCCTGATGCAGAGTTTCCAGTTATTCACGGTGAAAAAGGTATCACTTCATTCAATATAGTACAAACTGAACTTGAAGATGAGTTCGTCGATGGTGATATTGAGCTTAAAGCATTTATATCTGGAGAACGCTATAATATGGTCCCAGAATCTGCTATGGCTAAATTAAAAGTGCTTGTTAACATGAGTGCGGTAATTCAATCATTTGAAGGTTATTTAAGGAAAACTCAGTTGTCCGGAGATTACGAAATCGATAGTGGCTTTTTAAAACTGGAATTACAGGGACAAAGTGCGCATGGTTCGACTCCAGAAGAAGGGATTAATGCTGGAATAGAGCTATTACGATTCTTATATACTCTAGAACTCGATTCCAACGGGCGTCAATTTGTAAGCTTTGCAAATGACTATATTTTTGATAATTTTAAAGGGCAAGCTTTTAACATGGCACATCAGCACGAAGAATTAGGTGAGGTTAGTGTCAATACTGGAATGATTAACTATACGGAAGTTGACGGTGGCGATTTTGGTATCAACTTAAGATATCCACAAGGTTTAGATTTTGAAAAAAGAATCAAAGCTTTTAGGGACTTAATTAGTGAAAAAGGATTTAATATAGAAGATATTCATGACCAAGTACCACACTATGTTGATAAGAATGATGACTTAGTTGTGACGCTTTTAGAGAGTTATCGTAGCCATGTGAATGATACGAGAGAAGCATTTACCATTGGTGGGGGTACATACGCACGTACCTTAGAACGCGGTGTAGCCTTTGGTGCAATGTTTAAAAACACAGTAGATACGATGCATCAAAAGGATGAGCATATGGATATAGACGAGTTGATTTTAGCTACTGCGATCTATATAGAAGCGATGTATCGTTTGACAGTAAAACATTAATCAATTCAATAAAGTATTTAATTTACTTATGAAAACTGGTATACTTGCATATGCTATTTATTAATTTAAGAGAATTAAATGTTCGGTGAAAAGTTAACGTTTAACAACATTTAGTTTTTCTATTTAATAAAATCTTAGGTAAAATCACATTTATTCAGTACTAACATTGAGTTGGCAAAAGTATTCATTCTTTTGCTCTTGAAATAAAGCTATAAACGATATAAGATTTTAAACACGAACTAAATTTGCGCTATCCAAGTACTTGCTAGCGCATTTTTTTATTTGAACGAGGAAACGAGGTGTGAGAATTGGATCATTTCTATCAGCTCGGCTGGCAGTTAGATCCTTTAGGGGGCCCATCTGGGGAAGCTTACAAAGCAGAACAAGATGGTAGAAAGCTCTTCCTAAAGCGCAATGCCAGTCCTTTCCTTGCTGCCTTATCCGCCGAAGGTATCGTCCCTAAACTCGTTTGGACGAAACGAATCGAGACAGGAGAAGTCGTGACAGCGCAGCATTGGAAAAACGGCCGGGAGTTGACAAAAAGAGACATGGGTGGTGCAAGAGTCGCTGCTTTAATGAATAAAATTCATACGTCTCGTCAGTTGCTCACCATGTTAAAACGATTGGGCATGAAACCAATGCTTCCGGAAATATTACTAAACAAAATACAGTCATCATTGTCACCGAAAGTGAATGCTCACCATGTTGTTAGAGACGCGATCCAATATCTTGAGAACAGAGTGCCTACAATCGATGTTAAAGATTGTCGAGTATGTCACGGTGATGTTAATCATCACAATTGGTTATTGTCCGATACCGATGAGTTATTCTTAGTGGACTGGGAAGGTGCAATGATTGCTGACCCTGCCATTGATTTAGGGATGATTTTATACCCTTACGTTGATCATTCAGAATGGCAAACTTGGCTTGATAATTACGGCGTTGAGTTAACGAACGACTTAAGAGCACGTATGAAGTGGTACACGTTTGTTCAAGCGATTACGATGATTCAATGGTATGAAGACCGTAAACGATTTACAGAAATGAACGATTGGATTTTATTCCTATCAAAAGTGATGGAGAAAGACCGTCTTATTTAAAGTGAAAGAGTGAATACTTTGAGAATGCGCAATAAACCATGGGCGTTTGACTACTTAGAGTCAAACGCTCATCTTGTGGATATTAATAATGAATATGCTAAAAAGATTAAGGACTTCTTTCCTGTCGACCGTGAACTTCATATTGAAGTGGGGACAGGTATGGGGACTTTTATTACTACGCTCGCGAGCCGTAACCCTGATATAAACTATGTAGGTATTGAGCTCGATAAGAATGTTATGATTCGTGTCGTTGAAAAAGTAAAAGAACACGACTTAGATAATTTAAGGCTTGTCCTTTTAGATGCCAATACGATTACAGATTACTTCAACAGCGATGAAGTGGACAAAATCTACTTAAACTTCTCAGATCCTTGGCCTAAAAATCGACATGCTAAGAGAAGGTTAACGCATAGTGGGTTTTTATCGTCTTATAAAGAAATCTTAAAGGACGACTCTATAATCGAGTTTAAAACTGATAATAGAGGGCTATTTGAATATAGTTTACAGTCGATGAATGCGTTTGGCATGAGATTTCAAGCACTTAATCTGGATGTACATGATAATGAACCAGAAGATAATATCAGAACTGAGTACGAGGAGAAATTCTCGAGCCGTGGTCATAAAATATACTGGATTCAAGCATCTTTCTAAGGAAAGGTGCTTTTTTATATTCGTGTATTATCCTATAAAGAATGTTAAAATAATAGGATAAGAAGAATAGAGTGGAGGAATATGATGACACAGTTCAATTTTGATAAACACACCACGCGTGAAGGTACATATAGTGTGCAATACGACGGCACAGAAGCTTTATTTGGACAGACAGGCCTAGCACCATTTTGGATTGCCGATATGGATATCCAAACACCAGAAGTAATTCGCGACGCGATTAAAGCGCGTCTAGATAATGGGATATTTGGCTACACAATGTGGCAGAATGAGCGTTTTTATGGGCCGATTAAACATTGGTGGAAGACTCGTTTTAATGTCGAGCTTGATAATGATAATATCCACTATGCAGCTTCAGTTTTATACACTGTAGGTGAAGTAATCAGACAAGTGACGGAGGAAGGTGATGGCGTCATTCTAACGACACCTTCATACAATTCATTCCCTAATTTAATTAAAGGAAATGATAGAAAGATTGTGGAATCCCCTTTAATTTACGATGCTGAAGTTAAAGAATACTTCTTAGACGTAGAAGGCTTCACTAAACTTTGTGAAGACGATTCAGTCACGCTTTATATTCACTGTAATCCTCATAATCCAACAGGCAAAGTTTGGTCTAAAACAGAATTAGAAACCATTAAAGGTATTTGCCAGGACAATAATGTGTATTTGATTAGCGATGAAATCCATATGGACTTTGTAAGACCTAAGGAAGATTTTGTATCAATGGTTTCCTTAATCAATGAAAATGATCCTGTATTAATTACAACTGGCCTTGGTAAATCGTTTAACCTGGCAAGCTTACCTCATTCGTATTTCCTAACTAAAGATAGAAACATTACACAGGATATTAATAAAGCTATGGGGGGACGCTATAACGTAAATACAGCTTCCAGTCTCGCCTTAGCAGCAATCGAAGCCGCTTATAATGAATGCGGTGAATGGATGGACGAATTGAACGTTTATATTGAGGGCAATTTTAAATATATTAGCGACTATATCGATGAACATCTCGCTGATGATTTATCATTTGATATTCCAAAAGCGACATACTTAGGGTGGATTAGTTTTGAAAAATCAGGATTGGATGCTGACCTTGTTCACAAAGCACTTGTTGAAATTGGGGGTATTGCTGTCTCACCAGGTAAGTTGTATTTAGATCATGAAAATAAGCACTTCAGATTTAATGCAGCATCACCTAGATACAGAATTGAAGATGGTTTAGAGAGAATTAGAAAAACTTTCGAACAGATAAAATAAAAAAATCATGGAGATTACTGAATAGTAATCTCCATGATTTCAGCTGTATAAGGGTCAGCTAGGAAGTTATACTTCACAGCATTGTCATCGTTACCGACATGTAAAACCCCACTGATTGTATTTGTGTTGAGTCCGAAACGGTTTCTTCCGTCTGCTTGATAGTCTAATGAGATAAATGAAATATCCTCAAATTGTAGATGAAGATTATCAACAATTTTCTTAGTGTCGACTCTACGATGTAGACTCAACCACACAATTAATGGCACTACAGTCACAGCTAATAATGTAAATATAATTAAATTACGCTTCATATGTACATCCTCCTTAAAGCTCAGTTTACCATAGAATATAAGGGAAATAACAAGAAAAAGGGGTAATTTTATGGAACTATCACAAAAGACTTTAGAAAGAATGAAAACTTTAACGGAACTTCACGGTGCACCAGGGTTTGAAGATCAAGTTAGAGATTATATGAGAAGAGAGTTAAAAGACAATGCAGATGAACTAATCCAAGATGGTCTTGGAGGTATCTTTGCAGTTAAAAGAAGTAAGAAAGAGAATGCACCAAAAGTCATGGTAGCTGCACACATGGACGAGGTTGGCTTCATGGTCACTGAGTTAACAGATAATGGATTCATCAAATTTACACCACTAGGTGGATGGTCAACAGATGTTTTGTTAAGTCAACGTTTTAGTGTTCGAACTTCAGACAATGAGGAAATTACTGGTGTAATTGGTAGTGTCCCAGTTCATTTTAGAAGAGGAAACAATAAGGAAACTAAAATTGAGGACATGCTGCTTGATGTCGGTGCAGATTCTAAAGAAGAACTTCTAGAGATGGGAATTAATTTAGGCGACTCAATCGTACCTAAAGTTGATTTCCAAGTACTTAAAAATGAGAAGAAAATACTCGCTAAGGCCTGGGACAATCGTTATGGCTGCTTAATTGCCATTGAAGTCTTAGAGGCACTTAAAGATGTAGAATTAGACTGTGACTTATACATTGGAGCAAATGTTCAAGAAGAAGTCGGTCTTCGTGGTGCGAAAGCAAGTGCGAATTTAGTACAGCCAGATATTGCTTATGTTGTTGATTGTTCACCAGCAAACGACATGTTAGGTAAGAAAGATGACATGGGTAAAATTGGACAAGGCACATTATTGAGACTGATGGACAGAACAATGATTTTAGCGCCTAAGATGAGACAGTTCTTAATAGACACAGCTGAAGAAAATGATATTAAGTACCAATACTATACTTCACCAGGTGGAACAGATGCAGGGAGTATCCATGTATCTAATGATGGTGTCGTGAGTGCTGTAGTCGGAATTTGTTCCCGCTATATTCATACTGCAAACTCGATAATTAATTACGAAGATTATCTTCATGCAAATAAATTGTTAACTGAACTAATTAAAAAATCAAATAGAGAAACAATTGAAGAACTAAGAGGATAAACGATGAAGAAAATATTACATCGATGGTTTATCGAAGCGATGAGCTTTATGGCGTTAGGCTTGTTTGGATCCTTAATCATCGGTTTGATTATAAATACTATCGCTAAATACATCCCTATCTTAAGTGGGTTTTCAGCCATCGGAGACGCGGCTCAGAGTGTTACAGGTGCCGCCATTGGTGCAGCAATCGCTTATGGTTTAAAATCCCCACCACTCGTTATATTTTCAACACTTGCAGTCAGTCAATATTCTTATGACCTAGGTGGTGCAGCAGCATCTTATATTGTGGCACTGATTGTGATAGAGCTCGCAAGATTATATCAGAGTAAAACAAAGCTTGATATCATCATCACCCCTTTATTAACCTTAACAATTGGGCTCTTTAGTGCCTCCTTTATTGGTGAGGCTGTAGGTGGCGTGATGACAGGTCTTGGTGACATTATCATGTTTTCAACAGACCAACAACCTTTTGTTATGGGTGTCTTGGTCAGTGTCGTGTTCGGAGTGACGCTCACTGCACCATTATCTAGTGCTGCCTTGGCTTTAATGTTAGATTTAAATGGATTAGCAGCTGCTTCAGCAGTCATTGGATGTTGTTGTCACATGGTCGGTTTAGCTGCGATGAGCTATAAAGATAATGGTATTTCTGGTGTGATCTCTATAGGGGTAGGTACATCGATGTTACAAGTACCAAATATTCTAAGAAATCCATTTATCATCATACCACCAGTATTATCGAGTGCGATCATTGCACCGATTATGACTGTGTTTTTCCCCATGGCTAACAATGCTGCTGGTGCAGGAATGGGAACGAGCGGTTTTGTTGGTCAAATAATGGCGATTGAAACGATGGGCTTATCAGTATCAACAATCGTTTTGATATCAGTATTTCATATTATTTTACCTCTGATTATTACTTTGATATTCTATAAGCTGTTTAGTCACTTCGGCTTTATAAAAGCGGGAGATCAAGTGATACGTTTAGGGAAATAAATGTAGGAGGTCACCATGAATATATATAAATTTAAAAACTTAATTATTGAAAAATTGAATGAAAAAAATCTTGAGTTTAAAGAAAAGTTTGATAGGGAAGAAGAAACACTCAGAGTTGAGAGAACAGATAATGGAAAGGGCATTACAGTAGCCTTGTCTAAAGCTTTAACAAAGGCGAAGAATGACGGTTCTCTCATTGATGAAATTGTCTATTATATTGATGAGTCACTCAGAAGAATGGGTGAAGAATCGATTGATCCAAAAGACGCGATGGTTTACCCAGTCATCCGTGCGACTAGTTTCCCAACTGAAACTAAGGATGGTAAACACTTTATTGTTGAAGCACATACGAATGAAACTAATATCTATTATGCGATTGATTTCGAAAAGAGCTATCGACTCATTGATGAAAGTCTACTAGAAGAAATGAGCATGTCAAAAGAAGACATGAAGGTGCTTGCAAATAACAACTTAAAGAATTTAAAAATCGACTTGAAGAAGGAAACGATTCAAGAAAATGACTTTTATTTCGTCAATCACAACGACGGTTATGATGCTTCTAGAATATTAAATGTTGATTTTTTAAATGATATGTTGAGTCAAACAGAAGGTGAAATGTTAGTTGGACTGCCTCACCAAGATGTGTTGATTATTGCAGATTGTAAAAATAATGTTGGTTATGACATCATGGCTCAAATGATGATGCAGTATTTTGCAGAAGGTCTAACACCAATTACGTCGCTGTCGTTCTCTTATGACGGAGATAAGCTTCAACCAGTGTTTATTCTAGGGAAACAAAGGAACTATAATAAAAAGAAAAATGATGAAGAATAGAGGGAATACTTTTGAGAATCACATACAATAAAGATCATATCGGTGATGTTTTACTTGTCACGATGAAAAAAGCAGATACAGTTTCATATGATACCAGAGGCGATATTACGTTAATCAAAGATGGCAATGAAGTTATTGGTTTAAATATCTTCAACGCTTCAAGTCATTTTGACAATTTAGATACATCTTACAAAGACTATGAAAAAATGGTGCCTTTGATCAACGAACTTTTATCAAAAAATGATATTGAGTCTCTCGAATTTGATCTAAAGCCTAAATTTATAGTAGGTAAAGTAATAGAGAAGACACCACACCCAGATGCTGATAAACTAAATGTAACAAAAGTTGATGTAGGGACTGAACTATTACAGATCGTCTGTGGGGCCCCGAATGTTGATGTAGAACAAAAAGTTGTCGTGGCATGTAATGGTGCGATTATGCCAAATGGTCTTTATATTAAGCCGTCTGTCTTACGTGGTGTAAATTCAAACGGTATGATTTGTTCTAAAAAGGAATTGAACTTAGAAGATGACGGGGTAAAAGGTATCTACGTCCTCGATGATAGTTATAATGTCGGAGAAATTTTTTCAGTCTAGTAAAGGTGTGATGAAATGACTAGAAGAAGGCGTGAGTTTAACAGAGAACGCTCAAATAAAGAAGACAAGAAAGAATCTTTTAAATTTCCTATGGATTTAGATGGTTCAAATCTAGTAAATGATGATCGTAGTGTCGAAGCGCCGTCTAATTCGACACCTGACTATGTTAAGCGACCTAAAAGAGAGTCAAGACATCTAGACACAAAACCATCTGTTAAAAGACCAACACGTTATACAATCTTAAAAGCAAGAGAAGTGCCATCTGCAATCCACGGCCTAAACAAAAAATCAAATCCTGTAGATGAGCGCGAAAGATATTTAGAGAAATTTAAGAACTATAATTCTGTCATTGTTGACAACATTGTTAAAGAAAGACAGAAAAAAGAAAAACGTAAGAATGTGCTTAAGCGTAAAGAGCAGCAACGTCGTTTAGATTTAGCGCTTGAAGAGAAGAAGCGTAAGGTACAAAAAGCGAATGGTGAAGTGAAAGGAACTGGGGCAACTGTAACGAAAAAGGACAATGAGGCTCTAAGTGTATTAGGCTCTAAACAAGATAGCTTAAAACAAAAGCAACAAGCGGTGACAGCTAAACGGGTTGGACCAAACGTGAGCCAACCTGGAGTGAGTATATTAGGTCAGGCACAAAATAGTCGCTATAAAGAAATGGATAAGTCATTAAGTGAACGCATCAATCAAGCTTTTGATACACTAGATGTTGAGGGAAGAGTGATTGATTACACTTCTAATGGTATTATAGGACGCTATGAAGTAAAACTTAATCGTTCATTCAGAGTGTCTAATATTCCGCGTTTAAATAAGGCACTAAAAGAAGCACTCGGTTTAGAACATTTACGCATAATGTCTTCCTTAATCGGTGCATCAAACATCGGCCTAGAAGTACCTTTACAAAATGTAAGCCCAATTCATTTTAGAACACTATTTGAATCCAGTAGCTTAAAACTCAGAAAGAATGATTTAAAGTTTGCTGTCGGAAAAACAGTGGATGATAAAATCTTCTCATACGAGCTATCAAAGGCAGGTCATATTTTAATATATGGTAATCAAGTGAATTACGATGTGCATCCAATAGATAATATTTTGTTGTCATTGTTAATGAATCATAACCCTCATGACTTAAATACATCTGTTGTCGCAGAATCAGATGACTATGATGATTACCTAGATGTACCTCATGCTTTTGGTTCTAAAATTAGTCCATCACATCCCGATGCATTGCTAGAAATTTTAACTGAACTAAATGAACGTAATGTTCAGTTTAGACGAGCACATGTCAGAAATATTCAAAGCTATAACAATCGTGTTAAATATGAAAGCCAAAAATCAACGATGGTAGTTATTATTGATGACTTAGAAACATTAATTAATAACGAAAACGCTGATGTCCCAAGGGCGCTTGTGCAAATTTTACGTCAAGGTAAGCCCTTAGGTATACATGTTTTGGCAAACTTTAAAAATAAAGATAATGGCATTAGATATGAACTTTTACAATTAATGCAGACAAAAATTTCCTTCTTCGACAAAGATAATGGTGCTGTAAATACCGCACATGAGTTGACAGAAGGTAACGATACGTTAGTTGTCATTCCGACTTCTAATAAGCCTAACCGTGTGTCGATTGGAACAATTGATAACAGTGTAAGGCAAAGTGTGTTTGATCACATAAAACATAATAATCGATGAAAGATTGGTGTAATCGTGAAGAAATATCATTTTATCGGAATAAAAGGTGCGGGTATGAGTGCCTTAGCTCAGGTACTACATGACATTGGGCATACCATTCAAGGCTCTGATATTACAAATGAAGTGTTTACTGAAGGACCACTCCGTAAAAAGGGTATAAAAGTACTTCCATTCTCTGAAGATAATATTGTTGAAGGGATGACATATATAGCAGGTAATGCTTTTAAAGATGATCATCCTGAAATTAAAAAAGCGAGAGACTTAGGCTATGAAGTGGTACGTTATCATGTATTCCTTGCTGAGTTTATGAGCAATTATATATCAGTTGCAGTCACTGGGGCGCATGGTAAGACTTCTACAACAGGCCTCTTGAGTCATGTGATGAATGGTTCGGTAGATACAACTTATCTAATCGGTGACGGTACTGGTTTTGGACTACCAAAAAGTGAATACTTTACATTTGAGTCATGTGAATATAAACGCCATTTTCTGAGCTATTATCCGGACTATGCCATCATTACTAATATAGACTTTGACCATCCTGATTACTTCAAAGATATTTCAGATGTCGTTGATGCTTTTAAAGAGATGGCATCACAGGTGAAAAAAGCAATTGTTGCTTACGGTGGTGACGCTCACATACAAGAGATAAAAGATTTAGGGAAAAAAGTCGTGACTTACGGTATTGATAGCGATGATGATATTGTTGCAGAGAATGTTGTCGTTAGTGAGAAAGGTACAACCTTTGATGTAAAAATTGATGGCGCCTACTTTGAAACTTTTAAAACACCAATGTTTGGTGACCATTTAATTTTAAACTCACTTGCTGTCATCGGAATTGCTTACTTAGAAAAATTAGATATTGAAGCGATTAAAGCTTCATTCTTAAGCTATGGTGGCGTCAAACGTCGATTTTCAGAAACTAAACTTCACAACATGGTGATCGTCGATGATTATGCACATCACCCAAAAGAAATTGAAGCAACTTTAGAAACCGCACGTAAAAAGTACCCAAATAGAGAGATTATTTCAGTCTTTCAACCGCACACTTTCTCACGAACAGAGAAATTCTTAAAGGAATTTGCAACAGCCTTATCTGCTTCAGATAAAGCCTATATTGTTGATATATTTGGGTCGGCTCGGGAAGCAAGCGGTAATTTAACGTCAAGAGATTTAGTTTATTTAATAGACGGTGCAGAATCTCTGTCGGAAGCAAACTTAGAAAGTTTAGATCAACACTCAGATGGAGTGATTATCTTTATGGGTGCTGGAGACATTCAAAAATATGAAAAACGCTTCACAGAATTATTATCTTAATTAATAAAATAATTGAAATTTATGTTTATTGATATGAAATTTAGGCTATGATAATTAAGAAAACAGTTAAGAAATATTGGAGGCGTTAAAATGGATTGGCAAATAGTTTTATACATTGCCGCAGGCATAGCTGCGATTGCATTTTTAGTATTATGTATCGCGATTGCAGTTGTATTATTCTCAGTTAAGAAAAACTTAGACCACGTAGCTGATACACTCGATGGTTTAGATGGTCAAATTCAAGGTATTACACGTGAATCTACTGACTTACTTCACAAATCAAACAGACTTGTTGAAGATATTCAAGGTAAATCAGAAAAACTTAATGCCGTTGTAGATGCTGTTCAAGGTGTTGGTTACTCTGTGACTAACTTGAATGATTCAGTTGATCGTGTGACAAATTCAATTACTCACAACATTTCACAAAATGAAGAGAAAATCTCACAAGTTGTTCAATGGTCAAATGTTGCAATGGAAATTGCAGACAAGTGGCAGCTAAGAAAACAACAAAGAAATAATGCTTACGGTAAGGTTAACGTACAAAATGACGAAAACTTGTAAGTGTAATGATTAATCCTATTTGGAGGTAAAATCATGGAAACGTACAATAGAGACAGACACATTCAAGGCATCGACACATATGATGCCACTGTCGAACGATCTACTGGCAGAGACTTCACTTTCGGACTTGCACTTGGTCTTTTAGCAGGTGTAGTCGGGGGATTGTTTATCGCACCGAAATCGGGAGATGCATTACGCGATGACATTAAACGACTACAGGATTCAGTTAAGAATGAGGACGGACACGATGGTCCCTCATTTACTGAAGTGTTAGATGAGAAGTTTGGAGATGTTAAAGAGAAAGTGCTTCACAAGAAAGCAGAAATAGATGAGAAATCTAGAGTGAAGAAACTTGATTCTGAGGATGTCCAAGCTCAAAAGAGAGCAATAAGAGATGAAGTCGCAGATGATAATTTAGACAAAGCGAATGTTGTTGATATGTCAAAATACGTCGATAAGTAAGCTTTTCAAATAAAAGAATATGAGTATTTTATTCAGTCACTACATGTGACTGAATTTTTTGTTATAATGTTTGTATATTTGTGCTATGAGAGTGCTAACATTTTTGATATATTAATATATATAAAACGCTTACATTTCACTATTAGACTCGGAGGGATATTATGACAGTAACGATATACGATGTGGCTAGAGAAGCAAAAGTCTCCATGGCAACAGTTTCTAGAGTCTTAAATGGTAATCCAAATGTCAAACCAGAAACAAGGAAAAAAGTAAAAGATGTTATAGACAGGTTAAACTATAGACCAAATGCTGTAGCGAGAGGTCTGGCAAGTAAAAAAACAACGACGGTCGGCGTTATTATTCCTGATATATCAGACCTTTATTATTCTGCACTGGCAAGAGGCTTAGAAGATATTGCAGAAATGTATAATTATCAAATTATTATTACAAATACAGATCAGGATCCAAGAAAAGAGGAAGATGCCTTCTTAAACTTAGTGAGTAAACAAGTTGATGGTATTGTATTTCTCGGAGGTAAGTTAAACGATAAGGTAAGAGAAGATATTTCTTCATCAAATGTGCCTGTTGTAATCTGTGGTAGTGGGGAAGTTGAAAGTGATATACCGAGTGTCAACATTAACTATTTTGAGGCTGCTAAAGAAGCCGCAACAAAATTTATTAAAGATGACACGAAAAACATCGGTTTCATTACTGCTGGCTATTCACGTTTCCAAGAAAACCGTATGGTTGAAGGTATGAAAGCCGCTTATAAAGAAGCTGGATTAAATGGTGATGACTATTTAATGGTTGAAGATGCTGCTGATTATGATAGTGGTAAAGAAATTTTCGGTGATCTGATGAACAAAGAAAGAGATGCAGTAATTGTCATTAGTGATGAAGCTGCAATCGGTATTTTACACGGTGGTCATGACCACGGCGTTGCGATGCCACAAAGGTTACAGATCATCAGCTGTTCAAATACAAGGCTTGTTACAATGGTTAGACCGAAAATTTCAAGCATAGCAGTGCCACTTTATGATTTAGGTGCTGTGGGCATGCGTTTATTAACAAAATTAATGAACGAAGAGACTGTGGATACGACAATGGTTGAATTACCACACCGTATCGATTATAGAACGACAACTAGATAATATACACAATAACGCTTACTTAAGATGGACATTATAGTCTGTCTTAAGTAGGTGTTTTATTTTATGATAAAGTAAAAAAGCGTATGCTTCGATTTTGGGCATACGCTTTACACTTATTGTTCAAAATACATTAAAATTCGATTTAAAGTATTATGATTTTTCTCTGTTATTTCCTTTCGTCGAGGAATTTCCATATAATCTTCTAGTGTATCCTCCCAATTGAGCGGAAAAACGACCTTGCATTCATCTTTATATCTTTCTATAAAGCAAGTAGGCAAGGGACCTCTCGGTGCTTCTTCTTCATTCATAGCCAACCAAATTTGACTCCACATTCTTGGAACGACCTGCCATATGTTATAGCCACCACCACCGATAGCAATCCATTTACCGTTCGTATATTGATCGGCCATTTTTTTAACAAACCTAGGTATTTCTTCAAATGATTTTGACGTCAATGATAAGTGAGTCATTGGATCTCTAAAATGTGCATCGACACCATTTTGACTGAGTATGATATCAGGTTTGAATTTTTGAATCGCCCCTTCTAAAGATTTTTTGAACACTTCTAGAAAGGAATCATCTTCAGTGAATGCATCGATTGGTAAGTTGACCGCATATCCAAATCCTTCTTCAGTCCCTCTCTCTGTAACACTACCTGTCCCTGGAAAGAGGTAACGGCCTGTTTCATGTATAGATAAGGTCGCAACATCATTACGTCCGTAAAAAGTCCATTGAACACCGTCGCCGTGATGAGCATCTGTATCTACATAGAGTACAGTCTTATTATAATTTTGGACGATGTATTCACAGGCAACTGCAGCATCGTTATAGATACAAAAGCCACTCGCCTTACCACTAAATCCGTGATGAAGTCCTCCAGATAAATTAACGGCTTGATTCGTTTTCCCGGTCATAACAAGGTCCACTGCCGTTAAGGTAGCTCCGACAAGTAGGGCAGACTTTTCATGCATATCTTTGAAACTCGGGGTATCCTCTGTTTCTAAACCATATTTAATCAACTCTTCAGTAGATAACAAATTATGACCTGCATCTTGAACAGCTTGAATATATGCCTTTGAGTGAACCAGGGAAAGTTCCTTAATGGTGGCAGTTCTTGGTTTAACAATATGTTCTGTAGTTAAATAACCACTGTCTTTTAACAAGTCAGTGGTCAACTTTAGCCGCATCTGATTAAAAGGATGACTGTCACTAAAGCGATATTTTAATAATTCATCATCATAAATATATAGTGGTTTCATCAGTGCATCCCACCCGGACTAATCACATTAAAGCCTGAGGCTTCTAATTTTTCTATTGCGATGAGTGGATTCATAGCCTCAATTCTTAAGACAATGATTTTGTTGCCTTTGACTTCAGTATTTGGGTAAATTGAAATACTGGCGATTTTAATGTTTAAATCTTTAAATATTTTACCTAAATCATATATAATTCCCATCCGGTCCTTGATATCAATTTCGATAATTGAACCTGGTTCTCTAATACCTGTTAATTCTAAAAATGTATTTAACATATCCTTTTGAGTGACAATGCCCACTAACGCCTTACCGCTCATCACAGGGATTGCACCAATACTATAATGGTAAAAGTCCTTGGCGATTTCTTCGACGAAATCTAATGGATGACAAGTCGTTACTTGTTGTCTCATAATTTTTTTAAGTTCCAGGTCCAAAGAAATTTCAGTATCACCACCTGCAATGGAGGGAAGGGCAAGGTTGAGGTCTTTATCGGAAATAATACCTACAAGCTCGCCGGCATCGTTAACAATCGGTACGTGTCGAATTGATAAGCTGCTCATCATGTTCATTGCATCGTGGATTGTATCATTCTCATGTAGAGTTTTAACTGGGCGGGTCATAATCTTTTCTACTAACATTCAATACGCACCTTTCGTCAGATTAAAAATCTGTTTTTAAAACGAATTTCATCAAATTGTTGCATTTGCTCATCATTTATATTGCGGCCGATTCTCGCCATTAAAGTATTGGCTGGATGGCCAGTGATTTCTGGGTCATTCGTTTGAAACACTTCATAGCCTGCACGTTTCATCAATTTAATCATTAAATTTTTATATTCATAGACATCGAGACCACTGTTTTTCAAGTCCCAGTGCCAGTAATATTCTGTCGTAATTATGATGTAATTTTCGACAAAATGATCCTTGATTGATAACTCTAACATGTGGCTAGCTAGGTTATAACCTCTAAATGGTAAAGTGACTTCTACTGCACCGAGTTCCATTATGAAGGGGAGGTTTCCATCTGACCATCTCTCAAGTGGGTCGGGATGTAAAAAAGTGACGTAACCAATAATATGGTTATCAATTCTGCATATAATAATGCGACCTTCATTTAAATCTGCAATTTCTAAAAGTGCTTGGAATTGATCTTTTGGCTGCCGAAAGGCATCTAAACCATCATCAAAAGTAAATTGATTAAGCTCATTTGAAGTGAGTGGACCTTCTATAATAACAGTGTAATCGTCAGCGCTAGTTTCAGTTTTATAGTACGTTTTTTGATGCTTCAACGAAACACCCCTTAGTGAAATTTATATACGTTACTACTCATTTATATTATATATTAGAGTGAATATATACTAAAGTGAAAACGGTTTATTTTTTTGTGGGAAAATTCAAGGAATTTAGTCTTTTTCATAGAATTTTAAATCAACTTTCAATATAATGGCTATATAAACGGAATAAATATTACAAACAAGGGGCGTCGTTAAGATGAAAGTAGAAACATATAAAGCAACAGATCAACAAGCAAACATGCCGAATTACGAAGCGGCGAAAGAAAACTTATCTTGGGAAGAAGTTAGCAAACAATTTTCATGGTATGAAACCGGTAAAGTAAACATGGCATATGAACTGATTGATCGTCATGTCGATGACGGATATGGGGATAAGATTGCGCTTCATTACAAATTAGATGATGAGGTTCAATCATTTACCTTTAAAGAAATTCAAGAAAAATCAAACCAAGCTGCTAATGTATTAAAAGATATAGGGGTAAAAAAAGGAGATCGTGTCTTTATCTTCATGGCACGCTCACCTGAATTATATTTCTCACTTTTAGGTGCTTTAAAGATCGGTGCAATTGTAGGTCCATTATTTGAAGCTTTCATGGAAAAAGCAGTCAAGGATAGACTAGAAAACAGTGATGCGTCAACAGTGATTACGAGTACTGAACTCGTCGGGAGAATTCCAGTTGATGAATTACCTGAATTAAAAAACGTTGTTGTTGTAGGTGATGATGTCGATGATCAATTTATTGACTATCGAAGCCTAGTAAAAGACGCATCAGTTGATTTTGAAATAGAATGGTTAGACCGAGAAGATGGCTTGATTCTGCATTACACTAGTGGTTCGACTGGTCAACCAAAAGGTGTATTGCACGTTCAAGAAGCTATGATTCAGCAATATATTTCAGGTAAATATGTTTTAGATTTAAAAGAAGATGATGTGTATTGGTGTACAGCTGACCCAGGCTGGGTAACAGGTACATCTTACGGCATTTTTGCACCTTGGTTGAACCGTTCAACAAATGTCATCGTAGGTGGAAGATTTTCACCTGAATCATGGTATGATGCTTTAGAAAAGCTAAAAGTAACGGTTTGGTATAGTGCACCTACGGCCTTTAGAATGCTGATGGGTGCAAGTGATGATATTGTTGAAAAATATGACTTATCATCACTAAGACATATCTTATCAGTTGGTGAACCTCTAAATCCAGAAGTTGTAAAATGGGGAATGGACGTGTACGGTCTAAGAATCCATGATACATGGTGGATGACAGAAACGGGTGCACATATGATTGTCAACTTCCCATCTATTGACATTAAGGCAGGTTCAATGGGTAAACCACTACCAGGTATAGAAGCAACAATAGTTGATGACCAAGGACAAGAGTTACCGCCTAACCGTATGGGGAACCTTGCACTTAAAGCAGGTTGGCCAGCGATGATGAGAGAGATTTGGAAAAATAAACCTAAATATGATTCTTATTTCATCGGTGACTGGTATATTTCCGGCGACTCAGCTTATATGGATGAAGAAGGTTATTTCTGGTTCCAAGGGCGAGTGGACGATGTCATCATGACAGCTGGTGAAAGAGTTGGACCATTTGAAATCGAATCGAAACTTGTTGAACATGAGGCAGTTCAAGAAGCGGGTGTGATTGGTAAGCCTGATCCAATTCGAGGTGAAATTGTTAAGGCATTCATTGCTTTAAGAGATGGTTATGAACCTACCGATGAATTGAAAGAAGAAATTAGAGTGTTCGTGAAAAATGGTTTAGCTGCACACGCTGCACCAAGAGAAATTGAATTTAAAGATAGTCTTCCTAAAACACGCAGTGGTAAGATTATGAGACGTGTACTAAAAGCTTGGGAATTAGACTTGCCGGCGGGCGATTTATCATCCATGGACGATAACTAAATCATAAATTTATTGAAAAAATTCACAAATAACGGAAAGTCGACCGCTTTTTATGGTCGATTTTCTTTTTTTATGTAATAATGATAGTGGAGTTGTGAAATCGATTTACAACGTACAACATTTATTTAGGAGCTGAGAAGATGGCACATTTGACTGACCAGGAAATTGCTTCCAAAGCAACATTACAACCGATCCAGGATATTGCTAAAAAAGCAGGTATTCCTGAAGATGCGTTAGAAATGTATGGTAAATATAAGGCTAAGGTTGACATCAACAATTTAGAAGGTAACAAAGAAGATTCTAAGATTGTATTAGTATCTGCGATGAACCCTACACCAGCTGGTGAAGGTAAATCAACGGTAACTGTTGGCCTAAGTGATGCATTCAACAAAATTGGTAAGAATGTAATGGTTGCTTTACGCGAACCTTCATTAGGACCTGTAATGGGTGTTAAAGGTGGCGCAACTGGTGGTGGACAAGCACAAGTTCTACCTATGGAAGAAATTAACCTTCACTTTAACGGTGACTTACACGCGATTACTACAGCGAATAACGCGTTAAGTGCTTTTATTGACAACCACATTCACCACGGTAACAAGTTAAACATTGATCCACGCCGTGTGAGCTGGAAACGTGTTATCGACATGAATGACCGTGCTCTACGTGAAGTTGTTGTTGGTCTAGGTGGACCGACTAAAGGTGTTCCTCGTCAAGATGGTTTTGATATTACAGTAGCTAGTGAAATTATGGCTATTCTTTGTTTATCAAATGACATCATGGATCTTAAAGAAAAATTATCTAAAATTGTATTTGGTTACACATATGACAAAAAACCTGTAACAGTTGGGGAGCTTGAAGTAGAAGGTGCATTAGCATTACTTCTTAAAGAAGCAATCAAACCTAACTTAGTACAGACTATGGAAGGTACACCTGCTCTAATTCACGGTGGGCCATTCGCTAACATTGCACATGGTTGTAACTCAATCATTGCAACAAACACTGCTAGACAACTTGCAGACATCGTTGTTACTGAATGTGGATTTGGTTCTGACTTAGGCGGAGAGAAATTCATGGATATTAAAGCACGTATGGGTGGATTCAAACCTGATGCAATCGTTTTAGTTGCTACAATCCGTGCGCTTAAGATGAACGGCGGGGTTGCAAAAGCTGACTTAGGTGAAGCAAACGTTGATGCACTTAAAGAAGGTGTTGCTAACCTAGGTAAGCACATCGAGAACGCTCGTAAATTTGGTGTAGAACCAGTTATTGCTTTAAATGACTTCGTAACAGATACTGACGAAGAAAGAAACTTCGTTCTTGACTGGTGTAAAGAGCAAGGCGTACGCGTTGCACTTACACAAGTTTGGGAAAAAGGTGGAGAAGGCGGCGTTGCACTTGCAGAGCAAGTACTTGAAGCTGTTGAAGCAGGAAATGACTTCCACCACTTATATGAAGATGAATTACCAATCGCTGACAAGATTGAAAAAATTGTTACTGAAGTATACGGCGGTGACGGCGTAGTACTTACAGACAAAGCTAAAAAACAAATTGCTGATATCGAAGCGAACGGCTGGGGCAACTTCCCGGTATGTATGGCTAAGACTCAGTACTCATTATCAGATGATCCTAAGAAACTTGGACGTCCATCAGGCTTCACTGTAACTGTTCGTGAAGTTATCGCTAAAGCAGGTGCAGGATTCGTTGTTGCACTGACTGGTGATATCATGACAATGCCTGGACTTCCTAAAGTTCCTTCTGCAAATAACATGGATGTTAATGCAGACGGATCTTCAACAGGATTATTCTAAAGATAAGTTAAAACACTCGATGCTATGACCTGATGTCACTTAAGTTTACAGTTGAATAAAATAAATTTTTCTCTGGGATATGAACATGTTCATATCTCAGTTTTTTTTTATGCAGCCACACGACGAAGTTCGATTGGTGTCAAACCAAACAGCACATCTTGTCAATAATACTAATTTTTTCTTCAAAACTACGATGTCGAGCCATAATAAAACCTCCTAAGTCTACAGATTTTTTAATTCATCTGTAAACTTAGGAGGTAGCAGGTCACTAAAGCATCGAGTGTTTTTTTAATGAAATTAATAGATTATCAAATAAAAAGGGTGGGAATATATTCCCACCCTTTTGCAAGTATTTAGTTCTCGTCCTCGTCCTCATCTTCGTCTTCATCATCGTCATCACTTGAGCTACTACTTGAAGAACCTCTTGGGACTCTGTAAGTGTCATCGTAAGTTCTCGTTACAGTTCCTCTTAAATCTCCGTTTGATAGACTTGAGTCAATACCTGCACCCATTCTTGCTTGAATTGCGGGATCATTTAGAGAACTCTTATCACTGAATTGTGTATCTTCAGCAATTAAACCTTCAATTGGACGATCCATACTTCTTGAACAATCATCTTCTAATTCCATCGTTAATGCACAGAAATCTTCTGTTCTAACTGATGATGGTTGTTGGAATTCTTCGTATGCACCCATCGTTTCTGGAGCTACTGCAGTTAAAGCTTGTGCCATGTTTCTCCAGTTGTAGATATGCGGATGTGTTTCCGCATCAGTATCATAAACTTGAGGAATATTTCTGTCATAACCCATCCATATTCCTAAGGTAACTTTAGGGTTAAAACCAATCATCCAAGAATCAACAAACTGTTCTGATGTACCCGTTTTTGCTGACCAATCGTAAACGTCACTGACTGCTTCATAGTAATCTTTAATATGGTAAACCGAACCAGAAACAAAGGATTCTTTCAACATATCTGCCATTAAGAATGAAGTAGATTCCTTAAATACTCGAGTTGGATCGCCTTGGTGTTCATAGACAACTTCACCTGTTGGAGAAGTAATCTTTTCAATCATATAACTTTCATTCATTTCACCTTGATTACCGAAAGTAGAAAAGGCATCGACATTGCTTTCAACTGACGTATCGAGTGGACCAAGTGGTAATGAAGTAATACCAACGAGTTGTTCAGGTACACTCATATTCATTGCATCTAAGTACTGATATGGATCATGATTTCTAACTTCTGACCATAATCTCAAGGTACTTAAGTTGTAAGAGTTACTGAGTGCGTGTTTAGCAGAAACTAAGCCATATTCGTCACCAGAGTAGTTTGCTGGTTGATAGCCATTGTTGTTGAACTCTTCATCGAGTAATACAGTGTCAGGTACGATGAGTCCTTCTTCAATAGCTGGTGCATAAGTACTGAGTGGTTTCATAGTCGAACCTGCCTGACGTGTTGTTTGAGTTGCGTGGTTAACTTCTGAGTTTTCATAGTTACGGCCGCCGACAAAACCTAATATCTTACCAGACTGATTATCTTTTAAGACCATACCAACTTCATGATCAAGAATTTCCTCTTCCTCACCTTGAACGGCATTCAAGGCATCTAAACTTGAGCGTTGTCCATAATAGTTGAAGTTATTATTCTTGGTGTCTTGCATTGTGTCGTAAATTTCCTTATCGATTGTTGTTTCGATTTGGTAACCTTCATTACGCAATGCATCATTTGCTTTTTGAGTATATTCTTGGTCTAAGAGTGGAGTAGAGTCAACATCCTCACGACTTACGCCTTCTTCTTCTGCCAAGATGTATTTGATGACTTCGACACCACGGCGTTCAACTTCATCGGTTAAGAACGGGTAGTTTTGGTTTGGAACAACCACACTAGAAGCCATATTTTCATAGATGTTGTAGCCGAGAGCTTGATCATGTTCTTCTTGGGTAATGACACCTTCTGTCAACATTCTTGAAAGTACGAACTCCTGACGATTCTTTCCTGCTTCTAACAGTTCGGGTTCTTTCATTGACCCATCTTGATTAAACGGTGTGTATGCATATGGGTTTTGTGGTAAACCTGCTAAAAAGGCACTCTCTGCAATATTTAACTCAGCTGCAGGTTTTCCAAAGACACCTTGAGCTGCAGATTCGATACCTGCAATGTTTTGACCATTCGCATTTCTACCAAATGATACTGCGTTTAAGTATGCTTGTAATATTTCCTCTTTCGTTAATATATTCTCGACTCTAAATGCGAGTAGTAACTCAGTCGCCTTCCTATCGAAAGTAGGGTCGTTAGTTAGCATTTGGTTTTTGACCAACTGCTGGGTAATGGTGCTACCTCCTGAACTTGCTTCACTACCAGATAATTCCTGAAGGGAAGCTCTCATAAATGCCTTAGGTACAACACCGTTGTGCTCATAAAAATGTTCATCTTCTGTAGCGATAAGGGCATTCATTACGTTTTCAGAGATTTCGTCATATGAGACGGTTTCGCGTATAAGATCTGAACGAAGTGTTCCGAGTTCTTCACCGGTACCAAAAGTCACAGACGTACTTTCAGTCATTTCCGTCAAGGCAGTTTGGATTTCATCTTCAGCGAGCACTTCCTCATCAGAAACAAGTGCTGCAAAATAGCCAAGACCGATGCTGAAAAGAAATAGTCCAAGTAGAGTAACTGCTAATAGTAAGAATAAAACAACATTCCAAATCGTATCATACGCTGTGAAGAATGTTACTCTAAGTGGAGACCCAGCTTTTTTAAAGCGGGCGACTGTATTTTGATATTTGTCCTTCGCAGTCTCGCCGTGAATCTTGTCAGTTTTCTTATCAGAGTCACTGCGCGAAAACATCTTCTTTATATTATCAATAAAGTCATTTTTCTTTTTCATGCCAACCTCCTATTAAAAAGATTATATCACATGTTTTCAGTGCTCCCTAGCGATAAAAGACCGAAAATACTATGATAATCAACCATTCCATATTAGCTTAAAATCTATAATTTTCAAGCTATAAGACCTCGCCAACTTGACTTTAATCTCCAGATTATAATATACTGATGTAAATTTAATGAATAAATTCAAGCGGTGAGACAAGTAATCTTTTTATTTGATTCAGAGAGCAGACGGATGGTGAGAGTCTGTGAGGATATCTAGATGAATACACTCATAAGTTAGTTTGAACGTCTAGAATTACGTATATTCTATTTAGAGATAAATTGTTTGGTGGTACCGTGTCAGCACCCATACTATATAGTATGGGTGCTTTTTTATTTATTAAAAAAATTATAGGAGGCTATTATGACAACTTTATTAGAAGATTTAAAATACCGTGGTATTATTTATCAGATGACTGATGAAGATGAAATCAACAAGATGTTAGAAAGTGAGAAAATTTCTTTATATTGTGGGGCCGATCCAACAGCAGATAGTTTACACATTGGCCACTTAGTCCCATTCTTAACGTTGAGACGCTTCCAGCTATATGGACATCGCCCAGTTGTCTTAATTGGCGGCGGTACTGGGATGATCGGAGACCCATCTTTTAAAGCAGATGAGCGTCAGCTTTTATCCGAAGCACAAATAGATGAAAATGTTAAGGGTATTAAAAAGCAAATGGAAACTATCTTTGACTTTAGTGATGAAAATGCTGCAGTACTCGTAAATAATAAAGACTGGTTACAAAACATCAGTTTAATATCTTTCCTAAGAGATTACGGTAAACATGTTGGGTTGAACTACATGTTATCGAAAGATGCAATCCAAACGAGATTGGAAACTGGTATTTCATATACAGAATTTACTTACACGATTTTACAAGCAATTGACTTTGGTCACTTAAATAAAGAATTCAATGTGCGCATGCAGATTGGTGGATCAGATCAGTGGGGTAATATCACTAGTGGTCTTGAATTAATGAGACGTATGTATGGTACGACGAATTCAGAAGGCTTAACTATTCCACTGATTACGAAAGCTGATGGTAAGAAATTTGGTAAAACCGAGTCAGGAAATATTTGGCTCGATAAAAACCGTACATCGCCTTATGAATTCTACCAGTTCTGGTTAAACCAATCAGATGAAGATGTTATTAAATTCTTGAAACTATTTACCTTTGTAGAACGAAAAGAAATTGAGTCACTAGAAGAATCAGTTGCAACTGAGCCACACTTAAGAAAAGCTCAAAAACGTTTAGCCGAAGAAATTACTGAATTTATACATGGTAATGACGGACTTGAAGAGGCGAAAAAAGTAACAGAAGCATTATTTAGTGGAGATATTAAATCGTTAGATGCGAGTCAAATTAAAGATGCGCTTAAAGATGCACCATCTGCTACAGTTGAAGCTGAAGACAACAATTTAGTAAAAGTCCTTGTAAATGCTGGTATTTCATCATCAAGAAGACAAGCACGTGAGGATATTCAAAACGGTGCAATCTACATCAATGGTGAAAGACAGCAAAACTTAGAACATGAAATCTCAGAAGCGGATAAGGTAGACAATGATTTCACGGTGTTCAGACGTGGTAAGAAGAAATACACGATTGTATATTACAAATAAAAATAGTCTTGGACATGAGTCCAAAGTGCGCACTTGATCCCTTGGGAAGACAAGTGCGTTTTTTCTATACATGAGGTAATTATTGATGACGAATAGAATTTTAAAGCCATTATTCTACAAATCGTTATTGCCTAAGGGACTTATAGAATTAAAATCACAATTTAAATACAAGCACAAAAAAACGACATGAGAATCCGTAGATCCTCATGTCGTTTACTGTATTAAAAGATTAAGAACGCAGCAATAATAATAATTGGTAAGGTAATCACTGTTCTTATCAAGAAGATTGTGAAGAGTTTTCCGAGTCCTAGTGGAATCTTAGAGCCTAAGATTACACCACCGACTTCTGATAAGTAGATTAACTGGGTAATACTCATGGCACCAACAATGAAGCGGGTCATGTCTGATTGTACGCCTTCAATTAAAATCGCTGGTAGGAACATATCAGTAAAACCGATGAATAATGTTTCTGACATTGCCTGAGCTTCTGGTATACCAATCAATTCTAGAAGCGGTACAAAAGGTAGGCCGAGCCAAGTAAATATTGGTGTGTATTCTGCTAATATTGTACCAAGTGTACCAATTGCCATAACGACTGGTAGTACGCCAAACCAAGTATCAAACACAGTCTTAATACCTTCTTTAACTAGTGAAACAAAACCTGGTGACTTTTCTGCCTTTGTTAAAGCTTGTTTATATCCCCAAGAGAATGGATTATGACCTTGTGGAATTATTTCTTCCAGTTCAGATCCATCATTATAATAGCTATCTTCAATCTTAGATAATGGTGGAATTCTCGGCATAATCAAGGCTGCAATTACACCAGCAATAAATATTGTTAAATAGAATGGACCAAACAAATGCATCAGTCCAATTAAGTCTAAAATAACAATTGTAAATGTAATCGATACGACTGAAAACGTCGATGCAATAACACTAGCTTCGCGTTTTGAGTAATATCCATCCTCATATTGTTTACTCGTTAGGATGACACCGACAGTACCATCTCCAACCCATGAAGCTAAGTTATCAACTGTTGAACGTCCAGGTAGGGTGAATACAGGACGCATGAATTTCGCAAACAGCGTGCCAACAAACTCTAACAATCCATAGTTTAATAATAACGGTAAGAAGAAACCAGCAATAATGAATACCGTGAATAAGGTTGGCTGTAAATCATTTAAAATCATGCCACCTGTACTAGAAGAAGTAATCATCTCGGGACCGACACCATAATAAGCAAGAACTGCAAATATTGCACCGATTGCTCTTAAAGTGACCCAAAAATGACTGGTATTAAAAATACTAGACCAGAATCCAGTATCAATTTTTAATATCCAGGTAAACAATATGCTCATTATGGCCGCAAAGACAATCGTAATGACAACAAGTAATGTAATCGTTTCAACTGAAATTAGTTCAATTATCCAGTTAGCTAAAAATGCAACAGGAACTGTTGTTTCACCATCAATATTAAGGGGAACAAGAAACATAAAGATCCCAAATAAGGATGGTAATAAAAATTTAAGGAATGTAGTAGATCTTGTCATATGATAACCTCTTTATTTATAGATTTATAAAGCTCATTGAATGTATTAAATAATTATACATCATAATGTATAAAAGTAAATAAGTAAACGTTTTCATTTGAATGTATTATATTATAATAGATATAAGATTAAAAGGGGAGAGTTAAAATGAATATTATTGATACACATTGCGATGCTTTATTGAAATTACAGAGTGACCAGCGTAGTACTCATGGCTACTATGGTAGGAAAAGAAATTTAAATTATTTAGATTCTAAAGAAATTGATACTAATATGAAACGTAGGATTGAAGGGAATGTAAAAGTTCAGTTCTATGCAATCTTTATATCACCAACAATCCCTGATAATGAAAAATGGCAGCATGCACTAGAACAAGTTGATGCTTTTTATAATGAAGTACTCACAATGGATAAGATGGTGCACATAAAGAAATTATCCGATATCAATAATTTAAAAGAAGATGAATACGGAGCGGTACTAACTCTAGAAGGTGCCGATGCGATTGGCAATGACTTAATGAAATTAAGAACCTTATTTCGCTTAGGTGTCCTATCAGTTGGTTTAGTATGGAATAATGCTAACTTAGTTGCTGATGGTGTGGGGGAAACTCGCGGCACTGGCTTAAGTAAACTTGGTAACCAAGTAGTAGAAGAATGCAATAAACATGACGTTTTAATTGATGTGAGTCACTTAAACGTTCACGGCTTTGAAGATGTGATTGAAAAAGGTAAGCATGTATTCGCCAGTCATTCTAATTCACGCACAATAATGGATCATCCTAGAAATCTCTACGATGAGCAAATCATTAAACTCGTTCAAAAGGGTGGTATGGTCAATATCGTCTTTTGCCCAGCATTTGTCGGAGAAGGGAACCTTGTTATTGATGACCTCTTAACACATATCGATAAAATCCGTGAACTCGGCGCAGAAAAACACATTGGTCTCGGTTCAGACTTCGATGGTATTCCGAATTTCGTCGCTGATCTCGAAGACTCAGGTGACTACCCGAACCTTATGTCGGCTATTGAGGTACGATACGGTAAAGATTTTGCTGAAGATATTGCATCAAGGAACTTCATTAATAACTTTTGTTCATAAAAAACTAGGTCGCTATATAGCGACCTAGGTCATTACTTATTCATTATTTTCACTGATGAGCTGATCGATATCAGCTCTATTTTTTTGGACTTCTTCTTCTAGGTTTTGAATCTCCTCAAGCTGTTGATTGATGTCTTCACTTAGCGATTCATCCTCAAAAGGATTGACAATAAAGAACTCAGAATTAATTTCTGAATACAATTCCATCAATGTTCGTAAATTATCTAGATAGGTTTGAATCGCCTCCTGAACTTCTAAGTGATTATCCTCAGACAAGGTATAATTATCTATTGTTTGTTTAAAATCATCGATTCTAGGAATAATACCTTCATTGATATCTGCTAAGGCCTTGTCCCTGCTGGACTCTTCCTGTATATTCGTAACAGTTTCACTAATTTTTTTATTTAATTCAGAATCGTTTCTTTCAAAAGCTGAGGTCATCTGGCTATAGTTTTCTGTCGATTCACTAGAACATGCACTTAAAACTAAAAGAATAAAAGAAAAAAGTAATATATATCTTTTCATGGTCCACTCCTATGAATATAATATTTCTATCATTTAAAACGGTCATACTTTATTGTATAATAGCAGAGTTGCCCTTTAAAATAATTTACATATGGAGCGTTTATAAATGAACAAAAAATTAATCGTTACTTTTACCGTCGGTATCTTTTTGCTCGGTATGATGGAATTGATTGTATCCGGTATTTTGGAGCTGATGAGTAGTGATCTAGGTATCAGTCATGCTCTGACTGGACAGTTAATTACGGTCTATGCGATCAGCTTCGCAGTTTTTGGACCGATATTAATTCGTTTAACTGAAAATTTAAACTCTAAACCTGTAGTTCTTCTATCCTTAGTTGTATTTATAATAGGTAATGTCGTTTTCGGTTTAGCTGACACATTCTTTATGCTTTCTGTCGGTCGTGTCATTACTGCCATGGCTGCTGCAGTGTTTATTGTAAAAATATTAGATATGACTGTGGTCTTATCTGAACCGAGAGTTCGTGGTAAGATGCTTGCTACAGTCTATATGGGTTTTAGTGCCGCAAACGTATTTGGGATTCCAATCGGTACGATTATCGGTGCTCAGTTTGGTTGGAGAATTATTTTCTTATTAGTCATTATCTTAGCAATTCTTGTAGGAATTGGTGTGATTTTGTTTGTTAACAGTAAGGCGCTTGATAGTGATATTCAACCAGGCGAACAAAAAAGTCGAATCACATCTAAAAGAAATGTCTCATTATATATTGCTGTGACATTGGCTGTGTTGATTGGTAACTATATTATCTTAGGTTATATCTCGCCACTTATGACGTCACATGGTTATACTTTAGAGAATGTTTCAATGGCCTTGTTAATTACAGGAGCTGGAGGGATGACTGGGACATATATTGGCGGTAATTTAGTCGATAAAATTGGCGCTAAACGTACAGTTATTACCATGCTTTCATTTTTCTTACTTAGTCTATTCATGATGCCATTCTTATATGATACACCGATTCTCTTCTATATTAATGTATTCTTATGGGCGCTCTTCCAATGGGCAACTTCACCTGCAGTACAAGGTGGCCTAGTCGATAATATTGAGGGGTCGAGTTCAAATGTCTTCAGTTGGAACATGTCAGCTCTAAATCTTGGCATCGGAATTGGGGCAGTTATCGGCGGCATCTTCATCAACAACTTCGATATATCTTATGGTCCTTGGTTAGGCTTTGTTATCGTCTTTATTGGTATGATTGCAGCCTTTAATATAAGAAACTAACGTGCTTAAATTTCAAATGTTGATGTTTATCCTGTATAATTAAAAGACCAAAAGGAGAGAGAATCATGTTAATGCGTTTGGTGATGATTGTCATACTCAGTGTGGTTGCAATATTTCTTGTGAATTATACTGGATATACGTCCATTGAATATACTTGGAGTAACATATTATATGGTACGTTAATTATTATATTATGCATTGTTATATATAAAATCTTGGTGAGATTTTTGAGATTATTCTTGTTTATTGTCATTGTAGTTCCAGTGGCTTTGATATGTTTTTACTATATATACACATATTTAACTGGTGCACCACCAGAATTTATGCAGTTTTAAAATCGCCTTTCTTTCATAAAGAAATGCGATTTTTTATTTTTACTAGTAAGATTAGGGTAAGTTAGAAATAAATAATCTTTAGAGGTGGACCAATGAATCAAAATCAACCTGTTTCATTTAAGGAAAGAATACATGAAATTGATGGCATTCGAGGATTTGCCTTGTTAGGTATCTTGATGATGAATATTATGGCATTTGCTGGTCCTGATATTGAGGACAGCTTGAATCCAGAACGCAGTGAAATATACACAGGTTTTTGGAATGAACTGAGTTTATTTTTCATCAACACTTTTTTTACAACGAATTTTTTTACAATGTTTTCGTTCTTGTTTGGATTAGGATTTTTCATCTTTTTATCTAGAGCGGAACAAAAGGGTAAAAATCTTGCACCCTTGTTTTATAGAAGAATGTTTGCCTTATTAATCTTTGGTCTCCTACATGGAATATTTTTATGGTATGGCGATATTTTGTGGACCTATGCAATTGCTGGTTCACTTCTTTTCTTCTTCTATAGATTGAGTCCTAAGGTGAACGTGATTATTGCAGTACTGATATTAACAATGATCTCAGGCTTAATTTTACTAGGGGCTCTAGCCTTATTCTTAATGGGCGATCAATCGATGGCTGGCTTTGCCTTTGAAATTGGAATGACCGATGCGATTCGTAGTGGTTCTTATAGTGAAGTTGTCAGTATGAATATGACCTTACTAGGAATCTCGGTTTCAGGAATGATTTTTGTTGTGCCAATTGTACTTGCAATGTTCTTAATCGGTTTATCTTTCGGTCAAATGAGAGTGTTTGAAAACTTATCTGCACATATGAACATGATAAAAAAACTAGCTTGGTATGGTTTAGGTATTGGTCTGCCAATTAAAATTGTGACAGGATATTTTACAACCTATGCAGGTGATAATGATATTTATTCAACACTTGGGCAACTCTCAAGTTCTTTAGGTGGTCCATTGATGTCACTCGGCTATGTTGCATTGATGCTAATTTTAATGAAGCACTTTAAAGGGCTTGTGAAAGTTCTACAACCAGTCGGTCAAATGGCTTTGACAAATTATATTGGTCAAACAATAATCATGTTACTTATCTTTTATGTTGGTGGTTTATTTAATCGTGTGGATGCAATTTATTTTGTGCCGATTGTACTCGTTGTTTTCACTGTGCAAATTATTTTATCTAAGATGTGGATGTCTAATTTTTCATATGGTCCACTAGAGTGGATATGGAGAACACTGACATACTTAAATGTAATGCCGATCAAGAAAAAAGGGGTCTAATCAATGAAGTTACTCATTATAGAAGATGATATGGTACTTTTAGATGAGCTTTTTAAAAGGTTCAATGAATGGGATATAGACGCATTTGGAATAAAGGATTTTAGCGATGTAATGAACGATTTTATAGAGGTCAAACCTAACTTAGTCATCATCGACATTACACTTCCAAAATATGACGGATTCTATTGGTGCAGAATGATTAGAAATATTTCTAGTGTCCCCATTATTTTTCTATCCTCGAGGGATCATCCTGCTGATATGGTCATGAGCATGCAAATGGGTGCGGATGACTATGTCCAAAAGCCTTTTAACTTTGAAGTGTTAAATGCAAAGGTTCAAGCGTTATTAAGACGAACTTATGAGTATAAGGCAACTGACGTCAGTGTTTATAAATATAGGAACGCTGTTTTTGATTTTAAAAAGTTGAAAATTATCATGGAAGAAAATGAAGTTGAACTAACAAAAAATGAATCTTATATCTTATCAATTTTGGCTCAAAACATAGATGAGGTCATCTCAAGGAATGATATTATTGAATCCCTATGGGATGACTCTAGATTTATTAGCGATAATACATTGACTGTGAACGTAAATCGCCTGAGAAAAAAACTTGAGGAAATAGGGTTAGACGATGCGATTGAAACAAAGACAGGTAGTGGTTACGTCTTAAAGGGGTAAAATAATGTACTTTAAAGAAAATATTAATATCGCTGTTTTGTTTATAATAATGAATAGTTTTATAGTACTTATAGGAATACTTGATAACGGTATTCCAAACGTTTCTGTTATCTACTTGATTTTATTTAATCTTTTAATCTTTATAATATATTTAGCTTGGGATTTTGTGAGAAAGTGGAAGTTTCAAAATGAGTTTGATGCCTTAGGTAACCTAAATGATGTGGAAACTGTAGACCAACCCTTAGTAAATACTCAAAAGAAGATTTACGACAAGTTATATGAGTTAAGGCTTCATCATCAAGCAGAACTTGAGGAAGAAGCGGGGAGAACAAAGGAAAACTTAGATGAGCTGACACGGTTCATCCATGATATGAAGATGCCAGTCACAACCATGAAATTAATGATTGATGACTTAGAAGGCGATTATCATGACAAACTCCAAAGTGAATGGACCAGACTGAATAATATGCTGAACGAAATTTTATATCTTCAGCGACTGCCCAATATTAAAAATGATTTATATATTGAATCATTTAATATTAATGATTTGATTAAACACTCAATACTTAAGTTGAGAAGTGTGTGTATGGAAAAAAATATAGGTTTTGATGTTGAACTTAAAGATGAGCATGTATATTCTGATAAAAAGTGGTTACAGTTCGTATTAGATCAAATTTTGACAAATAGCGTGAAGTATTCGAATGATAACGACATAGTCATTTCAGGGGAAATGGTGGCGGATCATTTTCGACTTACAATCACTGATTTCGGACGAGGAATCGAAAGAAAAGATATAGATAGAATTTTTGACTCAGGATTTACATCAACGTCAGATCACGACGATAATCAATCTACAGGTATGGGGCTCTATTTAAGTCAGGAAGTGTGTAAGGTGTTAAATATAGACTTAAGCGCTCAGTCCACATATGGAGAATATACAACAATGACCTTAATATTTAATAAGGCAAATAAATTCTCTGATATCACTATGAAGTGACATTTTTGTCACTTCATAGTGCTTTTTGTTAGCAGATTCAAACGATAAAAGGATTTCTAGAGATTAAACTGGTATTAACAATTAAAACAGGAGGCAATTAATATGTTATTAAAAGCAACGAACATTAAAAAAAGTTACGGCAATAAGTTTAATCGCACAGAAGTTTTAAAAGGTATTGATTTGAATCTAGAAAAGGGCGAGTTTGTTACCATCATGGGTGCCTCAGGCTCAGGTAAGACGACCTTACTTAATGTGCTCAGTTCAATTGACAAAGTGACAAGCGGTCATATTTACATCGATAATTTTGACTTTACGACTTTAAAAGATAAGGAATTAGCAGACTTTAGAAAGACGGATTTAGGATTTATCTTTCAAGAATATAATCTCTTAGATACTCTAACGGTAAAAGAAAATATTATGTTACCTCTATCTATACGTTCGATGTCTAAATCAGAAGCGGAAAATCAATTCGAGACAATTGCTAGCCAACTCGGAATTAGTGATCTAAAGAACAAGTACCCTAGCCAAATCTCTGGAGGACAGGCTCAAAGAACGAGTGCTGCACGTGCATTTATCCACCAACCGAAAATTATTTTTGCTGATGAGCCAACCGGTGCGCTAGACTCAAAATCAGCAAGTGATCTGTTGAAAAAGCTACAGCAACTAAATGAAAATCTTAACACAAGTGTACTAATGGTCACACATGACGCAACTGCTGCGAGTTTCTCACATCGAGTGGTATTTCTAAAAGATGGTCTGGTGTATACATCACTTTCACGTGGCGACATGAGTCAGGATGATTACTACAGTGAAATTTTAGATACCCAACGCGTCTTAGGTGGTGTGCTTGATGAATCTAAATAGTTTAATCATCAAAAACTTTTCTAGAAACCTTAAAAACTACGCGCTGTATATCTTCGCACTTGTCTTTAGTGTTGCCTTGTTCTTTTCATTGCTAACACTGACATTTGACGAAAAGGCTGGCGAAGAAATTTCACAAAGTACTGCAATGAACGCCTTGTTCTCTGCCGGATCCGTTGTCATTGTGATTATCATAATATTCTTTGTCATGTTTGCGAATCTGATATTCATTAAGCGAAGACATAGGGAACTGGCACTTTACCAGTTAATCGGGATGAATAAGTCCAAGGTATTTAGAATTTTACTGGTTGAAAACTTTATCATATATTTTGGAAGTTTAGTTCTCGGTATCATTTTAGGATTCTTTATCTCTCGACTATTGTTGATGATTCTAATGAAAATCATTGGTGTTGACTTAATGGTTGAGATGAGTTTCTCTATGGTAGCAGCCCTCACCACAGCTGGCGTTTTTGTATTTATCTTCATTTGCTTATTAATACAAAATAGAATCTTCTTAGGTCGACATCAACTTATTGATCTATTGAAATTAAATAAGGTATCAGAGTCGAGTCAACGACCAATTGGTGTAACGACTGCCTTGTTCGGCATTCTCGGAATCGTTATGGTAGCAGTGGGATATTTCCTATCATCCCAGATGTTTGATATGGCCATGGAGATGCCAGTACTACTCCCCATTTTAATGTTAGGTATTTTGTTCTTAACGATTGTAGGGACTTATCTTATATTTAAATGTGGTGTCGCTCTAATTTTAAACTTCTTTAGAAAAAGAAAAGCTGGCCATGTTAATGTAAAAGATGTACTGTCTACGACATCTATTATGTTTAAGATGCGTTCAAATGCTTTCTTACTCACAATAATCACAGTCATTACAGCAATAAGCATTACAGCAATGTCACTATCGTATATTAACTTTTACTCGACCGAGAAAATGCTAGAAAGTACTGAACCATACGACTATACGGTTGAAACAAGTGAAGATATTGATTTCTATGAAGATATGTTAAATGATGAGGGATATAGCATTAGTCGTTACGAAAAAGAATTCCTATTATTTAATGTACAAATGGATAATCAAATGGAAACAAATTTAGCCAGTCAAGATATAGACGGTATACAATATCCTATCGTAAGTGATGCAGACTTTGAAGGTTATGATGTAAGTGAAAATGAAGTCTATGCAACAGGGACAATGGCAATCTTAGACTTTTTTACAGATCTAGAAGCCGGCACTCCTATGACCTTTACTACAACTGAAGGATTTGAAAAAACAGTACAAGTTTCAAAAGTATATTCTGAAGCAGTACTCCCAACGCGCTTAACCTTTGGTATGCCGACACTAGTAGTGGACGATAAAGTATATAAAGAATTGATGGAAAACGAAGTAGTGTCTGAAATTGATGCTGAAAGGCCGACAGAACTTGCAGCCTTTAACATTGTTGAAGGAGACAATGAGGATGTATTAGAAATGATGGATAAGGAAGAAAATCCAGCATTCTCATCACAGCAAATGTCTTATAATGAGATGATTCAAACATCAGGTATTCTCATGTTTGTCTTAGGCTATTTAGGCTTTGCTTTCCTACTCACATCAGGTTGTATTTTATACTTTAAGCAAATTGATGAATGTGAAAGTGAAAAAGGATCTTACCAAGTCCTGAGAAAACTTGGATTCACAAATAATGAGATACTAAGAGGACTAGTCAATAAGATGGTTATATCTTTTGGTATTCCACTCATCATTGGATTACTTCATTCAATTTTTGCAGTCAGATCTGGTTGGTTTATATTCGGTGTAGAGATGTGGAGACCCACACTCATCGTTATGCTTATCTACACAATTCTATACTCAATCTTTGCACTGATGTCACTCTTATATTATAAGAAGACAGTAAGTAAAAGCTTATAAAGAAAAAGCCGGGTGTTAGCTTTTTAGGGGCATCACGTAAGCCTGTAGTCTTACGCTGATGCTTTTCCCTAGAAGTCTAACATCCGCTTTTTATAGGTTTAATCTTATCTATTATCGACTTTCTCTGGATACATGTCATGATTTAACATTCTGTGCGTACTCATTTCCTCATATTTAGTACCTGGTCGACCATAGTTAACATAAGGGTCGATGGAAATCCCACCACGCGGTGTGAATTTACCCCAAACTTCAATGTATTTTGGATTCATTAATTTCACGAGATCATCTAAGATCATATTCATGCTCGTTTCATGGAAACCACCGTGGTTTCTAAAGGAGAAAAGGTAAAGTTTTAAAGCCTTACTTTCTACCATTTTGACATCTGGTATGTAAGAGATATAGACAGTGGCAAAGTCTGGTTGACCTGTCATTGGACAGAGTGTTGTAAATTCTGGACAGTTAAATTTAACAAAGTAGTCTCTACCTGGGTAGTCGTTATCGAATGTTTCTAATATATCAGGATTATATTCATAGTTATATGATACTTCTTGGTTACCTAATAAGCTTAAATCTTTTGAGTAATCTTTTGTCATTACATTATCCTCCTAGATACAATAAATAATTTTGTCTACTTCATTATACATTTGTCCGAAATAGTTGTCTTTTATATATATATTGAACTGAATTTTTTGATAATATTAAGGTAAGGAAGTGAGGTTTGAAATATATGAATATAAAGAAGTTTAAAATCGGTGATTACTATGCTGAAGTTACCGCACTGCTCGGTGAAACCGGAGTGAGTTTTGAGAAGAAGCCTGCTGTGGTTATCTGTCCAGGTGGTAGTTACATGTATTTATCTAAAAGAGAGGCTGAACCTATTGCCTATGATTTTCTTAAGCGGGGTTATCAGGTATTTATACTAAGATACTCAACGATCGGTACGATGATAGAAAGTGAAGGACGTCAAGCATCAAGAGATGAACTCTATAAAATTGCTTCAATGGTAGAACCAGACAAAGTACTTGGTTCTGAATTTCCAAACCCGTTAATTGAGCTTGCATTAACACTTTCTCATATCAGAGAAAACATTCATGAATATAATGTAGATCCAGATAATATTGGATTAATCGGTTTTTCTGCAGGTGGACACCTAGCTGCAAGTCTCAGTGTCCATTGGAATAAAGAATGGCTAAGAGATTTAGTTGGTAAGGAATCACGTTGGTATAAACCAAATTTCCAAGTTTTATCTTATCCAATTTTAGACTATGACTTAAACAGACAAATTGCAGAAACACGCGGTGTAGGGGATCCAATTTATATGTCTATGGCAAGTCGTATGGTATTTGGTGCTGAAATTGATCCAGAAATTTTAGACAAAGCGACTTTGAAAAATCATGTGAATCAAGATACACCTAGAACTTTTATTTGGCATACTGTAGGGGATCGATTGGTCTATGTGAAAAATGCACTTGATTTTGCAGATGCTTTAGAGAAAGCGGGTATTCCATGGGAACTACACACTTTTACAGAAGGTGATCACGGGTTAAGTGTTGCGAGTGAAATTACCGGTAAAGTAAATAAGCGTGTTCAAAATTGGGTTCCACTTATGTTTGAATGGTTAGAAAACCAATAAAAAAGCCGCTAATTTAGCGGCTCACATAATCCAAATGATATTCAGTATACAATTCTGAGTGATGTGGGTAGATCAGCTGTACGACGACATCCTTGTCATTAAAGTCAGGATGTTTTCTCACGCATTCAAAAATAAAGTCGTCAACAGCGGATTGTTCTTCATTTATATTATGGATTATTTTAAAGAAACTGTGGTCTTCGTTGGAGTTCATGCATTTTACTAATATATTCATGTTAACCAACTCCTCAATATAAATATAACCGAAAGAAATATACTATAAACATATAAACTAAGAAAGAAGGGATTTCCATGAATTTCGTTAAACTAAACAAGCATGATATTGATGAAATGCTAGTCTTACAAGATTCTATCTATGAGTTTTTAGAGCAAAAAGAAGTGCTACAAAAGCTCTCTAGAAGTGAGTTTGAACAAGGTGTTGAACAAGGCTATACAGCTGGTGTCTTTGTTCATGATCAACTTGTTGCTTTAAGAACGATGTATATTCCGGACCTAGACGAAGATGAGCATTTAGCTGACGATGTTCAAGTGCCACGTGAGCGCTCAATTTATTCGGAAATTTCTCTTGTGCATCCAGATCATAGAGGGCAAGGATTACAAACTAAAATGGGTGAATTTTTAATCGATCAGGTCAAGGCGTCTGGTGATTTTGACTATATCTTTTCAACAGTCATGCCGTCAAACCTCGCGAGCCTAAAAGATAAATTTAGACTTGGTTTCAAAATTATGCGTACGAGACTGAAATATAATGGGAAGAGAAGACACATTTTATATTTACCGCTTAATACAGAATTGACCAATCATGGGGAAGTCATCAAAGTTAAGTATGACAATTATGATTGGATGATGAATGACGGACAAAATTATATCGGGTGGCAACTCGAAGGCGACTTTATTGATTATTATAATAAGTAAAGCAAAGGTGGAAATATGATGTTTACTATTGATGAACATACAATTCAAGATGCAATTGATTTTAGAAGAATCTTGCATCGCTATCCTGAACTGAGTACAGAAGAATTTGAGACTTCAAAAAGAATTCAAGAAAAATTAACTGAATATGGTATTCCCTTTAAAACAGGCTTTGCAGGGACAGGGATACTCGGCATCATAGAAGGTGAACAAAGCGGTAAAATAATTGGTATAAGAGCAGATATAGACGCTTTACCGATGAAAGAAATTTCAGGAGTGGAATACGTTTCAGAAAATGAAGGCGTCATGCACTCATGTGGTCATGATGCGCACACGTCGATGTTGCTCCATGCGGGTAAAGTACTAAACGATAATAAAAAAGATTTAAAAGGAACGATTTTATTAATCTTCCAACCTGCTGAGGAACTATCACCGACAGGTGGATCGAAGGCTATGATGGAAGATGGCGTCTTTGATGAATATGAACCAGAAATGCTCTTAGCTCAGCATGTGTGGCCAGATCTTGAAGTAGGCAAATTTGGAGTGATGGCAGGGCCAATCATGGGCAATTCCGATAAATTTAAAATTATTATTAAAGGTTCTGGTGGCCATGCTTCAATGCCACATAGTACGGTAGACGCTTTGATTACCGGAAACCAAGTTGTCAATGCACTACAAACACTCGTAAGTAGAAATGCGAACCCGATGGAACCTGCCGTTTTAACAGTCGGACGTTTTGAGGCAGGCACTAAACATAATGTCATCGCAGAAACTGCAGAACTTGAGGGTACGATTCGTACACAGTCAGATGGTACGAAAACATTGATGAAGAAACGCTTCTTTGAAGTGGTTGAAAATGTTGTAACCTCAATGGGTGCTGAATGTGAAATTATTTTTGACGATGGCTACCCTGCAACAGTAAATGACGATCACTGGGCGAGCGAACTTAGAAAATCTATCGTGAACCTTTACGGTGAAACGGCTGTCCCATCCTTGCAACCAAGTTTAGCGGGTGAAGACTTCGCAAGATTCCTGCAAAAATATCCAGGTGTGTATTACTGGTTAGGAACGTCAGTCGGTGAGGGTCAAAAACCACTCCATAACCCTGCATTTAGATTAAATGAAGATGCTTTTAAATACGGTATCACTGCGATGGTAAATATGGCTGTAGATACATTGAATAGCTTAGCAAAGGAAGAATAATATGTCGGATATCTTAGTTGAAACAAGAAGAAAATTTCATCAGTTTCCTGAAGTGGGATTTACTGAATATATTACAACCTATGAAATTTACGAGCATTTAAAAGATACTGATTTTACCTTACATCTCGGTGACGATGTTTTACTAAAGAGCGCGCGAGTTGGTATGCCTTCAGAAGAAACGATGGCAGCATCTTATCAAAGAGCACTTGATTACGGTGTGCCAGAGTCATTTTTAAGTAAAATAAAGGATGGTATGACTGGTGTTATCACGACTATAGATACAAATAAACCAGGTCCTCATTTTGCGGCACGTTTTGATATTGACGGTCTGCCGATTACAGAGGCAACAGATCAAGCACATATCCCTAATAGTGAAGGCTTTGGTTCACAGCATTTTGGTGAGATGCATGCTTGTGGTCATGACGGTCACATCACGGTTGGACTTAATCTCGTGAAATATATTAATGCTAACATTGATAATTTAAAAGGACGTTTTACAATTATCTTCCAACCAGCCGAAGAAAGTGTTAAAGGTGCAAAGTCTGTTGTAGAAAAAGGGTGGTTGGATGATGTTGATTACTTCTTTTCCTTACATCTTGGTATTAGAAAAATGCCGGTGGGCACTGTTTCCTTATCCACGACAGACTTCTTAGCGACGACTAAATTAGATGTACATTTCACAGGGAAATCAGCACATGCTGGTGTAGAACCAAATGAAGGAAATAATTCACTTTTAGCTGCATCAAGTGCAGCCTTGAACTTAAATGCGATTGCTAGACATAGAGACGGTGCGACTAGAATAAATACAGGATCACTTACTGCGGGAAGTGGAAGAAATGTAATAGCAGACCAAGCAAAAATGGAAATTGAGACACGCGGTGAAACGACTGAGTTAAACGAATACATGTATGAAAAAACTGTAAAGATTTTAGAATCATCAGCTAATATGTATGGCAATGAAGTAGAAATAGAGATCGTTGGGCAAGCTGTAAGTTCAGTTTGTAGTAGTGAATTGGTTAAAATGATTAGAGATACAGTTGAAAAAGTGGAAATAGTAAAAGACTTAAGAGATGACTTACCACTTGGTGCCTCAGAAGATGTTACTTTGATGTTAAATCGCGTCCATGATAAAGGTGGGCAAGCAACATACATGCTGTTCCCGTTTGATCTTAAATATGGACATCATCACCCGAGTTTCGATCTGGATGAGAGCGTCTTACCTATCGCAGTAGAAGTATTCCAAAACATTACTCTGTCAATAATGAAAGCGGATTAAAAATTTTATAGAATATGCAAAGGAATAGTTGGAGATTTTCCTAAACAATGTTATCTTAAAAATGCGGAAAGAATTTAATAAGTTTTAAAGGATATTAAAAACAAAGGAGAATTTATTTTATGATACCGTACAAACATGAACCATTTACTGATTTCTCTAAAGAAGAGAACAGAAATTTATTAAATAAGGGGTTTGAAACAGTTAAGAAAGATTTTGGTTCTGACTATCCATTGATCATTAATGGTGAAAGAGTCTTAACTGAAAAAAAATTAGCATCTTATAATCCTGCACAAAAAGACGAGATCATTGGACAGATGTCTCAAGCAGGTGAAAAAGAAGCATTAGATGCGATGGAAGTTGCTAAAGAAACATTTAAAGAGTGGAGAAAATCAACATTTGAATTCCGTTCAGATGTACTTTTTAAAGCAGCTAACATTATTCGTAACAGAAAATTTGAATTCACAGCTTTACTTGTAAAAGAAGCAGGTAAACCGTGGAAAGAAGCTGATGCAGATACTGCAGAAGCGATCGATTTCTTAGAATATTATGCAAGACAAAATATAGAACTTAAAAACGGTAAAGCAGTCGTTTCACGTCCTGGTGAGAAAAACCGTTTTGACTACATTCCATTAGGTGTAGGGCTAGTGATTTCTCCATGGAACTTCGCTCTAGCAATTATGGCAGGGACAACTTCTGCAGCCTTAGTAACTGGTAATACGGTCCTATTAAAACCATCTTCTAAAGCTTCAGTAATTTCTCATAAATTTGTTGAAGTACTAGAAGAAGCAGGTTTACCAAAAGGTGTAGTTAACTTTATTCCAGGTTCAAGTCGTGAAATTGGTGACTTACTTGTTGAACACAAAGATACAGCATTTGTATCCTTCACAGGTTCACGTGATGTCGGTGTAGATATCTATGAAAAAGCAGCAGTCGTTCAAGAAGGTCAAGTTAACCTTAAACGCGTGATTGCTGAAATGGGTGGTAAAGATACAATCGTAGTTGACAGCAGTGCAGACTTAGATTTAGCTGCAGAGTCAATTGTCACTTCAGCATTTGCATTCTCTGGTCAAAAATGTTCAGCATGTTCACGTGTTATTGCTTTAGAAGATATTCATGATGAGCTATTAGAAAAAGTTGTTGCTTTAACTAAAGACTTAACAATTGGTAACCCAGAAGAAGATAACTTTATGGGGCCAGTGATCGATGAATCATCAGTTGAAAAAATTCAAAAATACTTGGAAATTGGTAAAGAAGAAGGAAAACTTGAAGTCGGTGGAACAATCGATAACGAGACAGGTCACTTTGTACACCCGACAGTATTTTCAGGACTTAAACATGATGATCGTATCATGCAAGAAGAAATCTTCGGTCCAGTTGTTGGCTTTGCAAAAGCTTCAAACTTCACTGAAGCGATTGAGTTTGCAAATGATACTGACTATGGACTAACAGGTGCAGTATTAACGAAAAACAGAGCACACCAAGAAGAAGCAAGACGTGACTTCATGGTAGGTAACCTATACTTCAACCGTGGCTGTACAGCAGCTATCGTTGGTTATCATCCATTCGGTGGCTTCAAGATGTCAGGTACTGACTCTAAAGCAGGTGGACCAGATTACCTTACACTTCACATGCAAGGTAAAACAACTTCAGAAATGTTCTAAGTTAGAATCAATTTACACACACGACAATGTCGTGTGTGTTTTTTTGTAGAAAAATTTAATTTATACTTAATGTTTTTATTATTTTTAATAAGTATTACTAAAGCTAATATGACAAGTTTTCATAGTGTTTACAATAATTATTTCGAATTTTCTACCAAAAATTCGGAAAAATTCAAGGCTTTAATTTCATTAATAAATATTTTAAGGTGGAAAAAGCGGATTTAGATATAGATTATTTATTATTTTTGTAAGCGATTTATATGATTTTGTAAGCGTTTTTTATATTGAGCCTTACATAGATAAAAGAGGGGGATCTTTATGCTTACGATAGTTGGGTTAATTGTAATACTATCGATAGTTGTTTTATTAATTACACAAAAGCTGAATCCAATTGTTGCGTTGGTGACAGTACCGTTTATAGGGGCACTTGTAGCAGGGTTTAGTATAGAAGAAATTACAACGTTTTTTAACGACGGAATTGCTTCAGTTATTTCAGTTGTTATAATGTTTATTTTTGCTATATTGTTCTTTGGAATTATGCAAGATACTGGGATGTTTAATCCTTTAATCCAACGGATGGTTAAACTTTCTAGAGGAAATGTCATACTAATTGCAATGGCAACTGCTATCATAGGTGCCATTGCTCACTTGGATGGGTCTGGTGCGTCGACATTTCTAATTACTATACCAGCTTTACTTCCGCTATATAAGCGACTTAATATGAGTCCGTATTTGTTGGTCATGTTAATTGGTATCAGTGCCAGTATCATGAATATGGTGCCTTGGGCAGGGCCTTTAGGTCGTACTGCGGCAATAACAGGTTCTGATCCATCAGAGTTGTGGCAACCTTTAATTCCCTTACAAATTTCACTGATTGTTCTCTTAGTTTTAATGGCAGCATTTATCGGAAACTTAGAGAAGAAACGACTTGAGAAAAATGGACTATTGATTCAGGGAATCAACATGGATGAATTTAATGTAGAGAAATCAGACGAGAAGACAGCATTAGAACGACCTGAGCTTTTATGGTTCAATATATTATTAACGCTTTTAGTCGTTGGATTTTTAATGTCAGGATTACTGCCTGCAGGTTTAATTTTTATGATTGCTGTAAGTATCGCATTAGTAGTGAACTATACTAATGTTGACATACAGATGGAGCGTATTAGAGCACATGCACCGAGTGCCCTGCTAATGGCTGCGATTATTCTAGCAGCAGGGTCATTTTTAGGTATATTAGAGAACTCGGGAATGTTGAACTCACTTGCTGAAGGTATTATCGTTATTTTACCTGATGCGCTCATTCCATATTTACATTATGTTGTTGGTTTCTTCGGTGCACCGTTGGAACTAGTCCTGAATACCGATGCCTACTACTTTGCACTCTTACCAGTAGTCGAGGAGATAGTCGTTGCAGAAGGTGTAGATAATATTGTCGCAGCCTATTCAATGATGATAGGTAATATCATCGGTACTTTCATCAGTCCATTCTCTCCAGCTCTATGGCTAGCGGTTGGTCTTGCAGGTATAGAAATGGGTCGATATATCCGTTATGCTTTTTGGTGGGTATGGGCATTCAGTATACTTGCAATGGCTGTGGCCTTTATACTCGGTATTATTTAGTAATAAACACTTGGCATAATTGCTAGTGTGTGGTATATTAAGAATGTAGTTTTTAAGATAAGTTTAAATAGTTTCTATTTCATAGTTGAAAAAACTCTTTTAAATGTTCAAAACTGCAAAAATAACACGTGCATAAGCACAAGGAGGTTTTTTCAATGAATGAAGGAACTGTAAAATGGTTTAACGCTGAAAAAGGTTTTGGTTTCATCGAACAAGAAGCTGGAGACGACGTATTCGTACACTTCTCTGCTATCCAAGCTGATGGTTACAAAACTTTAGAAGAAGGTCAAAAAGTTACTTTTGAAATCGAAGAAGGTCAACGTGGACCACAAGCTGTCAACGTTACTGGAGCTTAATTATAAATAGTACATTTTGAGAGACACCGAAAGGTGTCTCTTTTTTTTATGTTTTAGTCATTACTTTAGATTATTCTGAACTTTAGTATAATTAATGATACCTATTTTGTTTTAATGGAGGTACTAGGGATGGGAAAAGATATATTAGTCGGCAATGGTAGAAGAGAAATTCTTTTTCAAGATGTATTTAAAACAATAAAAAACAATGACAGAATCATCATGTCTCAGGTTGAGCCATGTCATACATTGATTGACGGTATGAATGTACCGAAAGATTGTTATACAGCAATAGAAGGACGTGAAAATGAAAGTGTCGTGATCAGTGCAGGTTTTACTGTGCAAGGGGAATTACATTTAAAAAATTTAACGATTGATTTTGGTCTTACTGATGAACGATCTGGAGAGAGAATCTATGTTGATAGTGGTAAGCTTACCTTAGAAAATGTCAAGATTATTGGAAGTAAAAGAATGGCGAGTCCAGTTTTTATCAATGGTGGTGGCGAGCTAAAAATGAAGCGTTCTGTAGTGGTTAACATCGTTGAAAGAAGTTACGCTTTAGAACTCCGTGAGGATTGTAATGGTGATATTTATAAGTCAGAACTAAATGGGATTGTGGTTAATAGCTCATCACTCTTAATTGATGATTGTAAAATTACTGGCGGCGTATATGTTAAGGAAAGTTCGAGATTTATAGCAAATAAATCAACTTTAAATTTCTATGATTCGGTCGATCCTAGAAATATATATATCACTGACAGTCAAACTGATTTAAATTTATGTACGGTAATCGGTGATATCAATGATAATCCGATTAGGGGATTTAATGCCAACCTTACTTTAACAAAGTCAGATGTTACAGATGTTAGGGCTAAGGGTTTTGGTGTTGAACTAAATGATAGTAAAGCAACCTTCGATGGCAATAAGGTTCGAGGCGTGTTTCTTAAAAATTCACAGCTCACTGAGAAGAGTTGGATGACTGTCTATGGATTTTTTGAACTCTATGCTAAGAGTCACTTTAAGGTGGAGAATTTAGCTGTGATGATTGTACCCCCTGTATATTCCATGCAGATTCATGAAAACTCAACGGTTGAAATTAAGAATTTGTCATCTCCCTATAACCCGATAATGAGAGTCGTTGACTCAGAGTTGACCATCGATAATATTCAGAGTGATTATTATCCAATCGCTGTCGATGTGTCTGGTAGTTATAAAGTAAACACTGAGGATAAAAAGACGAAGATTCAAGAATTAATGACAGATGTCGACAATAACAAAGTTGAAAATCAACAAAGTAACGAGCAACCGACTGTCAAGAAGGGGAAAGCATTAGAACAGCTTAATAATTTAATCGGTCTTGGCGAAGTAAAAGATGCTGTTAAGAAATTTATAAACTTGGCTAAAATTAACAAGGCAAAAGAGGAGAAAGGATTACCCGTTCGTCAGTCGTCTCTTCATTCTGTCTACCTTGGAAACCCAGGAACAGGTAAAACAACAGTCGCAAGATTAGTCGGTCAAGTGTTATATGAAGAAGGTGCTTTATCGAACAATAAATTCGTTGAAGTATCTAGACAAGATCTAGTATCCGGTTATCTTGGAAAAACTACAGAAATTACTTTAGAAAAATTAAAAAGTGCCCACGGTGGAGTATTTTTCCTAGATGAAGCATACACCTTAAACAGTGAAGGCGGAACGACGAATTATGGTCAGGAAGCACTCGATACTATACTTAAATATATGGAAGATAATCGGGATGACATTATGATCATTTTTGCAGGCTATACAAAAGAGATGTATGACTTCTTTAATATGAACCCAGGTTTGAAATCTAGAATTCCACATTATTTTAAATTTGAAGATTATAGCACTGAAGAACTCGGGAAAATTGGAATTAAAGAGTTAGAAAATGAACATTATGAATTTGATCATCAAAAATATGCAAAAGAATTAAAGAAAGCTTACAGTCGCTCGACTGATGGTAGTAATGCTAGATTTGTTCGGAATTTTAATGAAAAACTTATACTAGAACAATCGAATCGGGTGGCTGAATCCGGAACCATTGAGTCAGATGACTTCTTAAAAATTACAGATGAAGATTGGACAAATCTTTTAGGTAATGAAAGTGAAGCGGTCAATAGTTTAAAAGCCTTACATGATGAGCTCAATAGCATGACCGGATTAGATAATGTGAAAACTTTTATTAACCAATTGATTAAAGAAGCTCAGGCAAATAAAATGTTTGAAGAAAGAGGGATAGATGTCGGTAAGTCTTCCTATCACATGAGCTTTACCGGTCCCCCTGGAACTGGAAAAACGACCATTGCAAGATTGATTGCAAAATTCTTTAAAGCCCTAGACATTTTACCTGACGATAAAGTAATTGAAGTCGATCGTAGTGATCTTGTTGGATCATATATTGGTCATACAGAGAAAAACACAAGTAATGCAATTGATAGAGCAATGGGTGGGGTACTGTTTATTGATGAAGCCTACCAACTGTCCATAGAAAATAGCGATAATGACTTTGGTAAACAAGCAATTGAAACACTCATCACAGCTATGGAAAATAATCGAGAGAAATTTATTGTCATCTTTGCAGGTTACACCGCTGATATGGAACGGTTTATGTCATCAAATGAAGGTTTAAGATCAAGAGTCCCGTATACTTTAGAGTTCCCACAATTTAGTGCTGAGGAAGTTGCAGAAATTGTCGTTAATAATTTAAAGAATCAGTGGCGATTCAATGAAGATTTCTTAAGAATGGCAGTCATCAATAAATATGAGAGTTTAGAAGATCAAGAAAAGACGAGTGGACGTTACGCCCGTAACTTTACTCAAAAGCTTCTAATGATGCACAAAAATTATATAGTTAACGAGAATGTAGAACCAGATAATTTTGACTTTATTATAGATTCAACAATTTTATCAATTGTCAAAGAAGAAAGCTAATCTAATTATTTGGATTAGCTTTCTTCCTTTATACCGATAAATTGCAGCTTATTGTTAAATAACCTAGGATAAGATAGATATCCGACGATAATTGAGGCAATCGTTGCTGTCATCAGTATTAAAAAGAGTATTAAAAGTTGGTATAAGACTGCTTCTAAGGGGTCTGCACCACCTATAATGAGCCCACTCATCATTCCAGGGAGTTGTACTAGACCCATGGTTTTTTGCGATTCTATGGTCGGAATCATGCTTGTTCTGATTGCAGATTTTAAACTACCTGATACGGCACTTTTTTTGTCACCACCTAAGGATAATATTAGTTCTATAATTTCATCACTTCTTTTAACTTCTTCTTTGAATTCGCTGACAAATAGTAGAGAGAGCACCATACTGTTTCCAATAACCATCCCTGATATTGGGATGACTTCTTGAGCAGTGAAATCTATAATACCCAAGCTAAGCATAAGACTCATTGAAAGTAATTCTACCGTAATCATAGCAAGAAGAATCGTCCATGCAATACCAGGAATGCCACTGCCTTTTTTAATAACATTTTGTGTTGCGGCTAGAATCATGACAATAATCATCAATATGATGAAAATTGGGTTTTCTGCATCAAAAACAAAGGTTAGTATATAACCAATTATTAAAAGTTGGATAGTTGAACGTATAGTCGCAATGATGATGTCATTTTCTAAACCAAGTTTTAAATATAAAGTAAGTACTAGAGGGATAAGTACAAATACTAACGATAATAGTAGTTGTGTAAAAGTCATTCATACTCACCCCTCACAAAGGATTGAATATAAGTGTTATCTGATTGGTTGATAAGGCTAGCTTCACCAAATTCAAGTAAATGACCGTCTTTGAGAAACCACATATCATCACTTACACGCCGAGCTTGTTCTAAATCATGGGTAATCCAAATGGCAGTGAGTCCCACATTTTTTTGAAGTTGACAAATTAAGCGTTCAATCTCTCTCACCATACGATATTCCACGCTACTGGTTATCTCGTCAAGTAGTAAAACTTTAGGTTCATTAACTAAAGTTCTAGCGATAGAAAGCCTGCTTCTCTCACCACCAGAAAGTACTTTCACTTTTTGATTTAAATCGATATGACTAAGATCCATGCATGCTAATAGGTCTTTAGCAATGGCCGTGTCGAGCTTCTCATTAAAAATAGATTTAGGAAGATTTAAATTATCATAAACTGTTCCTTCGATCATTGGGGAGCTTTGAAAAGCCATGCCAATTTCCTTTCTTAGTTCTTTTTTATTTATCTCTTCAATATCTTGTCCTTTAAAATATATATTTCCTTGACTGGGGGACAAGAGGCTGTTGATATGCTTTAAGCATGTTGTTTTACCAGCACCACTTGGACCTACAAGGGTAGTAATCTTATTTTCTTTAAAAGATCCGGTAATATTATGCAGAATATCTTTGTGACTAACATTTTTAAATTCAATTAAAGACATGTTCCACCTCAAATTCGTTATTTACCTATATATCATATCAGTTATCTTTCATAAATAATTAAAAAATAATATTGAAAAAGAAAAAAGCCTGAGAACGGTAATAATACCAGTGTTCTCAGGCTTTCTAGTGTTTCGAAAGTGCTTATCTTGAGTAGTACTCAACGATAAGTTGTTCGTTGATTTCAGCGTTAAGTTCGCTGCGCTCTGGAAGTCTGTCAAAAGTAACTTCAAGGCTATCTTCATTGAAAGTAAGGTAGTCAGGCGTGAAGTTGCTTAATTCAACAGCTTCAGCAATGATATCTAGTTTACGTGATTTTTCACGAACACCGATAACTTGACCTGGCTTAACGATGAATGAAGGGATGTCAACGCGTTGTCCATCAACAGTGATGTGACCGTGGTTAACTAACTGACGTGCTTGACGTTGTGTACGAGCAAGACCTGCTGCACGAACGATTGCGTCTAAACGAGTCGCAAGTAAGATCATGAAGTTCTCACCGTGTACACCTTGCATTTTACCAGCACGGTTAAATAACGTACGGAATTGACGTTCGTTGATTCCGTAAAGGTAACGAAGTTTTTGTTTCTCTTGTAATTGCATACCGTACTCAGAAAGTTTAACTCTTTGAGTCGGACCATGTTGTCCTGGTGCGTAAGGACGACGTTCTAATTCTTTACCAGTGCCTGTCAAAGAAATTCCAAGACGGCGTGATTTTTTCCAGATTGAACCTGTAAAACGAGCCATATTTAGCTCCTCCTTATGTTTTTTAATTTATGCAAAAAACATAATAAGGGAATAATCTCCTAATAGGGTATACATTCTAAAGTGCCTTCGCCTCATAGCATTGGTTACACAGCACATACCTGCCGCGGGGGAATGCATACTATCTAATAGTGATCATCCGCTACTTATCTGTTCATTTACACAATAAATAATAATACATGACTTAAGGTATAAAGTCAATATTAAATATATTTAATCAGCGTATCTACAAAAGCTTTTAAGCCGAGTCGATCTTCTTCTGTAAAGCGTTCTAAGATTGGTGCGTCTATGTCTAAGACACCAATACCGACACCGTCTTTATACATTGGAACAACAATTTCAGATTTACTGTTGGCATCACATGCAATATGACCAGGGAATTCACTGACATCATCGACGATGAAAATATCATTTCCTCTAAAAGCAGTACCGCATACACCTTTTCCATTTTCTATACGTACACATGCTGGTAAGCCTTGGAACGGTCCTAAGATTAATTCATTAGATTTTTCTTCATATAAATAGAAACCAACCCAGTTGATATCTTTTAGGAATGTGTTAAGTAGTGCTGAAGCATTTGATAAGTTAGCAATACGATCTGTTTCATCTGAAACTAAACCTTCTAGCATTTTGTTAAGTGTCTCATAGTCTTTTATTTCAACTTCAGTAAACATGACAACCTCCGCACTGTATTTATATAATGTGATTTTAAAGAATTATACATTTATCTGTTTTAGAACGCAATGATTTGGGCTATAATTAAGTTTATGTATAGGAGGTAAAGTGTATGTGGGTGTATATATTAATTGCGATTATTATATTAGTAATCGTTACAGCAGCTGTGCTTTTATATCTGAGGTCTGTTAAAACACAGATGGTAAATGAGCAGTACAGCAAATTAGAGGAAACAAAAAATCTTCCATTTAAATTGGATATAGACAAATTAAAAAGCTACAATCTGCACGGGGAAGCCAAGGAATTATATGATGGCTGGCAGAATGAGTGGAATGAGACTGTTAATACTCACAGTACACATGCAAGCGAGTCTTTAGAGCAGTCTAAGTTAAACATAGAGAAGTTTAAGTTTAATAAGAGTACTGAGAATAATGAAGCAGCCGGAGAAGATATTGAGCTGATTCAGGCCAAGTATGATGAACTGACTAGTGATATCGCAAGTTTCATGGAGTCTGTAGATAAGGGTAAAGAACAGTACATCGATAGTGAACGTCTATATCGTGAAGCAAAACGTGATGTGCTTGCCAATGGGCACAAGTTTGGTGAAGCCAAACAACCACTTGAAGAAGTGATTAAATCTTATGAGAATGAGACAGCTAAGTACGAAAAAATGGTCAATGATGGGAACTATATTCGTGCGAATGAGTTTATCTTTAACACCCATACAGAACTCTCGAACTTAAAAGAAAACATGGATGAGATTCCACTGTTAATTAAGGAAGTTAAAAAGGAACTGCCACAACAGTTCCAAGAACTTAGATATGGTTGTCGCGATTTAAGAGGCCAAGGTTATGACCTAGACCATATCAAAGTTGAAAATCGTCTGTCTACAATGAAGAGTAACTTAAATCGGGTAGAACCACTCGTTGCTAAGCTTGAACTTGAAGAAGCAGATACGATACTTGAAGGAATTCATGATGAATTAGACGATATGTATGCACTTGTTGAGCATGAAGTAACTGCAAAAAACAAGTTTGATCAAGAGCAAGATGTCATCAAAGATGAACTGCTTAAATCTAAGTCCTTAAACTATACGCTACGAACTGAAATTGAGTATATTAAAGAGCAGTATCATATTGATGAGTCGGATGTTCAAAAAGTCTATAATTATGAAAATGAAATTGAAAATCTTACAGGTATCTTCAGTGAGATGATTAGCGAAACTGAAAAGAATACGACACGTTACAGTGCTGTTATTGAAAATATTGACTACCTTAAAAATAATGCACACACGATTTTTGAAGAGCAAAACGCCATTCAAGAACACTTAGTTAACTTACGTGAAGACGAAGCAGAAGCAGAAGAAAATCTTCAGTATGTGAATGATCGTAAAGAAAAAGTGTACCGTGATTTGATGTCTTCAAACTTAGTCAATTTACCTGAACAATTTGTTGTTATGAAGCATGAAATTGAAATGAACATTAATGACATTGAAAAAGTGTTCGAACGTCGACCTTTAAACGTCGAGTATGTCAAAGAGAAAGTCAATGACACAGTGAAGATGACAAACAAGTTTGAAGTTGAGGCAAATGCAGTTATGAGGGATTCTCAATTAACAGAATTAATGGTACAATACGGAAATAGATTCCGTAGCCAAGATCAGGCCTTAAGTCAACAACTAGATGAAGCGGAAAGATTATTTAAAGAGAATCGTTACAAGCGTGCTTTTGATGTTGCTAAAGATGCAATAGAAAGTAAAGAGCCTGGTAGCGCTGCTAAAATTGAAAAACAATTTGATAAGTAAACATCATGACTTAGGATATGTCATTATCCTAAGTCATTTTAATGTGAGAGGTGACACATGATATATTTTGACAATGCAGCAACAACACAACCGTTCAAAGAAGCATTAGAAACATTTAACACGACGAGTGAAAAATATTTCTATAATACAGCAAGTATTCATCAGGCAGGTAAAAATGCAGCTAAACTATTAGAAACCGCACGTAAGCAAATACTTGATTTAATGTATTTACCAGACTATGATTTAGTATTTACAAGTTCGGCAACTGAATCGAATAATATTGCCATACTTAGTACCTTGAGACACAAAAAGCAATTTGGTAAAACGATTTTAACGAGTGAATTAGAACACCCAAGTATTGTTAACGTTTTGGCTGAGATGAAAGATGAAGGCTTTATCGTAAAATATATAAAGACGACATCTGTTGGTAAGATAGATTTAGAAGACTTTAAAGAAAAGTTAGATTCCGACGTCATTTTCGTAACAACGATGTCTCTAAACAATATCATTGGTAGTGTTCAGCCGATTGAACAAATGGTTAAAATATTAGAAGATTATCCAAAAGCACATTTTCATGTCGATGCGACCCAAGGAATTGGTAAGACAGATATTGATTATAAGGGCGTTGATACAATTAGTATCTCTGCTCATAAGTTCAATGGTGTTAAAGGGACAGGTGGACTTTTTGTTAAGACCTTGGATAATCTTCACCCCGTATTTTACGGTGGGGGACACGAATATAATGTAAGAAGCGGTACGGTAAATTTACCGGGTATAACCGCGATGGCTAAAGCGCTACGTTTAACACTAAATAATGCAAGAAGTGTACACAAGCGACTCAATGACTTTAATGAACAGATTAGAGATGCCGTAAAAGATTTAAAATCTATAAAAGTCCAACCGAAAGATGCACCATATATCGTGAATATGTCCTTTGTCGGTGCTAAAGGAGAAGTAGTGGTTAATGCCTTGTCTAAAAGGGGCATATTAGTCTCAACAACAAGTGCATGCGCCTCAAGATTAGCCGAGTTAAATGAAACTTTACTTGCTTTAAAGAATCCAGGTGACGTCATAGAAGGAAGTATAAGAATCTCCATGGGACACTATACGACACAAGACGATGTAGACGCATTGGTTACAGCGTTAAAATCAGTCTATGAAGAATTAGGAGATGTACTAAAATGAAATTTGATCATATATTAATTCGCTATGGTGAGTTAACCCTTAAGACAAAAAATAGAATGATGTTTGTCTATGCACTAAGAGATAGAATGAGAAAAGCCTTAAAAGGTTTTGATGTTGACGTAAAGGCAAATAGAGACCGTGCCTATATTGAAATTAACGAGGAAGACCCACATCAAGTCATTGATAAGCTAATGAATATCAGTGGAATTCTTAGCATGTCACCTGTAGTTAAGATTGAAAAATCAGACGAAGCGATGAAAGAAACAGTCATGAAATTTGCTGAGAATATTAAAGCGGGTGAGACTTTTAAAATCGAAGTCAAACGTGCGGACAAAAATTATCATCTCGATACTTTTGGTGTACAACAATTACTCGGCGGTCATGTCATGTCGCATACAGAGCATATGACTGTTGATGTGAAGAATCCAGATTATAAGATCATGGTAGAAGTCAGACAAGATGCGATTTATATGTATTATGAGTCTATCAAAGGTCTCGGTGGTTTACCACTTGGTACAGGAGGTAAAGCATTACTCATGCTCTCCGGTGGAATTGATTCACCCGTTGCAGGTATTGATGTTATGAAGCGTGGTGTAGAAATTGAGGCTATTCACTTCCATTCTCCACCGTACACGAGTCCTCAGGCGACTGATAAGGTAAAAAAACTTGTGGACATTATGAGTGACCGTACAGGTTTTGATATAAAGTTGCATATCGTACCATTCACGGAACTTCAAACAACAATATACGATAAGGTTCCGGATAACCTATCCATGACATCTACTCGACGTATCATGCTGAGAATCGCAGAACAACTAGCTAAAAATGTTGGGGGAGAAGCGATTGTTAACGGAGAAAACTTAGGTCAAGTTGCATCACAGACCTTAACAAGTATGTATACTATAAATGAAGTGACAAGTATGCCAGTCTTAAGACCCTTACTCACTTTAGAGAAAAATGACATCGTGAAGATGGCGAAAAAAATGAGGACATATGAAACATCCATTCTACCATTTGAAGATTGCTGTACAATCTTTAAGCCGAAGGCACCAAAAACGAAACCGAATCTCGAATCAGTTAAGAAATTTGAGAATGGGGTCGACTTTGATTCAATGATCGAAAAAGCTATAGAAAATATTGAAATTTATACACCGAACCACAAAGTAGAAGCTGAAGAAGACTTTAGTGATTTACTGTAAGAGGTAAGATGATAATAAGAAAACCAGGTCAAATTGACCTGGTTTTCTTAATTCTATAAAAAGTTTCTCTGAGTTTTGTGCCAAAATGTATTGTTCGTAAGTTTAATTGTGTTGATAGAGTGGTCACTCAATTTTACACTAATTTTTTCAGTGTTTTGTACTGACAGTGCTTCATTATCCATACTCATTATTGGATAATACTCGATTGAATTGTCTATGACCAAAGTAATTGGTCGTTCTTTCGATAAAAGGAAGCTCGTTCCGAGTGTTCTGTGGTTATTGTTGTTCACACTACCAAGTTCAGTCACCTGCATCGCTTTAACTAGTGGATCAATAACTGCACCGCCAAGGGATTTGTTGTAGCCTGTCGATCCTGTAGGTGTGGAGATAACTAGGCCATCCCCGTTGAAATGTTCAAACAAGAAGTCATCAATATAAATATCCATCATGATGGTTCTTACTAGGTTTGATCGAATAGTAAACTCATTTAAACAATAGTTCGGCTGATTGTCATTAACCTTCACTTCAATAATAGGGTATTGACGTGTTTCAAAATTCATTGTCTCAAAGACTTCACGTATTTCAGCTAAGTTGTGGTAGTTAAAATCGACGTACATATGGTTTCGGTCTTCGACTCCAATGCCGATATATAAGCAATCATCTCTAAAATCGCTCTTATGAATTGCTTGTAAAAAAGCACCGTCTGCACCAATTGATGCAATAATGTCAGCAGTGTCAGATGAATCGGCAATCTTATAACCAATATCTTCAAATAGTTGTTGTAAGTCAGTTAGTATCTTCTTTGAATTTTTATAGGTCGGTTCAAATAAATAGATGCTTTTTTTTGTCATAGGATTACTCCATTTCACTCTTTGTCTGATTATTATTAAATCTAGACTACCATAGAAAAATTAAAAGTTCTATTAGTCATCAATCTATAAACTTCATAACCTTAAATGTACCTTAAAAGATATTAGGTTTCATTGTGACGCTATTAGGGGTAATGTTATGATATCTTTGACTTAAATATAGAAAGGGTGTTTTCATGAAAAGAATTATTGCATTGGTTTCAGCAATTGCAATTGTCATTTTAGGACTTGGTGTGTCCTTTATGTCTTCTTTATGGGCAAGTGATTGGGAAGATATGTTTAATGACCTTGCATCAAATGAAGCAAGCAAATCTTCTATTCTTGAAGAAGGGGATGCAGGAAATAAAATCGCTGTATTGAACTTTGAAGGAACCATTCAGGATACTGGAGCAACTGTTGGCATGTTTGGATCGGAAGGTTATAACCATGAGTTGACGATTCAGGCGTTGAAAGATATTGCTGAAGATGACACATATAGCGGGGTACTTCTTAATGTAAACTCACCTGGTGGTGGTGTCTATGAAAGTGCTGAAATACATAAGTACTTAATGGCAGTTAAAGAAAGCGGTAAAACAATATACAGTTCGATGGGTAACATGGCCGCTTCTGGTGGCTATTATGTTTCTGCACCAGCAGATCAGATCTTTGCAACAGATCAAACGATTACTGGTTCAATTGGTGTAATCATGCAGAGCATCAACTACGGTCAGTTAGCTGAAGAACACGGGATTTCATTTGACACTTATAAGAGTGGAGAAATGAAAGATATGATGTCACCGTCTAGAGAAGCGACCGAAGAAGAACAAGAATATATTCAAAGTATTGTAGATACAATGTTCCAAGACTTCGTTGACGTCGTAGCTGAAGGTAGAGGTATGACTGAAGAGGAAGTACGTGCAATCGCTGATGGTCGTATTTACCTTGGTGAGGAAGCAATTGAAAATGGACTTGTTGACCAAAATGGTCACTTCGATGATGCACTAGCTGCCTTAAAAGAAGAGCTCGGTGGGAATCCACAAGTGGTTGAGTTTGATGGAGGTTACAATTCTTCATTCCCATTTGGTGTACAGATTAAGAGTGCCATAAGTGACTTGTTCGGTGGTGGCGAGGTTAGAATGGTTCAAGAACTAATCGACAACCGACAAGGTGTTCAACCGATGTACTTATATGAATAGGAGGGAAACGTATGACTGAACAAGTAAGTATCGAACATGATGATACAAATTACATTACAGCGTTAAATAACATGACTCATGCAGGTTTCTTCCCGAGATTCATATCATACATCATTGATATTGTTGTACTTTGGGGAGTCGCTCAGTTAACCATTGTACCACTTCTATCAATATTTGATTTAAGAAATGTTTTCTTTGGTATAGAAGCATTATCCTTAGAGAACATAGGTACAACGTTGTTATATTTTATCTATTTCACATTGATGACATTTTTCTTTAAACAAACAGTTGGTAAGATGATTCTAGGTATAAGCGTCAATTCATCTACAGGTGAAAAGTTAACATTCGCACAAACGTTTTACAGAGAAACAGTGGGACGAATTATTTCAAACTTCTTATTATACTTGCCATATCTTGCAGTCTTTTTTACCAATGCAAAGATTGGTTTACACGACTTTATAGCTGACACTTACGTTGTGAATGATAAGTACAGTAAATATTCACGTCGAATTAAAGACGAAATGTCAGCAGATACTAAATCGAATTTAAGTGAAACTTCATCGATTGATCACACAGTTGAACGAAACTTTTAAAGTGAACTGATTGATGCGAAGTCAGTCATGTAATATAATCAAGACACTAGGACTATCCGGTATATGGATAGTCCATATTTTGTGTAAAGAGGGATTTAAAATGGCTAAAACAGCAATGGAAGAAATGTATGAGAATTTAATCAATAGAGTAGAAGAAATCGTAAAAGAAAAAGAAAGTCCTAGATTAGAAGCGCTAGCAGAGGCCTTATTGCAAGTTGAAAGTAAGGGAACTTTTTCGGATAAAAGAAAAGCCTTCCAGTTTGCATATCTTTACCAAGTAAAAGAAGAGCCAGTACAGAGTAACCACCAATTAACACCTGATGCGATTGGGTACTTAGTTGCTCATATTGTAGACTTGTTCACAGATGATAATAAGAAAAATTTAGTCGATATCGGCAGTGGTACAGGCCATCTTGCAATGACGATTAAGGAAATGGTAACTGATTTAAACTTATCAGGGATTGAAGTTGATCCTGCCTTAGCAGAAATTAATGCAAATCTATGTGAGTTTTTAGAAACACCGATGTACATTCATCCACAAAATGTGATTGAGCCGAGTCGTATTCCGATGAGTAATATTGCGGTAGGGGATTTACCAGTCGGTTATTATCCACTACCAGCAGAAAAATATAAAACTGCATTTGATGCAGGTCAAAGTTACGCACATCTTTTAATGTTAGAAGCAGGTATGAATCTTATTGAAACAGATGATATTGGAATTTTTGTTGTCCCTTCGAATATACTAGAAGAAAACAATGAAACGATTAAGCAATATATTTCAGAAGATGCGACCTTACTCATGTTCTTAAACTTACCGTCAACTATATTTAAGACAGAGAAGCAACGTAAGTCACTAATCGTACTTAAAAAAGGATTCTCACCACTTGTAAATAATGAAGTTTTAATTGGAGATGTGCCTGACTTTAAAGATGCGAGTAAGATGCAGGAGTTTGTTAGACAGTTAAATGAATGGCATGAACAATACAGCAGAAAGTAGTTGAAGCTTATGACTAAAATTATTGCAATCAATGCCGGCAGTTCTTCTTTTAAATTTGAACTGTTTGAAATGTCTGAGGAACAAGAAATTGCCAGAGGACTTGTCGAACGAATCGGATTAGATCATGGTGTTTTTACGCTGTCTTATAAAGGTGGACGTGAAGTATTTGAACAAAACTTTAAAAACCATACTGAAGCGGTTAATATCATGTTAGATATTTTAGTTTCTAAAAATATTATCTCATCAATCGACGAACTCGAGGGTACTGGTCATCGTGTGGTACACGGCGGTGAAAAGTTCTCAGAGGCAACTATGATTGACGATAGTGTAGTTAGAGATATTGAAGAATTGTCAGAGTTTGCACCTCTCCATAATCCCGCGAACTTAATGGGGATTAGGGCGATGAGGGAACTTCTACCGGATGTGCCACATATCGCTGTATTCGATACATCCTTTCATCAATCTATGCCTGAGAGTTCATATTTATATAGTTTGCCTTATAAGTACTATAAGGACTATCGAATTAGAAAGTTTGGCTTCCACGGCACGAGCCATCAGTACGTGACAGAAAGAGCAGGAGAAATTTTAAAACGTCCTCTAGAAGAATTAAGGTTAATTAGTTGTCACTTGGGGAATGGTGCGAGTATTGCTGCGGTTAAGGCAGGTAAATCTATCGATACGTCAATGGGGTTCACGCCACTCGCTGGTGTAACTATGGGGACTCGCTCAGGTAACATTGATCCCTCTTTAATTCCTTATATTATGGAAAAAACAGAAAAGAGCGCAGTAGAAGTGTTGAACGTTCTAAATAGAGAATCCGGTCTACTTGGTGTCAGTGGTTTCTCAAGTGACTTAAGAGATATAACTGAAGAGGCTAAAAAAGGTAATGATAGAGCGGAACTTGCCTTAGAAGTATTTAGTTCGAGCATCCACAAATATATGGGATCATATGCTGCACGTATGGGTGGGGTAGATGCCATTATCTTTACTGCAGGTGTCGGTGAAAACTCGAGTTTAATAAGAGAAAAAGTGTTAGATAGCCTTGAGTTTATGGGGGTTTACCTAGACAAAAAAACCAATGACGAAACAAGAGGTGTCGAAGCGACGATCAGTCACTCCTATTCACCTGTAAAAGTTCTTGTTATTCCTACGGCAGAGGAAGTCATGATTGCAAGAGAAGTCATGAGACTGAAGTAAAAAATACACTCATCTAAATAGTTAGATGAGTGTATTTTTATAATTATTTCTGGCGTTCGGCTTTGATCTTCTCTACACCTTCATGTACAAGTGGTGCGACTTTTTCACCAAAGAGTTCGATAGTTTTTAGGACTTTGTCATGTGACATGACACCGACGGGAGTTTGTAATGTAAAGCGTTCAACTCCCATGTGTTCATATAAATCGACAATCTTGCGCGCGACAGTTTCTGGACTACCAACATATAGCGCACCGCTTGGATCAGCCATCGCATCGAAAGCCTCTCTTGTATATGTTCCCCATCCACGTTCACGACCAATCTTAGTCATTGACCCAGATATTGCAGGGAAGAAAAGGTCTCTTGCTTCACCATCAGAGTCCCAAATAAAGCCATGTGAGTTTGTAGCAACCTTTAATTTACTTTCATCATGGCCAGCATCTTTACCCACTTGACGATAAAAATCGGCTGTTCTTTTAAATTGATAAGGACTACCACCAATAATGGCTAAGACAAGTGGCAAACCAAGTACGGCCGCACGCTGGGCAGATTGCGGTGTACCACCACTAGCAATCCATATCGGAATTTCATCTTGTACAGTTTTAGGGAATATTTCAGCATCCTTTAAAGGTGGACGATGTGTACCTTCCCAATTTATCTTACCGCCTTTTTGCAGTTGTAAAAGTAGGTCGAGCTTTTCATCGAAAAGGGTATTATAATCATTTAAATCGTAACCAAATAAAGGGAATGATTCTATAAATGAGCCGCGTCCTGCCATTATTTCTGCACGACCATTAGAGATGCCGTCTAGAGTAGCAAAGCGCTCGTAGACGCGTACTGGATCATCCGAAGATAAGACAGTGACACCACTAGATAGACGGATGTTTTTACTCATCGCTGCTCCAGCTGCTAATACAACGTCAGGAGAGCTGACTGCATAGTCATTTCTGTGGTGTTCACCAATAGAAAAGATATCTAAACCAACTCTGTCTGCTGTCGCAATTTCTTCTACTAATTGTTGTAATCTTTCTGGATGAGTTGTTGTTTTCCCAGTGACAGGATCTAAGCCTGCATCACCAAATGTGTTGATTCCAAGTTCCATAAGAACCTCCTGAAAATATTATTTTGAATTTGAATTAATTTTACTCGATATCCTATAAATAAAAAAGCAATGCAACTCAGAACTGAGTGCATTGCTTCAAATAATTTGATTAGCGGTGTTGTTCTATAAACTCTTCTGTAGCTACTTTTGGTTCAAAGTCTGAAGGAAGTGTTTCTGTACGAACGACTAATACGTCACATTTGGCATTACGTACAATGGCCTCAGAAACTGAACCGATTATGAAACGTTCAACAGCGTTTAGACCTGTAGAACCACAGGCAATTAAATCTGCGCCGATTTTTTCAACTGCTTTTTTAGGGATAACAGATTTTGGTGAACCATAGTCGATGATTTTATCTACAGATTCAACGCCACCTTCTAAAGCAACTTTTTCATAACCGTCGAGTAACTTTTGCGCAAACTCTTGTGCACGAGTTGAAATCGAGCGATCGTATGCTTCGACAGATGCGAAAGATCGTGTATCAATAACATTAATAATAGAAAGCTTTGCGTTGTTACGTTTAGCAGCTTCGACCGCTTTTTGGAATGCCCATTCTGCTTCGTGTGAACCGTCCACTGCAACTAAGATGTTTTTGTACTGTAACATAGTTACCAACTCCATTTCCTATTCTTATTAATCTATACCACATGTATGCGGTACCAAAACTTTATTTTTTAAAGATTATTTTGGGTGCAAATATTAACTTATATGATACAATAAATTTGCTTAAGAAAAAGGGGGAAATTGTAATGATTATTGGATTACCGAAGGAAGTAAAAAACAACGAGAATAGGGTGGGACTAACACCCGGTGGCGTTTACGCTTTTGTACAGGCTGGACACACTGTTCGCGTTGAAACAAATGCGGGAGAAGGTTCATTCTTCCACGATTCAGCATATGTAGAAATGGGTGCTGAAATCGTTGATACACCTGAAGAGGCTTGGGATGTCGATATGGTGGTCAAGGTAAAAGAACCATTAGCAGAAGAATTTGATAGAATCAAAGAAGAGTCTATCCTTTTCACATACTTACACTTAGCGCCTGAAGAAGCGTTAACACAAGTATTAGTCGATAAGAAAGTAACGGCGATTGCTTATGAAACGATTCAATTGCCAGATGGTTCATTACCATTACTCGCGCCGATGAGTGAAGTTGCAGGTCGTATGGCAACTCAAATTGGTGCAGAGCAATTAAGAGCAATCAATGGGGGTAAAGGTATTCTCTTAAGTGGTGTACCTGGTGTAGAAAAAGCGAGAGTTACAATCGTTGGTGGGGGAGCAGCGGGTACAAACGCTGCAAAAATGGCGATTGGTTTAGGCGCTGATGTGACAGTGCTTGATTTAAATCCGAAACGCTTACGTGAACTCGACGATTTATTTGGTTCAAACGTACAGACATTGATGTCTACACCATTAAATATCAAACAAGCAGTAGAAAAAAGTGATTTAGTCATTGGGGCAGTACTTATTCCAGGTGCCAAAGCACCAAAACTTGTTACTGAAGAAATGATTAAAAATATGTCACCAGGATCAGTCATTGTTGATATTGCAATTGACCAAGGTGGTATTTTCGAAACTACAGATCGTATTACAACACACGATGATCCAACATACGTAAAACATAATGTAATACACTATGCCGTGGCAAACATGCCAGGTGCGGTGCCAAGAACTTCAACGAATGCTTTAACTAATGCGACTTTACAGTATGGACTTTTAATTGCGAACAACGGTTACAAAGAAGCTGTAGCTAAAAACCCGGTTATCGCTGGAGGTTTCAATACTTTCCAAGGTCACATTACCTATAAAGCAGTTGCTGAAGCACAAGGTAAAGAATATAAAGATATCTTAGAGTTACTAGGATAATTGCTATAAATTAAGAAAGCGGTGGAGTCGATGGGAGTCCACCGCTTTTTTGAGTTTATCGAGTGAATGGTGGTGGGTTTTGAGTGGGCTTGGTGGGTGGATGGTTGAGTAAGTGATTGCACCGCTTCGAACTGAAAACGAAGCTGACGAATTGCGAGGCCGCCGCTTCGAACTAAAAACGAAGCTGATGAATTGTGCGGGCGCCGCTTCGAATTCAAAACGAAGCTGATGAATTGCGAGAGCGCCGCTTCGAATTAAAAACGAAGCTGATGAATTGTGATTGCTCCGCTTCGAACTAAAAACGAAGCTGATGAATTGTGATTGCACCGCTTCGAATTCAAAACGAAGCTGATGAATTGCGAGGGCTCTGCTTCGAAATCAAAACGAAGCTGACGAATTGCGCGGGCGCCGCTTCGAACTAAAAACGAAGCTGACGCAAAATGAAAAGTCCCCTTAACAAAGCCCCAACATCACTTATTACTTACATCTCATCAATCACACAGACATCAAAGGGAATACTTTTCTTTAAAGCTTCTAGTTGTTCGGCTTTAATTAAAGGAATAATTGAAATTCGTTTTTTTACGTGCATCTTCAGCTTAGCTAGAGGCTGTAAGGCTTTAAAATCACTCAAATCTATTTCTCTTAAATCATATATAATGCCGGAAACATCGTTGTCGATAAAGACCTCGGCTAAGCGGCTATGTAAAAAGTAAGGGACCTTTGTAAATGCGGGTCCAATAATAAAGTGACAGTTACGAATTTCATTTGATAGGGTACTTAACAAAGCTTCGTTCACATCGTGATAATCACGGGTAAAGATCTGATCGACAATAAAGCCATCGACCTCATTTGCTCTGATTGTTTCAATCAATGTATTTTCTAACATAAAAGCATCTGTCTCGTAATTGTTGTTTATAGACATGTAGATTTCAGCTTGTGGTGTTAATGCTTTTTGCATAGAGATTAAAACACTGTTGGGTGCATTAAAATCTGACTGACTAAATAAAACATGGTCGTAAGCTAGTGAAAGGTTATGGCTAAGTGTAATTTGTTTCAACATAATTCTCCTTTACATTTATGATTAGAACTTAATTTTTTAGGGAATGGATAATTATTAAACATTTTCTATAGGAGTGAAAATAATGACTGTAAAATTTCATGGACATGCAGTACTATCATTTTCTAATAACGATTCAAATGTAATTATTGATCCATTTATAAATGGTAATGAATTAACTGATTTAAGGGTTGAAGATGTCAAAGCAGATTATATTATTTTAACACACGGTCATAATGACCATGTGGGTGATACGATTGAAATTGCAAAAAATAATGACTCTACTATCATCGCACCTGTAGAGCTCGCTGACTACCTTGAAGGACAGGGCCTAAACGCTATCGGTATGAACGTTGGTGGTGAAGGTGAGTTTGAATTTGGTTCGATTAAATTTGTTCATGCCTTCCACACATCAAGTTTTACAGATGACGACGGTGTCATCAATTATACTGGCGAATCCATGGGACTCATCCTAAAGATTAATGGAAAAACAGTATACGTGACTGGGGACACAGGTATCTTTGGTGACATGGAATTGATTTCTAAATTGAATGGGCCAATTGATGTGTGCTTCATTCCAATCGGTGGCCATTTTACTATGGGTATTGATGATGCGGTTTATGCAATTAACAACTTCATTAAACCCACTATTGTTGTACCGACGCATTATGATACTTTCCCACCAATTAAGGCGGACCCTGAAGTATTTAAAGATAAGGTCAACACAAACTGTCAAATCCTAAAACCAGGTGAAGCAGTTCAATACTCATAAACCATAATTTATTTTAACCGGAAGCTCAAGCTTTCGGTTTTTTGTTTTCGGACTTTCTATTTACATGCTATGATAAATTTAAGCTGAATTAATGGAAAAGGTGAACTTATGTCTAAACACGATGAAATTTTAAAGTATATCAGAGGTCTAAGGGAAGGTAGCAGTCTATCAGTCAGACAGATATCTGCCTACATGGGTGTCTCCTTAGGCACGAGTTACCGTGCAATCAAGCAAGCTGAAGAGGACGGACTAGTGAAGACCGTTGAGCGCGTCGGGACTTTTAGAATTGTCCAAAGAGAGCTAAAGAATCACGGTAAGATTATGTTTAGAGAAGTGAACCGTGTCATCCAAGGGACCGTTTTAAGCGGGGATAACTATCTGGATAAAGAAATATCAAGAATTTTAATCGGTGCCATGCAGACTGAGGACATTGTAAAATATTTAGAACCCAACGGTTTATTAATTGTCGGGAACCGTGAAAAATCTCAGAGAAGTGCTTTAGAAAACGGAGTGGGTTTACTTATTACTGGTGGCTTTGGCACAGGGAAGGAAATATTAGAACTTGCTGAAGAAAAACAATTACCCGTGATATCGACCACACACGATACTTTTACATGTGCATCAATTATTCATCGTGAAGTGTATAGTTTATCATTATCACAAAATATTGTTACAGCCGGGCGATTGATGGTAAAACAACCTCAGTATACCGTAGATATCAAAGACCTTGGTACTGAAATTCACCCTGAAGATAAGAATATGATATTACTTGATGGCAATCGATTTGTCGGTGCAATCCGAGCAAAGGATTTACCAGAAATGACTGCTCAAAATTACACTTCTTATTTACTACCGGATTATAGTGCTGAAGAAGATACAACGGTCCTATCACTCAGACAAATTATGTCCTGGCATCAATTAAATACAATACCCGTTGTAGAGTCAGGTGATTATAGAGGCATTGTTCACCGCAGAGAAGTATTTAAAAATATCTCATCTAGAAATTTAAAATCTGGCATGTCGACTGACCAGCTTATCGACCGTGAAATTCAAATCGATAGCCATAAGATTAAGATTCGGGTCATGCCATTTATGACAGATGAATATGGATCACTTTCACAGGCGAACTTTATGCGTCTAGCAGAACGATTGATACTCGTCGTGTTACAAGAAAACAATATACACAGTTATCACATCGATACTTATAATATAATGAACTTTAAAGTCGTCCAACTCTATCAAGAAATTGAGTTACTCGGACAAATCATAGACAAGGGTGAGCAATTTATACGTCTTGAGATTGTCTTGAATATTCAAAGTGAAGCATATTCAAAAGCAACTTTCCTTATCCAACATTTCAATGAAAAATAAAAAGGCTTCCGGACAAACCGGAAGCCTTATGTATTAGCTACGCTTTTTCTTTTTCGCCTGATTCTTTTTCATCGCTTCAAATTCTTGCCATGCTTTTTCTTCTATCGGTAAGTTACCTTTAAAATACTTGCGTGCTTTATTGAAATAATTAAGCTGGAAGCCACCAAAAATAATGAACAATCCACCGATTAAATATGCAACAAAGGTGTGGAATTGGACGATGGTATTTAATCCGAAGACAATCATGAATAAAGCGAGCCATATCCGAGAGATGCTATTATAGTAAGCACCTCGAACGTCTCTTATCGTTCGTATTTTACGAACTTTAAAGACGACGAAGAGAATAAATGTAACAACAATTGCTGTAACTAAAAATGAAACAACAAAAGAATATAAGAATTCCATCCGATACAACTCCAATCTCTTATGTAGTATAATTGATTGATGAATGTAAGTAAATTATTAATGAGGAGTTTTACTATTGTTAAAAGAATTGACGCAGAATTTAAGTGAGTTAAATAGTAAAGCAAAGGACGTTTTAACACTAATTGAACAACATGATCAAATTGTGATTTTAAGACATCAAAAGCCAGATCCGGATGCCTACGGTGCACAACTTGGTTTACGTAACTACTTAAGAAATAAATATAAAGATAAGGACATCATTGCACTTGGTGGCTTAGAACCTTCTCTGGATTTTTTAGGAGAAATGGACGAAGAAAAACCCCTGAACTCACCACTTATTATCGCAGTGGATACAGCAAATCTCGACCGTTTAGATGGCACAGTAGAAGCAGGTAATAAGTTAGTAAAAATTGACCATCATCCTGATGTTGAGCCATTTGGAGATTTGTCGATCGTTGAGACAGCCGTTTCTTCTGCAAGTGAACTGCTCTATTTGTTGATGGATTTATGGGATACTCATCCTATAGATAATGAAGTAGCAGCCTGTCTATACATGGGTATTGTCGGAGACACCGGTCGCTTTTTATATAACAATACAAGTCCTTTAACATTTCAAGTTGCTTCTAGATTAATCGCTTTTGATTTTGACGCAGCTAAGTTAAATAATCAGATGCATCAGTCCACAAAGAAAGCCTTTATGTATAAGGGTTGGTTGATAAGTCAAGCTGTCTTCTTAGACTCCGGTATTGCCTATACTTATGTCCCTGAAGAAGTTATTAAAGAATTCGATCTCTCTATGTCAGAAGCAGGATTAGACGTCAACATATTTAGAGATATAGACGAAGTGAAAGTATGGTTCCTAGCCTTAGAAGATAAAGACCAGATTAGAATACGATTACGCTCTAAAGAGATCGTAATTAATGACATCGCCGGGGAATTTGGCGGTGGTGGTCATCCACTTGCCAGTGGGATTAGAGTAAGTGACAAAGATGAGCTCGAGGCGTTGATTGAACGAATAGAAGAAAAACTAGTATAGGGTGTGTCTGTATGCTTAATTTGAATGTTCATAGTGCATTTGACTTTTTAAATTCAAATATAACGCTAAATCGTTTGTTAGAAACGCTTAAAAACGATGGCCAAACTGCAGTCGCAGTGACGGACTTCAACCGAATGCATGCAGTCTACCAGTTTATGAAAACGGGTCAAGAGGAGAATATCCATGTTGTGCCAGGAATAGAAATTCTAGCAGAGGATGGCTTAAATGGTATTCCCTTAGTTTTATTAGCTAAAAATGTGGAAGGGTATTTAGAACTCGTCCGTTTAAGTGCGATGTTGTCATATAAAGATATCGAAAGGACACCACTCGCTTACCTTATTAATAATATAAGAAACTGTATTGTGATTGGTAAGACACAGTCTAGTGTTGAACTATTAGCAGAACTTAGAACGAGTGATGAAGATCAGTATCTTTCCCACCAAGTTGAAGGACAATATAAAAAAGTTTATATTCAGGCGAGTCATTACGTAAATAGTGATGAGCGCGGGGCATTAAAGGTATTAAATGCGATTCGTGATAACGAAAAAATCAGCGCAGACTCTATACATTCCTTGAGTGGAAATGACTGTATTCAAGTATCTACAATGCTAGATGACCGTGCAGCCTCTTTTTTAAAGAATAACGAAGAAATATTCAATAAGTGTCAAGTGCCACTTCCTCAGGTTGAACATACCTTACCTGTCTTTGACAATCCTTATGATGAACCATCTAAAGACTACTTGTGGCGCGTGTTGATGGAACGTTTTAAAGCGCTCGGACTAGATAAGAGAGGCTCTGTATACAAAGAGCGTTTGAAATATGAGTATGATGTCATTGTCTCTATGGGCTTTGAAGACTACTTTTTAATCGTACAAGATTTGGTGGCTTTCGCTAAGAATCAAGGCATCTACGTTGGCCCAGGTCGTGGATCTTCATCTGCCAGTCTCGTTTCATTTACCCTAAATATTACTGAAGTTGATCCGATTGAGCATCAGCTCTTGTTTGAACGGTTTTTAAATCCAGAACGTGTCAACATGCCAGATATAGATATCGACTTTGAAGATTCAAGACGAGATGAAGTTGTCAGTTATCTGATTGAGAAATACGGCCAGATGCAAGTCGGTAATATCGTAACCTACGGGACACTGAGTGCAAAAATGGCAGCCCGTGATGTTGGTAGAGTGCTCGGTTTTACTGAAGATGAATTAAAATTAATGTCCAATTTAATTCCTTCGGAATTAAATGCAACTTTAAATCAAGCTTTCGATACAGACCGTTTTAAACAACTAGAAGAGAATGACAGTAAATATAAAGTTTTAAAAGAAGTCGCCTTAAAAATTGAAGGGCTGCCAAGACACACCTCCACACACGCTGCTGGGATGGTGTTAAGCAGTAAGAAATTGACCGACTCTGTGCCAATTATTTTTGTTGACCAGCATGTAATGACCCAGTGGCCAATGAAAGATGTTGAGTCTGCTGGGCTCTTAAAAATTGACTTACTTGGCCTTAAAAACTTATCGCTTATCCGATATATGATACAGGGCGTTCACCGTCACGATAAAAACTTTTCTCTAGATGACATCAAAGAAGATGCGCGTGTTTACAAGATGTTATCCCTTGGCATGACCTTAGGCATATTCCAGTTAGAGTCAACTGGAATAAGACGTGTGATTGAAAAATTTAAACCAGAGAGTCTTAGTGATTTAGCCGCAGTACTTGCCCTCTATAGACCGGGTCCAATGAAAGAAATAGATAATTTTATATATCGTAAAGAAAATCCGAAAACAATCGCATACCCACACGAAGACTTAAAGGAAATATTAAAAGAAACATTTGGTATCATCGTCTATCAGGAACAGATTATGCAAATTGCTGGAAAGATTGCAGGCTTTAGCTATGGACAAGCAGATATATTAAGACGTGCCATGAGTAAAAAGGACAAAAATATCTTAGCTGAAGAGCGTGAACACTTTATAAATGGCGCCTTAGATCAAGGATACAGTCAAGCGTTGGCAGAGCAGATATTTGAATTGATTATGGAATTCGCAAATTACGGTTTTGTAAAAAGTCACGCGGTTGCCTATAGTAAAGTGGCTTATATAATGGCTTACATTAAATTACATTATCCATCGATTTTCTACTCCGTAATATTGACGCATCACCGCTCTAATGAAGATAAAATTAAGCAAGTTTTAAGTGAAATCAAGATGATGAAAATTAATATTCTTCCACCTGACATCAATCGTTCCCAATGGCAAAATATCGAGAGCGATGGTATCCTTCTCGGATTTTCAATGATTAGTGGAATTTCAAAACTACTCTATGATGCCATACAAAAAGAACGTCAAAACGGTAATTTTACAGATATATTTGATCTTGTTAGCCGCGTAAATTTCAAATTCAATGAAAAAATATTGAGAAACTTAATTGTTTCAGGTGCACTCGATTCATTTAAAGAGAATAGAAAAACTATGTTACAAACCATACCGAATGTACTCAATAATGCAGGTGACGAATATCATCATGAATCATTTTTAAGTTCTCTTGGGTTTAGTATTAAAAAAGATTTCCATTATACAGATGAGATGTCTCAAGGTGAAATAATTCAAGGTGAGAAGGAGACACTCGGTTTTTATATTTCCGATCATCCAGTCTTACTGAAGCATCAAGCTTTAGAATATATCCCTTTCTCATTTATTCAACAGCATAAAAAACACGCGAGTTATCTTTTGTTTATCGAAGAAGTTAAAACCATCAAGATTAAGAAAAGTGGTCAGAACATGGCCTTCTTAACACTATCAGATGGGTATACATCAATAGATGGTGTTATATTTGCTAAGGAATATTTTAAATATCATCCTTTACTGAATGAACCCATTGTGGTCGCAGTGGCAACCATGGGTGAGCGTAACGGTAGGGATCAACTCGTCATCGATCGCTTGTTCACACCTGAAACATATAAGGATGCTTACATTAAACGGACCAAGAAAATTTATATTAGAAATCTACAAAAAAGTGATATTGAACCATTTCTTTCAGCTGAGGGGATACCGGTTCTAGACTTTGAACGTCATTCAACGATTGGTTATATAGAGGCAATAAATATCAGCGGATTAATTGATACAATTGATTATGAAAATTTCAGATTAATCGTATAAATATATTGTAAAACGGGTAGGTTAGTGATAATATACCGTGGTATGACCACTATAGGAGGAAATGATTTGTCACTTAAAAGCGATGCATTAGAACTACACAAAGTTAACCAAGGAAAATTGTCCGTAAACTCAAAAGTTGAGATTAAAGATAGACAAGCACTATCCCTTGCATATTCACCTGGCGTAGCTGAACCTTGTAAGGAAATTTACGAAGACGAAAGAAAGATCTTTGACTATACAATTAAAGGTAATACAGTTGGTGTTGTTACAGATGGGTCTGCTGTACTAGGCCTTGGTAATATTGGTGCTTCTGCAAGCTTACCAGTGATGGAGGGTAAGTCTATCCTTCTGAAAAATTTTGCAGGAGTGGATTCATTCCCAATTGCCCTTAAAACAAATGACGTTGATGAGATTGTTAATACTGTGAAATTGATGACACCAGTATTTGGTGGAATCAATTTAGAAGATATCTCAGCACCGAGATGTTTTGAAATTGAAGAACGTTTAAAAAAAGAAGTCGATATTCCAGTATTCCATGATGATCAACATGGTACTGCAATTGTGACTTTAGCTGGTTTAATTAATGCGATTAAGCTGACTGGTAGAAAATTATCTTCAATCAAGGTTGTACTAAACGGAGCAGGTGCAGCTGGTGTGGCAATTGTTAAGCTCTTACACAGCTTTGGTGTAAAAGATATGATCATGTGTGATTCACGTGGTGCAATTTATGAAGGTCGTCCAAGTGGTATGAATCCTATAAAAGAAGAAGTCGCTAAATTCACTAACATAAATAACATTGAAGGGAATTTAGTCGATGTGATCGAGGATGCTGATGTATTTATTGGTGTGTCAGTCGAAAATGCAGTGACTAAAGAAATGGTTCATTCTATGAAGGAAGATCCGATCATCTTTGCAATGGCTAACCCAACACCAGAAATTATGCCAGATATTGCACATGAAGCAGGTGTTAAAGTAATTGGTACGGGGCGTAGTGACTTTCCGAACCAGGTTAATAATGTGCTCGCTTTCCCAGGTATCTTCCGTGGTGCCTTAGATGTACAGTCGACGCATATAAACGAAGAGATGAAGAAAGCGGCAGTGTTAGCAATCGCAGATATAGTAACAGACGAGGAACTTAGTCCTGAATATGTGATACCGGATGCTTTTCACCCAGAGGTGGCACCTACTGTTGCAGAAAAAGTGGCAGAAGCTGCTATGAATACTGGGGTTGCCCGTATCAAGGTTGAGCCTGGTGAAGTATATGAAAAAACAAAAAAATTAATAAGTGAGTTATCAGTGAACTAATGGAAAATAAAAAAGGTCTCGAAACGATTCTAGAAGAAATCGACAAAATCATCGAAGATCAAAACATCGGTATCGGCGAGAAGATACCAAGTGAAAGATATTTAAAAGAACGACTAAATGTAAGTCGGCAAAGTGTCAGAGAAGCTCTAAGAGCCTTAGAACTCATAGGTGTAATCTATGTTAAAAGAGGCGAAGGGACTTACTTAGCAAATATTGACAATCATCAACTGTATAAATTAATTGCAAAGTATTTAATCCATACTGAAAAACAGTATGAGGAGCTTAATGAACTCATGCATATGATCGATTTTTATTACGAACATAAATATCAGGGTATGAAGACGGTAAAAGACGACGATAATCAGATCGTGCGTAGAATTTATTCTTTACTCGAAAAATATGCAGACAGACATAAAGCGTGATTTAATGAGGTGTAGGAATGCTAAGAGATATATTTTTTAAGTTAAATAAAAAAGCGACAGATGAGCAGGGCAAAGACGGTTTAATAGAGCAAGAAAAAATTATGACCAAATGTCCAAATTGTAAAAAGATATTGTATTCTAAAGATCTTCACAAGCGTTTAAACGTATGTTCTAATTGTGATTATCATTTACCGATAACGAGTACAGATCGAATGGAAGCTTTACTTGATGTCGATACTGAGGAACGTCTTTTTGAAAATGTGACTTCTTCAAACCCGTTGAAGTTTCCTAATTATGATGAAAAACTAAAATCTGATAAGGAAAAAACAGGACTCAATGAAGCCCTTGTCGTTTCCCATGGGAAGATTATGGGCAATGATGTTGTTGTCGCAATAATGGACCCTAGATTTAGAATGGGGAGTATGGGTTCAGCATTAGGGGAAAAGCTTGCACGTAGCTTTGTCTATGCAACAGAGCATAGACTACCTGTCATTGTCTTCACTGCAAGTGGTGGTGCGAGAATGCAAGAAGGTATTCTTTCCTTAATGCAGATGGCTAAAGTCAGTGTCGCTTTAGAAAGACATAGTGAGGCTGGGCTCTTGTATATTTCATATATGACAAACCCGACTACTGGTGGCGTGTCGGCATCATTTGCCTCTGTTGGTGATATTAATATCGGGGAGTCAGGTGCCCTAATCGGCTTCGCTGGCCGTCGTGTTATTGAAGAAACCATAAAAGAAAAATTACCAGATGATTTCCAGACTGCTGAGTTCCTACTCAAGCATGGTCAATTAGACGAGGTCGTTAACCGTACCCATATGAAACGCTATCTCGGTACAATCTTAAAAATGCATAAAGAGGTGGTGTAAATATGGCTTTTGACTTTGAGAAACCTATTGGTGAGCTTGAAAATAAGATTAAAGAACTTGAAAAATACGCACATAAAAATAAATTAGATTTAAAAACTGAAATTAGCTTTTTGGAGAAGAAAGTGAAGGATAAGAGAGCGGAAATATATTCAAATCTAACACCTTGGCAACGTGTCGAAATTGCAAGATATATTAAACGTCCAACTTCTAAGGAGTACATTGCTGCTTTATTTGATGATTTTATCGAGTTAAAAGGTGATAGAGCTTATAGCGATGACAATGCGATTATTGGTGGTATTGCAATGTTCAATGGTCGCCCTGTGACAGTGATCGGTAACCAAAGAGGGATGGATACTAAGGACAACATTGCCAGAAACTTTGGTATGGCACATCCAGATGGTTATAGAAAAGCGTTAAGATTGATGAAACAGGCAGAGAAGTTCAATCGTCCGGTCATTTGCTTTATTGATACGAAAGGCGCTTACCCAGGTAAGGCAGCTGAAGAACGTGGACAAAGTGAATCTATTGCAAGAAATCTCGTTGAAATGGCAGGACTCACTGTACCGGTGATTAGTATTGTTATCGGTGAAGGTGGTTCAGGTGGTGCTTTAGCACTCGGTGTATGTAATCAACTGTACATGCTTGAGAACTCGACCTACTCAGTTATTTCACCAGAAGGTGCGGCATCAATTCTCTTTAAAGATGCATCACTAAAAGAAATCGCAGCAGAATCACTTAAGATCACAGTGGATGATCTTCTAGAATTAGGTGTCAGTGATGGCACGATTGAAGAACCTCCAGGTGGGGCACATAACGATAAGACTTTTGTGTTCAATGAAACTGAGAAAGTACTGAAAAATGCCCTAGAAGAATTGACACAACTCGATGGTGAACACCTTGTAAATCAAAGATTCGAAAAATATATGGCAATTGGTCAATACGAAGAATAATGAGTCGATTTTATTAATAATCCGTACGTTATTAAGTTTGAGTATAAGAAGCTCTAACATTTAACGTATGGATTTTTAATTTTATATTCTTAAGAATAGACCACACTTAAGGTCTGTGCTATGTTTAAGATGACTAAGAAATGGGTGATTCTATTGAAGAAGATTGCAGTATTAACAAGTGGTGGAGACGCACCTGGTATGAATGCAGCCATCCGTGCTGTGGTGAGAAAAAGCATCTATGAAGGTCTTAAGGTCTACGGCGTATCTCATGGATATCAAGGCTTAATCAATGGGGATATAAAGGAGATGTCACTGGGTGATGTAGGCGATATTATACATAGAGGTGGTACGGTCTTATATTCAGCCCGGTCTGAAGCCTTTAAGACAGTTGAAGGACAACAAAAGGCGGTTCAAAATCTAAAGGATTTTGGTATTGAAGGCGTTGTTGTCATTGGTGGTGACGGGTCTTACAGAGGTGCAAGTGTACTTTCAGACTATGGCATCAAGGTCATTGGCATTCCTGGAACAATTGATAACGACATTCCCGGTACAAATGAAACAATAGGTTATGATACGGCATTAAACACCATTGTAGACATGATCGATAAAATCCGTGATACTGCCACGAGTCATGAACGGACCTTTATTGTTGAAGTGATGGGAAGAGATTCTGGAGAACTTGCCTTAAATGCTGGATTAGCAGCGGGAGCTGAAACAATTTTTATACCTGAAAGAAATACGAAGATGTCTGATGTGGCGGACAGAATACAGGCAGGGCTCGACCGAGGTAAGAAACATTCCTTAATAATTGTTGCAGAAGGCGTAATGACTGCAGAATATTGTAGCGTGGAGTTAGTAAAGTATATTAATATAGAAACTAGGTTAAGTGTACTTGGACATATTCAACGTGGTGGTAAACCTTCTGCAAAAGATAGGGTACTCGGTTCACGATTTGGTGCATATGCGGTAGAGTTACTACTCAATGGACAAAGTGAAATTGGGACTTGTATCAAGGACAATCAACTATCTACGGTCACACTCGACTATGTACACGAGCATGAAAAATCTTATAATAATTCTATTTATCAGCTTTCAAAAGAACTATCAATCTAGGGGGAAACTATAATGAGAAGTACTAAAATCGTATGTACAATTGGACCTGCTTCAGAATCTGAAGAAAAGCTTGAACAAATTATTTTAGCCGGTATGAATGTGGCACGTTTGAATTTTTCACATGGTGACCATGCGGAGCATCTTGCACGTATTGAAACGATTCGTAAAGTTGCTAAAAGGCTGGATAAAACCGTCGGGATCTTATTAGACACCAAAGGTCCAGAAATTCGTACACACAGTATGGAAAATGGTTCAGTTGAACTAGTAAAAGGTGAAACAATTGAAGTTTCGATGACTGAAGTGTTAGGTAATAAAGATCGCTTCTCAGTTTCTTATGAAGGTTTGATTGATGATGTTCAGCCTGGCGACTTTATTTTACTCGATGATGGCTTAGTTGAACTACAAGTCGAGAGTATAAATAAAGAAGAAGGTATTATTACAACGACGATAAGAAATAATGGTATTTTGAAAAATAAAAAAGGCGTAAACGTGCCTGGAGTTAGTGTGAACTTACCTGGTTTAACTGAAAAGGACAAAGCTGACGTTAAGTTTGGTATCGAACAAGGCGTTGATTTTATTGCTGCAAGTTTCGTACGTCGTCCACAAGACGTATTAGAAATAAGAGAATTACTTGAAACGCATCAAGGTGAATACATTAAAATTATTCCTAAGATTGAAAACCAAGAAGGCATTGAAAACATTGATGAAATCCTTAAGATTTCAGACGGTCTCATGGTTGCTCGTGGGGACTTAGGTGTAGAAATTGCACCGGAAACAGTGCCGATGAAACAAAAAGAATTGATTAGGAAATGTAATCTAGTCGGTAAACCAGTAATTACAGCTACACAAATGTTAGATTCGATGCAACACAATCCACGTTGTACACGTGCTGAAGCAAGTGATGTTGCGAATGCGATTTACGATGGTACAGATGCTGTAATGTTAAGTGGTGAAACAGCTGCTGGAGATTATCCAGTTGAAGCGGTACAGACAATGGCGAAGATTGCTGAGTCCTCTGAACAAGCACAAGATTACAAGAAATTATTATCTGACCGAACAAAATCAACACAGACAAACATGGTGACTGCCTTAGGCGTATCTGTGGCACATACTGCATTAAACTTAAGTTGTAAGGCGATTGTTGCAGCAACGGAAAGTGGTCACACAGCAAATATGATTGCGAAATATAGACCACATTCAGATATCGTTGCGGTAACACCTTATGATCATGTAGCTAGACAGCTAAACTTAGTATGGGGTGTGCATCCAATTGTTAAGGTGGGTCAAAAGAATACAGATGATCTATTAAATACTTCAGTAACTGCTACGCTTGAAAAAGGTTATGCAAATGAAGGTGATTTAATTATTATTACTGCAGGCGTACCAGCAGGTCGAGCAGGTACAACTAACTTAATGAAACTTCACGTCGTTGGTGATACATTGATTAAAGCACAAGGTATTGGTACGAAAAGCGCAGTAGGAGAAGTTGTTACAGCTCGTAATTTCAGTGAATTAGAGAAGAAAGATACGACAGATAAGATTGTCGTTGTTCAATCTGTCGATGCATTGATGACACCGCTGTTAATTAAAGCAGCAGGGCTTGTAACTATAGAAGGTGGACTGACAAGTCAAGGTGCAATCGTTGGCCTGAACCTAGAATTACCAACTATTGTCGGAGCGACTGATGCCTTTGATGTCTTACAAGATAAAATGCTTGTGACACTTGATAGTGAACAAAGCGTCGTCTATAGTGGACATGCACACGTGTTATAAAGATTAGAGGTGTAAGAGATGAAGAAGACGCTCAGTATATTATTTCTTAGCATGTTCCTTTTAGCTGCATGTAATGCAGGTGGGAATAATGGAGAACAAGAGAACAGTGAACAAGATGAATCAGCAAATGATGCTGAACAAACAGAAGAATCCGCTGGCAATGACAGTGAGATAACAGCAGACCAACTGATTCAAAATGCCGTCAGTAACAGTGAAGGTGTTTTATCTTACACTGGGAATCAGGAATTCACTGTAGAACAAGGTGAAGAGACTACAAGTTTTCAAAGTGTCATCAATTATGATGATCAAAATGAGATGAAACTATCGGTTGATCATGATGGACAAGTGACATCTCACTACATGATTGACGGTTCACATTATATTTATGACAACAATCAATTAAACGAAGTGGACAGTACAGATTCATTAGAAGCGAATAGCTACGAGGCGGTAGTCAGCAGTTTATCTGACTATCCAGCTGGGGAGTTAAGCAGTCTAGAAGAAGGTTACGCAATTACTGTCAACATTGATGATATGTCTACCATAGAACCACTTTTAAACGAAAGTACGAGTGAAATTGCATCATCATTTGACAGTGTCAATGGGACACTGCAGTTGTACTTTGATGCAGAAGAACGCTTTACCGGTAGTCAGTTAGAAGCGACCGTTACAGGAGAAGGCGAAGAAGCGACAATTCAAGCAGCTGCTGATTATACAAATATTGGCGGCATCGAGGCAATCGAAATTCCACAAAATTTAAATGAATAGGTTATTTGATAGGTAGGACTCTTTTGAGCTCTACCTTTTTTGTGTTTAGGTGATTATCGAGAGTATCGGGTCGCTGTGGTATTGACAGCGGACCGCTAGCGAAATATCGGCTCGTTGTAGTACTGACAGCGGTCTGTTAGCTGAGTATCGGGTCGCTCTGATATTGACAGTGGACCGCTACAAAATAACAACTTCAAAATATAAACTTATTCTTATTTATTATTATAAGATAATTAATTTCAACTTATGGATGTGTTAAATTAAATATAATGGGTATAGAAAACAAGAAGTGATAAGTGTTGACGAGTATTTTTGAATATTATTTCACAAAAATGATTGAAATTACTCGAATATCATAACTGTCACAATTTTGTTATACTTGCCTTAAACATTCTGTTGCATATATAGGAGGGGGATTTATGACTGGAAACAGCGGTTTAGAAGGTGTTGTAATTGGTGAATCTAGAATCAGTTCAATTATCGGCACACAGCTGACTTATTGCGGTTATGAAATTGATGATTTAGCAGAAAATGCAGAATTTGAAGAGGTTGTCTACTTATTGTGGCATGATAAGCTACCAAATTCTGAAGAGTTATCAAACTTTAAGAAGGAATTGTTTAATCATGCACATCTTACGGATGATGCAAAAAACTTCTACAAAACTTTTGTAGATAAATCAGTCCATCCGATGAGTGCTTTACGTACGGCAGTTTCATTATTATCTCATACGGATGAACGTGCAGAAGAACAAGTTGAGGAAGCGACTTTACTTAAAGCAATTCGCATTCAAGCGAAGATTCCTTCAATTGTTGCGGCTATCGCACGTACGCGTCAAGGGTTAGGTGTAATTGATCCGAATCCGGATTATGGTTATGCAAAAAACTTCTTGTACATGTTAAATGGAGAAGAGCCGACTGAAGTACAAATTGAAGCGATGAACAAAGCGCTAATATTACATGCAGACCATGAAATTAATGCATCAACATTTGCAGCTCGTGTCATCGTTGCTACACTATCAGATATGTACTCAGGTGTCACTGGTGCAATTGGTGCACTTAAAGGACCATTGCATGGTGGAGCCAATGAGAAAGTGATGGCGATGCTTGAGGAAATCGGTTCTCTAGATAAGGTCGATGACTATATCGAGGAAAAATTAGCAAACAAAGAAAAAATTATGGGTATTGGTCACCGTGTTTATAAAGATGGTGACCCACGTGCGAAGTATCTAGAGGATATGGCACGCCGTCTTACTGAAGAAAATGGAGAACCTGAACTTTACGAAATGTCAGTTAAAATTGCAGAAATTATCGAACGTGAAAAAGGGCTCTTACCAAATGTGGACTTCTTTAGTGCTTCGGTTTACCACTCTTTAGGTATCGAACATGAATTGTTCACACCAATCTTTGCGGTAAGTAGAACTTCAGGTTGGATTGCTCACATTTTTGAGCAGTATGAAAACAATCGTTTAATCCGTCCACGTGCGGAATACAACGGTCATACAGATAGAAAATACGAACCAATCGAAAACAGATAAGATACGGGGGTAAAAAAATGGCAGGAAAAAAGATTGAAACTAAAAATGGTGTATTAAATGTACCAAATGAACCGATTATACCTTTCATCGAAGGTGATGGAATTGGACCAGATATCTGGGCAGCAGCAAGTCGTGTAATCGATGCAGCTGTTGAAAAAGCTTATAATGGTGAAAAGAAAATAGAATGGACAGAAGTACTTGCTGGACAAAAGGCATTTGACCAAACTGGTGAATGGCTACCTCAAGAAACTTTAGATAAAATCGATGAGTACCTCATCGCAATTAAAGGACCGTTAACTACACCAATCGGTGGTGGTTTCCGTTCTCTAAACGTAACATTACGTCAGGAGTTAGACTTATTCGCTTGTCTACGACCAGTTAGACATTACAGTGGTGTACCATCTCCGGTTAAACACCCTGAACACTGTGATATGCAAATCTTTAGAGAAAATACTGAAGATATTTACGCAGGTATAGAATTTAAAGAAGGTACGCCAGAAGTTAAAAAAGTTATCGACTTCTTACAAGATGAAATGGCTGTTGAAAATATTCGTTTCCCAGAATCATCTTCAATCGCAATTAAACCAGTATCAAAAGAAGGTACTGAGCGCTTAGTACGTTCTGCTATTAACTATGCGATTGAGCATAACAAACCATCTGTTACACTTGTTCATAAAGGTAACATCATGAAATTCACAGAAGGCGGATTTAAGAACTGGGGTTATGAACTCGCACGTACTGAATTCAAAGATCAGACATTTACTTGGGCTGAATATGATGAAATTGTAGAAAAAGAAGGTAAAGATAAGGCGAACGAAGTTCAAGACCAAGCGGTTGCTGACGGCAAGATTATCATTAAAGATTCAATTGCCGACATCTTCTTACAACAGATTTTAACGCGCCCTAAAGAGTTCGATGTTGTTGCAACAATGAACTTAAACGGGGACTACATTTCTGATGCACTTGCTGCACAGGTAGGTGGTATCGGTATTGCACCTGGTGCAAACATTAACTATGAATCAGGTCACGCAATCTTTGAAGCGACTCACGGTACTGCACCGAAGTATGCTGGACAAGATAAAGTAAACCCATCATCTGTTTTACTTTCAGGTGTGTTGATGTTAGAACACTTAGGTTGGCAGGAAGCTGCTGACTTAGTGAACAACGCCATTGAAAAAACGATAGCTAAAAAAGTTGTAACTTACGACTTTGCTCGTCTAATGGACGGCGCAACAGAAGTTAAGACTTCTGAATTCGGTGATGCATTAATTGAAAATATGTAATCTTCATTGAATTGTATAGAACTTCATATTATACTTGAAAGGGCTGTCATGGGATGACAGCCCTTAATTTATTTTATCAAATGGGAGGATTATTCTCGTGGAAGATTCAAACAAGAAGCATGGATTGTTTCAGAAATTCCTAGATTTTGTCGAGTGGCTCGGTAATAAATTACCACATCCAGTGACTCTATTTATCTTGCTTGCTTTACTTACTTTAGTCGCTTCGACATTATTTTCTGTCCTAGGTGTATCTGTTACACACCCAGGAGAAGGTAACGAGACGGTTACTGTTAACAACTTATTAAACGCTGAGGGTATCAGTTACATATTTGAAACGATGACTGATAATTTCATAAATTTCGCACCGCTTGGTGTAGTATTAATGACGATGCTTGGTATTGGTGTTGCTGAGCGTTCTGGTTTAATCGGTGCGGCTTTAAAAGGTTTTGTGTTATCGATTCCAAAAAACTTAATTACTGCAGGTCTAGTGTTTGCTGGTATTATGTCGTCAGTAGCGTCTGATGCTGGTTATGTTGTTTTACCACCACTTGGTGCACTACTCTACCTTGCTTTAGGTAGACACCCACTAGCAGGTTTAGCAGCTGCATTCGCCGGTGTATCTGCAGGATTCTCTGCAAACTTACTCTTAAGTGGTACAGATGTAATGCTCGCAGAAATTACTGTTGCAGCAGCATCAGTAATAGATCCAGCATACGCAGATACGATTAATGTCGCGATGAACTGGTACTTCATTGCTTTAAGTGTGTTCTTACTGACATTAGTCGGTTGGTTTGTATCTGCTAGAATTGTTGAACCGCGTTTAGGTTCATTCAAAATGACTAAGGAACAAGAAGAAGAGTTAATGGGTGAAGAAACTGATGATATGCAGACACTTAAACCGGTTGAGAAAAAAGGTTTAATCTGGGCTGGAGTATCAGTAGTTATCAGTTTTGCCTTAGCCTTACTATTAGTTGTTCTACCAAACTCACCAATGCGTGGATCAGATGACTTAGGTAACTACATGGATACGATTATCCAATCACCATTCATGAGTTCACTTGTACCAATTATTGCGATTCTTTTCTTCGTTCCAGGTGTCGTGTACGGTATCGTAACGAAGAGTATTAAAAACGATAAGGACGTTGCCGGTCAAATGAGTGATACGATGGCGTCTATGGGTATGTTTATCGTTTTAGCATTTGCAGCAGGTCAGTTTGTTGCATACTTCACAGAATCTAACCTTGGAATCGTAATTGGTGTTTACGGTGCTGAATTATTAGAAAGTATGAACTTAACGGGTATTCCACTCTTAGTTGGCTTTATGTTAATTACAGCACTAATTAACCTGTTCATTGGTAGTGCAAGTGCGAAATGGGCTATGATGGCACCAATCTTCGTACCAATTCTAATGCAATTGGGTTACTCACCAGAGATGACGACGATGGCATATCGTGTTGCAGACTCTAGTACAAACATCATTACACCATTGATGACGTACTTTGCAATTATTATTGCCTTTGCTCAAAAATACGATAAGAATATCGGTATCGGTACATTGATTTCAGTGATGTTACCATACTCAATTTTCTTCTTTGTATTCTGGGCAATCATGTTGATCGTATGGAGCCTACTTGGTATGCCACTCGGTCCAGATTCACCAATACTTTACTAACATAAATATGTTACTTATAGTAGATGTTATGAATGCACCTCTTGTTTAATACAGGAGGTGTATTTTTATTTGGCTAAACCCTATAATGAACGGTATACTTTAAAATAAGAATGCAATTCAAAGGAGACTATTATGGCGAAATTAATTCTCATGGACGGTAATAGTATCGCATTCCGTGCATTTTACGGCTTGCCACTGTTAACGAATAAAAGTGGCTTGCATACCAACGCTGTATTTGGCTATGCACGCCTCTTAGAAAAAGTAATCAAAGAAGAGAATCCAGACTATTTCTTAGTGGCATTTGATGCCGGTAAGTCTACTTTTCGACATAAGCAATACGAGGAATATAAGGGTGGCAGACAGAAGACACCACCTGAATTAGGGGAACAGTTTGCGCCGATTAGAAAGTTAATTGATGCATATGGTATAAAACGTTTTGAACATGAAGACTATGAGGCCGATGATATTATTGGTTCATGGACAAAACTTGCAGATGAAGCAGGCTTTGAAACGATTGTCATAACAGGTGATAAGGACTTAACTCAACTCGCATCTGATCATACTAAAGTTTACATTACTAAAAAAGGTGTCACGGACATTGAAGTATATACACCTGAACATGTTGCGGAAGTGTATGATGGTTTAAAGCCAGAGCAAATCATAGACTTAAAAGGATTGATGGGAGATAAGTCAGACAATATCCCAGGTGTGCCAGGTGTAGGGGAGAAGACAGCAGTCAAACTCTTGAAAGAACACGGTAGTGTTGAAAATGTAATAGAAAATTTAGATCAGGTCACTGCTAAAAAGTTAAATGAAAATTTAAGCAACAACAAAGATATCGCCTTATTAAGTAAGGAACTTGCTACAATATATCGTGAGATGACTTTTGACTTTAACCTTGAAAGTCTGAAATTTAAAAATGAAGATTCAGAAGAGAAATATGACTTGTTTAAAGAGATGGAGTTCAATTCGCTCTTAGATAATATGGAAGCGACAGAAGTCGATGAAGTTGAAGCTTTTACTGCAAAAGAAACAGATCATCTTAATGACTTTTCAAAAGATATCAGTGTATTTTTAGAAGTTCATGGTGATAATTATATTAAATTAAAACCGGAATTTATCAGTATTACAGATGGTGAACATGTATTTGTAAAAGCTATTTCAGAAATCGATAACAAAGCTTTGGCTGAGTTTTTACATTCTAGGGAATCCGTAAATACCTATGATTTAAAAAGACAAATCGCACTTTTACATCACTTAGATATTGATTTTGAGGACTTTACCGAAGACATAATGCTCGCTAGTTTTCTCATTAATCCATCTAAGAAAATCATCGATGTTGCTGAAACAGTTGCGGACTTTAACATTTCTATCAATAGCGATGACTTCCACTACGGTAAGGGCCGTAAGAAAAAGACACCGACAGAAGAAGAAACGCTTAACTTTTTAGCGGATAAGGTCCAAGCCATTCATCAAGTTAAAAATGTAATGACTGATAAGTTAAAAGCTGATGAGATGTATGATTTATGGCATGATCTTGAAATTCCGCTATCTAAAGTATTAGTTCAGATGGAATTAAAAGGTATAAAGGTAGAAAAAGAGCGCCTAGAAAAAATGGAGGCAGAACTTGCCGGTCAGCTAGAGGAAATTGAAGCTAAAATATATGAACTTGCTGGTGAGACTTTCAATATTAATTCTCCAAAACAACTCGGTGTTATTCTATTTGAGAAGCTCGAATTACCTGTAATTAAAAAGACAAAGACCGGTTATTCAACGGCAGTGGATGTACTTGAACAACTACAAGATAAGCATGAAATCATTGAATACATCTTACACTACAGAACGATTTCCAAGCTACAGTCTACCTATGTTATTGGTCTGCAGAGTGAAGTTTCTGAGGACGGTCGCATTCATACGCGTTTTAACCAGACCTTAGCTCAGACTGGACGCTTATCTAGTATTGAACCAAACCTACAAAACATACCGATTCGTTTAGAAGAAGGTAGAAAAATTAGACAAGCCTTTGTGCCAAAACAGGCAGGTAATGTCTTACTCGGACTCGACTACTCGCAAATTGAGTTGCGTGTACTTGCCGCAATTACTAAAGATGAATCAATGATGGAAGCCTTTACCAATGACATTGATATCCATACGAAGACTGCCATGGAGGTCTACGGCGTTGATTTAGATGATGTTACGCCTCTCATGAGAAGAAATGCTAAAGCAGTAAACTTTGGGATTGTTTACGGCATTAGTGACTATGGACTGAGTCAAAATCTTGGTATTACAAGAAAAGAAGCTGGGCAGTTTATTGAGACATATTTGAATTCATTTAAAGAAGTGAAGACCTTCATGCATGATGTGGTTCAAGATGCGAAAAGAGATGGTTATGTAACGACGCTCTTACACAGACGCCGCTATTTACCTGATATAAATAGCCGTAATTTTAACGCGCGGTCATTTGCTGAAAGAACAGCAATGAATTCACCGATTCAAGGGTCAGCTGCTGATATTATTAAACTTGCAATGGTCAAGTTTGCTAATAGTGAAGCAGCGAAGGACTTTGATGTTGAATTGCTCTTACAAATCCACGATGAATTGATCTTTGATATTCCAGAAGACCAAGTTGAAGCATTCATACCAATAATTACTGAAATTATGGAAGATGCTTTAGATATTGGTGTACCACTGAAAGTGGATGCGGGCTATGGTAAAAATTGGTACGAAGTAAAGTAGGTGTAGCAAATGCCGGAATTACCGGAAGTTGAATTGGTAAAAAGAGAATTAGACCCCATACGTAGTCTAAAGATTAATGATGTAGAATTATCTCAGTATATTTATAAGGGATACGTGAGTGGAAAGCGGACGATTGTTAAAGAGGACTTAGATCACTTTATAAACAAAGTAAAAGGTAAGACGATTATTCATACTGGTCGGCGTGGTAAATATCTGTACTTTTTATTATCAGATGAATATGAGACGACCCATCTGGTCAGCCATTTGGGAATGTCAGGTGCCTATTTTGTAGTGAATCAGCTTGATGATATTCAAGAGATTAACTTCAAAAAACATGCTCAAGTTATTTTCTCACTTGATAACGGACAAAAATTGATCTACTCAGACATTAGACGATTCGGTGAGATGCATACGCATGATCAGTTAAGTGAGTTTCCTCCATTTATGAGAATGGCACCAGAGTATACTGATGAACTTAGTCAGGCACACTTTATAGAGACCTTAAGAACGAAGCGATTTAGTGAAAAAGCTATAAAAGCAGCAATTATGGATAGTAGTGTGATTCCAGGTGTCGGTAATATTTACGCCGTTGAAAGTCTGTACTTAGCGCATATTTTACCGACTAGAAAGGTTAAAAACGTTTCAAATAAACGACTGAATGAACTTTTCGATAAAATTACTGAAGTCTTTGAACTTTCCTTATCACACGGGGGTTCAACGATTTCTGACTACCGCAGTGTTACAGGTGGAAAAGGTGAAATGCAGCACAGTTTCAAGGTGTACGGGCGAGACACTTGTCCGCTTGGTCACCCTTTAAAAACGAAAGTGATCAATACTAGAAACACATACTATTGCACAACTTGTCAGAGGTGACCGAAATGTATAAAGTAATTGGCTTAACTGGCGGCATTGCGAGCGGTAAAACGACGGTCAGTAACTACTTAAAAGATCAAGGATTTACTGTGCTTGATGCTGACGTTTACTCCAGAAAGACAACTGAAAAAAATGGGCCTGCAATTCCCGAAATCATTGAAGAATTTGGTGAAGATATCGTCGATGAGTCAGGGAATTTAAACCGAAAAAAACTTGGTAACATCATCTTTAATGATGAGGGAAAGCGGAAGAAATTAAATGCCATTGTACATCCTTTAATTCGTCAGATGATGAATAGTGACGAAAAGAAATTTAAAGAAAAAGGTCATGTCTTTTTAGATATTCCACTCTTATTTGAAAATGGTCTCGATTCACGATGCGATCTTATCCTAACGGTTTACGTGGACCGAGAAGTTCAAATTGAGCGTCTAAGTGAGAGAAATAATCTCAACCGCTCCGATGCGGTCTCAAGAATTGATAGTCAGATGCCTTTATGTGATAAGGCGAGTAAAAGTGATATCGTCTTTGACAACAACGGTACACTTGATGAGTTGTATGAACAGGTTAATAAATTTTTAGAGACATTAAAAACTATGTGAAAACGCGTTCAATGATAGCTTTAAATGTGTTATACTATTTATGAAAAATGAACTTTTAAAGGAGCTCTAGTGATGAAAAAAGTTGCAATTAATGGTTTAGGTAGAATTGGTAGAATGGTCTTCAGAATCGTTAGCGAATCTGAAGAACTTGAACTTGTTGCAGTTAACGCGACACACCCTGCAAGTACTATGGCACATCTTATTAACTACGATTCAACTCATGGTAAATGGGACAAGCATGTTGAAGTTTCAGGCGACAACTTACTTGTTGGTGGTAAAGAAGTCATTGTTACAAGTGACCGCAATCCTGAAAACTTACCATGGAAAGATCTTGGCATCGATGTTGTTATTGAAGCAACAGGTGTATTTAACCATGGAGACAAAGCACAAGCACATATTACTGCGGGTGCTAAAAAAGTCTTACTTACAGGACCATCTAAAGGTGGTAACGTACAAACACTCGTACGCGGTGTAAACTGTGCGACTTTAGATACGTCATCATATGATGTTTTCTCAAATGCTTCATGTACGACGAACTGTTTAGCACCAGTTGCTAAAGTATTGAACGATGAGTTTGGAATCGACAATGGTCTCGTGACAACAGTTCACGCTTATACAAATGACCAACAAAATCTCGATAACCCGCACAAGGACTTACGTCGTGCGCGTTCAGCTGCAGAGAATATTATTCCAACATCAACAGGTGCTGCAAAAGCAACTGCACTTGTTTTACCTGAACTTGAAGGTAAATTAGATGGTATGGCACTTCGTGTACCTGTACCAAACGTATCACTTGTTGACCTAGTTGTAGATCTTAAAAAAGAGGTCACTAAAGAAGAAGTCAATGAAGTATTCAAAAAACATGAATCAGATCAAATGAAAGGTATTCTTGGTGTAAGTGAACAACCATTAGTATCTAGAGATTTCAATACAGATCCACGTAGCTCAATTGTTGACGCTGACCTTACAATGGTTATGAATGGTAACAAAGTTAAAGTACTTTCATGGTACGATAATGAGTGGGGCTACTCAGTGAGATGTGTTGAACTTGCTGAAATGATTGCTAAAGATATTTAACAAATTCGACATGGGAGAGCAGCTGAGACTGCTCTCTTTTTTTTGTTATAATAGAAGTAACAAATAACGGAGGTAGAGACATGAAACTTATCAATTCAGACGGTCAGAATACAGTACTCGAACTTAATGAATCCAGTGTGACTTATAAGGATGATACTTACGATATCATCATCTACGACGGTGATATTTCACAAGCTGGTCACATTGCGACGAATAACTTTGTCGTAAAACCGGATCGTGTTGAGACACTCATTGAACGCTTCTCTAACCGTAAAGGAAACGTCGACAATTACCAAGGGTTTACTGGCTTCATGCTCATTAAAAATGAACAAAAACTCACTGTTTTAACAGGCTGGAAGACAATAGAAGACTTCAATGCTTGGGTGAATTCTGAAGCCTTTCAAAACTCTCATGTTAAGAAAGAAAATCGTGTTAAAGAAAAAGGTAGTGAGCATCTAGAAGCAATGCCAGTTAGAGAAAATTACACAGTAGAAGCTTAAGTATTACTTACAAACGGTAAATTCCGAGGTGCTCGGTGTTTATCGTTTTTTACTTTTTAAGTTTATGTACTTCAGTGTTATAATAGGTTAAGTATTTATATCAAAAGAGGTGAACATCATATGAGATGTCCAAATTGCAGACATACCAGTTCAAAAGTTGTGGACTCGAGACATGCAGATGAGATGAATGCAATTCGCCGTCGACGAGAGTGTGACAACTGTGGGGCACGTTTTACAACTTTTGAAAGAATGGAACTGTCACCCTTAATTGTAATTAAAAAAGATGGGACGAGGGAAGTGTTCGACCGAGCAAAAGTACTTGATGGTCTTTTAAAAGCTTGTGAGAAACGGGCCATTCCCTATGAAGAAATAGAAAAACGTGCTGATAATGTAGAAGCAACTTTAAGAAATTTAAATAAATCAGAAGTTTCATCAAATGATATTGGTGAATCTGTTATAGACGAACTCATTACACTCGATCAAGTCGCGTATGTTCGCTTTGCATCAGTCTACAGAGAATTTAAAGATATCGATCAGTTGATGGATATCGTGAAAAATCTTGAAAAGGGTAAGACCGATAATGAAATTTAATGACCGTCTAAAACCAAACACGGAATTTATTGTCTATAAATCATTTAGGTTGTCAGAGGATCAATACGATATTTTAAGTATGATATATTTGCCACTGATTGGACCGACAACTTTTTCAATCTATATGTATTTACACCAATCTACAAGGCAGACAGAACCTTTAGATATTAGATTCCATAGAGAATTTATGGATGAATTGTCCATGACCTTAACTGATTTTGAAGGTGATCTTGATAAACTAGAGGCAATTGGTTTGCTTAGAACTTACGTTTCAAATGAAGCACATTCAGACCGTTTCATTTACAGGCTCCAACAGCCACTGACAGCTGAAGAATTCTTTAAGGATCCTATGTTGTCTATGTATCTCTATAGTCAGGTCGGTTCTGAGAAATATAATAGTAAAAAGAAAGAACTGACATATCCTTCATTACCAGATGATCACACAGAGGTGACTAAAAAGTTCACTGATGTTTTTCACCATACGAGCCAGGAAGGGTTTAGGGTTTCAAATGAGAACTTTAAACAGAATGACAAAAGCCGTGGACCGACTATTGATCTAGATGATTTTGACTTCGAGGTATTGTTCACTCACCTTAAGGGTACGAGAATAGATAAGCAGTTTTTCTCTAAAGATGTTAAGAAGTTGATTGTACAACTGAGTCAATTATTTAATCTAAATGCCTATGATCTTAAACAGGTTTTACTGCAGTCAACGAGCCCACAATTTGGGATTGACCAAGAACAGTTAAAGCGAGAAGCGAGAAAATATTATCAAAAAGAATACGGTAGAGTCGTACCGACCTTTAAAACATCGACTGATGACCAGGTAGAAGATGACGATCTCGGTTATCTGGAAAATTTAGATAAGGTAAGTCCACTTGATCGAATTAATGATTTAAGAAATTATAAACCTTCCGAAAATGATCTTAAAGTGGTCACAGAGGTGATCACTAAAACAGGTTTAGAAAATGGAGTCATCAACATGCTCTTAGAGTATACATTTCAAATGAAAGACGGGGACCTACCGCTTCGTTATGTGATGACGATTGCTGAAAACTGGGAAAAAGAAGGTTATAGAACAGCGGCTGAGGCTTATAAATCGATTATGGACTTTCGTGAGGCTAAGGTTCAGGAACAGTCTAAATATAAGAAACAAAGATTTGCTCAAGGTGAAACAGATCCATCTTGGTTAAAAGAGAAGAAAGAGAATACTAAGAGAAAACCAGAAACAAAAAAAACTGATGAACCACCAAAAACTTTAAAAGATGATAAGAGTTTTAGTGATTTAATTAAAAAATTTAGAGAGAATTAGGTGAGTCGATGGAACCCTTAAGTAACTATTTAAAAAACTCACAAAAGATAGCTGAAAATAATGAAAGAATCTATGAAGAAGTAGTCAATCATCCGAAGATGCAGGCATTTATGCATGAACATGAAGGTGAAATCACGCGTTCAATGATCCAAAATGATCTGATGATTCTTAAGCATTATATCAATCAAAAAAACGAATGCGAACCTACTGAAAATGGAAAGTGTAAGAGTCATCCCGACGGCTATATCTTTAACTTAGAAATTCGACAAGGGCGCTTCAATATGGTCTATAAAAAATGCCCAGTTAGAAAAAAATACGAAGAATTCCTAAAGAGAGAAAGCCTAATCCAAAGTTTTCATATTCCACGTGATGTCCGAGAAGCGACCTTTGAAACGATTTACTTAAATGATGACCGACGTGAAATTTTAGAAAATGCTATTGGACGTGCTGCAAAAATTGCACGTGGTGAGGACTACCGTGGACTTTATATATATGGTGAGTTTGGTATTGGTAAATCTTATATACTTGGCTGTATTGCCAATGAGCTTAAGGAAAAGTCCATCTCTTCTATGATGATTTACGTCCCGGAAATTTTAAGAGACTTAAAAGCTGGATTTAACGATGGGTCTTCAAATGCACGTTATGAAGCTATAAGAAACGCCGAAGTTTTAATCCTCGATGACCTTGGTGCTGAAGATGTAACGGCTTGGTCCAGAGACGAAGTAATCACAAGTATTTTAAACTATCGTATGGTGGAGCAACTCCCGACCTTTATTAGTTCTAATTTTGCGATTGACGAGCTTAAAGGACGCTATAGTTATACAAAAACAAATGGCAGAGAAGAGACTAAGGCACTCCGTATGATTGAGCGTATTCGTGCCTTGTGTGAAGAAGTGAAACTTACTGGTGACAACTTAAGACAGTCATAGCTTGATTTACATTAAAAATCGTGTATAATGAACCTTACATTTCATTAATGTATCCAAAGGACAAGACAATTTTTATAAGTTTATTTTAGAGAGTGTATGATGTGCTGAGACATGCATATAAACTGCGGATTGTTACTACCTTTGATTTTGTTTCCTTAATCGGAAGCCGGCCTGGACCGTTATCTCCAAGCTGAGGCATACTGTTGTATGTGAATCAGGGTGGTACCGCGTAAAAACGCCCCTATATTTTATATAGGGGCGTTTTTTTATTTAAATTTGAAAGGATGATTAAAATGACTGAACAAATTGAAATTAGATTTCCAGATGGTAATGTAAAATCTTTTGATTTTGGTGTAACTGCTGAAGAAATTGCCGCATCAATTAGTCCTGGATTAAAGAAAGCATCACTAGCTGCTAAAGTGGATGGTGAACTTTTTGATTTGACACGCCCCTTAGAACAGGGTGCAGAAGTTGAATTGATTACAAACAAAAGTGAGGAAGGATTAGAAATTCTCCGTCATTCTACTGCACACCTTATGGCGCAAGCACTAAAACGCCTTTATGGTGATGTACATTTCGGTGTTGGTCCAGTCATTGAAGAAGGTTTCTATTACGACTTCGACATCGATAAAAATATCTCATCAGAAGACTTTCCTAAAATTGAAAAAGAAATGAAACGTATTGTCGATGAGAACATTCCGATTGAGCGTAAAGTTTTATCGAGAGATGAAGCAAAAACTTTCTTTGAAAATGATCCTTATAAACAAGAACTCATCGATGCCATTCCTGAAGATGAGCTCGTTACAGTCTATAGCCAAGGTGAATTTACAGACCTGTGCCGCGGCGTACATGTGCCACGCACTTCTAAGATCAAGGTCTTTAAGTTACTTTCTACAGCAGGTGCTTACTGGCGCGGGGACTCAAATAACAAGATGCTACAACGTATTTACGGGACAGCATTTTTCGATAAAAAAGAATTATCAGCCTATATGGACTTAATTGAAGAGCGTCGTGAACGTGATCACCGTAAGATTGGTAAAGAGATGAAACTCTTTGAGAACAACCAACTTGTCGGTGCTGGCTTACCACTTTGGCTACCAAATGGGGCGACAATCCGTCGTGAAATCGAACGCTATATTGTGGATAAGGAAGTGTCACTTGGCTACAATCACGTCTACACACCGATTATGGCAAACTCTAACTTATATAAGACAAGTGGACACTGGGATCACTATCAAGACGATATGTTCCCACCGATGGAAGTGGGTAATGAAGAGCTTGTGCTCCGTCCTATGAACTGCCCGCACCATATGATGATTTATAAAAATGAACGTCACTCTTATCGTGAATTGCCAATTAGAATTGCAGAACTTGGTATGATGCATCGCTATGAAGCGAGTGGGGCAGTGAGTGGTTTACAACGTGTACGTGGTATGGTCTTAAATGATGCACACGTCTTCGTTCGCCCAGATCAAATTAAAGAAGAATTTATTAGGGTCGTTGAGTTAATCCAAGAAGTTTATAAAGACTTCAAGATTGAAGATTATAAATTCCGCCTGAGTTACCGAGATCCAGAGGATAAGGAAAAATACTTCGACGATGACGATATGTGGCAACGCGCGGAAGCAATGTTAAAAGAAGCGGTCGACGAAATGGGTCTGACTTACATTGAAGCAGTCGGTGAAGCGGCCTTCTATGGACCAAAGCTAGATATCCAAGTTAAAACTGCCCTAGGTAAGGAAGAAACACTATCAACTGTACAACTCGATTTCCTCTTACCAGAACGATTTGACCTGACTTACATTGGTAAAGACGGGGAAGAACATCGTCCAGTCGTAATTCACCGTGGTGTTGTTTCCACAATGGAACGCTTTGTTGCCTTCTTAACAGAAGAATATAAAGGTAACTTCCCTTTATGGCTTGCACCAAATCAAGTGGAAATCATTCCAGTAAACGTCGATCTTCATTACGATTATGCTAGAGAAATCTATGATGATATGAAGAGCCAAGGAATCCGTGTCCACATTGATGACCGTAATGAGAAGATGGGCTATAAGATTAGAGACGCTCAGATGAAGAAAATTCCTTATCAAGTTGTTGTCGGCGACCAAGAGAAAGACAACTCTGAAGTCAACGTGCGTAAGTACGGTGAAGAGAAACAAGAATCACACGATAAAGAAGAATTTGTATACCAGCTAGTTGATGAAATTAGATTGAAAAAATAAAATTGACAATCCGAAACTCTTCGTGTATAGTATTAAGAGTTGAAAGAAACGGACAAGTTGAAGCTCCCGCTTCACACCCTTGAACGCTTGAGTGACTGGGTAAATTGGGAAAGAGATGCAATAACGATTGTATCTCTACTTCTGAAGCGGGTGCATGATGATGCACTCGCTTTTTTGTTCGTTAAATATTATGGAGGTGCTAAACATAGCTAAAGATCAAACACTGATCAATAACCGTATTCGCGCTAAAGAAGTTCGTTTAATCGGTCCTGATGGTTCACAGATGGGAATCAAAGACACTAGAGAAGCGATGGAAATCGCAGAGAGAGCAAATCTCGATGTTGTTTTAGTCGCTCCGAATGCTAAACCACCAGTTGCACGTATCATGGACTACGGCAAGTATAAGTATGAGCAACAGAAGAAAGAAAAAGAAGCTCGTAAAAAACAAAAGGTCATTAACCTTAAAGAAATTCGCTTATCACCAACGATTGAAGAACACGACTTTAATACGAAATTAGGTCATGCAAAAAAATTCCTTGCTAAAGAAGACAAGGTAAAAGTTTCAATTCGCTTTAAAGGGCGTGCAATTACGCACAAGGATATCGGTCGTAAAGTACTTGAGCGCTTCGCTGAAGCACTTAAAGAAGACGGTCAGATTGAACAGCGTCCTAAAATGGAAGGTCGTTCAATGTTCCTAGTCGTTGCACCATTTCAGGACAAAAAATAATATATAATCGGAGGGTTTTATCATGCCAAAAATGAAGACTCATAAAGGCTATGCTAAACGAATTAAGAAAACTGGTACAGGCAAATTCAAACGTTCACAAGCTTTCACAAGTCACTTATTTGCTAACAAAACAACTAAACAAAAACGCCACTTAAGAAAATCTGCATTAGTTGCTAAATCTGATGCGAAACGCTTAGTACACTTATTAGCTAAATCTGCAAAATAATATATTAAAAGGAGGAGTTAGAAATGGCTCGCGTAAAAAATGGTTTAACTTCACGTAAAAGACGTAAAAAAGTATTAAAACAAGCAAAAGGTTATTTTGGTGCGAAGAGCACTTTATATAGAACAGCGAAACAAGCTGTCATCAAATCAGGTCAGTATGCATACCGTGACCGTAAACAGAAGAAAAGCGAATTCCGTAAATTATGGATTTCACGTATCAACGCTGCTGCACGTAACCACGACATCAGCTACAGCCGTCTAATGAACGGTCTTAAAGTTGCTGGCATCGATATCAACAGAAAAATGCTTTCTGAAATTGCAATTTCAGATGATAAGGCATTTGGTGAAATCGTAGAACAAGCTAAAAAAGCTTTAAACTAATATAATTTTAAGCTCCCATTGTTGGGAGCTTTTTTGTTATGCTTTTAAATGGAGGTATACATATGATTGAGAACTCAGAAATAATGATGATGGGCATCACCGCATTGGTTACGGTCCTGTTACCATTTATCTTCATACTTGTATTACGTTTTAAATTTAAAACACGGTGGCTTCCTATCTTAATAGGGACTCTAGTATTTGTCGTATTTGCTTTAGTATTAGAGCAAATTTTACATATGATTGTACTCAATCCCGGAGTAGATGATAGTGTGTCCTTAAGAGATAATTCACCATGGCTATTTGTTTTATATGGTGTACTTGCAGCAGGAATATTTGAAGAAACAGGAAGATTTCTTGCCTTTTTAATCACAAAGAAATGGTATAAAGACATCGACAGTGCCATCTCTTACGGTATCGGACACGGTGGGATTGAAGCTATATTAGTCGTCGGACTTGCTATGGTGAATTCTATTATTATTGCCTTTATGGTGAATTCCGGATCACCACTATTAAATGACATACCGATTCCAAGAGAGGAATTAATCAATAGCCAAGCATGGTATATGTATTTACTAGCAATTTTTGAACGCATCATCGCTATGAGTCTACACATCGCGCTGTCTGTCATTGTCTTTTGCGCGGTCATGATGAAAGGAAAATGGTATTTATACCCACTTGCGATATTGCTACACGCACTCGCAAATGTTACAGCTGCAATGATGCAGGCAGGCCTGCTAACTAACCCTTGGCTCATGTATAGTGGCTTAATTGTCGTAACAGCTATCGTTATATTTATTGCCTTTAGATTAATTAAAAACTATCAGCGTGATCCCTTGATTTAAAATCAAGGGATTTTTAGTGGAATTCAGTGATTTTGTGAGAACTCGTGAAAAATACGATTTCAACCATCCACCAAAGCGCGAAATCCCTCAATCGTACACTAGGCTTGTGATTGAAGAATTCCTTTATATATCAACATTGTAAGCGATAACAAAATTTCGAAAAATCTATAGACATGAGCGATTAAATGGACTATATTTGAAAGGTAATTTGATATATAAATAAAGGGAGAAACAAAGGGGAGTCTTATTATGGAGACAATAGTATCGTTTTTAAACGATATAGTTTGGAGCTGGCCACTGCCTGTCTTATTAGTGGTCGTCGGACTATATTTCTCGCTTAGAATGAAATTTTTCCAAGTGAGATATTTAAAAGACATGTTGCGTCTTATGTTAAAAGGGGAGAAATCTGATCAAGGAATCTCAAGTTTTCAGGCAATCGCTGTAACACTAGCTGGACGAGTGGGTACAGGTAACATCGTTGGTGTATCAACAGCAATTTTCCTTGGTGGTCCGGGTGCAGTGTTCTGGATGTGGCTGATAGCATTTTTAGGTGCGGGTAGTGCCTTCGCTGAATCGACGCTCGCGCAAGTTTATAAGCAAAGGGAAGACGCACAGTACCGCGGGGGACCGGCTTACTATCTAGAAAAGGGGATAGGTGGTACGTTCGGTAAGATATACGGTATGTTGTTTGCGGTGGTTACAGTTATTTCTTGTGGTATTCTCTTACCTGGGATTCAGTCAAATTCAATCGCAAGTTCTGCAGTCAACGCTTTTCCAATTGATAATTGGATGATTGGAGTATTTATTGCTTTAATATTAGGTGCTGTTATCTTTGGTGGAATCAAGTCAATTGCAAATGTTGCTACAATCTTAGTACCGTTCATGGCTGTTGCTTACATAATAGTAGCTGTCATCATTGTAATTATGAACATCTCTGAAGTACCGGCATTACTTGCATTGATTTTTAGAAGTGCTTTTGGCCTAGAACAACAGTTTGCAGGTATACTTGGTGCCATGATTATGATCGGTATCAAACGTGGTCTATATTCAAACGAAGCAGGGCAAGGTACAGGCGCACACGCTGCTGGTGCAACTGAAGTATCTCACCCAGCTAAACAAGGGTTAGTACAATCATTTTCTGTATATATTGACACATTATTTGTATGTACTGCGACTGCCTTAATGATTTTAATGACAGGAATGTACAACGTATCAGATGATAACGGTGGACTCATAGTGGACAATGGGGTATATCAAGAAGCAGCGGATGGTAGCCGAGATGTCAGTGGAACAGTTGCCTTTACTCAAGCCAGTATCGATAAAGCCTTCTCAAGCCAAGATTCATTCAATATTGATTTTATAGGCTTTGGCTCATACTTTATTGCTTTTGCCTTACTGTTCTTCTGTTATACAACGATATTGGCCTACTACTATATTGCAGAAACCAACGTTATGTATATTACTAGAGGTAAGATGACTTGGTTAAAACCAGTATTAGGTGTCGCTCTAATTGCGTCAGCAGTGTACGGTACACTATCAACAGCTGATGTTGCATGGATGATGGGTGATGCCGGGGTCGGTATGATGGCTTGGATTAACGTCATCGGTATCATCATTCTTCAAAAACCGACACTAGCAATCTTCAAGGACTACGAGCGGCAATACAAACTTAAGAAACAAGGTAAGCTTGAAGGTGAGATTATTTATCGACCAGGTGAGAATGATGGCCTTAAAGGTGAAACATTCTGGCATAGACGTGTTCATGAAGTAGAAAATAAAGCTGAATATGGCTATCCTAAATCCTAGGAAAATACAATAAGCACCCTAATCAGGGTGCTTATAACTTTTATAAATATGATAAACTACAAATAAGGAATTAAAAAGGAGCATTATTAAATGGATAAACAACTTGAAATGTTAAAAGATTTAACAGATGTCAATGGTATTGCTGGCTTTGAATCAGCAGTCAAAGGCAAGGTTAAAGCCTATATTGAGCCTTTAAGTGATGAAATTATTGAAGACAACTTAGGTGGAATCTTTGGTAAGAAACGTAGTGAGTCGGGTACTAAGACGATTTTAGTTGGTGGCCACTTAGATGAAATCGGCTTTATGGTCACTGAAATTGATGATAATGGATTCTTAAAATTCTCACCTGTCGGTGGCTGGTGGAACCAAGTCATGTTATCACAGCGCATGACTATCACAACAGGTGAAGGAAAACAGCTGACTGGTGTGATTGGATCAAAACCCCCACATGTACTCACGGCTGAAGAAAGAAAAAAACCAGTTGAAATCAAAGATATGTTTATTGATATCGGTGTCGCTTCAAAAGAAGAAGCAAGAGAAGCGGGTGTAGAGCTTGGAGATATGGTGACACCATATACTGAGTTTACCGAGCTTGCTAATGAAAATTACCTGCTTGCAAAAGCTTGGGACAACCGCTTTGGGACTGCACTATCCATTGATTTATTAAAATCTGTAAAGGATGACAACTTAAATATTAACTTAGTCTCAGGTGCGACAGTACAAGAAGAAGTCGGCCTACGTGGTGCAAAAGTTGCTGCAAACAAGGTAAAGCCTGACCTTGCGATCGCAGTTGATGTTGGACTTGCAATGGATACACCAGGAATGAAGTCATCGAATGGTACAGGTGATTTAGGTAAAGGCCCACTTCTACTTTTACTTGACGGCTCAAACATTGGCCACGTACCATTTAGAAAACACATTCAAAAAGTCGCAGCAGAAAAAGACATTCCATATCAACTTCAAGTCATCCAAGGTGGCGGTACTGATGCGGGTTCTTTCCATGTGTCTAACGAAGGTGTACCATCAGTTGCGATCGGTGTACCCCTTCGTTATATGCACTCAAACGTCTCTATTATGCACCGTGAGGACTACCAAAATGCAGTCAAGCTTGTTGCGGAAGTTGTCAAATCACTCGATGACAGTAAGGTGGACGAAATCATTTGGTAAAAGAAGTTATCTCCTCAAAGGATAATAAACAAGTAAAAAACTACCGTAAACTGAACACGAGACAAGGCCGTAAAAAATCAGGCTTGTATCTAGTTGAAGGAGTACACCTAGTAGAAGAAGCTCTTAAAAGCCAGATTGATATTGAAATAATCATTGTTACTGACGGCTTTAAACATGGCTTAGACTTATCAAATCAACGCACGATGTTTGTGACCGATGAAGTGATGAAGTCACTGTCAACCTTAGATACACCACCTGGTATTGTTGCAGTATTAAAGGAAAGTAAAGCGACTGGTTTGTCATATAAACGCGTCTTACTTCTAGAAGATGTTCAGGATCCTGGTAATCTCGGAACCTTAATTCGAACTGCTGATGCTTTTGGTTTTAAGACAATAATTCTAACACCAAAAGCTGCAGATCCATTTAATCCTAAAGTACTAAGAGCAGCTCAAGGTAGCCATTTTCATTTAAATATTATCACTCGGGAGGTTTCAGAAGCAGCAATGGCCTTTAAAGGGATTAAGATAGGTACAGCGCTAGACAATGCAGTGTACATTGATAGCTTCCAACAACCGGATGATGATATCATGCTCGTTTTAGGAAATGAAGGCAACGGCTTATCTTCTGAAGCCCTCGAGTTGATGGACATCAATGCAAAAATTGATATGACTGGTGACAGTGAAAGTTTGAATGTAGCGATTGCTGGTGCCATACTCATGCATCACTTTAAATCTTGATTTTAAGTCACAATTAGTTATAATTATAGTATCAACTTTATAGACATACTTCGGTAGAAGTCAGAAATAAATGATTATAGAGACCGTCAAAGAGAACATTAATAGAGCTGAAAATTAATGTACGGTTTTAATCAGTGTTCATCTGATTGATGAAGTTATGGGGTGTGCGTCACCTTATATAGATGCGTTTAAGTGTCTGCTTCATGCAGAAAATTAGGTGGTACCACGGAACTCCGTCCTTTTATATAAGGACGGAGTTTTATTTTTTAATGAGGAGATGAAGGGCAATGACAGATACTATGTCAACGTTGTATAAAGAATTTGAAGAACAGTTAAAAAGTGTTTCTTCAAGACAAGAACTGACTCAACTAAAAGTTGAATATCTCGGTAAAAAAGGTCATGTGACTGGATTAATGAAAGAAATGAAAAATCTTTCTAATGAAGAAAAACCTGCCTATGGTCAGAAGGTAAATGAATTAAGAACTTCAATAGAAAGTGAAATTGATGAACTTGAAGCTGAATTAAAAGCTGAGGCTCTCAATGAAAAGCTTGCCAATGAAACAATTGATGTGACGCTTCCTGGTCGTTCTACAGAAATTGGAGGCGCCCATCCGATTACGCGAATCATCGATGATATTGAAGATTTCTTTATTGGTTTAGGTTATGAAATTAAAGAAGGCTATGAAGTCGAACAGGATTACTATAACTTTGAAGCGCTAAATCTTCCAAAAGCACACCCTGCAAGAGATATGCAAGATAGCTTCTACATATCTGAAGATATATTACTGCGTACGCATACTTCACCCGTTCAAGCACGTACGCTCGAAGCGAGCAATGGCGTCGGACCTGTGAAAATAATTTGTCCAGGTAAAGTGTACCGACGTGATAGTGATGATGCAACACACTCTCACCAATTTACGCAAATCGAAGGTTTGGTAGTGGATAAGAACATCCACCTGTCAGATTTAAAAGGGACCTTAGAGTTATTCGCTAAGGAAATGTTCGGTGAAGACCGTGAGGTCAGACTCCGTCCGAGTTACTTCCCATTCACTGAGCCAAGTGTCGAAGTAGATATTTCATGCTTCAAGTGTAAAGGGTCAGGTTGTAACGTATGTAAAAAGACAGGTTGGATTGAAATATTAGGTGCCGGTATGGTTCATCCAAATGTTCTAGAGATGGCTGGCTTTGACTCGAAAGAATATTCAGGCTTTGCTTTTGGTATGGGTCCAGACCGTGTTGCGATGCTAAAATACGGAATAGAGGATATTAGACATTTATATACCAATGACCTTAGATTCATTGATCAATTTATTCCGACAGAAGATGGAGGTCAAAAAGATGAGAGTATCTAGAGAATGGTTAGAAACATTTATAGACATTAATGTATCGACTGATGAACTTTCAGAAACGATTACACGCGGTGGAATTGAAGTCGATAGCATTGACGACTATACATTAGATGTTAATAATCTCGTTGTTGGTTACGTCAAATCAGTCGAGCCGCATCCAGAGGCAGATAGACTGAATCTATGTCAAGTTGATGTTGGAGAAGAAACAGTCCAGATTGTCTGCGGGGCACCGAATGTCAAGGAAGATTCATACGTTGCTGCTGTACTTCCAGGCGGTCGTTTACCTGGTGGCGTAAAAATTAAACGTGCGAAACTCCGCGGTGAAAAATCAGAGGGTATGATTTGTTCACTTCAAGAACTCGGTATTAAAGAAGAATTCGTACCTGAAGAATATAAGCATGGTATCTTCATGTTTAACACTAAACAAACACCAGGTGAAGATGCATTAAAAGCATTATATTTAAGTGATCAAGTCCTTGATTTTGATTTAACACCAAACCGTAAGGACGCCTTATCTATGATTGGTGCAGCTTATGAAACTAGCGCACTATTCGGTGGTGAAGTAAAAGCACCGAATATTAGTGTTAATGAAGCAGATGAAACAGTAACGACTAGTGTGAAGAACGAAGACTCTAGTGCAGTACCGTTTTATGCCCTTCGTGAAGTTAAAGACATTGTGATTCAACCGGCGCCACTCTGGATGCAAGTGCGTTTAATTAAAGCAGGTATTCGACCAATTAACAACGTTGTTGATATTTCAAACTATGTTCTTTTAGAGTTTGGCCAACCCTTACACATGTTCGATAAAAACCGAATTCAAGCAGATGAAATCGTGACACGACGTGCCGAGGAAAATGAGAAATTCACTACATTAGATGGTAAAGAGCGAGTTTTATCAGCTGAAGATATTGTTATCACTAATGGTGAATATCCAATCGCCTTAGCGGGTGTCATGGGGGGATTAAATACTGAGGTAACGGATCAGACAACTAACGTTGTTATTGAATCTGCCCTGTTTGATCCCGTAAGAGTTAGAAAAACAAGTAGCCGCCTTAACCTTCGTAGTGAAGCGTCTCAACGTTTTGAAAAGGGCCCTTCTCATGAGTTTGTGCTTGCTGCATTAAATAGAGCCGCTTATCTCTTAGAAAAATATGCGAGTGCGACAACACTTAACGGTATCAGTAGTGATGGTGTACTTAATCTCGAGAACAGTGTAATCACAACATCTTCAGACTTCATCAACAACCGTCTCGGTACGGATTTACCGTCGAGTGAAATCTTAAATACTTTAGAGCGACTTGGTCTAGGCGCTAAAAAGACAGGAGACATGATTGAAGTCATTGTCCCATCTCGCCGAGATGATTTAAAAATTCCTGAGGACATTTCTGAAGAAGTCGCACGTATTTATGGTTACGACAATGTACCATCTTCACTACCTAAATACAGTGAGATTACACCAGGGCGTCTGACAGATGAGCAAGCAAAAACACGTGTTATTAAACGCCAACTCAACGCTCATGGCCTCTCTGAAGCAATCAATTATGCACTGACTAGTGAAGATAGAATCGGAGAGTTTACACAAATTAAAGAAGGCCTAAAATTACTTATGCCGATGAGTGAAGACCGTTCGATATTAAGAACGTCACTCATTCCACACTTAGTCGACAACGCGACGTATAATGTGAACCGCCAACAAAAGAATGTTGCCATATTTGAAATCGGCAATATCTTTGTTACAAACGGTCAAGATAAGCTCCCTGATGAAGTGTTGAAAATTGCAGGTCTTATGACTGGTGTTCATCACCAGACGCAATGGGAGAAACCTGGTCAAGCCTCAGATTTCTATACTTTAAAAGGAATTGTTGAAGCAATTTTTGAAAAACTGAATTTAAGTAATCGAGTCAATTATCACAGTGCAAGTCATTTTGATGAATTACACCCAGGTCGTAGCGCTGAAATTACTTTAGATAATAAAGTCGTTGGTCTAATTGGTGAGCTTCATCCAACTTATGGTGAAGCACATGACCTCGGTCAAACGGTTGTTTTTGAGCTGAATCTAGAAGAAATATTCTCATACAAGACCGGAAATATCTTATATGAGTTTCTACCAAAATACCCATCAATTTCTAGAGATATCGCCTTAGAAGTGGAAGATTCAGTGAGCGTTCAAACCATCATTGATACGATGAAATCAAATGCATCGAAACATCTCATCGATGTGTATCCTTTTGATGTTTACCAAGGTGAGCATATTGAAGAAGGTAAAAAATCAATTGCACTCCATCTAACTTATTTAGATCGAGAACAAACCCTAACGGATAAGGATGTCGAAGCACTTCATCAACCAGTCATCGATGCGCTCGTTGACAAGGGATATACAATTAGATAATAATGATTTCGCACTTACTGACCACGGTTAGTGAGTGCGATTCTACTTCTTCTGTCTTGAATAAACAAAATAGGATAAGTATAATGTGAATAAACTAAAATAGTGTGTGACATGACTAAAGATTAGGGGGCGAAGTCGAATGAGTGAACAGAAAAACCGCATATCTGTAAGAATTTACAACGAGAATTATACCTTAGTAGGCTCTGAGGACGAGGCACATTTAAGGCACATAGCCGAAGAGGTTAATGATAAGATTACAGCGATTGCAAAGATGAGCCCAGGACTAGATACAACTAGAAAAGCAGTACTTACGGCTTGTAATATAATGGACGATTATATAAAGTTAAAAGAAAAATGCGATGCACTCGAAAGAGAAGTGGACGCGCTTAAAAAAGGGAACTAAACTATGACATTTATAATATTAATCATTCTGTTGATTGGGTTAATTGTAGGGTATCGTAGAGGTATTATCCTACAATCCTTACATTTTATTGGCACCATTGCTGCAGTGATTATTGCAGCCACTAATTATGAAACACTCGGTAGTCGTTTTTACCTGGTGATGCCTTATCCATCGACAGCAGCTCCAAACCCAGTATTAGAAAACGTGGCGAATCAAGAATATGCTTACTACTATATGTTTGCTTTCTTCATTATCTTTATTATTAGTAAGATTATCATTCAGATTATTGTCAGTGGGTTTGATTACTTCCAACAAGTGGCTTCTGGTGGTCTAATTACAAGTATCATCGGTAGTATAATTGGTTTAATCGAAGTCATTTACGTACTCGCAGTTATCTTGTTCTTCGTTGCTACAGTACCATTTGCACCAGTTCAAGAAGCAATTGTTGAATCTGGCCTTGCTAACTTTATAATGGATCACACATTTATTATTTCCGATAAGTTAATAGAATGGATACAAGTAGAGTCATAGAAATATGGCTCTTTTTTTGGAGGAAACTATGGTAAAAAAAGATGTGATTAGACTCTTAGAAACAATCGCAGTCTATATGGAATTAAACCTTGAAAATAGCTTTAAAGTGTCAGCTTATAGAAAAGCTGCAGCTGCACTAGAAAGTGATGAACGGACACTGAAAGAAATTGATAATGTTTCATCAATTAAAGGCATCGGAAAAGGGACCTCAGCAGTTATCAATGAATTTATTGAAAGTGGACAATCGACCGTCTTAAAAGAACTGGAAGATAAAGTACCAAACGGTCTAGTGCGCATGTTAAAAATACCGAATCTTGGCCCAAAGAGAATTGCAAAAATTCATGAAGCACTCGGTATCGATAGTCTAGAAGCATTAAAAAAAGCCTGCCAAAACAATGAAATTAGTAATATGCCAGGTTTTGGTAATAAAACTGAAGAGAATATATTAAAATCCATCGATCTCGTGATCAGTCGACCTGAGCGTTACCCAATCGATAAGATTCTCAAATTTAAGACACTGATTACAAAGACGATTGATGAGATGGACCAGGTTGTTCAATACGATATGGCAGGGAGTTCAAGACGCCTAAAAGAGACGTCTAGGGACTTGGACTTTATCGTTAAGACAAATGATATTGAGGGCTTTACCCACCATATTTTACAAGCGGACTTTGTGAGTGATGTCGTAAGCCGTGGTGACAAGAAATTATCAATTGAGATTGAACATGACTTTGATAAGATCAATGTGGATTTTAGATTCGTTCAAGGTGATGAATATATTTCGACACTGCAGCACTTTACAGGGTCAAAAGACCACAATGTTAAAATGCGTCAAATTGCGAAAGCGCGTGGCGAGAAGATTAGTGAGTATGGTGTGGAAACTAAAGATGGCCTAAAAACATTTGAATCTGAAGCGGCATTTTACGATTATTTCGGTCTGCCTTTTATTCCGCCGAGTATGAGAGAAACAGGTAAAGAAACGGAAATTGATATCAGTGAAATTATTTCAGAAGACGATATCAATGGTGATCTCCATATGCATACAATCGCTAGTGATGGTGCGAATTCCATCGTCGAGATGGTTGAGAAGGCTAGGGAGAAAAATTATAGCTATATTGTCATTACCGACCATTCAAAGAGTTTGATTGTGGCAAATGGTCTATCAGAAGCACGCTTGTTAGCTCAAGTAGAAGAAATTAAAAAGATTAACGCGCAATACGATGATATTGATGTGTATAGTGGTATCGAGATGGATATTTTAGCAGATGGTCGCCTCGATTATGATGATGAAGTATTGAAGCAACTAGACTATGTTATCGCTGCGATCCATTCTAGTTTTCAGCAGAGTGAAGACGAGATTATGAAGCGTTTGAAAAATGCGATGGATAATCCTTACGTCAGACATATTGCCCATCCGACTGGCCGCCTGATTGGTCAAAGAACGGGTTATCCTGTTAATATGGAAGCACTATTTGACTATGCTAAAAAGACGGGCACTGTTTTAGAAATAAATGCGAATCCAAAACGACTCGATCTTTCGAGTGCTGTTATTTCTAATAAAGACAACCTGTTCACTGTGAATACAGATGCCCATCACACAGACCATTTTGATTTTATGAAGTACGGTGTTGCGACCCTACAAAAAGGTTTTGTTCATAAGTCTCAAGTGATCAATACGATGAACCGTCAGGCATTTAAAGATTTTATTAATAAAGGTAAGCAGAGTGATATAAATGAATGAAAAAACATTTAAGACTTTAGAATTCGATAAAATTCTCGAGACACTTAAAACGTTCGCTATCTCTAAAAAGACAAGCGAAGCGCTTGATTTCTCTATAGTTGAGCGAGACCGTGACTTAATTGAGCGAAACATTTTAGAAGTGGACGATGCTTCTACTATGATTCGCCATCGTCACGTTGAACTCGCTGGAATTAGTGATATCAAACCTTACATCAAGCGAGCGGAAATCGGCAGTATTTTAGGTGTAAGTGAATTTAATAGCATTAGAAGTATATTAAATCGTAAAAAGATGCTAGAAAATTTAATTCGCTCTTTTGAAGAGGATGAAATATTTTTAGAACATATTAAAGGTTACATTGAAAATCTTGAAGATATTCATGTCTTGTACAAGAGAATTACTGAAACGGTTGATGAAGTCGCAGTCTTAGATCATGCTTCTTCTGAGCTCTTAAGAATTCGCCGTAAAATCGGGTCAGAAGAACAAAAGGTTAAAGATCGTCTAAATGATATCGTCAGAAAGAACCAAAGAAAACTAAGTGACAGTATAATAACGACTCGGAATGGCCGCTATGTGATTCCTGTTAATGTAGACTATCGTAGTGAATTTAAAGGGATTGTGCATGACTCATCACAGAGTGGACAAACCATTTATGTCGAGCCGACTGCGATTGTCGAATTGACGAATAATATTTCACAGCTAAAAGAAAAAGAACAAGTTGAAGTGACTAAAATACTGAGTGACTTAACGAATGAAACAGCTGGCTATGCCGACGTACTTTATCAGCATGATGAAAATTTACATCATATAGATATGGTCTTTACTAAGGCGAAGTACGGGGCTTCAATTAAAGGGACTAAGCCGACGATTATCGATGATCAATCGATTCGACTCATCAGTGCCTATCATCCGCTTTTAGATGCAGAAACAGCAGTTAAGAATGATATCGTTATTGATCAAAAGACACAAGCAGTTATCATTACTGGACCCAATACCGGTGGTAAAACGGTGACGATTAAAACGGCAGGTCTGTCAGTATTAATGGCACAGGCTGGGATTCCTATACCTGCTAGGGATGGCTCTGAAATATCGATATTTAAGGAAGTCTATGCAGATATTGGTGATGAGCAATCTATAGAGCAATCCCTGTCAACCTTTTCGAGTCACATGGTGAACATATCTGATATTTTAAGGCGGGTAAACAGTGATTCACTCGTTATCCTTGATGAGCTTGGTGCAGGGACAGATCCAGAAGAAGGTGCAGCGCTCGCGATTAGTATTATTGAATACTTACTGGCTAATCAAGCGAAAGTCATAGCGACAACGCACTACCCACAGCTTAAATCCTTCTCTTATACGCGTGAAGATGTTTTGAATGCGAGTATGGAGTTTGACGTAGAAAGTCTTTCTCCAACTTATCGATTGTTGATGGGGATTCCAGGTAAGTCAAATGCCTTTGAAATCTCATCTAAACTCGGTTTAGAAGAAACGGTGATTGAACGTGCAAGAACTTTAACTGGCCGAGATAATATGGAAGTCAATGAGATGATTTCTGCCCTTGAACGTCATACTTCTAAAGTACGTGATTCAGAAATTGAAACGACTGAGTTACTAAAAGAATCAGAGCGTCTGTATCAAGACCTTCGTAATCAATATGAACAGTACAATCAAATGAAAGAGAAGATGATTGATAAGGCACAAGAAGAAGCCAATCGTATTGTTAAACAAAGAGAACTAGAAGCAGAAGAAATAATCAAAGAGCTTGAAATGATGAAAGAATTAGGTGTAGATAGCATTCAAGAACATGAACTTATCGATAAGAAAAAAGCCTTATCTGATGCCTATTATCAAAAGGATATTAAGAAAGATATTCGAAATGAAAAAGTCGAAACGCTTGAGGTTGGTGATGAGGTGGACGTATTAACCTACGGTCAAAAAGGTGAAATTATCGATGTAAGTGATGATGAAGTCACCGTTCAAATGGGTATTATCAAGATGAAGCTAGATAAGTCTGAAGTGAAGAAAAGGAAAGCCAAAAAGGTTGAAAAACCAGTGACTATCCGTCAAAATAAAACTCAAGTCAATCGAACATTGGACCTTCGGGGTGAGCGGTATGAGGATGCGCTAATTAAATTAGAGCAGTACCTAGATCAAGTCTTGCTCTCTAACTATGCTGAAGTAGAAATTATCCATGGTAAGGGAACAGGTGCACTTCAAAAAGGTGTCCAGCAGTACTTGAGACGCCATCCCAAGGTCGCGTCCTTTAGAGGTGGGATGCCTTCAGAAGGTGGTTTTGGTGTGACGATTGTAGAAATGAAATAGGTGAATGTATGGATAATTTTGATATGTACAAACTGGCTAAAATACTGATAGCCGTAGGTATAATCATGTTTTTAAGCGGTATTGTGTACTTGGTTTTCCTCGTCTAAGCAATACCGTTGAGTGAGAAAATAAATTGTTGTATACTTAAACCAATATAAAAATGGAGGTAGTTTTAGATGGCTATTATTGAAGTAAACGATTCAAGTTTTAAAGAAGAAGTTGGCAGTGGATTAACACTAGTAGATTTTTGGGCACCATGGTGCGGGCCTTGTAAAATGATCGCTCCAATTTTAGAAGAATTAGCACCTGAAGTTGAAGGAAAAGCAAACATTGCTAAATTAAATGTTGATGATAACCAAGCAACTGCAAGTGAGTATGAAGTAATGAGTATTCCAACTTTAATTCTTTTCAAAGACGGCGAGCCTGTTGACAAAGTAGTTGGATTCCAACCTAAAGAACAGCTTTCAGCTTTAATTGAAAAACACGCATAAGTCGCCATTCGGCGGCTTTTTTTATATAAAGAAGGGATTATATGAGCGAATTAAAACTAAAACTATCCGTTTTGCCGACTGAACCTGGTTGTTACCTAATGAAAAATAAGGACCAGGAAATTATATACGTTGGTAAGGCGAAAAATTTAAGAAACAGAGTGCGTTCTTATTTTTCTGGTGCACATGATGAAAAAACCATGCGTCTCGTCCAAGATATTACAGACTTCGACTATATAGTTACAGGCTCAGAAATTGAATCATTGCTCCTAGAAAACACTCTGATTAAAAAGCATTTACCGAGATACAATATCCTCTTAAAAGACGATAAGAGTTACCCCTTTATAAAGATTACAAAAGAAGAGCATCCAAAGCTCGTCGTGACACGGACCGTAAAGCCGAATTCAGGTAAATACTTTGGACCCTATCCAAATGCCTACAGTGCACATGAAACAAAAAAACTGTTAGACAGAATTTATCCCCTAAGAAAGTGCAATGTCATGCCAGATAAATTATGTCTGTACTATCACATCGGACAATGTCTCGGCCCTTGTGTATTCAATGTGACAGAAGAACAAAACCAGAAGATGATTGATGGCATCACGAGTTTTTTAAACGGCGAAACCGACGAAGTGATGAAAGAATTACAAGAGAAGATGGAAACAGCAGCAGAAGCCTTAGAATTTGAAAAGGCTAAAGAATATCGTGATCTGATGGGGCATATTGAAAACACGATGTTAAAACAAAATGTACTCACCAATGATATGACAGCAAGAGACTGTTTCGGTTACGCGGTTGAGAACGGCTGGATGTCTGTATCAGTACTCTTTATAAGAAGCGGTAAACTCATCGAGAAGAAAGCTGAGATGTTTCCTTTAAACGATGACATAGAAGAAGAGTTCTTTAGATTCATCGTTCATTTCTATGATGTAAAATCGAACTTAATGCCTAAGGAAATTCATATTCCTAAAAACTTCAATGTAGAGTTGTTAAATGAAGCCTTACCCGTTAATGTTAAAGCGCCACAAAGAGGTGCCAAAAAAGAAATGGTGGACCTTGCGAGTAAAAATGCGAACATCGCGATCGGTAATAAATTCGAAATGATCAAAAGAGACGAAGCACGTACGATTCATGCGATTGATACACTCGGAGAACTGATGAATATTGAAACGCCGAGGAGAATTGAAGCCTTTGATAACTCCAATATTCAAGGTGTGGATCCTGTCAGTGTAATGGTGTCCTTTATAGACGGTAAACCTTCTAAAAAAGACTACAGAAAATATAAGATTAAAACTGTGGAAGGTCCGGATGATTATGCTTCAATGGCTGAGGTCGTGAGAAGAAGGTATACAAGAGTCTTAAAAGAAAGTTTACCACTACCAGACTTGATCATCGTTGACGGGGGTGTTGGCCATATGAACACGGTTAAAGGTGTCTTATTAAATGAATTGTCCCTAGACATTCCAGTTGCAGGACTAAGGAAAGATGATAAGCACTCGACAGCTGAATTATTATACGGAGAACAAGCTGAAGTCGTACCGATGAAAAAGAATTCACAGAGTTTCTATTTACTCCAGAGAATACAAGATGAAGTACACAGATTTGCAATTTCTTTCCATAGGAACACAAGGCGGAAGACAACCATTGCTTCACAGCTAGATAATATTGAAGGGGTCGGCCCCTCTAGAAAACGAAAATTGCTCAAAGAATTTGGTTCTGTGAAAAAGATGAAAGAGAAAAATACAGAGGATTTTATGGCCATCGGAATACCCAAAAATGTAGCTGAGAATATTTCTCAAAAGCTAGGTGAATAAAGGATTCTAAAAGAATGTAAGTATATTACACAAATGCCCAAAGTCGCCTTGATTTGTTTTTTAACAAAGAGTAAAATGATAAGTAAAGTTTATTGACAATTAGTTAGGGGGGGTCTTTTGTGTCGAATCAGGATTCAGGTTTTTACATTCGCAGATTACATTCATTACTTGGAGTTATTCCGTTGGGCGTATTTTTAATCCAGCACTTGTTGGTTAACTTTACGGCTACATACAGTGAAGAGGCTTTTAACTTTGCTGCAGGGATTATGGGTAACCTGCCATTTGTTATTTTGCTAGAAATTTTCATCATTTATTTACCAATACTTTTCCATGGTATTTACGGTATTTACATCGCATTTACTGCTAAGATGAACGTTGGTCATTATAGCACTTACCGAAACTGGATGTTTGTTCTGCAAAGAATTTCAGGGGTTATTGCATTTATTTTTATTGCAGTTCACGTTTACCAGACGCGTTTCCAAGTGTTCTTAGGTGAAGAAGTGAATTTCCAAATGGTTGAAGAAGTCGTTGCCAATCCATTCTGGTTAGTATTTTGGATTGTTGGTGTGGTAGCAACTGTCTTCCACTTTGCCAACGGTTTATGGTCATTCATGATTACATGGGGTATTACGCAATCTAACAAATCACAGCAGCTTATGTCTTACGTCGCAATTTTAGTATTCTTAGTGATCAGCACAATTGGTTTAATGGCAATATTTGCGTTTGTATAAAAGGAGTGTAAATAATGGCGGATAATAAAGTAATCGTTGTCGGCGGGGGTCTCGCTGGTTTAATGGCAACGATCAAAGCAGCAGAATCAGGAGCGAATATCGATCTTTTCTCAATCGTTCCTGTTAAAAGATCACACTCAGTGTGCGCACAAGGTGGAATTAACGGTGCGGTAAATACGAAGGGTGAAGGTGACTCACCGCTTATTCACTTCGATGATACCGTTTACGGTGGAGACTTTTTAGCGAACCAGCCTCCAGTTAAAGCGATGACAGAAGCAGCACCGAAAATTATTCACTTACTTGACCGTATGGGTGTAATGTTTAACAGAACATCTGAAGGACTTTTAGACTTTAGACGTTTTGGTGGAACGCTTCACCACCGTACAGCTTATGCTGGTGCAACAACAGGTCAGCAATTACTGTACGCGCTAGATGAGCAAGTGAGAAGTTATGAAGTTAAAGGACAGGTAGATAAATACGAAGGTTGGGAATTCCTTGGTGTCGTTATCGACGATGAAGGGAAAGCACGTGGTATTACTGCCCAGGAGATTACATCTGGAGAGATTAAAACCTTTAAAGCAGATGCAGTTATCATGGCAACTGGTGGACCAGGAATTATCTTCGGTAAATCAACAAACTCTATGATCAATACAGGTTCTGCAGCATCGATCGTTTATCAGCAAGGTGCAGTCTATGCGAATGGTGAGTTCATCCAAATTCACCCAACTGCCATTCCTGGTGACGACAAGTTACGTCTGATGAGTGAATCGGCACGTGGTGAAGGTGGTCGTGTTTGGACCTATAAAGACGGTAAGCCTTGGTACTTCCTAGAGGAAAAATACCCGGATTACGGTAACCTAGTGCCACGTGATATTGCGACACGTGAAATCTTTGATGTGTGCGTGAATCAGAAGTTAGGTATTAACGGTGAAAACATGGTATACCTAGACCTTTCTCACAAGGACCCACATGAACTGGATGTCAAACTTGGTGGTATCATAGAAATCTATGAGAAATTCACTGGTGATGACCCAAGAAAGGTACCAATGAAGATCTTCCCAGCAGTGCACTACTCTATGGGTGGTTTATATGTTGACTACGATCAAATGACTTCAGTACCTGGTTTATTTGCTGCAGGTGAATGTGATTATTCACAACACGGTGGTAACCGCCTGGGTGCGAACTCATTACTATCTGCAATTTACGGTGGTATGGTTGCTGGACCAAAAGCGATTGAATACGTTAACGGTCTAGATAAGTCTTATGAAGACTTAGATGAGTCATTATATGAAAAACACGCTCAGGTAGAGCAGGAGAAATTCGACAACATCCTAGCGATGGACGGTACAGAGAATGCATATGTAATCCATAAGGAACTCGGTGAAATTATGACAGCGAATGTAACTGTTGTACGTCACAACGACAAATTGCTTGAAACTGATAAGAAAATCGTTGAATTGATGGAACGTTACAAAAACATCAATATTAATGACACTCAAAAATGGTCGAACCAAGCTGCTTTCTTTACACGTCAGCTATGGAACATGTTAGTCTTGGCTCGAGTGATTACGATTGGTGCATACAACCGTAATGAATCACGTGGGGCTCACTTTAAACCTGAATTCCCAGACCGTAACGATGAAGAATGGTTGAAAACGACAAAAGCGTCATACGATGGACCGACAAATGCGCCTAAGTTCGAATACGAAGATGTGGACGTAAGTTTAATTCCACCACGTATCCGTGACTATTCTACTAAACATTAAGAAAGGGATGGCTGAAAATGAGTAATGCAACTGATACAAAAACAATTAAGTTAAGCATAAAGCGTCAAGAAAACCAAGAAGCATCAAGCTATTGGGAAGAGTTTGAAATTCCATATCGCCCGAATATGAACGTGATCAGTGCCTTAATGGAAATTCAAAGAAACCCAGTTAATGCTAAGGGGCAAAAAACAACTGCGGTTACTTGGGACTCAAGCTGTCTTGAGGAAGTCTGCGGTGCGTGTTCTATGGTGATTAACGGCAGTGCCCGTCAATCATGTACAGCACTAATTGATCAGTTCGAACAACCGATTAAATTAGAGCCAATGAGTACTTTCCCAGTAATCAGAGATTTACAAGTCGATCGTTCATTTATGTTCGATAACTTAAAACGTGTGAAAGCTTGGGTACCAATCGATGGTACATACGACCTTGGTCCAGGACCAAGAATGCCTGAGAAAAAACGCCAGGTTGCTTATGAACTCTCTAAATGTATGTCATGTGGTGTATGTTTAGAAGTATGTCCAAACGTTAATAGTAAATCTAAATTCATGGGTGCAGCACCAATTTCACAAGTTAGATTATTTAACCTACACCCAACAGGTAGTATGACTAAAAACGAACGCCTAGATGCTCTAATGGGTACAGGTGGTATTGCTGAATGTGGTATGGCACAGAACTGTGTTGAAGCTTGTCCTAAAGGGATTCCTTTAACGACTTCAATCGCTTCAATGCAACGTGAAACTACTTTCCATATGTTTAAATCATTCTTTGGTTCAGACCACCAAGTAAACTAAGTTTACGGTTGGATTGAAGGTTAAAATAAGCTCACTATTTAACAGCTACGGTTAGTTTTGACCGTGCTAAAAGTAGTGAGCTTTTTACCTTTGTGGATTGGATAAGTATTGAACTGATTGGCTTAGACGCCTTGTTTTGTTATTATATTAATAATGACACATAAGGGGACTAGAAATTATGTACGGAGAAGCTGAGATTATTTCAATAGAAAAATCCTTACGCTACATTGCTGCTAGAGTGAGGGCAAATGGTCGTGAGATTTTAAAGGATCACGAAATCTCTCCACTTCAATTTATTGCACTGCAATGGGTTGGAGATAAGGAAGGGATTACTATTGGTGAGCTGTCGAATAGGTTGTATTTAGCGCACTCAACAACAACTGATATCGTAGATAAATTAGAACGCTCAAATTACGTTAAACGTCAGCGCTCTACAAAAGATAAGCGTCTAGTCTTAGTGAGTATGGAAGAACGTGGGCGAACACTGATTCAATTAGTGATCGATAAGCGAGTGGAATACATTTCTAAAATTACAGGTGACTTAAGTGAGGACAAAAAAGCAATCTTACCTGTTGTTTTAGAAGAGGTTTTACAAGAAAGTGAGCGATATATTAATGATTAAACCGATTGGCATTATGGATTCAGGCGTCGGTGGATTAACCGTAGCGAGTGAAGTCATGCACGCTTTGCCTTCGGAGACAATCTACTACTTCGCTGATACAATTAACTGTCCATACGGACCAAAAGACACAGCCGCTGTGTATAGACATACTAAAGCGGCTGTTCAATTTTTAATAGAACAAGGTGTCAAAGCAATTATCATTGCATGTAACACTGCTACAGCTGCAGTCATGCCAGAACTGCAAAAAGAGGTGGACATCCCACTCTATGGTGTAATTACCCCTGGTGCACTCGGTGCAGTCAGGAAGAGTAAGAACAGTGAAATACTCCTCTTAGCGACAGAAGGCACAGTAAAATCAGGTGAGTATGAAAAGGCAATTTTTGACTTTGATAGTGAAGTCACAGTGCATAGTCTCGCCTGTCCTGAATTTGTGACCTTAATCGAAAGTGGAGACTATAAAAATCACAAGCTTACTCAAGAAGTGATTGAACAGTCACTTAAAGCTTATAAAGATACAAGAGCAGATACTGTAATTTTAGGCTGTACACACTTTCCTTTAATCGAACGTGAAATCGATAAATTTTTCGATGGCAAAAAAGAAATTGTCGATGCAGGCTTTGAGACTGTCAATATTGCCTTAAACCAAATGTATCGCCAGGATTTGTTGATCTCAGAAAAACATCAACCTGTGCATCAATTTTTTATTCATGGGGAAAATTACACTTTTGAAACCATTCTAACAAGTTGGATCAAAGATATAGATTATAAAATAAAATATATATGGCTAAGTGAGGAGAACGAATATGAGTAAAATTGTGATTGCGAGTGGAAACCAAGGTAAGATCAATGACTTTAAAGCAATTTTTTCTGACTATGAAGTTGTCGGGATCAAAGAAATTTTACCGAATTTTGATGTCGAAGAAACCGGCGTGACATTTAGAGAAAATGCGGTATTAAAAAGTGAAGCAGCCGCAAAAGCCTTAAATCTACCGGTTATTAGTGATGACTCAGGACTATCAGTTGAAGCCCTAGACGGCCGTCCAGGCGTCTATTCTGCACGCTATTCAGGTGAACATGGCAACGACCAGAAAAACAATGAAAAGCTACTTAATGAATTATCAGGTGTAGAAAATAGAGCCGCTTACTTTACTTGTGTTTTAGCCTTAACGATTCCAGGAGAAGAAACTCGTACCTACGAAGGCACACTCCTAGGTGAAATTCTAACAGAAGCACATGGTGAAGGTGGCTTTGGTTACGATCCACTCTTTAAAACTTTAGATGGGATTTACCTTGGTGAGATTAATTCTGAAGAAAAAGGGAAGATAAGTCATAGAGGAAAAGCTTTAGAAAAATTAATAAATGATGAAGCAGTATTTGAAAAGCTAAAGAAATGAGAGGTTGAGTTCGATGAGAGTATTAGTCATTAGTGATAATCACAGTGAAAAAAATATTCTGACTGAAGTGTATGAGACAGTAAAACCAGATGAGGCAATTCATTTAGGGGATAGTGAATTTCCATACGACGATGAAGAAATGCAGCAATTTTTAAGAGTTACAGGTAACACAGATAAAGATTCAGCGTATCCAAAAGAAGGACTCTTAGAAGAAACATCGATGTTCTATACACATGGACATTTATATGGCATTAAATCAAACCGAAATGAACTTGCAGCTAAAGCAGAAGAAGTCGGTGCGAAGTATGCCTTATATGGACACTCACATGTGGCTAAAATAGAGAAGATTAATGGAGTCTTTGCCATTAATCCAGGCAGTATTTCATCCTCACGTAACGAGTATCCAGAAAGTTATTTAGTCATTGATACAGAGAGTAAAATTGCGTCATACTATAGTAGAAAACATCAGTTGATGGATGAATTTAACTTAAACAACTAAGGATTGAGTGTATGAAAGTACAAATCGATGAAACGTTAATGCTGAGACAGCTAAAAGTACGTGAATATCAGACCATGTTTGATCTTGTAGATAAGAACCGAGAACAACTAAGAGAATGGTTGCCTTGGGTAGATTATGTTACCGAAGCAGAAAGCTATAAGAAGACGATTCAGGCTTGGATAGAGTCGAATGATGCCAACCAGTCGATGACCTTAGGTGTGTACCTAGAAGGTCATCTCGTCGGTATGTGTGGCTTCAATACAATCGATCTATTGAATAAAAGAGGTGCCATAGGTTATTGGTTAGCCGAAGGCTATAATGGGCAAGGTATCATGACACGTGCCGTAAGAGGACTCGTGGATTATGGCTTTAAACAACTCGAGCTTCATAGAGTAGAAATCTCTGCAGGAGTAGAAAATGTAAAGAGTCGTAAAATTCCTGAGCGATTAGGCTTTGAAGAAGAAGCACTGTTGAAAGAATATGAATTTTTGTATGATCACTTTCACGATTTAGTCCAATATCGTATGATGAAAAGAGACTGGTTAACGAAAAATTAACATTGGTTACAAAAAATCAAAAAATGCATTGACTTTCACTATGCACTTTGATTATAATAGAACTTGTGTTAATTAAGTCGTGTCCTGGTAGCTCAGCAGGATAGAGCAATGGCCTTCTAAGCCATCGGTCGGGGGTTCGAATCCCTCCCAGGACGTCTGAATACTTTTTTAAACCCTATTAATCATCGTTAATCGTTGATTTAATAGGGTTTTTATTTTTTCGTCATGTGATTTAAAGTGATTAAAAGTGAATATAGATGTCAATATTCTGCCAACGAAACACATACCCTTATGGGGTATCATTATTTTCTATAGAATTTAGGATATCTTTAACGACACTTTCTGATTGTTCTTTTGAACTATTAAAACGATGTCCATAGAATTCACGTGTAATATTTATGTTCGCATGTCCAACACGTTTTGATACATGTTCATCATCGACACCTTTATCGATTAAGTAGGTAATGTGTGTATGTCTGAGAGAGTGTAGGACTTTATGTCCTTTGATGTCACCATTGTCTAATGCTTTTCTAAAGTGCTGTTTAATAGCAGTGTTAGATCGTTTGAGGAATGTGCCATTTAAATTGATTTTAAGAGCTTCTATTTGTTCTTTAATATATTTGCTATCTTCATATGATAATTCCACTGTGCGCTTAGCATTTATCGTTTTACCACCACGTATAAATATCGTTTCCTTTTCAAAATCAAAATCTTCATATCTTAGATTACTTACTTCACCAAATCTAGCACCTGTGACATGTAAGATGAATAAAAATAATCCGCTTGGTGTATTCATTTCTTTAATGACTTCTTTTAACTTCTCGTACTCAAAATCTTCCATAAACTTAACATGTCCAGGCATATCTTCAATCTCACTTTCTAAACGAGCATTAAATGTAGGATTACGTTTTGCGATTCCATCGTAGACTGCCTGCTCATAACATTCTCTGATTGCTTGATGATCTTTCTTCATGGTACCTAATGTATATTGTTCGCCTAGTTGATTAATATACTCTTGATATTCACGTTGTGTGACATCATTAGGACGTACATTATCACCAAAGTAGAGTAGGAACTTTCTAAGAGCATTAAAGTATCTCAAATAGGTTTTATGAGTGACGTACTTCTCTTTATACGTTTCTACCCACAAGGTAAAGTATTGAGCGAAGTTTAGATGAGCATATTTATTTTGTTGTTTAATAGGATTTTCTAGTATCTTTTCTATAACCATTTTAGCTTCTTTCTTAGTCGCAAAACCTTGCTGTCTATACCGTTTGTTTTTATATGAAAAATCAAATCCCCACTTACCATTTATCTTCTTCGGTTCCATTGTATCCCTCCTAAAACTGTATTCCAGAGACTTTAGAATGATTGACTAGCATATCTATCCTTTTAAGTGCAACGTCCTCACAAACGCCAAAATACGCCATTAAATCCGTTGCCTGATAGAGTCTATTTTTGGTGATTAGCTTTTCTGGCATCTGTAGGAGTAGTCCAAACTTTTCAGCTTCTGCTTCTTGGTACTCGTTGTATGCTCTAGGCATATTGTGTTGATGTGTGGCGTGTAAAAACATGTGTCCTGCTTCATGGCAGAATGCTTTGAACATCTCATGCTTTTTATCGAATTTAAGCCCGATAATGTCTACGCTTGCCTTCTGTACATAAAAGTTGGATTGGTGGTTATACAGTATGTGTACATCAAACATGTACGCTAGGTGTTCTATATTCAGATCGTGTACATCTAATATGGATAAATCCACGATGTCATTAACTTTCTGTTCGATTCTCATGTCAAAACCCCTTTATTTTAGAACATATGTTCGGTTTAAAGTTTAAAAAATTACTGACCACTGTATAAAACCAATGGTCAGTTGGTTGTTACTTATCAGCTATTTGGCTTAATAGGTTGATGATTTCATCATTTTGTTCAATTATTTTATCGTTCTGCTTAATCAATTCATCGTTCTGTGCAGCTAACATAAATGATTGTTTAAGTTGATTGTTGTAGTAATTGAATGTGGCTTGCTTTTCCATATTGAATGTCAACATACCAAAAGCATTATAAAATTTATCGAACGAAGCCATCATATTCTGTGATTGGTAAGAGTGTTTAGTTACGTCGGTAGGGTTATCAAATCCGTGTTTATTTAATGGTTCTTTCTTGTTTTCTACACGTTTATTCTTTTCGTATTCACGAACTTCTTTAAAAGAAACTTTTTCATTCTTTTGTGTGGTTTCACCTTTAGAAAACTTTTTCCAATCCATACAAACACCTACTTATCTTTATTCTGCTTATACTTCAAGAACTCAATCTTCTCATTAATCTCACGGATCAATTCTTTCTTCACATCATCTGGTAGGCTATCGAATGCTTCTTTGTTGTCGAACATGAAGGAGTCGAAGTCGTCAGATGAAAAGTTTTCACTATCAGTTTTACCTAATAAATAATCTGTAGTCACATCGTAGAGTTCGGATATCTTCACTAGCATCTCATTGTCAGGCTTACGATGACCGTACTCATAACCAGAATATGTGCTATTGGCAATGTTCAAACGTCTAGCAGCTTCTGTCTTAGACCACCCTTTACCTTCTCTTAAAGAAATCAAACGATTAACATCCATATTTAACACTCTTTCATATGTGAATTTACTCTTATTGTAGCGTTTTAATGCGTATAGAGAAATATATTTTTCAAAAAGCGTAATAAAAGTGTTGACTTACGCAAAACGCATAAGTATAATACTAATTAAGAGTTACGCATTACGAGTAATAATTGGTCGCCGATATGATGGATATCTAGCGAAAGTGAGCTATCATGTAGCTATTGACGATAAAGAAGCAGTACAACTTATCCCGTTTAATCGCACAGCCTGGCACTCAGGGGATGGTATGGGTAATGGGAATATGCGTTCAATCGGTATCGAAATTTGTTACTCAATGGATAATGGATATTCAGGCTCTAAATCAGCCAGATATAAAGCGGCAGAGGAAAACGCAGCACTATATATCGCTCACGTGCTTAAACAATACGGTTGGGGAATGGATAGACTGAAAAGACACTATGACTGGTCAGGCAAAGACTGTCCACACAAGATGCACGCTACAGGCACTTATCAAGCATTCAGAAACCGTGTACAAGCACATCTCAATGCGTTAAATAAAGGTACAGTGGCTAGTAAGCCATCTGCTAAACCGGCAAGCAAGAAGGAATTAGTGAATACTGGTGGCTGGAAGAAAAATAAATATGGTACACAGTATATGAAGAAAAAAGGCACATGGAAAAACGGTAGCACTAGAGTTATGAGTCGCTTTGGCAGTCCATTTAGATCAGCACCTGAAGGTGGTTGGGCGAATCCTGGTTGGAAGTGTAACTATGACGAGATTGTTCGTCAGGACGGTCACATTTGGTTAGGTTACACGGTAAGTGGTAAACGTAAGTATATTCCAGTGAAAACATGGAATAGTAAAACTGGCGAAGTTGGTAAAGACTGGGGTACATTTAGTTAAACAAACACATTACACAAGTATTTTAAGGGTATTCGGATTATCGTGTGGAAAAACATTATAGCTGGTAGATTTTTGCTAAACTAAGG
>NZ_SIRQ01000003.1:112993-543652 GCF_011634875.1 Jeotgalicoccus sp. S0W5 | reverse complement strand
GCCAATGATGACTTAGCTTTTATTCGTTAAAAAGTAAATCCTTGTTAAGTTAACGGGGGGGGAATAGTAAAAAGAGGGGTTCAGATAAAAAATTCCACACTATTTTCCGATTACCCTATTTTAAAAACATTTCTATGCAGATACAATATATGGCTTGAACAACCATAAAAACCGCCGGAGCTCATCGCCTGGCGGTTATACATAATTTAATTTATTGAATATCTATCATTTAACTTATCAGTATGAGCTTTGAACACTTCTTCTAAAGAAATATCGTATTTATTTGCGATTACAGATACATTCGCGAGGACATCACCAAGCTCTCCAATTAATTCGTTTCTATTTTCTGCGTAGGACTCTTTCTCTTCATCCGGTCGATCTCGACCGATTTCTAAAGAGCGGATGGCTCTAGCAACTTCTCCGGTTTCTTCAGCAAGAAAGCCAATTCTTATAAAAATATCTAGATCTGACCATCCACGACTTTTATAATATTCTTCCACCCATTGTTGAAATTCAGTAGCGTTCATCTGTATTCCTCCCAATAATTATTCGATTGTTATTATAACAAAAGAGAGATTATAGATAATATTTAACCTGAGTCATTTAGGAAGAGGGGTTATTTTTGTTTCTGTATCTAAACAACAGAATACATGTTCCGTCTTACAAATTTTTTACATATACATTAAATTATATGTAAGGAGCTGTAGTGAGATGGATAAATTTATTTTTATTGACGATTCAGGTCAATTATCTAATAACGAAAGACATGAATATTTTATATATGGATGCTTGTATGTAGATGGTCCTGATGCGATTCAAGAAGCAAAAAACAAGGTAAACGCATTCTGTAGAAAAAGAAAAATTAAAGGCGAAATTAAAGGTTTCCATTTAAGTGGTAAAGATAGAAAAAAGTTACTCCAAATCCTCGGTGAAATTGATGGGATAAAACAGTATTTTGTTATGACAAAAAATAGTGAATTAAAATTCGTGAACTTCAAAGATCCAGCATCTGTTAAAAGGCATAAACAATATTTAATCAGAAGAATGATTGAAAAAGTCTTTAGAAAAGAAACATTCACAAAAGAAGATGTGGTGCATTTAAGGATAGATAATGAAGTGTTTAATAGTGAAGCAGGATTGGTAGATTTTGAACATTATTTAAACAAGTATTGGTCAAAACTGGGTGAATTTTATAGTCAGCAATTTTATTGGGATTTTATGCCATACATATTATCGCAGTTCAAAGTAAAATATCTAGATTCAAAAGATGACAGGATGATTCAGTTAGCAGATTTGATAGCTAATACAAAATACAAAAGATTTAAGGATAATCCTAAGTGCGGGTCAGAATACTTAAAAACAAAATATTGCTTAAAACTTCCAGATAAGGCAGTATATAATAGTCCTAAAACCAGAAGAAGAAAGATAGAAAATTGATAAAAATACAAAAGAGTGATATTATTTAATTAACGGCATGATGTCCGTTTTAACAGTAAGTAGGTCGAAAAGATTCTAAGCGTATGTTAAGTACGTGACCCTTATTGGTAAGCCTCTTCGGAGGCTTATTTTTTATCTTTACACATAGAACATACGTTCGATATAATTACTCAAGAGGTGATTATATGGACTATCGTGAGTTCCCACAATCTGAGCTGAACAGTAACATTCCACAAGGTAGAACTATGGTAAAGTGGGCACCATTTGCGACCATGCCTGAGCAGTATGAGAATGTAGACAAGATGATTGAGTCACAACTCCACATGCCAGAACCTTCATTAACCGAGGACTTAATGCAGGAGTTAGAGTTGAAGCTACGTAACTTATTAGACTGTAATGTTGTATTGCGTTACTGGAGTGGTGGTTATGAGCACCAGATCGAGTGCAAGGTAGAGCATATAGACGACTGGAGTAGAGTGGTTACAGTGAGTAAAGGGGCTAACTTAATATATGTAGAGTTTAAGCATATATACGAGGTTAGAAGGTATGATTGGATATAAAAAGACCTGCCTACTCAGACAGGTCTTTACTAATTCATCTGTTACAATTAAAACTTTAATATTCTTTTGAGGTTTGATTCATCAGCTTTTCAAAATCAGTATCACTAATATTTGATTGTGTAAGTGTGATTAAATGCCCGTCAGGATCTTTAACAGTCATTTCTTTTGCATTCCATGGTTTCTCCTCTAATTGAGACACAATAAATTTCTGTGAAATACTTTGTGCTTTATCTTCAATGTCGTTGATTAATATATTTAAATATATTGAATTACCAACTTCAAAATCAGCACTAGAAATTAGCATTAAGTCCTGATATTTCTCAAGTCTTAAATGATTCATAAGCACTTCGTTTTTGTCGTTTCTAAATTTAAAGACACTTTTAAAACCGAGTGTTTTCTCATACCATTTCTCCGACTTCTCCATATCTTTTACCAGTACTTTGTTAAACATTGGCATTTGATAAAATTCCATTTTTATCACCTCCTCATAAATTGATTATAGAGGCTGACGTAACGTAAAGGTCAACGCAGAAATTGAAATTCACCTAATTTATCGAATTCTTTAAAATTCGTTTATATGAGCAAATGTTGTATAATGAAGATGTAAACGATCAAGCTATTTATCTACTCGGTTTATAGCTAAGTTGCAAGTTACTTTAAAACTTGATACTAATGTAAGACATAAGGGCTTACCAGTTGGCAGGTAACAGAAAAACCTGACGTTTAAATTGGAGAGTCCCTACCATAAGTGGGAATTGTAAAATATACAAAAATAGTGTACATGAACAAAAGCCACCTGGGAAGAGGTGGCTTGATCATTATATATTCATTTATGTTAGAATGTTCTATAAATTAAAAGAATGAAATGATAAATATTAATGAAGAAAGTAGAGGCTTTTAATGATTCAATCAATTAATCACGTTACATATTCTGTATCAGATATTAATCAATCTATTATCTTTTATAAAGACATTTTAAAGGCAAAAATTTTAGTAGAGAGTGATAAAACAGCCTATTTCATATTAGGTGGCTTATGGTTAGCATTAAATGAAGAAAAAGATATACCTAGAAATGAAATCCAATACTCGTATACTCATATGGCTTTTACTATTGAAGAAAGTGAATTTGATGAATGGCACCAATGGTTAAAAGATAACAATGTGAATATTTTAGAAGGACGTAAAAGAAATACAAGAGATAAAAAATCAATATACTTCACTGATCCAGATGGACACAAGTTAGAACTACATACAGGTACATTACAAGATAGGTTAGATTATTATAAAGAAGAAAAGCCACATATGAATTTTTATGAATAGAATGAAAGATATAGAAGAAACAATTCAAGAAATAAACTCCATGTCAATATTATGTCAATCTAGCCTTAGAAACGTTGATATGGTGGGAAAGAATAATCCCTCCCAGGACACTAATTATAAATCAGAAAACCCTTACGCCCTTAGTGGACGTAAGGGTTTTTTGATTTATAAAATTACTCCTGTAAATTTTCATTAATTATTGACCTGTTGTATAATTAGTTACATAAGCTGATATAAAAGAGAGTGGAGGGATTTTGGTGAAAACTGCAAAACTGTCAGATATACGTAAAAGAAATGCAGAAAGAAGAGAGCGTGGACTTCAAGCAGCCAAACGTGTTAATCCTAGCTACTACCCGGGAATGCGTGCATTCGATAAACCACGAAATAATCCAGAGAAACAAAGAATTCTCGAAGAGCTGCAGGAGAGAGAATATGACCTACAGCATAAGTGAGGCAAAAGTTGATTTAGATAATATAGCTGAGGATGAAAAATTATTTGATTGTATGATTAAAGTGGCATCGATTATTACCTCACTATTGGAAGGTAAAGTTAAACAGAGTGACATGCCAATTATAGTTGGTGGTCTTTCTTTAGAGATTTATACTGAGAGTCAATATACTACAGATGATATCGATTTGGTGACTTCTGCTTACAACATTATAGAAGATAATTTGTTAGAAATTGGTTTTAAAAAATAAAGTAGGGTTTTTATACATGAACGATTGAATGTAGCAGTAGATATTGTTGACAATGCACTGGAGCCGGAAGATTATGATGGTGTAACAAAAATTGAAACGGAAAATAACAAATATATTTATGTTCAATCATTAGAAAGTATTCTGTACGATAGGGTATTGGATTATGAATATGCAGATAACGAACAGTATGGCGTGCTTTTAATTGCCATGGCATATGAAGAGATTGATTTTGATTATCTGAGGGCAGAAGTAAAACTAGCTGATTCCGATGCTCTTAAAGCCTTAGAGAATTGGATAAAGATAGCACTGAATAAATAGTTATCAATGCAATTTTACCTTAGAAACTTTGATATATTTCAAAGTTTCTACAATCTCTAAAGAGGGATAGTATTAAACCAACAAATTACTTCAACTAGTGTTGATGAAACATTTTGCCTAACTGCCTAGCTTGATTTTGCAAGTTAGGCAGTTTTTGATTCTTGTTGATAGAATCGTGTCAATAATGATATTTAATCTCTGAAATGCACAAAATTACGATTAACAAATGTCACGGATTCAAACACTTTTAATGTTTTCATTGATTCCCTGTTACCGGTCCATTTATCAATATGGGATGGTGCAATGATTATTTAATTTAGTGTGTATAGATGAGATTAGTAGCATTGAAAAAATATTTGATACATTTATAGACTACTTTTTTTAAAATTAGATTTGTAAAACTTAAATTGTGTTCTCTTAATTTAGACTGAATTTGATGTGAAAAGTTCATAGGGATCAATAAAGCTTTTAGTTTTATTGGCTATTTTACAAGAACATTTGATTTAGTTTTACACATTATTATAGAAGAATACGATTAATGACTTATGGGCCATCAACCGTATTTTTAGAACCAATATTAGTAGATCGGTCAAAGATGAAAAGTTATTTATAAATTCAAAAGTCTATCCCCATTTTAGGTCTAGGTTTATTTCTGTCTTACATTTAGAACAAATCCCTTTACCATTTTTGAAAGAGATTTCTTTCTGAGTTTTACAATTAGGGCATAGCAGTGTGAAGTTTTTGTTCATTGCAGAGTTCTCAGCTTTATTTTTCATAGTTTTCTCAATATCTTTCATAAATTTCTTCATATCAGATTTGTTACCTGCTCTGTATTTTTTAGGCATTATTATCACCACCTTCCGTCTTTTATGCAATTCAAGTAAAATGTCATGAATAGAGAGGATACTAGATATAGTATTTCAGGTATTAACCTAAATTATTACGTTTAGATTTATCGGGATTTGAAACTGGGGTCTTTATACCGTTTACTTTTCGAACATGATATTCGGGATAATATCCTCTCTCAATACGACTAACAAATTCTTTTCTATTCATATTAGCAGTAGAACTTTTAAAATGTTTGTTTCTACCAGATTTAGATTCTCTAATAACTTTAACGTTTTTTCTTTTTGTCATAATATCATCTCAATATTTTTAAGTACTACATCTAGTATATTCTAATAATATTATAACACTATATGTAGTTAAATAGAACTTATGTTCGGTTAAATGTAAGTAACAAAAATAGCGATTATATTACTCGAATATTACGAATGCTAAGAAAAAGTTTATTTCAATAAATATCTAAATAAATTCTTAATATTTCTGAAGGTAAATATTTTTGAAAATTTGGATGCAGATATCATAAATCTGAATATTTCAGTACGTAGGTATCGATCGCTAGTTATATAAAAAATTTATGAAGAAAAATGTTCTCTAATCAAAAAGTTATTACTATGTGACTGATAGGTTTTTAAGTATTATTTTGTATGACTATATTATTATTTTTTCAAGAATTATGAATCAAAACTCATTATACTATTTAAGACGTGTTTTAATGATGTATATGGTAAAGATCGACAGGTAACAGTGTTAATATATTTGAGATTTTTAAATTCGGTCATATTGCAAATTATATTTCTATCCCAGTTAATTATTTGTAATGAAAGTTGAATATTAAATTTGTAATATAATACGATAAAATATATATAAGTAATGTCGAGTGATACCAATTATATATGAGTAATATATAGAAAGAAGGTGATGGAAATGATATTAAAGCAGCTGAATGATTCTATTGAATTTATAGATGAGAATTTAACATCCAATTTAAGTTTGAATGAGATTTCAAATTTTGTGGGATTGCCCGGACAGCATTATAAAAAATTATTCATTTTTCTTAGTGGCATGAGTTTATCTGAATATATAAAGAAGAGAAAACTGCATTTTGCAAACATTGATTTATTAAACAATGAAGCAGTAACAAGTGTAGCAACTAAATATAGCTACTCAGTTGATGGGTTTACAAGAGCTTTTAAATCCTGGAGTGGGTATCTGCCTTCTCAAATAGCTGAGGAACAAGTTTTAATTTCATTTCCTAAGCTTTCCTTTTCAATAAGTACAAAAGGAGGAACAGACATGAAAACGAGAATTGTGGAGCAACCTGCATTTAAAATAGTGGGTGTTCAAAAACGCGTACCTATGCAATATGAGGGTGTTAATGAGGAAATAGAAAAATTAGCACAGAGTATTACGGAGTCACAAAGGAAAGAAATGCATGATGTACAGAACATTGAACCGAAAGAAGTGGTGAATGTTTCTTATGATGCAGATGAAGATTTTATCAAAGAAGAAGGCGATCTAACTCATATGATCGGTGTCTTGACGACAGTAGATAATATAAGCGATCAGCTTGATGCCATTAATATCGATAAAAGTAAGTGGATCGTCTTTGAAAATGAAGGTGAATTTCCAAAAGTTCTACAAGACACTTACGCAAAAATTTATTCAGAATGGCTACCAGAATCAGAATATGATTTAGCTGATATACCGATGTTTTCTTTCACTAAATTTAATGAAGATAATAAAAATGTCGCTTATAGTGAAATTTGGGTAGCGGTTAAAAATTAAATATACTATTTCTAACAGGGCGTATAAAAACGTCCTGTTTTTCTTTTGAAATACAAAGAATTGTGATGAATGTATGATTTAATATCTTGATTTTGATGTATGATGAGTGTGGTTAATATATATAAATGACCATTAGAAGGAGTTATGAAATAATGTTTGAATCTGTATTATTTACGAAAAAAATTATAGAGACAGTGGGATTACCAGAAATAAATACGATTGAAACTGAACCATTTAATACTGAATATGAAAGCTGTAATTTTTATATTGGGGAACAAAAATATAGAAACAGAATGGCTAAAAAGACAGAAAATAAAAAAGGTTACTTTGTAGTATTTTGGACGAAGGATAAGAATAACAAGAATCGACCATATACTTGGGAAGAAACCCCTGAAAAGTTAATAGTGACAGTATTGGATCAAGATAAAAAAGGACAATTCATTTTTCCTAGAGAGGTGCTACTAGAAAAACAAATAATTAGTAAGGATAATATTAAAGGTAAAATGGCCATGAGAGTATATCCTTCATGGGAAGATGAATTAAATAAAACTGCTATGCGAACACAGAACTGGCAAAATGATTACTTCATTGATTTCAATAGTTATGTTAATGAGGAGAAAATAAATATATTATACTAATTTATCTCCAAAATTTAATTACCTAAATTTACACTATTAATCTAAATCTACATGAATATTTCGTTTTCTAAATACATTTTCAATGGTATAATAATATACATTATATTGAAAATGAGGGAGCAGATTGTTAGGATTTTTTCTGTTTTTAGCGGTACTAAGTTTTATTATTTCATATGTGGTTTATGGCGTGTATCTGGCTACATTGTATGAAAACAAAGAGCCATATAAGGAAAATGGTCAACTTAGAGATGACAAAAAGTTGATGTTAGGTGCATCTATTTTTTGCATTAGTTTTAGTATTATTTTCCTATTATTGATCACTTTGATTTCATCAAGCGTAGGAATGCAAGATTTTTGGTTAGCTTTATTACTATTTGTTTTAATCAGTTACATAACGAGTCTACTTACTGCTAGACGTCAAAAGAATAAGCAAAAACAAAATAATTTTAAGAGAATTAACCGCAATAGTTTAATTCTGTTAGTCACATTATTCATATTCTTTGGTGTGACAGACGACTCAATCGAAACTTCTTCAAGTGAATCAACAGCTGGTGAAAAAGTAGAGAATATAGAAGCTGTCGATGATGAAGTAACACAAGAAGATAGTGATGATGAACAAGAAAGACAACGAGAATTAGAAGAGAAAGAAAAGGAAGAAGCTGAAGCACTCGCAGCTAAAGAAAAAGCTGAGCGTGAGCAAAAAGAGAAAGAAGAACAGCTTGCAAAGGAAAAGGCACAGAAAGCCGAGAAAGAAAAGGCTGAAAAAGAAGAACAAGAACGATTAGCCGCTGAGAAAAAAGCAAAAGAGCAGGAAGAAAAGAAACGACTTGAAGAGGAAAAAGCTGAAAAAGAGGCAAGTAAAGAAGGTTTAATTCCTGTCACTCTTTATAGGGTAGTGGATGGTGACACAGTAAACGTACTAAATGAACAAAATGAAGAATTGAAATTAAGATTATTGTTGATTGATACACCTGAAACGGTGCATCCAAATAAACCCGTTGAACCATTTGGTCCAGAAGCTTCAGCTAGACTGACTGAACTACTCAACTCAGATGAGCAATTATATATAGAGTATGATGAAGGTGCAAAGACGGATCATTATGATCGAGAATTAGTTTATTTATATGTTGGGGATACTAATGTTCATGAAGTTCTGCTAGAAGAAGGATTGGCAAGAGTCGGTTACATTTATGAACAACAAAAATATTTAGACGAATTTAGAGCTGCTGAACAAATTGCCAAAGATCAGCAAATTGGTATTTGGTCCATATCAGGCTATGTCAATGAAGATGGAGAAGGGTTTAACTCAGAAAGTAAAGAAGAAATCGTTAGTGAACCTGCTATAGAAAGTAGTCCGAGTTATAGTGAATCGACGACAAATAACGCGACAACGGCACCACCAGCAGAGACTGGTGGCGGACAGTTCTTTAACAATTGTGATGAACTAAGAACAGTATATCCGGAAGGGGTATCTAGTTCTGATCCAGCTTACCAACTTAAAATGGATAGAGATAAAGACGGCTGGGCATGTGAAATATAATTAGTAGGAGAAGTTTGAGGATGACTATCTACAAAATTGTAGAAATGTATCCTCACCTTTTTGTAATTCACAATATAATATATAATGAATGTTTATTAAATATATACATCTAGAAGCGAGGGACAATATGTTAAGGCCAATACTCTATATATTAGCAATCGTTATTGCTAACTTTATTACCGCTTATTTTGCACCATTAGTTTTAGGTATATTCATCATACCGTGGGGGACAGTTTTCGTAGGACTGACATTCGTCTTTAGAGACTTAGTACAACTACAATTTGGACGAAGAAAAACATATTACATCATTGCTATTGGATTAGGTATATCCATACTGATGTCCATATTTTACGGAGATATGTTACCAATCACGATTGCATCAAGTTTGTCATTTGTTTTATCAGAAGTGGTTGATACAGAAATCTTTACAAGATTTAAACTTAGCTTCTACAACAGAATTATGCTATCTGGAATATTAGGTGGACTCGTTGATAGTGTTGTGTTTATTTTAATTGGACTATCACCATTGTTTACAGGCATCCTAACTTGGGAGCAAGTGCCATATGCAATGCTCGGTCAATTAGTATTTAAGACATTGTCACAGTTAATCACACTGGCTATTATTCATTTTGGATTTAGAGGCATTAAGAGAGAAGCGGATGAAAAGCTTTCTTATTCATAGTTAGATAAGCCCTTGAAGTAAAACTTCAAGGGCTTATCTTTATATGTTTAGTATTGAGGTTGAGAATAGCTGAGCCTGACCTGAAATTTCAACAGTATCTTCATAATAAGTACAAACTAATGTCCCACCGCATTTTGATGCTTGATAAGCTACAATATATTTCTTTCCTAATTTATGTGCCCATAACGGTACGAGATGACAGTGCCCTGATCCACACACCGGATCTTCTGCTACACCAAGTTTTGGTGCAAAAGTACGAGACACACATATGACAAACGGACAGTCATTATACATGACGACCAATACAAAGAATCAATCCAAATCACCTACAAGGGTCTCCAAGAGGATCTCGATAAATACCTAAACTCATAACAATCGCAATAGGGGTGTGACTTTTTACGACATTAGTGTTATTGTATATAGCTCGTAAGCAATATTGAATTGTGTTATTATAATTGTCGAAAATGATGAAAAATATATTCATTATGATTCAACTGTGAGGAGACTTATCATGAGTAAATTTGATGAACAAATACTAGTCGTAAATAGAAATACTTTATTTGATAACGAGGAAAATGCGTTTAATGGTTTTATCTCTAAGGATGATAATCGTTATAAGAATATCGTTAAACAGTTCTCAGAATTCCAAGTAAAACGCCGCGGGGATATGGAAGAGGATCCGTCTTACAAGCAGTTGATCAGCTATTGTATTATTGCCAATCAAGGCGAAACGCTTGTCTACAAACGCTTAACGGGTGGCGGTGAAGAGAGACTGCACGGCTTGTTATCGATTGGTGTTGGTGGCCATATGAACGATGTTGAAGATGTTTCTACTATTGAAGATAAACTTCGCATTAACGCGTCACGTGAGTTAAACGAAGAGGTTGGTTTAACTGAACAGGATGTAAAAAACATTGAAATTCACGGTTTAATCAACGATGATGATAACGAAGTAGGCAAGGTCCATATTGGGTTAGTTTTAAAAGTTGAAGTGGATAAGGAAAAAATCGTCAACAAAGAGGCGGATACGATTGAATTGAACTGGGTAGAAAATGATTTGTTGGAAACGATGTCTCCATATGAATCATGGAGTGAATTAATTATACGTGATGCCTATGGACAATAAGATATCGACACACAAACGTTTTATTTCAAAGTTCGAGCGTGATTTAAAGTCCTATTTTGATCAAGGTGAAGATAATCAGTACGTCCAAACTTATCGGAAATATATTGAATTGACAGAGCCTAGTGATTACTTAGAAGAGTTATATTATGAGGCGCTATTAAACTTAGATGCTTATCACAGTGTCATTGATCATGCACTTATGAGAATGAACCGCGGCTTAGGAAATTATGAAACTCACATGGATTTCATGCTAGAGGCACTGACAGGTATGGGACGATTCCAAGAGGTTATTCAGTATTGTGAACAGCTTTTAAAGGAAGACTTACCACATGAGTTTAGACTCTTAGTTCAACAGCGTCTCGGTCATGCGCGTCATGAATTAAATGTCTTCTACCGTGAGCCTGTCAAAAGAGATAAGGTAACAAAAAAAGAATATCAAGGTTATGATTTCATCGATAAGATTGAGTTTTTAGAGGATATTACTGAACTTACTGATATCTCATATAAATCTTTAATCTTAGACGAGATAAAAACCGAAACTGAGCCGATGGTCTACACTCAAATGCTCTTATATTTGCGGAGCATAAACGACAATGATAAGCTGAAAGTTAAGAAATTTAATATTTCAACCACTGTCGTACCAGCGAAACTACCGAGCTTAGAAGATTTTTACTTGGTGAATGAAGTTTTAGACGAACTATATGATATATTGGATGCCACAAATCCATCTATTAAGGATGCAGCAGAAAACATGCTGTATGGACATCTCTTATATATCTATCCGATTAAACCAAAATTCACAAACCACGAACTGGCGCTTGCTTACGCGCAATATCTACAGGAAATGCTTGGTCAAGAGAGTGTAGAACAGGCAGAGCAAAAGGCGATAGAGTGGATTGAAAAAATTGATAGATTTATGCTTGAAAATGAGCAGTAATTCAATGATTTGAAACAACTTAAGTATATGTTATAATATACTGGTTAATTGAAAATAACGACTTGATGGAGGAAATTGTATTATGTCTCAAACATGGGAAAAGCAAGAAGGAAATGAAGGAATTTTAACAATCACGATTCCTAGTGAAGAATTAGACACTGCTTTAGATGCAGCATTTAAAAAAGTATCCAAGGATATCTCTATCCCTGGTTTCAGAAAAGGTAAAGTACCACGTCAAATGTTCGAAAAACGTTTTGGTGTAGAATCACTTTACCAAGATGCTTTAGATATTCTTCTACCTGAACACTACACTAAAGCTGTTGAAGAAGCTGGAATTAACCCAGTTGCTCAACCAGATGTAGATGTAGAGCAAATCGAAAAAGGTCAAGACGTTATTCTTAAAGCGACAGTTACAGTTGAACCTGAAGTTAAATTAGGTGAATACAAAGGTCTTGAAGGTGAAGAAATCGACACTGAAGTAACTGACGAAGAAGTTGACCACCAAATCGATCACATCTTAACTGAGTACTCTGATTTAGTAGTTAAAGAAGAAGGTACTGTTGAGAATGGTGATATCGCGACAATCGACTTCCACGGTTTCGTTGATGGTGAGGCTTTCGAAGGTGGACACGCACACGATTACGAACTAGAAATCGGTTCTAACTCATTTATCCCTGGCTTTGAAGAGCAAATGGTAGGTATGGAAATCGGTGAAGAGAAAGACGTTACCGTGACTTTCCCTGAAGAATACCATGCTGAAGAGTTAGCTGGTAAAGAAGCTGTCTTCCAAGTTAAAGTCAGCGCACTTAAACAAAAAGAAACACCAGAATTAACTGATGAATTTGTGAGCGAATTAGAAGGTCGTGACGCAAACACAGTTGACGAATTAAAAGCTGAACTTAAAGAACAAGTTCAAAAACAAAAAGAAGAAAATGCTGAAGTAACATTAAAAGAAAGCTTAGTTGCACAAGCTGCTGACAACGCTGAAATTGATGTACCTGATGCAATGGTAGATACTGAAACTGATCGTATGCTACAAGAATTTGAAGCTAATCTTTCACAACAAGGCTTAAACCTTGAACTATACACTCAACTGTCTGGTCAAGATGAAAACGCCCTACGTGAGCAAATGAAAGAAGATGCTTTAAAACGCGTTCGTACGAACTTAACGCTAAGACAAATCGCTGAAGATGAAAACATTGAAATCACACAAGAAGATGTTGACAACGAAGTGAACCGTCTTGCAGAACAATTCGGTATGCCAGCTGATGATGTTAAAAAAGCTTTAGGTGATGCATCTATGATTAAAGAAGATGTCAAACTACAAAAAGCATTAAACATCTTAGTTGATAACCGTAAACAAGCTGAGTAAATTCTAATATAAAAATAGAAAGAGAAGCTCTGCACTTTAGTGTGGAGCTTTTCATCAATGTGCAAGTCAATTGATTTACCGCTATTTTTCTAGTATATTTACTTGGAACTTAAGAATGAGGTGTATATAAATGTTTAAATTTAACGAAGACGATACTGATCTTACTTGCTCATTCTGCGGTAAAGATCAAGAACAAGTCAAAAAGTTAATTGCTGGTAGTGGTGTGTACATTTGTAACGAATGTATTGAACTCTGCTATGAAATCATACAAGAGGAATTGAAGTTAGACGACACAGCGGTCTTCGACTACATTCCAAAACCACAAGAAATCTTAGAAGCATTAGATGAGTACGTTATTGGTCAGGTTAACGCGAAACGTGCCTTAAGTGTGGCCGTTTACAACCACTACAAACGTATCAACAATGCGAGTGAAGAAGAAGTGGAAATCCAAAAGTCTAACATTGCTTTAATTGGTCCAACAGGTAGTGGTAAAACCCTACTTGCTCAAACACTTGCACGTACTTTAAACGTTCCATTTGCCATCGCAGATGCAACAAGTTTAACTGAAGCAGGTTACGTCGGCGACGATGTTGAAAACATTCTACTTCGTTTAATTCAAGCTGCTGACTTTGACATTGAGCGTGCTGAACAAGGGATTATCTATGTCGATGAGATCGATAAAATCGCGCGTAAGAGTGAAAACACATCAATCACTAGAGATGTTTCTGGTGAAGGTGTACAACAAGCCTTACTTAAAATTTTAGAAGGCACAACAGCAAGTGTGCCACCACAAGGTGGCCGTAAGCACCCTAACCAAGAGTCTATCCAAATTGATACGACAAATATCCTCTTTATTTTAGGTGGAGCCTTCGATGGTATGGAAGATATCATTAAACGCCGCCTTGGTGATAAGGTAATTGGTTTCGGCGGAGCATCTGAAGACTTCTCTGATAAGGATGCACTCTTAGCTAAAGTAAGACCAGATGACCTACAAGCTTATGGTCTTATTCCTGAATTCATCGGCCGTGTACCGATTATTAGTAACTTAGAAGAACTTGATGTTGAAGCATTGAAATCAATTCTTACTGAGCCTAAAAATGCCTTAGTTAAACAGTACACTCGTATGATGAATATCGATGATGTGGAACTAGAGTTTGAAGAGGATGCGCTCAACGCAATCTCAGAACTTGCAATTGAAAGAAAAACTGGGGCTCGTGGTCTTCGTTCAATCATCGAAGAATGCATGGTCGACATTATGTTTAAAGTACCTTCTAATGATGACATCAAGAAAGTTGTTATCACTAGAGAAACGATAACTGATGAAAAAGAACCAGAAGTATATGATGAAAATGGTAAGGCCATTGAATCAGATAAGAAAAGTGCATAAATAATTTGAGGCTGTCGTCATAGACAGCCTTTTTTAAAGGAAGTGAACACATGAAAATTAATCCAGCTAATGTTGATATCATTATTTCAGCAGTGTCTAAGGCACAATATCCAGAAACTGGACTCAAAGAAATAGCACTTAGTGGTCGTTCTAATGTTGGTAAATCTTCATTTATTAATGCAATATGCGGTAGAAAAAATGTCGCAAGGACATCTTCAAAACCAGGTAAGACAATCACCTTAAACTTTTACAATGCAGATAATAAGTTCGTCTTTGTTGACGTTCCAGGTTATGGTTATGCCAAGCAGTCTAAGAAAGAGCGTGAAAAGTGGGGCGGAATGATAGAAGAATACCTCACTGAGAGAGAAAATCTCAGCTGTGTCGTGCAACTCATCGACCTCCGTCATCCACCGACACAAGACGATATTTTAATGTATGACTTCTTGAAGAATTATGAATTACCTGTGGTTATTGTGGCGACAAAATCGGATAAGATCGCCAAATCACGTCTGCAAAAACATATTAAAATTATTAAAGAAGACCTAGAATTAGAAGATGGGGATACAATTATTCCATTTTCATCTGTAAATAAAGAAAAACTACCTGAAATTATGACATCTTTAGAAAACTTCATCTAGAAGACTTGAAATATAGGTAGATTAGAATTATTGTAAATAGTGAGATGATTTATTCGTAAAACTGTGTATATACATTTTTACTAGAGTTTTGAGGGGGCAAGACCGTGCATATTATTGCATTAAGTTTAAACTATAAACAAGCGAGTGTAGAGGACAGAGAAAAAGTAACGTTTCAAGATAATGAAGTCGTTGAAGCATTACATGCACTACGAGATCAAAAAAGTGTCTTAGAAGCGACGCTTTTATCGACGTGTAACCGTACAGAACTTTACGTTGTAAGTGATCAGGAGCATACGGGTGCTTATTATACGAGAAAATTCCTTGCAGACTGGTTCGGTGTGGACTATGAGCGCATTAAAAATATGACTGAACTAAAAGTTCAAGATGATGCTGTTAGACATTTGTTTAATGTAACAGCAGGCTTAGATTCGATCGTACTCGGGGAAACTCAAATCCTTGGGCAGATTCGTGATGCCTTTTTAAGAGCGCAAGAAGAACATACGACAGGTACAATCTTTAACAAGCTATTTAAAGAAGCGATTACGGTTGCTAAACGTGGACACAGTGAAACAGATATTTCTAAGAATGCTGTTTCTATGTCTTATGCTGCAGTGGAATTAGCAAAACGTATCTTCCAAAATGTTAAAGAGAGTAAGGTACTCGTAATCGGTGCTGGTGAAATGGCTGAAGAATCACTATTAAACCTTACATCTAACGGTATTGAAGACCTTGTTGTGATTAACCGTTCAATTGAAAAGGCTGAGAAATTAAGTCAGAAATTTAATGGTAGAGCGGATAGTTTAGCGAATCTAGAAAAAGAATTGAAGAGTGCTGATATCGTGATCTCAAGCACATCTTCTACTGATTTTGTAATTGATAAAGAAATGATGGACCGAGTAAATGAAACCCGCAACGGTTCACCACTGATTTTAATTGATATCGCTATGCCTAGAGACATTGACCCGGCCATTGAAAGCTGTGACAATGTATATATGTACAACGTTGATGATTTACAAGGACTCGTTGATTCAAATCTTGAAACAAGAGAACAAGAAGCAGAAAAAATTAAGGCAATGATTGACGGTTCAACTGCTGAGTTTGAAGACTGGTTACAAGTTCAAGGTGTGGTCCCCGTCATTCAAGCAATGCGAAAAAAAGCATTACAAATACACAGTGATACTTTTGAATCCTTAGAACGTAAGTTACCAGAAATGTCTGAACGTGAACGTACTGTAGTTTCAAAACATATGAAGAGTATCATTAATCAAATGTTAAGAGACCCAATTATCTTCACTAAAGAAATCGCTGGTGATAAAAATAGAGATGACAAGCTTGAAGACATTCAAGCGATGTTCCATATTGAAGAAGAAGTTAAGGCTCAACGTCTAGAAGCTGACCAAAAACAAAGACAAAAGTTACGTGCACGTAAAGAAGAATTGAGACTTAACTGGTAAGGTGGAATTTTATGGACATAATGTTCCGTATACAAGAAATTATCTTACTGCTATATTTCATTAGCCTTTCTGCACTGTCATATGATTTATTTACTAGAAATCGACAAGTCAGAAAGGCTTCTCTGTATGTTATGACACCTGCTGTCGTACTGCATGTTATTTCAGTGATACAACTCGGTATTAGCTTAAGAAGAATACCTATTCTGACTTTTTCTGAAGGTATCTTCACCTTAAGTCTAGTGTTGATTTTAATCGGTATTGTACATCTTTATAGGGTGAAAAGTGAGTTTGTGTTCATGTTTTACTTATTGATTACAACATTCTTATTAACCTTCTACACATTCTCACCTCTGAACTTTAGTTCTACAGCCTTGACACTAGATGTGGTGAATGAATTGTTAATTGTCCATGTGGGCAGTGCCTTATTAGCCTATGTAATGTTCTTTATTGCAATGGTGCATTCAGTCATATATTTAATTCAAGAACGAAATTTAAAAACGAAAAAATTCAATAGAACTTTCTTCTCATTGTTCAGTATAGAAACGGCCAAAAAAGTAATGGTTAGATTTTCCCTTATTGGTGTTATCTTACTGACGATAAGTATTATAATAGGAATTGTATGGGGCTTACAGATACTAGGGCCTCTAGTATTTTCTGACTTAAAGGTGATCGGTACATTTGTCGTCATCGTCATTTATGGAATAATTCTCGCACAGATGCGATTAAATCATGATGCGTCCAAGTTTGCAGTCTACAGTACAGCAGCCTTTGTTCTCGTCATGTTGAACTACCTGGTTATTTCGGAGTTCTCAGATTTTCATCTTTGGTCAATTTAAGGAGCATATAAATTATGAGGAAACTAGTAGTCGGTTCACGTCGTAGTGGTTTAGCTATGACACAATCAAAGCAATTTATTAAAAAATTACAGGATAAATTCCCGGATCTTGAAATTGAAATTAAAGAAATCGTCACGAAAGGTGACCAAATTGTCGACGTTCAATTATCTAAAGTCGGTGGTAAGGGGCTCTTCGTTAAAGAGATTGAAGCTGCCTTAGAAAACAAGGAAATCGATATGGCCATCCACAGCCTAAAAGATGTTCCGAGTGAGCTACCAGAAGGCTTTACGATTGCTTGTGTCCCTGAACGTGAGGACATGAGAGATGCTTATTTATCGAATGATAAGGTTACATTTAAAAACTTAAAACCTGGTAGTGTAGTGGGGACATCTTCACTCAGACGTGGTGCGCAATTAAAAGCGATGCGTGATGATATTACAGTCAACTGGGTAAGAGGAAACATCGATACGAGAATTAAGAAGATGGAAAATGGCGAGTACGATGCCATTCTACTCGCTGCAGCCGGTCTTAAACGTATGGGTTGGAGTGATGATGTGGTCACTGAATACTTTGAACCTGAAGAGTTCATACCAGCCATTGCCCAAGGTGCTTTAGGCATTGAAGTGCGTGAAGATGACCATGAATTAATTGAAATGCTTAAGAGCGTTCATTCAGATGAGGCGTCACTTTGTACAACGGCTGAGCGTACCTTCTTAAAACGTATGGACGGTTCATGTCAGGTGCCAATTGGCGGTTACGCGACAGTCGAAGATGGGGAACTATATTTAACAGGATTAATCATGTCTGAAGATGGTAACGAACGTTATCTAGTGAAAAAATCCCATGAAGACCCTGAGACTCTGGGTAACTTAGTTGCTGATGAGATGGAAAAAATCGGTGCTAAAGAAATCATTGATATGATTAACGAGAACAATGAGCAGTAAAAGTACAGTCTGTGTCACCCAAATGTCTTGTCAGCTCGATGAGAATGACTTAAGAATTATTCACCGTCCACTGATTACGACAGAAGCTTTGGACTTTGATCAGAAGTGTCTCGACACTGACTACGATTTACTGGTGATGACGAGTAAGAATTCGGTGAAGTATCTCTTACCTTATATGGATTCGCTTAAAGTAAGACGCATTGCTTCAATTGGTAAAAAAACAACTGAAGCCTTGGCTGACGCTGGGATTACGGTAGACTTTGAACCTGACGTCTATACTCAAGAAGGTTTTATCGAAGAGATTAACATTTCACCAGGGGATAAGATCCTCTATCCAGCGAGTCTAAACAAAAGGCCTAAGTTAAGGGATTATATGATAGATCAAGGTGCGATTGTTACTGAAATCGACCTGTATTATCCGAAGGCGAATACTGATTCTGTTCAGTGGATCAGTAATCATTTAGCTCATATCGATTTTCTTACCTTATCATCACCATCCGCGGTCGAAGCACTGATGACTGACCTTGAAGCCGACGCTTTAACAGATACAACAGTCATTGCTATCGGAGCAGTGACCAAAGAACGTTTAGATAAATACAAAGTACCAGCAGAAACACCAGAACATGAAACATTAGATCATATGATAACTTATATTAAGGAGCGTATTCGTGATGAATTTTGACAGACATCGCCGCTTAAGAAAAAGTGGCTTCATGAGAGATATGGTGCGTGAAACAACACTATCAGTAAATGATTTGATTTACCCGATCTTTGTTGTTGAGAAGCCAGATGTAAAAAAAGAAGTACCTTCAATGAAGGGTGTTTACCAGATCTCGCTAAATCTCTTAAAAGAAGAGTTAGATGAGGTGGTTAAACTCGGCATTAAAAGCGTTATCTTCTTTGGTATTCCGAATGAAAAAGATGCTGAAGGCACAGGTGCCTATCACGATCACGGTATCGTTCAAGAGGCATGTCGCCTGTCAAAACAACATTACCCTGAGCTGTTAGTGATCTTAGATACATGTCTTTGTGAATACACAGACCACGGTCACTGTGGCTTAATTGACCCGGTAACTAAAGATGTTGATAATGATTCAACGCTACCACTACTTGTACAGACTGCCGTGTCACAGGCAAAAGCCGGTGCGGATATTATTGCACCATCAAACATGATGGACGGTTTTGTGAGTGAAATCAGACAAGGCCTAGATGAGGCTGGCTATAGTCACATTCCTATTATGAGTTACGGCATTAAATACGCTTCTAAATTCTACGGACCATTTAGAGATGCTGCGGAGTCGACGCCATCATTTGGTGACCGTAGAACGTATCAAATGGATCCGGCTAATCGTCTTGAGGCCCTCCGTGAATTAGAGAGTGATACCCTAGAAGGTGCGGATATGATGATTGTTAAACCTGCACTGTCTTATTTAGATATTATACGAGATGTCAAAAACAATTCTAATTTACCGATTGTTGCTTATAATGTCAGCGGTGAATATGCAATGACACGTACAGCAATTGATATGGGCTTAGTCGATGAGGCAGTGATTGCTGAACAAATGATCTCAATGAAACGTGCCGGTGCGGATATGATCATTACTTACTTTGCTAAAGAATTAGCTGAAAAAATCAATAGAGGAGAGATATAAATGTACGACAAGTCAAAAGCACTATATGATGACGCAGTCAAAGTGATGCCGGGTGGCGTTAACTCCCCAGCACGTGCTTTTAAGTCCGTCGGTGACCATCCATTATTCATCGACCACGCCAAAGGAAGTCGTGTGTATGATGTTGATGGCAATGAATACATTGATTACTCCTTGAGCTTTGGACCATTAATTTTAGGTCATGCGGATGATCAGGTTGTAAAAAGTCTCCAAGAAGCAGCGGTTAAAGGAACTTCATTCGGTGCGCCAACTGAACTAGAAACGAAAATGGCGAACCTCGTGATTGACCGTGTACCATCTATAGAGATGTTACGTATGGTTTCTTCAGGTACAGAAGCGACACTTGCTGCGCTTCGTTTAGCACGTGGTTTCACAGGTAAAAATAAGATTCTTAAATTTGAAGGTTGTTACCATGGACATAGTGACTCTCTATTAATTAAAGCAGGTTCAGGTGTGGCAACATTGGGTCTACCAGATTCTCCAGGTGTACCAGAAGGTACGGCTAAAAATACAATTACTGTACCTTATAATGATGAAGCAAGCTTAAAAGAAGCTTTTGAAAAATTTGGCGATGATATCGCTGCAGTGATTATGGAACCTGTTGCAGGTAATATGGGCGTTGTACCGCCAAAAGAAAATTACTTACAGTTTGTTAGAGATATTACAAATGAATATGACAGCCTCTTAATCTTCGATGAAGTCATGACTGGATTTAGAGTTGGCTATAATTGTGCTCAAGGATTCTTTGGTGTCACGCCAGATTTAACATGTCTTGGTAAGGTTATTGGTGGTGGCTTACCAGTCGGTGCTTACGGTGGCCGTAAGGATATTATGGAAAGAATCGCGCCAGTTGGAGACATCTATCAGGCAGGGACTTTATCTGGTAATCCATTAGCTATGACTGCAGGTTATGAAACCTTAAGTCAGTTGAATGAAGAGAGTTATGAGTACTTCAATGAACTTGCAGACCAATTAGAAAGTGGCTTAAAATCAGTATTCGATAAGCATGAACAAGCGATTACTGTAAACCGTGCAGGTTCAATGATAGGCTTCTTCTTAACAGACCAAGACGTTGTTGATTTTGATTCTGCTAATACATCTGATTTAGAATTATTTAAAGATATGTACCAAGCACTCCTCAGTGAGGGTGTTTACTTACCACCTTCACAATTCGAAGGCATGTTCTTATCAACGAAACATACAAGTGAAGACATCAAACAAACCTTACAAGCATTCGATAATGCATTAAGTAAAGTTAAGGGTAAATAATTTAGAATTTGTGCTTCATCACTGAATAATTATGTGTATAATAGTAGTGATAGAATTAATTGGGGGGTAAAAGAATATGAGTGACAAAAAGCGTCCGACTGGTAAAAAGGTTGATGGACAGCCTCGCTACATCGACAAAAATGAAACAGGAAATACGAAAGGTACTGCAAACCTTTACTGGTTAATTCCGGTAATCATTGTTGTGCTCATCATTCCAGTTATGATTTTCCACCTAGGTGGCGGTGGTGGTGAAGAAACCGCATCTGAAGGTGAAAGTACTGAAGAAACAGCAGATTCTGGTGAAGAGTCAGGTGGCGAAGAAGGTGCTGAGTCTGAAGAAGGCGGCGGTGAAGAAGCTGCATCAAGTGGTGATGCAGATGCCGAAGGTATCGCTCGCGACAACTGTGCATCTTGTCACGGTGAAGACTTCTCTGGTGCTATGGGACCTGCTTTAGCAGGAACTTCATTAGCTGAAGATGAGTTCCAAACAATTGTCCGTGAAGGTCAAGGTTCAATGCCTGCTTTCAGTGAAGATCAAGTAGCAGAAGAAGAATTAACAGCTTTATATCAATTCTTTAGTGAACAATAGTGTTTATATAGACAAACTCATTATTTGAGTTTGTCTTTTTTCATTTTAAGCAAGTTACTGTAAATTTACATATTAATAAGTTATTATTATTAATGAATAAGTTATATATAAGGTGATGTTATGAAGTTTCTTCGACTCTTGCTGCTCATTCTTATTGCGGCATTGATTTCATTGGGCCTTTCTGCTGTTGGTATGATCCTACCTTGGCTGTTCGGTTCAATGATTGCAACCATACTCTATATTAGATTAGTTAAAAAAGAACTGTTTTTCCCACCTTGGCTAGGTAACCTCGGTGTCATGATCATGGCAACTGAGATCGGCTCAACCTTAACCTTAGATGCCCTAGGTGATATGAAAGATGATCTTTTAAATATCTTTTTAATGACAATCTTCGTATTACTACTCAGCTTAGCGCTCTCACGCTTCTTCATTTACTTAACGAAAAGTACACCTGAAACTGCCATCTTAGCATCCGTACCTGGTGCCTTATCTCAAATGTTGATTATGGCAGAGGAAGAAAAGAATGCAGATATTCTATTGGTGACATTGACTCAGATGTCCCGCATTGTCTTAATCGTCTTGATTGTACCTTTTGTGGCAGGCTTGTTTGCTGGTTCAAATGATATACCTTTAGCGACGACATCTGTAGATTATGTCACATCTGTTTTTACTTATCCGATGCTCATTATTCCTGTAGCGAGCATACTTTTAATTTATATTTTCGATAAAGTACGCTTCCCAGCGAGCCTGATGCTTGGACCTATTATTGTCATGATTATTTGGAACTTAACGACGGGTATTGAATTTTCTTTGAATATTCAATTTATTAATGTGGCACAAATACTCTTTGGTATTAGAATTGGTCTACAAATTGCTTCCTTGATTTCACAGCTCAGTAAGCGATTGATTTTTTCCATCTTACTGCAAAACTTAATGCTGATTTTTGGTACAATGTTTATCGTTTTTATATTCCAAATTTTTACCTCACATCAGTTCAACGACTTATTCTTAAGTGCGGCACCAGGTGGTCTTGGTCAAATTATTGTTATCGCCATTGAAACAGGCGGTAATATTCCAATGATCTCGTCCTACCATATCTTTAGAATATTCTTCATTATTATCGTTGTCGTACCGATTGTTGGTTACTATCTAAGATACTTGAATAAACGCCGTCATAGCAGTTAAAGCCGCTTGACAGTTTCAAATTATTCGCATAAGATTAATCTATAATATTTAAGTGCAGAAGAGTATTCTGCTGCGGGTGTTAAGAGAGTAAACGGCGGTGTGAGTTTACCGAAGCAGTAGGTGAAAGTAGTCTGTGTTCAGTTTCGTGCGAAAGGAAATCGACTAGTGCGAGACGTGTGATGAGCGTTAATCATCAATTGAGATGCAGGCGAACTCGCCTGAATTTAGGTGGTACCGCGGAACTCCGTCCTATTGTTAGGACAGGAGTTTTTTTGTTTTTTAATTTAAAGGAGTGATTATATGGAAATGTCAACGAAGTACAATCCGACTGAAGTTGAAAAAGGCAAATATGAAAAGTGGGTGGAAGCTGGCCTATTTAAATCAGATGTAGCGAGTGATAAGGCACCATTTTCTATCGTTATTCCACCGCCGAATGTCACAGGTAAGTTACACCTTGGACATGCTTGGGATACGACTTTACAAGATATCATTACACGCATGAAACGCATGCAAGGTTATGATGTGCTTTACTTACCGGGTGTGGACCATGCGGGGATAGCCACTCAGGCTAAAGTAGACGCAAGACTCCGTGAATCTGGCATTAACCGTCACGACATCGGCCGTGAGAAATTTTTAGAACACTCATGGAACTGGAAAGAGGAATACGCGAGTCATATTCGAGCACAGTGGGCGAAACTTGGACTCGGACTCGATTACGACAAAGAAAGATTTACCTTAGATGAAGGTCTGTCTAAAGCAGTTCGTAAGACCTTTGTAGACCTTTATAACAAGGGCTTAATTTACCGTGGTGAGTATATTATTAACTGGGACCCGGAAACACAGACTGCATTGTCTGATATCGAAGTCATTCACCAGGATATTGAAGGGAAGTTCTACCACGTTAAGTATCCTTTAACAGACGGTTCTGGTTTCTTAGAAATTGCGACGACACGTCCAGAGACAATGCTCGGTGATACGGCAGTTGTTGTTCACCCGGATGACGAACGTTATCAGGACTTTATTGGTAAAACTGTAGAGCTACCTATTGTGGGTAGACAATTACCGATTATTGCTGATGACTATGTTGAAAAAGACTTTGGTTCAGGTGCCATGAAGGTCACGCCTGCCCATGACCCAAATGACTTTGAAATTGGTAACCGTCATGATCTTGAACGAATTAACGTCATGCATCCAAACGGTGTTATCAATGAACTTGGTGGTCAATATGAAGGTATGGATCGTTTTGAATGCCGTAAACAACTAGTGAAAGATTTAGATGAGGCAGGTTACCTCATTAAAGTTGAAGACCATATGCACTCAGTCGGTCACTCTGAGAGAAGTGGCGCGATTGTTGAGCCTTACCTATCCACGCAGTGGTTTGTAAGCATGAAACCTCTAGCAGAAAAGAGTTTGAATAACCAGGACACAGATCAGCGTATTGATTTTGTCCCAGGACGTTTTGAACATACTTTTAATGGCTGGATGGAGAACATACGTGACTGGGTAATCTCACGTCAACTGTGGTGGGGTCATAGAATTCCTGCCTGGTACCACAAGGAAACAGGTGAGCTTTATGTTGGTATAGAGGCGCCTGCTGACTCAGAAAACTGGGAACAGGATGAAGATGTATTAGATACTTGGTTCTCAAGTGCCTTATGGCCGTTTTCTACGATGGGTTGGCCAGAAGATACGGCTGACTTAAAGAAATATTTCCCAACGAATGTATTAGTGACAGGCTATGATATTATTTTTTTCTGGGTCGCGAGAATGATCTTCTCATCACTTGAACATACAGGCCAAAAACCGTTCTCTGACGTACTTTTACACGGACTTGTGCGTGATGAACAAAACCGTAAGATGTCGAAATCACTCGGTAACGGTGTCGATCCAATGGATGTTATTGAAAAATACGGTGCCGATGCACTCCGTTATTTCCTAGCGACCGGTTCAACACCTGGTCAAGACCTCCGCTACAGTGATGACAAGGTTGAAAGTATATGGAACTTTATAAATAAGATTTGGAATGCTTCAAGATTCTCACTCATGAATATCGGTGAAGATTTCGGCATAGAAGATATTGATTTAAGTGGTGAGAAATCACTAGCAGATAAGTGGATCTTAACGCGTCTAAACGACACGATTAGAGACGTAACACGTCTATCTGATGACTATGAGTTTGGTGAAGTTGGGCGTCTCTTATATAACTTTATTTGGGATGATTTCTGTGATTGGTATATCGAGATGGCAAAAGTACCGATGACTTCAGGTAGTGATAGTGATAAGCATATGACACGCTCAGTGCTTCTTTATACGCTGGATAAAATTCTGAAGATGTTACACCCGTTCATGCCGTTTGTTACAGATGAAATCTACCAAGCGATTACTAAAGATGAATCGATTGTCGTGAGTGACTATCCTGTCGTTGATGAGTCTTTAAGCTATGATGATGCGAAGTTAGAGATGGAACTACTCGTTGCCATCATTAAATCTGTTAGAACGACGAGAAATGAAGTGAACACGCCATTATCTAAGCCAATCGACATTAATATCGAGGTAAAAGATGAACGGAGACGTCAGGCGGTTGAGCGTAACAAACATTATATTGAGCGCTTTACGAACCCTGAGACTTTATCGATTAGTGATTTTATAGAAAAACATGACGATGACAAAACGGACGTTGTCAAAGGTGCGACAGTTGTCTTACCACTTGCGGGCTTAATCGATAAGGAAGAGGAAATCGAAAGACTAGAAAATGAACTGAACCGTTTAAATGGTGAATTGAAACGTGTTAAAGGTAAATTATCTAATGAGAAGTTCGTAAGTAATGCACCAAAAGACATCGTTGAAGCAGAACGACAAAAAGAAGCCGGCTACCAGAGTCAGTATGATGAAGTTGAAAATAGACTCTCTAGCTTGAAAGGTGAGTAAAGGCCGATGAATTATCAAGACAGCCTACAATGGATACACGAACGCACAAAATTTGGTATTAAACCTGGCATCAAGCGTATGGAATGGATGTTAGAACGATTTGACCATCCTGAGAAAAACATTACCGGTGTGCATATTGTCGGAACGAATGGTAAAGGCTCGACGCTGTCGTATATGAGAAATGCACTTAATCATAACGATTACAGTGTCGGAACCTTTACTTCACCTTATATAGAAGTGTTCAATGAACGCATTTCAGTTGATGGCTCACCGATATCTGATGAAGATATTGCTGAACTTGCCACACTTGTTCGTCCAGTCAGTGAAGCGATGGTAGCTGAGACGGATCTTGGGAATGCAACAGAATTTGAGATTATTACTATGATGATGTTTGTTTACTTCGGTCGCCTACACCCAGTGGATATCGTCTTAGTTGAAGCTGGACTCGGTGCGACCAATGACTCGACGAACGTATTCTCGCCAGTGATGACCTTACTAACCAGTATTGGACTCGATCACGTGGATATCTTAGGCGATACCTTACTCGATATTGCGAGAGATAAGTCAGGTGTGATTAAAGCAGGCGTTCCTTTAGTCTTCAACGTTAAAGATGACGCTTGCCGTGATTATATCTATAAGGTACTCGATGAAAAGAATGCTAAAGGTGTTGAACTAGAAAGAGACATCATTTTGACGACTAATGGCGAAGAATTTAGCTTTAAATATGGACGCTATGATTTCGATGACATTAAACTCGATATGATCGGTCGCCATCAACAAGAAAACGCGTCGATTGCTATTGCAGCCTTGTTAGAAATGCAAGAAGCGGGTGTGGTGAGTTTAGACGTCAACAAGATGATTACTGGTGTTGAACGTACTTACTGGAGCGGTAGAATCGAAAAGATTTCCCACTCACCCTTAGTGATAATGGACGGTGCCCATAATAATGAAGCTGTCGATGCCTTAGTTGCAACCATGCGTGAATCTTATAGTGATAAAAAAATCACGGTACTCTTTTCAGCAGTCAAAGGTAAGCCCTTAGACAGCATGGTATCTAAAATCGGCATGATCGCTGATACATTTGTCGTAACAGAATTCGACTTCTTTAAAGCCGAAAAAGGCGACGTGTTATTCGATGCCATCGAGCATCCAGATAAGCACTATGTCGAAGACTATATGGAATATATCCGTAATTTTTCAGGAGACTTGCTCCTCATTACAGGCAGTTTGTACTTTATCAGTGAGATAAAACAACAATTGAAGTAGAGTTTGCATGCCCACCTTATATGCGTATGAGGTGGGTTTTTGTTTGGGTTGTTAGGGAAGGGGGCTTACCGGCACTCTGTGGGGGTGACAGCGACTCGCTAGAGTTATATTGGCTCACTGTGGGGGGTAGACTAATATCGGATCACTGTGATGCTGACAGCGGGCCGTCGTTATGCCCACCACCAACAACCTTCACCCCCAAAAGCAAAAAAACCTGGCAGGAACACCCTATAAAAGGGGATCCTACCAGGCCTCAATTAGTCAAAACTTAAAGTGATGGTCCATTACCATCGTTTTTGTTGCCTTCAACGGCTTTAAGAGAGTCTCTCATTTCACGTAGTAATACAAGTTGCTCGTCTTCTGCTTCTTCTTCAACGAAGCGGTTACCAGATAGTTTGTTAACCACTTTAACGAATACGAATACTGCAGCACCGATGATGATGAAGTCGATGATTGCTTGAATGAACACACCGTAAGTAATACCCATGTAGCTCCATTCTGAAGCAAAGTCTGTGTTACCGAAAATCAACGCGATAGACGGCATGATAATGTTGGCAACGAGTGCCTCAACGATCTTACCGAAGGCAGCACCGATAACAACTGCGACTGCAAGGTCTAGAATGTTACCACGAAGCATAAAATCTTTAAATTCTTGCCACATAAAATAGCCTCCCTAGATTAAATTAAAATAAAAACAAGTGAATCGTAATAATACAGGAAAAATTATCATCAAGCAAGTTTATATTTTCAATTTTATGCTATTTTAACAAAAAATCAATGAGCAATTTACTTATAATGATTTATTATTAATGATATTATAATAAATAATAATAACTTAATTAACTGTTAGCTTATTCGTATCATTAGATTATGTTCATGCATTTACTTTATGAATATATTCAGTATACAATTAAGATGACTAAATTTAGAGGGGGCTTTTAATTATGTCAAATAACGTAAAGGAACATTCCCGCAGCACTTTATCGGTTAATGGTAAGGACTACACTTACTATAGCTTACAGTCACTCGTTGACAACGGCGCAAGTCAGTCACAAAATTTACCTTACTCAATCCGTGTGCTACTGGAATCTGTCTTACGTCAATATGACGGTAAGGTGATTACTGAAGATCACATCGAAGCATTAGCAAATTGGGACAAAGGGGATATCAAAGGGAAAGAGGTGCCTTTTAAACCTTCCCGTGTTATTCTTCAAGACTTCACTGGTGTACCAGCAGTTGTCGATTTAGCTTCATTACGTAAAGCCATGGACGATGTTGATGGGGACGTCCAAAAAATCAACCCTGAAGTACCAGTAGACCTAGTCATTGACCACTCAGTTCAAGTTGATGAATATGGTACTTTAAACGCACTTCAAAAGAACATGGAGCTTGAGTTCCAAAGAAATATGGAGCGTTATGAATTCTTACGCTGGGCAACGAAGGCATTTGATAACTATCAAGCAGTACCACCAGCAACGGGTATCGTTCACCAAGTGAACTTAGAATACCTTGCAAATGTCGTTCATAACAGAGAAGAAGAGGGTACGAACGTACTTTATCCAGATACACTTGTTGGTACAGACTCCCATACAACAATGATCAATGGTCTTGGTGTACTTGGTTGGGGTGTTGGTGGTATCGAAGCTGAAGCAGGTATGCTTGGCCAACCTTCATACTTCCCAGTACCTGAAGTAATCGGTGTACGTATGACGAATGCTTTACCTGAAGGGACAACTGCAACGGACTTAGCACTTCGCGTAACAGAATTGTTACGACAAAAAGGTGTGGTTGGTAAATTTGTAGAATTCTTCGGTGAAGGTGTTACAGCCTTACCATTAGCTGACAGAGCAACTATTGCCAACATGGCACCTGAATACGGTGCGACATGTGGCTTCTTCGCTGTAGATGAAGAAACGTTAGACTACCTTAAACTTACAGGTCGCGACACTGAACACATCGACTTAGTTAGAGCATATCTGAAAGAGAATAATTTATTCTTTGACCCTGCAGTAGAGCCAACTTACACAGATGTTGTTGAACTTGACTTATCTACAGTTGAGCCATCACTTGCGGGACCAAAACGTCCACAGGACTTAATTAATCTTTCTGATATGAAAGATGAGTATAGAAAATCTGTCACTGCTGAAAGTGGTAACCACGGTCATGGTTTAACAGAAGAAGAGTTTAACAAAACAGCAACAGTGAACTACAATGACGGTGACTCTGAAGAACTGAAAACAGGGGACTTAGTCATTGCAGCGATTACGTCTTGTACAAACACATCTAACCCATACGTTATGTTAGGTGCTGGACTCATTGCTAAAAAAGCAGTTGAGAAAGGTTTATCTGTACCGAAGTACGTAAAAACTTCACTGGCACCTGGTTCAAAAGTTGTTACAGGTTACCTAGCTGATTCAGGCTTACAACCTTACCTTGATCAACTCGGTTTCACACACGTTGGTTACGGTTGTACAACATGTATCGGTAACTCAGGTCCATTACGCCCAGAAGTGACTGAAACGATTGTAGATAACGACATGCTCGTTTCATCAGTACTATCTGGTAACCGTAACTTCGAAGGTCGTATTCACCCGCTTGTTAAAGCGAACTACCTAGCATCACCACAACTCGTTGTTGCTTATGCTTTAGCAGGTACAGTAGATATCGATCTTAGAAATGACCCAATCGGACAAGATAAAGAAGGTAATGACGTATACATGAAAGATATCTGGCCGTCAATTCAAGAGGTTAGAGATACTGTAATGTCTACGGTCACACCTGAACTATTTAGAAAAGAATACGAAACTGTATTTGATTCAAATGAAACATGGAATGAAATTGATGTAACAGATGCACCATTATACGATTTTGCAGATGAATCGACTTACATTCAAAACCCTTCATTCTTCCAAAAATTATCCAAAGAAGCGGGTACAATTGAGCCGTTAAACGGCCTACGTGTACTTGGTAAATTCGGGGATTCAGTCACAACGGACCACATCTCACCAGCCGGTGCAATCGGTAAAGATACACCAGCAGGGCAGTGGTTAATTGAACAAGGCGTATCACCTAGAGACTTTAACTCTTATGGTTCACGTCGTGGTAACCATGAAGTGATGGTACGTGGTACATTCGCGAACATCCGTATTAGAAACCAAATTGCACCAGGTACAGAAGGTGGCTATACAACTTACTGGCCAACAGGTGAAGTGATGAGTATCTATGATGCATCACAAAACTACCAAAAAAATGGTACAGGCCTTGTAGTCATCGCTGGTGACGATTACGGAATGGGTTCAAGTCGTGACTGGGCAGCTAAAGGTACAAACCTACTAGGCGTTAAAGCAGTTATCGCGGCAAGCTACGAACGTATTCACCGTTCAAACCTAGTGATGATGGGTGTACTCCCTCTACAGTTTGTCAACGGAGAAAATGCTGAAGATCACGGCTTAGATGGTTCTGAAACATTTGATATCAATATTGATGAATCCGTTACAGCTGGAGAAATCATCGATGTTGTCGCAACGAAAGAAAACGGCGACAAAGTGACGTTCAAAGCAAAAGTACGCTTTGACTCTGAAGTAGAAGCAGATTACTACCGTCATGGTGGTATCCTACAGCTTGTACTACGTAACAAAATCGCATCGTAAGTAAAGAGAGGCATAAATTAAGTCCATCAGAACTTATTGTTCTGATGGACTTATCTTTCTTTTACATAAATGTAATCTTCGGTTCAGTTTTACTTTTAATACGTTTCATATTGGGTATATGCTTAACTATGACAACGATGCCGAGGATGATACCAAAGATGATCATAAACCAATCTGAGGTAAACATGACACCAATTAATAAGGCGAGTGCTGCAAATACACTCGATAGGGAAACGTATTTCGATAGTTTTAAGGTAATTAAAAATGTTGATACTAACACTATAAACAGAATTGGGTTCGCAGCAAGTATGGCACCACCACCCGTTGCAACAGCTTTCCCACCTTTGAATTTTAAAAAGATAGAATAGACGTGTCCGAGTGCTGCAACGACACCGTAAATCACGACAGGAAAGTCACCAGTCACATCGACGAGCATGGCGACCCAAACTGGAATCGCACCTTTTAAAATATCGAGAATAAGGACGACAATTCCTGCCTTTTTTCCGAGGATGCGAAAGGTATTCGTTGTACCCACATTACCGCTGCCATGTTGTCTTAAATCAATGTTGTAAAATAATTTACTGATAATTAGACTGAACGGAATTGACCCAAACAGGTAGGAAAAGATTAATAAAATAAGAACTGTATACAATAGATTATCCCCTTTTTATTATCAGGTACTAACAGTTTACCATATATCTTTAAATTATCACATAATTATATAAAGTTACCATTAATATTATTATGTAAACTAATGACAAAACATTCTTGCAAAATGTTTGGATTTACGTAAAAATAGATAAGTAGATTAATTTAACGAACATACGTTTGTATTGTTTGTAGGAGGATACAGACTTGGCTAAAGAAACCGGATATAATGATGAATCCATACAAATACTAGAGGGACTAGAAGCAGTAAGAAAACGTCCGGGTATGTACATCGGTTCAACCGATACGAGAGGACTACATCACCTGGTATATGAGATTACGGACAATGCTGTTGATGAGATTATTAACGGCTACGGTGATGAAATCAATATTACAATCAATAAGGACGAAAGCATTACAGTTAGAGACAATGGCCGTGGGATACCAACAGGTATGCATGCTAGCGGTGTACCGACTGCTGAGGTCATATTTACGGTACTACACGCCGGCGGGAAGTTCTCTTCAGGCTCCTATAAGTCGTCAGGGGGACTACATGGTGTAGGGTCTTCTGTTGTAAATGCGCTCAGTGAACACTTAAAACTCCGTTCATTTAGAAACGGTAAAATATATGAGATTACTTTTAAAGATGGCGGCAAGGTCGACACGCCATTAAAAGAAGTCGGTAAGACAAAAGAGACAGGGACAGAAGTCACTTTTAAAGCAGATCCTGAAATCTTTAAACAGACGATCGCCTTTAACTTCGAAACGATTGTTGAAAGAATGCGTGAGTCTGCCTTCTTAACTCGTGGGCTTAAAATTACCATTAATGATAAAAGAACTGATGAAGAAGAAATATTCCAATATGATGATGGTCTGAAATCATTCATTAGCTTCTTAAATGAAGGTAAGGATGACATTGGTGAAATCGTCATGTTTGAAGGGACTTATAATGAAATGGTCGCAGAAGTTGCCTTTCAGTTTAACGACCAATACTCTGAAACAATCTTCTCCTTTGTCAATAACGTCCGTACTAAAGACGGCGGTACCCATGAGGTCGGTTTTAAGACCGGTTTCACTCGAGTCTTTAATGAATATGCCCGTAAAATTGGTGAGTTAAAAGATAAGGATAAGAACCTAGAAGGCTCTGACATTAGAGAAGGTCTAACAGCCGTCATTTCGATTAAACTCCCAGAACACCTCCTACAATTTGAAGGACAAACGAAAGGGAAGCTTGGTACGAGTGAGGCGAGAAACTTACTGGAGACACTCCTTACAGATCAACTCCCATACTTCTTAGAAGAGAACGGGGCCTTATCGACTCAACTTGTTAAAAAGGCAATTAAGGCAAGACAGGTGAGAGAGGCTGCCAGAAAGGCACGTGAGGATGCGCGTAGTGGTAAAAAGAACAAGAGTAAGGATACTTTACTATCTGGTAAGTTGACACCCGCACAAAGTAAGAACGCTAAGAAAAATGAATTGTTCTTAGTTGAGGGTGACTCTGCAGGTGGCTCAGCCAAACAAGGTCGTGACCGCCGTTTCCAGGCGATCTTGCCGCTACGTGGTAAGGTCATTAATACTGAAAAGGCGAAATTTGAAGATATCTTCAAAAATGAAGAAATTAATACGATTATCCATACGATTGGTGCGGGTGTCGGTAATGATTTTAAAGTAGAGGACTCAAACTACGACAAGATTATTATTATGACCGATGCAGATACGGACGGTGCGCACATCCAAGTCTTACTCCTCACTTTCTTCTTTAATTACATGAGACCACTGTTTGAAGCAGGTAAGATTTACATTGCCTTACCACCACTCTTTAAGTTAGAGAAGAAGGGTAAGAAAAAAGATGTCCAATACGTGTGGACTGAAGATGAACTAGAAGTAGCTCAAAGAGAGATGGGTTCAAATGTTGAACTCCAGCGCTATAAAGGTCTCGGTGAGATGATGGCTGAACAGCTATGGGAAACGACTATGAATCCAGAGACACGTACTTTAATTCAAGTGCGCATTGAAGATGAAGCCCTGTCACTTAAACGTGTGACGACACTGATGGGCGATAATGTAGAAATCAGACGTAAATGGATCGATTCAAACGTCTCCTTCACCCTAGAAGAAGGTACAAGTATCTTAGATAATCAAGATGTAGAAAAATTAGCAGAAAGTGATGAAGACTATGGCAGAGCATAATCCATTACAACAATTAAAGCTAGAAGATGTTATTGGCGACCGCTTCGGACGCTATAGTAAGTACGTCATTCAAGACCGTGCTATTCCAGATGTAAGAGATGGCCTAAAACCGGTACAAAGACGTATTCTTTACGCGATGTATAAAGAAGGAAACACTTTCGATAAAAACTATCGTAAGAGTGCGAAGACTGTCGGTAATGTGATTGGTAACTACCACCCACATGGTGAGAGTTCGATTTATGATGCCATGGTCCGCCTTGGCCAAGACTGGAAGATGCGTGAAGAGTTAATTCTGATTCACGGTAACAAGGGGAGTGTCGACGGTGACCCTGCAGCAGCCATGCGTTATACAGAAGCAAAGCTTGCTGAGATATCAGGAGAGCTCTTAAAAGATTTAAATAAGAACACAGTGCCTTTTATCGATAACTTTGATGATACAGAAAAAGAACCTGCGGTCTTACCGGCGAAGTTTCCAAACTTACTCGTCAACGGTGCAACAGGGATTTCAGCGGGTTATGCTACTGATATTCCACCGCACAACTTAGCGGAAGTGATCGATGCGACCTTAAAGGTGATCGATAAGCCGTCAGCAACAATCGATGAACTCATGGAATTTGTTAAGGGACCAGACTTCCCAACAGGTGCCATTATTCAAGGTAAGAATGAGCTGAAAAAAGCTTATACAACTGGTAAGGGACGCGTCGTCGTTCGCAGTGTGGTCAATAAGGAAGAAACAAGGGGCAATAAGGTACTGATTGTCATCACTGAAATTCCTTTTGAAGTGAACAAGGCGAACTTGGTTAAAAAGATGGATGAAATCCGTGCAGATAGAAAAGTGGACGGTATTATTGAAGTCCGTGATGAGACGGACCGTGAAGGTCTAAGAATCGTCATTGAAGCGAGAAAAGATGCCAATATCGATGCGATTATCAATTATCTCTATAAGAAGACGGATTTACAAGTCTCATATAACTTTAATATGGTGGCAATATCCGACCGTGCACCGAAGTTGATGGGCTTAAAAGATATTTTAGAAGCTTATATCCGTCACCAAGAAATCGTTATTACTAACCGTTCGAAATATGAGCTCGAACATGCTCAAAAACGTATGCATATTATCGAAGGCTTAATCAAGGCGCTATCAATCTTAGATGAAGTTATTAAAACGATTCGTGAATCTGAGAATAAGAGAAACGCCAAAGAAAACTTAATTGAACGCTATAGTTTTACAGAAGCTCAAGCTGAAGCCATTGTCATGCTACAACTTTACCGTTTAACGAATACGGACGTTGTAGAGCTTGAAACGGAGCAAAACGAATTAGAGTTTCAAATCAACCAATTAAATGAAATTTTAAATGATCCAAAGAAACTAAAAAGTGTGATCAAGTCTGAACTTAGACAGATTAAGAAAAAATATGCTTCAGAGCGTTTAACTGTCATAGAAGACGAAATCCAAACGATTGAAATTTCTAAAGAGCAGTTAATTGCTAAAGAAGAAGCAGTTGTCTCACTGACTAAGGAAGGCTACGTCAAGCGTACAAGCATCCGTTCTTATAATGCCTCTAATTTCGATGAAATTGGTATGCGTGAAGGTGATAACGTCTTGTTCTCGACGTTCTCAAATACACTAGAACAACTGCTCATCTTCACTAATCTTGGAAATTATATGATTATCCCGGTCCATGACCTTCAAGATATTAGATGGAAAGATATGGGACAACACCTGTCATCCCGTTTCAATTTAAAATCTAATGAAGCACCGATTTATGCGATGACCTTAGAGCAGTTTAGTCAAGATATTAATGTGGTCATGTCGACAAAATCCGGTCAGGTGAAACAGACTACTTTAAGTGAGTTTGAAGCATCGAGAATTTCGAGACCAATCATTAACATGAAACTTAAAGCGAATGATGAAGTCATTGATGTGTCCTTAGCAAAAGAACCACAAGATTTATTATTCATTACATCTAAAGGTCTGTCATTAAGATATGCCCTAGACCAAGTATCTGAAACAGGACTAAAATCTCAAGGTGTCAAGGCGATGAATGTTAAGCCTGATGATCATCTCGTTTTAGGTCGAGTGATTCCAAATGAGGGTAATTTAATCACAGTATCAAACCGTGGTGCGGTTAAACGAACGAAATTATCTACCTTTGAACATGGTAATCGTGCCCAAGTTGGCTCGATGTTATATAAAGATATCAAGTCAAAACCGCATGTGATTATCGGTGCAACCATTGTAGAAGATGGAAAGAATGTTAACATAGACTTATTAGCAGATGATCACAGTCATAGAACAAAAGCCAATGAAGTGAGAATCAGTGGTAAATATTCTAATGGTTCTTTCGTCGTCGATGAGGATACTTTCGGTCAGGTCAAACGCGTACATTTCTCTCAAATAGAGGAAGATAGATAATAAAGGGGAGGAACTGAATGCAAGACTTTTTAAGTGTTTTTGAACAAGCAGTCAATTTTTTAAATGATTTACTGTGGCAAGAGGTCTTAATTGGACTATTAATTATAGCGGGACTATATTTCTCATTTACAACTAAATTTGTCCAGTTTAGATGGTTAAAAATTATGTTTTCTTCACTCGGTGAAAAACGAGCGAAGATGCCAGACGGAACGAAAGGGATTTCCTCATTCCAGGCCTTTACAATCAGTGCGGCCCAGCGTATTGGGACAGCGAATATCGCGGGTGTTGCAACTGCTATTGTGGTCGGTGGTCCTGGGGCTGTATTTTGGATGTGGATTGTCGCACTCTTAGGTGCAGCATCAGCATTCTTTGAAGCGACACTCGCTCAAGTGTATAAGGTTAGAGATTCAGAAAGTGGATTTCGTGGTGGCCCGGCCTACTATATGACAAAAGGTTTGAATCAAAAGGGTATTGGCTACATATTTGCGATTCTAATGACCATTACTTTTGGTGTGGTCTTTGTCATGCTACAGTCAAACACCATTGCCAATGCTTATGATGAAGCCTTCAACATAGATACTTGGCTATCCGGTGTCATCGTTGCAGTCGTCGTTGGCTTAGTAATCTTTGGTGGGGCAAAATGGATTGCCAATGTGGCAACTGCCATTGTGCCGATCATGGCAGGACTCTATCTTTTACTGATTACCATAATTCTTGTTATGAACTATGACATGATTATCCCGATGCTACAGACGATTGTTATGAATGCCTTTGGTTTAGAAGAAGTCTTTGGTGGTGCTTTAGGTGCTGCCATTATCAATGGTTTCCAGCGTGGACTCCTTTCCAATGAAGCGGGTATGGGTTCAGCACCGAACGCAGCAGCATCAGCTGCCGTCCGTCACCCCGTTCAACAAGGACTGATCCAGTCCTTAGGTGTATACTTCGATACAATTATCGTCTGTACAGCAACAGCCATTGTAATTTTAATGTATACAGACTTAAGCTTTGGTGCCGATGCACCCCAAGGTATCCAAGTGACTCAAGCAGCGATGGACCAACAATTCTTCGGTTACGGTGGAACGATCCTTGCAGTATTTATCCTATTATTTGCCTTTACGACAATTCTAGGAAACTATTTCTATGCACAAAGTAACTTAAGTTTCATTGTGGATAATAAGAAAGTAACGACCGCATTTAGAATCATTGTGACTATTATGACTCTAGTCGGTGCAGTTTTAGGTGTTCAGCTCGTGTGGACCTTAGCTGACCTTTTCATGGCCTTCTTAGCCATTATTAACTTAATGATGGTGGTTGCCTTAAGTCCGCTGGTGTTTGAAGTCATGCGGGACTATAAGGAACAAAAGGACCGCGGAGAATCACCGATTTTCTATGCGAAAAACATCACCTACAAACTGCCTGATGATAATCAGTGGGGCAATGAGGATTATAGAAAAGACGAAGATGATAAGTAAGAACATGAGCCAACCGACAAAAATCGGTTGGTTCTTTCTTGTCTAGAAAAATTGAAATATGGTAAGGTAACTATTATGTCTAAAGACGAATGAGGAATAGTAATGGAACTTTGGAACTTATATGATAAGGATCGAGTATTGACAAAAGAGACCATGGTCAGAGGAGACGAAATGAAAAAAGATACGTATCATTTAGTCGTTCATGTGGTCATTATTAATTCAGAGAATCAAATGCTGATTCAACAACGCCAGTGGGATAAAATTGGCGCACCCGGACTCTGGGATATCACAGTTGGGGGCAGTGTACTAGCTGGGGAAACGAGTCAGGAAGGTGCCATCAGAGAAATTAGTGAAGAATTAGGTATCGAGCTTGATTTAAATCAAAGACCCCACCTTTCAGTGACCTTTGACCATGGCTATGATGATATATACATTGTCAATCAAGAGGTAGAACTCGATTCACTTAAAATACCAAATGATGAGGTCCTAGATACTAAGTGGGCTTCGATTGATGAAATCTATGAGATGATCGATAACAAAAGCTTTATAAATTACCGTAAGAGCTTAATTCAATTGTTATTTGATATGCGCTATTCTTACGGTGGTAAAAATGACTAGATAGGAGAGAAATCATGACTAAATGTGCGAGTTGTAAGAAACAGTGGACTGGGCTCTTGTTGTTTAAGGGGCATTTTGCTTCTCAGAACGGGGTAGAGTGTGACTACTGTGGTAAGATGCAATATGTATCGGAAAAATCGAAAAAAAGAATGATTATTCCTCTATTACTCGTTACAGGAATGTTGTTAATTGGACTCTTTGCACCACCATCAATTACTCAATATTTCTGGGTCTACATTACGATTACGGCAGTGACTTTAATTTATATGTATGTGAGTTTGGAGTTAACGGATATCCCACCAGAGCAATAGGCTTTTCTTTTTTTGTAATTTTGATATACTTCTGTAATACTTATATAAAGAAGGTTAGCGTATGCAACAAGTGAGAATCGGCACAAGTATTTACTTGAATTATATTTTACTGGGCATGATTAATTTAATTATCGCCTTACATATGAGTTTTTTAACGGAACAGTTGAATACCGATGCAGCTGCGATATCAGCACTTATTTCTGCCATTGGTATCGGGAAACTGATTGCGCTTAGCTTTGCAGGTAAACTATCTGATAGTCTCGGTCGTCGACCGATGATTATTACAGCATGTTTAATCTACGTAATCTTTTTATGCGCCATACCCTTTGCACCGACCTACACCATTGCATTTATGTTTGCACTTTTAGCAGGTATGGGAAATTCTATCTTGGATACGAGTTCATATCCGGCATTAATCGAAGTGTTTAAAAATCGTTCCAGTTCAGCGACGGTCTTAGTTAAAGCGTTTATGTCTGTTGGGTCAACAATCTTACCATTAATGATTACATTCTTTATGGCGAGAGACATGTTTTACGGTTATACCTTTTTCATTATGGCAGCAGTATTTCTTTTTAATGCCATCCATTTAATGAGCTTAAAGTTCCCAGAAGCAAATGAGGGATACTTACCGCCTAAGAAATCGACGCATAGACAAGTGAAATTAAAACCAAAGACGGTCTTTATGGAAAAACCGAAATTTTTACGTGAAGGTATTACAGTTATTGCGATTGGCTTTACTTCAGTCGGTCTGTTTCTTATCATCCAAACTTGGTTAGCGACTTATGCAGAAACGATCATTGGTTTAACAGAATCAGAGGCGATCAACCTACTAAGTATTTATAGCCTAGGCGGCTTTGTTACGGTCATTATTTTAGCGACCTTACTCGATAGAGTGTTTAAACCTGTGACAGTGCTCATAATCTATCCAGTCATTGCGATCCTTTCACTAACATCACTTCTAGTCGTAGAGAACTATATTATTCTGCTTATTATCGCCTTTATGCTTGGACTATCGACATCAGGTCTGTTCCAGCTGGCAGTGACACTGATGGCACAGTTCTTCCCAGAGAAAAAAGGAACAAGTACAGCCTTTGTAACCTTGTCATCAAGTATTGCCTTCATTACCTTACCGTATATTACGGGGCTCTTAAATCGACATATTACTGTATCGTCAATATTTATATTTGAGATTATGATCGCAATCATAGCAGTCACCTTAGCAGTGTTTATATCATATCGTTATAGAAAGATTTTTAATTCAAGAAGTTCTGGGAAAATATTGTGGCGTAATCCGTAAGGAGAATATCATGGTTAAGTTTTTTAGTATTGTGTTGATCATATTAGGCATTGCATCGTTTATAAATGTATTTATGAATCTATCTTCAAGTCTACTTATGTCAGGTGTCTATTTGGTTGCAGCGATTATTTTACTGTATGTAGGAAATCAGATGTATAGGAATAGTGGGAAAGAAGAGTAGGAAAGAATAAAAGATAATAGACAAAAAGGAAGCAACCTAAATACATAAGTTTTTAGGTTGCTTCTATTAGATTATGCTACCTCTAGAACAATCCTCTAAAGAATTCTACAATTCGATCCCAGAAGTTTCTGAGAGCTTCCATAAATGAATTGACCTCTTCAGAGTCTGCAATGTCACGGCCTAATTCAGATGCACTGTCTTTAGCATCTTGGAATGAATCACTTGATGTAATTCTATTCAAAAGATCTTCAGATGAATCCACTAATCTCTGTGCCTCTTCACCTGTGAAAATTCCTGAGTCTTTAATGCTGTTAAAGATTTCAACTAAACGATCGATTTGTTCCTCACTTAGTAATCCCTCTAAACCATTTTCTGCAAGTTTCTCATCAAGAATCGAACGAATTTGTTCCTCACTCACATCACCATTAAAGTTGTTGATGATCTCAACTTTCACTTCAGTGATAACTTTGTTTAATTGAACTTGTGTAAAGCCTTCTACATTACTATTCTCATTTGTAATGTCAGAAATAGCATCCAATTCATCCTGAGCATTTTGAGTTTTCTCAGGGTCAATCTCCTCACCTTGAGCAGCGTATGCTTTATAAACACCAGCTAAGGCACTTTCACCTGTCACATCCTGAGCAGCCGCAATCGTGACATCCGCATCAGTAATCCCTGAAGTTAATAAGGCATTTTGATAAGTCTCTTCAGAAATCATTGTAATGTTACCCAGTGACTCATCAATATTTATATTTAAGCCGCTACCTTCAGACGTTTGTTGTATACGAATACTCGACATTAAGACACTATTGTCATAATTTTGATTTACGTACTGACTGACATCCTCACTATATACATAATCGATGATATCAGAATCACTCGCGCCGAGTAGATCCGCAGTCTGTTCTTGTAAACCCGTATCAGATTCTAAAGCAGCACCATATACTGTCACAGCATTATCCCATTCACTTGCTGCATTGATATTCTGTGATGTACATGGAATCAATACAGATAGTGATACGACTGTGAGTACAAGTAATTTTTTAATCATTGTGTTAACTCCCAACTATTTTAATCTTTCATGCTACAGAACTAGCATTGTAATCATTTTACCAATGAATTATTAAAGGAAAATGAAAGTTTCATAGAAATATCCGAATATAAAATTTACAGTATTTTTACAAACTAATTTTAGTATTGCTGTTTTTAGATAATAATTATAGGCTATACTTAAATTAAAATTGAAAAATTACAAGGGGTGTAATGATGAGAGCATTTTTGTTGATGGGACTCTTTTTCATACTTACCGCATGCAGCACTACGGAAGGTAGCACAGACGAAACGACTGAAGATACTAACCAAACAGAGGAAACTGAAGCTACTAATGATAATGAATCTGAAGATACAAATGAGAGTACAGATGAATCTTCAACAGAAGAAGATAGTGACACAGAGAGCGATTCAAGTGAATCAGAAGACAATACTGACGAAGATCCAGCATCAAGTGAAGCAGAAGAAGAAGATATCGAAATTTCTTTAGATTCAGTTCTTGAAGAAGAAGAGGGCACAATGGTTGACGCTTCTAGAGAGGAACTTGAGGATGAGTTAACAACATTTATAGAAGATAACGATGGTGAAGTAACAGATGAAATGGTCTATGAAAAATTAATAGAAATGCTTGGTGGTCACCCAGATGTTCAAGAAGGTATCGAGTATTTCCAGGACTTTTCAGCTGAGCTTGTTGATTTAACAGATCAACCTGGTGGTTTGAAAGTTGAAGATGGTGAGCTTTCAATGAGAAATAATGTATATATTTTAATGGACAATAGTGGCAGTATGGCGGATGAAATTGATGGCACGACGAAGATGGATGCAGCTAAAGAATCAGTGAACCAGTTTGTTGAAGATATGCCGAATGGTACACAAGTGAGTCTAATCAATTATGGATTCTCAGAAGAAGATAGTGAAGAAGATAATTCATGTTCAGCAGTTGAAGAAACATTTCCAATTGGTGAGTATAATGAAGCTGAATTTAATGATGCTCTAGGTCAATACGGAAGTGAAGGATTTACACCACTTGCCCTTGCTATTGAAGAAGTCGGGAAAGTGATTGAAGATAGTGAAGCGACTGGTAGTCATACAATATACGTTGTAAGTGATGGTCAGGAAACTTGTAATGGAGACCCTGTTGCTGCTGTACAAGATCTACCTGAAGATGAGAATATCGAAACAGTGTTAAATATTATTGGTTTTGATATTAAAGATGATGAAGTTCAATCATTGGTAGATATTACTGAAGCCAACGGTGGAGAGTACTTATCTGCAACAAATCCAGATGAATTGTCGAGATTATTAAAACAGGAAAAACTAAATCTCTTTATAAAATATAGAGATTGGTCGAATGAGAACTTAAAAAATATTACTCAAGCAAGTAATGACAAAATGTTAGACAAAACACAAGTTTACAATGACGCAGCTACAGCAAACCGTGAAGTTAGTAATAGTATTAACGGGGTTTTAAATGATGTTTCACAAAGTAGTTCTCAGGAATATCGATATCCAGAAGCTAGAGAAATGGCAGATGAGAGATATCTCTTAGTGAGAGATTTCTTAAGTGAAGCTTATGACGAATCAAGTGATGATGTAGAGGCTGAAAAAGAAAAACTCCAAGAAACTGTCAATCAAGAATTTGAAGAAATTGAGAGTGAATATAAAGAAGACGCAGAAGAATAGTTATAGTCCCACTAAGTTAAATCAACTAACTTAGTGGGATTTTTGTATGTAATTTGTAGGCTGATTAAATCTGTTTTCACTTTATAATATAAGTAAGATGGCGTACAATTAGTTCTTAAGAAAAGTTTAGGGGCAGTTGGTAATGGACAATGAGCAGATGAGAAGATCCGGTAAGAAAGAATATAAAACTGTTAAGAAAACAAAACTTAGAAAACGTGGATTTGTTTGCCTTGGTGCAATTGCCTTAATAATAATTATTGCTTTATATATAGTGTTTTCCTATAGATCAGGCTTAAATATTGCTAAAGAAAATGGTGTCGAAACAGAATCAGAAACGTTTGACCCAGTGGACAATAATGATGGTAAAAAGACAATTCTCATCGTTGGCAAAGACCGTATGGATGAAGGTGCAGAACGTACGGATGTCGTGATGATAGGTCAATATGATTATATGAAAAAAGACATGAAGCTTGTGTCACTCATGCGTGATATCTATGTAGAGATACCAGGCTATCAAAACTATAAAATAAATGCGGTCTATTCTTTAGGTGGTATGGAACTCTTAAGAGAAGTCATTTCACATAACTTTGGACTAGAAGTAGAAGAATATGTGACCGTAGATTATGAAGCATTTACCGATACCGTAGATGTGATTAACCCAGATGGTATAGAAATTGATGTTGAAAAAGACATGTCAGAGAAAATTGATACGACACTTCATAAAGGTGTTCAACAATTAAATGGTCAGGACTTACTTGCCTATGCAAGATTTAGAAATGATGAAGAAGGCGACTTTGGACGGGTGAGACGCCAGCAGCAAGTCCTGTCTGAAATAAAAGATGAAGTTGTAAGTGTAGGCGGGGTTGTTAAACTGCCTAAAATCATAGGAACAGGCATGGGTTATGTTGATACATCAATGTCCAACAAAGAAATGTACAGAATGATTGCTAGCTTCCTAGTAAGAGGAGATAAGGATATTGAATCAATGACCTTGCCTTTAGAAAATACTTATCAATTTATGGATACTAGTTATACTGGAAATGTCATTGATATGGATTTTGAGAGGAATAGTGAAGAGTTGCATAGATTTTTAGATGGAAATAGTGAGGAAGAACAATAATTATTAATTTATAGTAAAATATATCAAGAAAAAGAGAAAAGCGACTTTTATAGTCGCTTTTCTCTTTTTATATAGACGTATATATACACTAAATATCTATAATTTATTAAATTAAAGTAAAGAATAAAAAAATTGTGATAAAAGATGTTCCTTTTTAATTTGGTTAGGTTTATAATTAAATCCATAATTTGAAATAAACATTTTTTACAATCATTAACAGTAAGGATAGATCATACATAGTAAATATTGTAAATTTGTTTGAAGTCGTTGGAGGAAATCATGGAAGAAACATTGAATTTAGAAGACATTTTAGATGTTATTAAGAGTAGTGCTTTAATGATTGCGATTATGACACTGTTGTTTGGATGCATTGCAGCTTTTGGAACATTGTTTTTCATAACACCTCAATATGAGTCAAATACTCAAATTTTGGTTAGTCAGTCTCAACAATCTGAAGTGATTGACAATCAAGATATTCAAGCGAGTTTACAGTTAGTGAATACATATAGGGACATCATTAAAAGCCCAACTGTTTTAGATGATGTCATTCAAAACTTGAATTTAGAAGAGTCAACTGAAGCTGTTTCAAACAAAATTAATGTAACAAACCAAGATCAATCACAGGTTCTAACGGTGACTGTGACTGATGAGTCAGCACAACGTGCTGAAGATATTGCGAATGAAATAGGAACAGTTTTCCAAGAGAAAGTCACTGAAGTCATGAGTGTGGATAACGTATCAGTTTTAGCAACTGCAGATGTAGGAGAAAATCCAGCACCTGTTTCACCTCAACCAGTGATTAATATTGCAATTGGTTTGATTTTAGGATTACTTGTTGGATTAGGTATTGCTTTCTTAAAAGCATTCTTAGATAAGAGAATCCAATCAGAAGAAGATGTTGAAAAGTATTTGGACTTACCAGTTATTGGTACAGTAGCCAAGTTTAAATAAGGAGCGTCACAATGAGTTCAAAGCGAAAAAAACTTAGAAAATATCAATCAGGTCCAAGAGATCTTATTGTTGAAAGAGAACCAAAGTCGCCAATTAGTGAACAGTTTAGAACGATTAGAACAAATATTACATATGCAAATATTGATAACCCTATCAAATCTGTTTTATTTACTTCAGCTACACCAAGTGCGGGTAAATCGACAACTGCAGCTAATGTTGCGATTGCTTATGCACAAGCAGGTAAAAAGACATTATTATTAGATGGGGATTTAAGAAGACCAACGTCCCATTATACATTTGAAATGCAGAATGTGATTGGTCTGTCCACGGCAACAATCAATGATTTACCATTAGCAGAAGTTGTCAGAGATACACGAATTGATAATTTAGGTGTTGTGACATCAGGTCCTATACCTCCAAACCCATCTGAATTATTATCTTCAAATAAGATGTCTGATTTTATAAAAAAATTAAAAGAACAGTATGACATGATCATCATTGATTCACCGCCAGTTTTAGCGGTGACAGATGCCCAAGTACTTAGTCAGCATACTGATGGCACAATAATCGTGACAAATGTAGAGGACAATAGTCGCGATAATGTGACACAAGCAAAAGAATTATTAGAAAAAGCGGACGCCAATATTATTGGTGTAGTACTGAACAACAAAAAAATGGATAACAAGAAAGATAGTTATTATTACTACTATGGGAGTGAGTAATAAATGATTGATATCCATAATCACCTTCTCATTTCAGTGGATGATGGACCATCCACTGAAGAAGAAGCTTTAGATCTACTGAAACAAGCAAAAGACAATGGAATTAGTAAAATAATTGTCACTCCACATCATTTGAGTGGTGATTATTTTAATGAGAAAAGCAAAACACTTAGTGATTTGGAAAGTCTCAAATCATTAATTTTTGATAACAATTTAGAAATCGAAGTATTTCCGGGTCAGGAGATCAGAATTAATGGAGATTTGGTGGATGATTTAGAGAACGACAAAAATCTAACACTCAATCATTCTCGATATGTATTGATAGAATTACCGTTTACGGAAGTACCTTCTTATACAGACAAGATGTTTTTTGATTTACAACTTAAAGGTTATACTCCTGTGATTGCGCATCCTGAGAGATGTCGACCGATTAAAAAGGATCCTAATCTGCTTTTTGAGTTAGTAGAGAAAGGGGCAATCGCACAGATTACTGCCTCATCAGTTGTTGGTACTTTAGGTGAGTCTATGCAAGAAGTAAGTTTAAAAATGATAGAAAATAACTTGATTCACTTTGTTGGCAGTGATGCGCATCATGCTAAAAATAGACCGTTTATGTTGAAAGAGGCATATAGGGTCATATCTGACAAATTGGGTCAAACATATGTAAGTGATTTACAAAACAATGCGGAAGCAATCCTTCATAATAATGAAGTGAAAGTGAAAGCACCTCAAAAATTTGAAGAAGAGACCAAAAAGAAAAGAAAGAAATTTTTTGGTCTATTTTAGAAAAGGTGTGTGGCAATGGGAGCGAAAAAAAGATATTTTTTACTCTTATTAATTGATTCATTAATCGTTACATTTTCGGTGTTCTTAGGATATTACATTCTGGCACCATTCTTCTTGGAGTATACATTAGGGCAATTGGCAATTACTTCAATCATCCTTTTATTTAGTCATCATGTGTATGCATACATTTTTAATCTTTACCACCGAGCTTGGGAGTATGCGAGTGTACGTGAATTAATCTCAATTACTCAGGCGGTATCGTCTTCGATTTTAACAACGTATATCTTAAACATTCTGATTTTTCAAACGAGCTATACCCGTCTTATGATCATTACATGGATGATGCATCTCATTCTTATCGGAGGATCGAGATTGTCTTGGAGAGTCTCTCGTAAGTATTTAACAGGCAAAAAAAATAATGGTCAGAAGATGTTGAAGACCCTAGTTGTGGGTGCAGGTAAAGGGGGGACCATACTGGTGAAGCAGTTAATTGACACACCGAGTATGGGCTTAAATCCTGTTGTGGCAGTGGATGATGATCCGGTTAAACAGAAGATGGAGATGACAGATGGTGTCAGAGTAGAGGGGACTCGAAATGATATTCAGAGTTTGGTTAAGAAGTATGGTATAGAGAAGATTGTTATTGCAATACCTTCTTTACCAAAGGCAGAGCTTAAAGAGATTCATGAGTTAGCGATTGGTGATCAAGCTGAGGTCATGACGATGCCTAATATCGATGATGTCATGACGGGTCGAGTTGAAGTGAGTACGCTAAGAAAAGTTGAAGTTGAGGACTTACTTGGTAGGGAACCGGTTGAACTGGATTCAGAAGGTATTGAGGATCAGGTGTTGGGAAGAACGGTTTTAGTAACTGGTGCTGGAGGTAGTATCGGATCTGAGATTGTGAGACAGATTACGAAGTTCAATCCACAAAGAGTTGTTTTGTTAGGTCATGGTGAAAATAGCATTTATAAGATTTTAGAAGAAGTGAGTGGTTTTAATAATTCGATTGAGTACATACCGATTATTGCGGATATCCAAGATCGTGATCGAATGTTTGAAGTCTTTGAAAAATACAAACCGAATATTGTGTATCATGCAGCTGCGCACAAGCATGTACCGTTGATGGAGTATAATCCGAGAGAAGCCGTAAAGAATAATATTATTGGTACAAAGAATACAGCTGAAGCGGCATGTGAATATGGTGCGACGAAGTTTGTAATGGTATCGACGGATAAGGCGGTTAACCCACCGAATGTTATGGGAGCGACAAAACGTGTTGCCGAAATGGTTGTGCAAGCACTCAACGTAGAATTTCCAGAAACAACTTTAGTCGCTGTGAGATTTGGAAATGTCTTAGGTAGTCGTGGCTCAGTGATTCCTAAGTTCAAAAAGCAAATTGAAGCGGGTGGTCCAATTACGATTACAGATGAACGCATGACCAGGTATTTCATGACAATTCCAGAAGCTTCAAGACTTGTTATACAAGCTGGTGCTCTTGCAGAAGGTGGAGAAATATTCGTCCTTGATATGGGTGAACCAGTTAAGATTGTAGATTTAGCTAGAAATATGATTCAATTAAGTGGTTATACGGAAGAAGAAATCGAGATTAAATTTACTGGGATTCGGCCAGGTGAGAAATTGTATGAAGAGCTACTGGATCCAAGCGAGATACATCCTAATCAAGTTTTTGAGAAAATATACATTGGTAAAACTACAATTATAAAATTAGATAAAATTGAAAATTTAATTGCCAACATTTCTACTTGTGGAAGTATGTATATGAAAAACGAATTATTAAACTTTTTGAAAAGGGATATAAAAAATGAGGAAAATTAAAAATTTTAGTATATTTGCCCTCAGTAATTTCATATATAGTTTTTCACAGTGGGTTATATTAATTTTGGTATTAAAGTTTATAGGCATAGAGAGTATGGGGCTATATAGTTTAGGGCTTGCTATATCTGCCCCGGTAGTTTTAATAACTTCTTACGGATCAAATGTCTTATTAATAACTGATAACAAGTATTCATTTTCTAATTATTTTTATAGTAAGATATCAACCCAGTCTATTATATACATACTTATATTAGTGTTTTTATGTGTAGCGTATTTGAATGATTTATATTCATTTCTAATCGTATCAATGGTTATTTTTTTGAAGTTTACTAACTCATTAATTGATCTTTATTTTATAAAATTAATTTCAGAAAAAAAACATACTGCTATTTCTATGTATAAATTTTCAATTTCATTTTTCTACTTAATTTTCAATGTTTTTTGTATAATAATTTTGAATAGTCTAGTCATTTCTATTTTATTGACTATTCTCATTAACTTCATTATAATCATTTTCTTTGTATTGAAGCACGTTACAAATATGAGATTGAGTGCAAAAGAATTGAAAAATTTGATAATTTTAGGTGCACCTATTTCATTTACATTGTTCCTTTCATCACTGAATACAAATATACCGAAATATGGACTTGAAATTTTTACAAATAGCTTTTATGTAGGTGTTTTTACATCATTATTATTTTTCTATTCAGTTGGAAATCAAGTGTTTTTTAGTATTAATAGTTTCATATTACCATTTGTTAGGGATTCATTAGATAACTCCAATAAAATAAAGATACTTTTTAAAAAGATAATGTTTGTTCCGATATTGTTTCTCTTGCCTTTTTTACTGATTTTTCTTTTTTGGGGAGATGAAATAATAATATTAATTTTTAATGAAGATTTGCTTGAATACAAAACAGAAATGATTGCAATTATATTAAGCTCAGTTCTAATTTATTATAGTATTCTGTTTGATATATTTATCAATATCTATAAAAAATATAAATTTAATTCAATTTCACAACTGATAAGTGCGATTACGGTTTTACTATGTAGTCTATTCTTGATTAGTAGCTGGGGTATAAGTGGTGCTGTAGTATCTTTTATTGTATATTGCATCCTTTTATTCGTATTAAAATTTATACGATCATACCTTTTAATATATAGGAGAATCTAGTATAAACATGACTTATTTTGATAACGAATTCTTCCATACTGTTCTAATTTTAACGATTGCTTTTATATTATTAACTGTCTTTTTAGTCTTTGCTCTAATTAACACCAGTGACATAAATTTCATATCTATTTTAATTGTTTCGTCCTTAGTTTGGATTATCTTACTTATGATTCATAATTATTTTTTTAGCTTACCATTTTCAGGAAATGATGATATACGATTTGAACAGTTATCTTTAAACTTTTATTACAGTTGGATATATGACTTGTCATTAAATATATTTCAGAATAGCTATTTTTATTCAATGATACTTGGAATGCTTTATTTTATTTTTGGTTATAATGAAATTTTACCGGGTCTTTTCAACTTAACATTTTATGTGTTTTCAATTTTTATTGTCTATAAAATATATCTTCTAGTTTTTCAAAACAAAAAAGGTGTCTATCTTTGTCTATTATTATGTGGCTTTTCTATAGTTAACATTATTTTTTCAGTAATTACTCTTAGAGAAATTCAGGTAACTTTTTTTATTCTCATGATGTTGTTCTTATCATTAAAATTTGCAAAAACGAAAAACAATAAATATGTTATTTACTATATCGCTACTTGTTTGGTTGGATCACAATTTCACGTAGGCCTAATAGCGTTTATAGTGTTTATAGGTCTTCAATATTATCTTCTTAATAAAGGAACAAGTAAGATATTTTTTACTATGATAATTCTCTCTGTTTTTATTGGTGTCATTAGTTTATCTGACGACACAAAAATTGATTCGGTACTTGATGATGACAATGTTTCGTATGAACAGTCTGGTGCAGATTATACTATACCAATTGGAGATAGTATTTTAAATCCGCTTTATAGTGTGATTAAAGTTCTATACTTTCTGTTGAAGCCATTTCCATGGGAAATAAGTAATTTCAATGGAATAGTAGGGATTTTGTTAAATATATTTATAATTGTAATGCTTATTAATATTTACAAATATTATAGGGAAACTAATGACAAATATATTCTAACCACATTTCTCTTTATAATTACTTGCCTAATAATTTTCGGGTTAGGGACTTCGAATTATGGTACTGGCTTTAGGCACAAACACAAATTCATATTTATATTGATTATGTTTATTCCACCACTCATTGTATTTAAGGAATACTACAAAGGAGGTTTGATTAAAAATGTATCTAATCTTAAAACGAATAGGAAAGGTAATTAGATTTATTCCAGTTTCCTTTAGAATGTTTATTTTTGAATCGTCAAATAATTTTAATAACTTATTTGCTTTTGCTATAAGGTATTTAATTCTAAGTTCTTTTACTCAGAAGATAGGTGAAAGAGTCTATGTAGGGAAAAATACAACTTTTAAGAACATCGAAAATCTGGAACTAGGAAATTCGGTATCTATACATGATGGTTGTTATATTGATGCATATGGCGGAATAACTATTGGGGACTCAGTTTCAATTGCCAATCATACTTCTTTGATTTCTTTTGAACATACTTGGGAAAATATTGACATGCCAATTAAATATAACCCAGTTGCCAAAAAAAGTATATTTATCTCGAGTGATGTCTGGATTGGATCAGGATGTAGAATTTTAGGGGGATCATTTATTGAATCCCGAGTAGTTATTGCTGCAGGTGCTGTGTCAAAAGGATACATTGATAAAAATAGTATTTATGGTGGTATTCCTGCGAAATGTATAAAAAAAATATAGTTAATAAAGGAGTGTAAGTTTTGAAAATTCTTATAACAGGCAGTGCAGGATTTATTGGATCTAATCTCTCAAAAAAACTCTTAATATTAGGTCACGAAATCATTGGTATAGATAATTTGAATGATTATTATTCAGTTAAGTTAAAAGAAGATAGATTGAATCAGTTTCTTAATGGGCAGGTAAAAAATCATCTTATTAACCTAGATGAAACTGAAAAGGTATTGGAAGTTTTTAAGGAGGAAGAACCTGAAATAGTAATTAATTTAGCTGCTCAAGCAGGAGTTAGATATAGTTTAGAAAACCCACATACTTATATTACAAGTAATGTAAATGGTTTTATGAATATATTAGAGGGTTGTAGGCATCACGATGTTAAACACTTAATCTATGCTTCATCTAGTTCTGTATATGGTGCTAATACTTCTAAACCATTTTCTACTTCTGACAATATTGATCATCCGTTAAGTCTTTATGCGGCTACTAAAAAGGCAAATGAATTAATGGCTCATACCTATAGTCATTTATATAACTTACCAACAACTGGATTGAGATTTTTCACTGTTTATGGGCCATGGGGAAGACCTGATATGGCATTATTCAAATTTACGAATGCCATAATCGATGATGAGCCGATTGATGTTTATAATCATGGAAATATGATGAGAGATTTTACCTATGTTGATGACATTGTAGAGGCAATTTCTCGACTTGTAGATAAGCCGGCTAAACCAAATCCTGATTGGTCAGGAGATAATCCAGATCCTAGCTCAAGTTATGCCCCATACAAAGTGTATAATATTGGGAACAATTCTCCGGTCAGATTAATGGAATTTGTAGAAGCGATTGAAAATAGAGTAGGTAAAACTGCAATTAAAAATTATATGGATTTACAGCCTGGTGATGTTCCTGAGACGTACGCGAATGTTGACGATCTTTTCAGAGACATTGACTTTAAACCGTCAACCGACATCCAAGATGGAGTAAATCAGTTTGTAGATTGGTACATAGATTATTACAACATTAAATTATAAATGAATGGTGGAGAAAATATTGAATCGTAAAATTGCTGTTGTTGGATTGGGATATGTTGGATTACCTGTAGCTGTATCTTTTGGTAAACATCATCAAGTTATTGGATTTGATATAAGTGAGCAAAGAATAGAAGAATTAAAAACTGGTTATGATCGTACAAATGAAGTGACAGTTGAAAATCTTAATCAGGCAGACATTGTGTTCACTGATGATAAGAATGAATTGAAGAAAGTAGACTTTATTATTGTTGCAGTACCGACGCCAATTAATAAACATAATCAACCAGATTTAACGCCATTACTTAAAGCAAGTGAAACTGTTGGATCTGTTATGGAGAAAGGTACAATTGTTGTTTACGAGTCTACAGTCTATCCAGGCGCTACTGAAGAGGACTGTGTTCCAGTACTGGAGGAACATTCAGGATTAAAATCTGGAGAAGATTTCTTTGTTGGATATTCGCCAGAAAGAATTAATCCAGGAGACAAGGTACACACATTTGAAAGTATAACGAAAGTCGTTAGTGGTCAAACTCCTGAAGTGTTGACCATTGTTGCGGAAGTATATTCCTCAGTTGTAAAAGCCGGTGTACATAAAGCGGCTACTATAAAAGTAGCAGAAGCTGCAAAGGTTATTGAAAATACTCAACGTGATGTAAATATTGCTTTAATGAATGAGCTAGCTCTAATTTTTGACAAAATGAATATTAGAACTAAAGATGTTTTAGAAGCTGCTGGTACGAAATGGAACTTCTTAAAATTCAATCCTGGTTTAGTTGGAGGACACTGTATTGGAGTAGACCCATATTATTTAACTTATAAAGCACAAGAACTTGGTCACCATCCTGAAGTCGTTTTAGCAGGTAGAAGAATCAATGATGGGATGTCAAAACATATCGCTTCTTCTATTATTAAGCAAATGTTGAAGAAAGGATTTTCTGTAGTTGGTACTAAAATAAATATTTTAGGTCTGACATTTAAAGAAAATACACCTGATTTGAGAAATACTAAAATTATTAATGTAATAAAAGAGTTGCAAGATTTCGGACTGATTGTGAATGTACATGATGCAGAAGCCGATCCTAAAGAAGCTAAGAAATTTTATAATATTGAATTAAGTGATTTTAAAGATTTAAACAATGAAGATGTAATAGTATTTGCTGTACCACATAGAGAATACATTGAAAATAAAAATGAGTATTTAAATCTTGCTTCAGATAATGCATTGATTATTGATGTAAAAGATATAATTGATGATGAAGATCTGAAAAATGAACAAACAATCTGGAGGCTATAGATGAAACCGAAAATAGTACAGATTTGTGCACTTGATTCTACAATATATAAAATGCTCAATAAGTTAAATCAGAAATCTCTAGATGAAGGATTTGAGGTACATTGTATTTGTTCTGATGGTGATTATGTAGAAAGACTAAAAAAACTTGGATATAAAGTTCATCCTATTCAAATTGATCGGAAAATTAGTTTGGCAAGCAACTTTAAATCTGTTTTAAAAATCAGTAAAAAGTTGAGAGATATAAAACCTGATATTGTTCATGTTCACACTCCTATAGCAGCGTTGCTTGGAAGAATCGCCTCGAAAATATCTAGGGTTAATACCACAATATATACTGCTCATGGTTTTTATTTTCACGAGGGGATGTCTAGAATAAAGTACTCTTTATTCTACAACATAGAAAAATACGCTGGTAGATTTTTAACAGATTATATATTCACTCAAAGTGAAGAAGACTTCAAACTCTCTAAGGACGGTCATTTTCTATCTAAAAATAATAGAAATAATTATTTGCATATTAGTAATGGAATTGATTTAGAAGTGCGGTTTAACTTCCAAAATTATAATGCTAGTAATAAAGAAAGCATTTTTGAAAATTATAATTTATCAGAAAACACGTTAATACTTTCCTTTATAGGTAGAATGGTAAAAGAAAAAGGAATAATTGATCTTATTGAAGCTATGGAAAGTCTTAATGATTATAATGATATTCATTTATTTGCAATAGGTGGTTTACCAAAAAGTGAGAGAGATAATAGTCTCAGTAATTTAATTGAAGAAGGGTATCATAAGAATATCAGTTTCACTGGAAGTATTGAAAATGTTGAAGATTATTTATACTCTAGTGATATTTTTATACTACCTTCTTATAGAGAAGGTATGCCCCGTTCAATAATAGAGGCTATGGCAATGAAAAATGCAATAATTGCTACAGATATTAGAGGATCAAGAGAAGAAGTTGTGAATAATTATAATGGATTTTTAATAGCATTGGAAAGTCCAGAACAAATTAAAGAAAAAATTCTAGAACTTTATTCAGATAGAAAAAAACTATCTGATTTTAAAATAAACAGTTTTGAAAGAGCAAAAAATCTTTATGATGAAAATAAAGTTGTAGAAAAACAATGTGAAATTTTTAAAGAGGTGATTAGTTGATAAAAAGAATATTTGACTTTTCAGTTTCATCTGTTGGAATTGTCATAATAAGTCCTGTAATTGCAATTACTTCGATTGTTATTGCTAAAAAAATTGGTAGTCCAATAATATTTAAACAAACTCGTGTTGGTAAAGACAATCAATTATTTGATTTATATAAATTTAGAACTATGACAAATGAGAAAGATATATATGGCAATTTGTTACCTAATGAAATGAGACATACGATGATTGGGAAAAGACTAAGAAAATACAGTATAGATGAACTTCCCCAATTATTAAATGTAATTAAGGGTGATATAAGCTTAGTCGGTCCTAGACCGCTTTTAGTTGATTATTTACCACTATATAACGAAAGACAAATTCGTCGACATGAGGTGAAACCGGGGATTACTGGTTGGGCACAGGTGAATGGTAGAAATGCAATTTCATGGGAAGAAAAGTTTGAATTAGATATATGGTATGTAGATAATAAATCTTTTGCCCTTGATTTATATATTCTTTATTTAACAATAATTAAGGTCTTTAAATCAGAAAATGTTAATAAAAGTAATCAAATAACTATGCAACGTTTTGAAGGAAGCAATATAAATGGTTAATCTTTATATTGTAGGATCAGGTGGCTTAGGTAGAGGTTTGGCAGATGCATTGATTTTTGATAATCACAAACAAATTGAAGATGAATTTAATAATATATATTTTGTAGATGATAACACTAGAGGCATGTTTATAAATGATCTTGAGGTTAAAATGAATATAGATGAGCTTTGCGACTTTAATGAAAAGTGTTTAGTTATAAATGCATTAGGTGAACCAAAGGTGCGTAAAAATATTCAGAAAAGACTTTTATCAAATAGGAATTTGATTTTCCCAAACTATATCGATAGTGATGTTAAATTATATAAAAATACCCAGATAGGGAAAGGGAACATAATTACTCGAGGAGTAGTCCTATCTACAAACATTGAAATAGGTGATTTTAATTTAATTCATTTTAATTGTACCATTGGTCATGATGTTAAAATAGAAAATTATAATTGCATATATCCACTAGTGTCATTGTCTGGTTATACATCTGTTGGTAGTGGAAATATGATTGGTACAGGAAGTTCCTCACTACTCGGATCTTGTCTTAATAACTTTGTAAAAGTGGGAGCTAATTCTTTAATTCGAGGAAACTATGAATCAAATATAACTATTGTTGGCTCTCCAGCAATAAAAATATCAAATGAAATAGAGTGATAGCATATGAAAATCAGTGAGGCAATAAGGTTTGTTCCATTCTATCTCTATAATTATTTAACACGAAATAAAATATACAAAAAAATGAATCACATTGATGAGAATATATCCGATATATATGACTATGCAATAAAGAATGTACCCTTTTATATGCGTAATAAAACTTTTCCAATTATAAATAAACAAATAATTCAAGATAATCTAAATGATTTTATTTCAAATGACTATGATAAGGATGAGTTGATTAAAACAACGACATCTGGCTCATATGGTACGCCATCAACTTTTTATAGAAATAAAGATAAAAAAATAAATCAGATTACGGATGTTCTTATTTTTGGACGTCATAATAATTATTATTTTGGGGTAAAACATGGATTCATTAGAGGGATAAAAAAATCCAAAAAGTCGTTATTTATACAAAACGAAATCCATCTAGATCCCCAAAATTTAAATCAAAAAGCCATGGAAGAATATTATATAAAATTGAAAAAGGTTAATCATATAATAGGTTTTCCAAGTGTTATTCTGAACTTTATTGACTTTTGTGAGAAATTTAAATTAAAAAGATTAACAAATATATCAGGTGTTACTTGTACGGCAGAACCATTAACGGTTGAAGATAGAGATAAAATCTCTAAATTCTTTAATTGCCCTGTGTTAACAAGATATGCTAGTGAAGAAGTAGGGATAATCGCTAACCGTTTACCTGGTGAGACTTTTTACAGAGTTAATAATGTATCAGTAAAAATAGATATATATAAATTTGATTCTGATGAAAAACAAGAAGATGGACTTGAGGGGAGAATTATAGTAACTGATTATTACTCACATGCTATGCCACTAATAAATTATGATACTGGCGACACTGGTGTAATGGAAACTATTATTAGAGATGGTGTTGAAATTAAGTGTCTAAAAGAGATAACAGGTAGACTGGTTGAACATTTATATGATGAAAAAGATGATCTTATTTCACCATTTGCAATCAACGTATTACTAAAAGATTATCAAAAAATAGGGCAATTTCAGTTTATTCAGCTGGATAAAGCAAAGTATCGTTTAATTGTCACAGGTGAAATTGATAATACTTATAAAGATGAAATCATTACAGATTTGAAAAAGATTCTTGGAAATAATATTGATTTATTGATAGAGCAAGTTTATGAAATACCCAGTCTAAAATCTGGGAAACGCCCTTATATTAGAAACGAATACAAAAAGGAATGATGAAATTGTCTTCTAGAATATTACTTTCTTCACCTCACATGGGAGGGGCAGAGCAAAAGTATGTACAAGAAGCGTTTGATACAAACTGGATTGCTCCATTAGGTAATAACGTTAATCAATTTGAAAATCAAGTTAAAGAATTTACTGGTTCAAAATCAGCATGTGCCTTATCAAGTGGAACAGCAGGAATTCACATAGCATTGGACATACTTGGAGTAGGTCAAGGTGATATTGTATTTTGTTCATCTCTTACATTTATCGCTAGTGCCAATCCAATAGTATATCTAGGTGCCAAACCGGTATTTATCGATTCAGATTTAGAAAGCTGGAATATGTCACCGGTTGCTTTAGAGAGAGCATTTAGAGCTTATGAAGCAAAAGGCAATCTTCCCAAAGCAGTAGTTGTCGTTAACTTGTATGGACAATCAGCAAGAATGGATAAAATATTGGAAATCTGTAATCGATACAATGTTCCCGTTATTGAAGATGCTGCAGAATCTTTAGGTGCTAAATACAAAGGTAAAATGAGTGGAACTTTTGGTAAGTTTGGAGTCTATTCGTTCAATGGAAACAAAATCATTACAACTTCCGGTGGTGGAATGATTATTTCAGATGATGAAGAAAAGATTCAAAAGGCCTTAAAGAAAGCGACCCAATCCAGAGATCAAGCAATTCATTATCAACACAGTGAAGTAGGGTATAATTACAGATTAAGTAATATCAGTGCAGGAATTGGTCGTGGACAAATGGAAGTATTGGATCAAAGAATTGATGAAAAACGTGAGATTTTCAACCGTTATTCAGATGCCCTTAAAGACATCAATGGTATAGAAATGATGCCTGAAATGGAGGATACATACCATAACCGATGGTTATCAACTATGACAGTAGACCCCGAAATGTTAGGAGTAACTGCATTAGAAATTGTTGAATACTTAGGTGAGAATAATATCGAAGCTCGTCCAGTGTGGAAACCGATGCACATGCAACCAGTATTTGAGGACTGTGAATACTTCAGTGAAGAAACTGATAACTCTAAATATCTATATGAGAATGGAATTTGCTTACCTTCTGATACGAAAATGACTGAAGAACAACAAAAATTTGTTATTGAAAAAATTAAAGAAGTATTGAACTAAGCCGTAAAGTAAACTACGGCTTTTTAATATACTTTTTATATAAATATGATAGTATTATTACTGATTAATTAGAGCGTCATAGGAGATGCTAATGAAAATAAGAATTACAGTAATTTTAATTTGTATATGTCTGTTGCTATTATTTATAACAATTTTAGATAGTTTTAATCACAGTAAAACAGACACCCCAAAACAGGCAGATGTAATTATCATGCTCGGTGGTGGAGATGGTCGTTTAGAGAAGTCTGCAGAACTATATCACAAAGGGTATGCAGATTATGTAATGATGTCACCAGAAATAGAATCAATTAGATCGCAGAGCACAGAATATGCGATTGAGCTTGGAATTCCACAGTCAGCAATAATTGAAGAGAAGAATGCTAGAAGTACATATACTAATGCCACAGAAACATTAAAACTAATGGAAGAATATGAATTTAAGAGTGCTCTAATCGTCTCTAGTGATTATCATTTAAAAAGAACAAAGTTGATCTATGATAGGCTAGATGATGGTAAATTCGACTTATCATACATTTCTGCACTCAGTGATGATGGTAAGACCTGGCATGAACGACCAAACGCTAAAAGAATATGGTTTACCGAATTATATAAACTTTGGGGTTATCGACTAGGCTTATATAACTTTATAGATGAACCGGACAAATATGATCCATAAAAATTAAGTCACATACATTTTTTGTATGTGCTTTTTTGATGGAATTTTTAAAATATTTTAAAAATAATACTTGAACTGGGATACAGTATACATTATGATTAGTGTAATCATACAATGAAAGGAGAAAAGTTAATGATTCAGGAAATCAATAACTCGCCTATACGAGAACAGGTTTTTAAAAGAATTAGGTTTATGATTTTGAATTATGAACTCATGCCTGGTAGTAAAATTATTGAAAGTGAAATCGCAAAAACATTAGGAGTCAGTAGAACACCAGTTAGAGAAGCGATGCATAGGTTAGAAGAAGAAGGACTAATTAAAATTTTTCCTAGGAGATATTGTTTAGTAATAGGTATAACTACAGAATCTATTCATGAAATTAATTTAATCAGAGCAAATTTGGAACCGCTTACTTCTGTTATAGCTACCGAAAAACTCAGTTCTGATGATTTAGATATACTCCAGAATATTTTAACAGAATCTAAAGAGTCATTTGATAAAGGCGATATTGAGACAATGGTTAAACTTAATGACGAATTTCATAATGTAATTATTCAATCTTCTAATCTACCAAGGATAACTAAACTTCTTGAGAATCTTCAGGATTACTATATGATGTTTCGTTATTCTTACATGAAAAAATCTGAATTAGCAAAGAGGACTCTAGATGAACACCAAGAGATAATTGAGGCTTTAAAATCACGAGACAAAGAACGTGTAGAAAAAGTCTATAAAAAACATGTAAATGGCATTCTAGAATATGAATATGTAGCAGTTAATGACGATATGACTAACATAGACGTTTTTAACAAGGGGGCTAATCATGAAAGGGATAGTATTTAATAGACTCTATTTTATACCCTTACTAATATTTCTAGTATTACTTTCAGCCTGTAACAAAGAAGAAACGGAAAGTGAGGAAGTTATTACTTTAAGTTTTGCTAATGAATTACCCGCTTCTCATCCATGGGGAATAAGCGCTGAAAAGTTTAAAGAGACTGTTGAAGAAGAATCAAATGGAAGTATTGAGATAGTGATTCATAATGGTGGATCTTTAGGGTCATCTGGTTATGAAATACTAGAAGGTACTGGTTTAGGCACGATTGATATTGGAATTGCTTCGACACCCGTTTCACAAATGTTGCCGGAATTTGAATTATTATCACTACCATATTTATTTAAAAACCGAGAAGATGCTTGGGAAGTGGTGGATAGTGAAGTAGGTACGGAAATTATGAAAGGTTTTGAAGAACAGAACTTAAAACACTTAGCCTTTTGGGAAGATGGTTACAGACAGGTTACTAATAATTCGAGACAAATCTATACTCCTGAAGATTTCGAAGGATTAAGAATCAGAGTACCTGAAAGTACTTTAAGAATGGATACTTTCGAGGCACTTGGCTCAAGTCCACTACCAATGTCATTCTCAGAAGTATTTACAGCATTACAACAAGGGACGATTGATGGTCAGGAAAACCCTCTGTCTGTAATTGAAAACTCTTCACTTTATGATGTACAAAAATATTTAACAATAACTAATCACGTATATTCTCCTGCTTCATTATTTATAAACAATGAAGTTTGGAATGAGTTAACTAATGAACAACAAGATATTTTAATTGATGCAGCCAACGAAGGAAGAGATCTTAACAGAGAATTAAATAAGGAAGAAGGTGAATCTTTAGCAATGGAGCTAGAAGAAAAAGGGATGGAAGTATATACATTATCTGAAGAAGAAATGGAGGTGTTTCAAGAAACTACTTTACCAGTGTATGAAAAATTAGTGGATGAGTTAGGTGGTAATAGTGATGAAATACTCAAATCAATACTAGAAAGGGAATAGGAGGAATTATGTTAAAACTAAGAAGTTGGATATACAACGTAATCATTTATATGAATGCTGCAGTACTGCTTCTGATGTTTATTCTGTTAATTGTTCAAGTGTTTTTTAGAAGATGGTTAAATGATCCGTTAACATGGTCTGAAGAAATTGCCTTACTAACAATGGTTTGGATTACATTTGTTGGTGCCTATCAATGTACAGCAGAAGATAGTCACTTAAAAATGTCATTTCTTAAGAACGCATTACCTAAAAGGCTCTCATTATTTTTAAACATAATTACTAAAATAATAATTATAATCTTTCTGATACTCGCAATGGTATACGGAATACCATTACTGGAAATGTCTATTTCTAGATATTTACCTATAACTAAGTTATCAATGCTTGTTCCATATTTAATAATTTGGGGATCTATAGTTTTAATGCTTATTGAAGTTGCATTACAAGTAATAACCGAGCTTAAAGATGCAATTGTGAAAAGTAATACAGATAACGAGAGTACCTCACAAGGAGGTAAAAACGAATGACAATACTTATTATGTTACTCATTGTTCTTGTACTGTTAGCGGCTGGAATTCCAATTGCATTTGCGCTAGGAATCACAGCAGTTCTTTTTCTAGTATTACTAACAGATTTGCCTCTAAGCTTAATGCTTCAACAGCTGTATTTAGGTATAAATAGTTTTCCATTATTGGCTATTCCACTATTTATACTTGCAGGATCATTGATGAATATGGGTGGAATGTCACTCAGACTTATCAATTTTGCATTGTCAATAATAGGTACTATAAGAGGAAGTTTAGCATATGTAAATGTACTAACCTCAGTATTTTTTGGTGCCATTACTGGTACTTCTGCTGCAGCAAGTGCAGCAGTCGGACAGATTATGATTCCAGCTATGATTGAGAAAAAATATGATAGAGGATTCGCTGCTGCTACAACATCAGCTGGATCTACACTAGGCATATTAATTCCACCAAGTGTGCCATTGATTTTATATGGTTCAATTGCTGGTATTTCAGTAGCTGACTTATTTATTACTGGTATTTTTATAGGATTAGCAGTTGCGATTGGCTATGTTGTTGCTGCATATTTCATGACCAAAGGTCAGAATTATGAAATGGAGACTCAGAAATTCAGTTTTAAATTGGTATTTGAAAAATTTGTTGCAGCTATTCCTGCCTTATTGATACCAATAATTATAATGGGTGGTATTCTATCAGGAATTGTGACTCCAACAGAGTCTGCAGCAATCGCAGTTTTAGTGGGTATTATTGTGGGATTTGTATACAAAGAACTGACGATTAAAAAATTAATTGAGTCCCTGATAGACAGTGTTAGAAATACTGCCTTAGTTATGTTTATAGTGGCTACTGCAACAATTCTTGGATTTTCATTCTCTGCCTTAGGTATTGGGGAACAGATGATAGCACCATTCATGAATTTTGCTGATAACCCAATTATCATAATGTTCATGGCCAGTTTCATATTATTAATTGGTGGTTTTATTTTTGACGGAACAGTTATGGTTGTTGTACTTGTGCCCTTGTTCTTACCAATTGTAGCTGCAACTACAATTGATCCAATACAATTTGCAATGATTGTAATTATAGTATGGGGAATAGGTCAGCAAACACCACCGGTTGCTAGTGGACTTTATATAACTACTGCCATAGCGAAAGTTAGTATGTTAACAGCGAGTAAATATAATATTTGGTATATTTTAGTGTTGATTATTGCGCTTATTGCCATGATTTTTATACCAAATATCATGCTGTATTTACCAAGACTAATTATAGAATAGGGGATATAATATGAAATTTAATAATACAATTAATGTTATTGATACGCACACTTTTGGAGAACCGACTAGAATTATTAATGGTGGATTATTTAAAGTCGAGGGGACAACTGTCGCTGAGCAAAGAGATTATATTGCAACAAATTTTGATTGGTTACGAGGTGCAGTAATACAAGAACCAAGAGGGCATCGAGATATGTTTGGTGCAATTTTGTTACCACCATTAAGCGATGATGTGGATTTCGGAGTAGTATTTATGGATAACTGTAATTTCTTAAATATGTGTGGACATGCCACTATAGGTATTTCGATGGCAATAGTAGAAACAGGCATGGTTGAGGTTACAGAACCAGTCACTAATTTAGTATTAGAAACGCCTGCAGGTAAGGTATATCCCAGAGTTAAAGTGCAAGATAATAAAGTAGAGTCAGTTACATTTGAAAATGTGCCTGCATTTTTAGAAAAACAAGATTTTAAAGTAACTATACCAGACTATGGAGAAGTGAAAACGGATATTAGTTTTGGGGGTAATTATTTTGCATGGGTAGATGCTGATAAGATTAATTTAAAAATTGACAAAATGAACACAAAAGAAATTAAGCGAGTCGCTGCATTGATTAAAGAAGAAGTAAATAAAAACTATACAGTTCAACATCCACTGAATCCCTATATTAACTATATAGATATAGTGACCTTCTTCTCAAAACCTACAATTGAAGGTGCAACCTATAAGAATGTTCATATATTTAGTGATAATCAGGCAGATCGGTCGCCTGGTGGCACAGGTACAACTGCAATGGTTGCCAGAATGATAGGTAGAGGGGAATTAGATTTAAATGAAGAAGTTGTATGTGAAGGCTTTGTTGGTGGAACATTTACAGGAGTTGGGACTAAACGTGTTGAATTAGGAAATAAAGATGGAATTATTACAGAAATTACCGGAAAAGCTTTTATCTCTGGATTCCAGAATATATTCATAGATCCAGATGATCCATTTAAATATGGTTTTATAGTCGAATAAATACTTATCTATTAATATATATCTAAGATAAGCTGCTAGTTATTTAGCGGCTTATTTTTATTTGACTTCATTTTATAAAGACTAATTCTATAGCTCAATTATAGAATTATTATTATTTAAAATACTTGTGTGCTATTATTATTGTTGATTAATTAGAGCGTCATAGGAGATGCTAATGAAAATAAGAATTACAGTAATTTTAATTTGTATATGTCTAATCCTATTATTTGTAACAATATTAGATAGTTTTAATCACAGTAAGACCGACACACCAAAACAAGCTGATGTGATTATCATGCTTGGCGGTGGAGACAAGGGGCGCATGCAAAAGGCTGCTGAACTATATCATGATAACTATGCTGATTATGTAATAATTTCACCAGTAAGAAAGCACATTTACCCACAAAGTATAGAATTCGCAACAGAACTCGGTATTCCTGAATCAGCAATTATTGAAGAACACAATGCAACAAGTACCTATACAAACGCAACCGAAACCTTAAAAATAATGGATGAATACGAATTCGACAGTGCCCTCGTCGTTACAAGTGACTACCATCTTAAAAGATCTAAAATGATCTATGATAGAGTAAATGATGGAGAATTTGACCTATTATACATTTCTGCGCCGAGCACAGACGGTAAAGCCTGGCACGAACGAAGCTATGCTAAAACATTGTGGTATAGTGAATTCTACAAACTCTGGGGCTACCGACTCGGACTCTACAACGTTATAGATCAAAGCGATCACGACGAACAAAATCCTAACATCCAAAAATGATGTTAGGATTTTTCATTGGGTTTTGGGTTTTTATCGATTAAATATTAACACACCGAATCATTAGACTTAGGAACCGACAATCCAAATAAAGGTCTAAGATATAAAGCTAAGAAGGTACCACCAATAGCAACAATACCCCAAATATAACCATGAAGACTGAAGGAAGCAATACCACCAAAGTATGCACCAATATTACAACCAAAAGCTAAACGTGCACCATAGCCCATCATCAGGCCACCAATAACAGAAGCCATAAAATTACCTTTATTAATCTTAGTGAACTTAAACAACCCACCAGCCGCAGACGCAATAAAGGCGCCTAAAATCACCCCAAAATTAAGGACAGTCGTCGTATCAGCAAATATCGAAGCATTTAAAGCCGTAGCCGCTTCACCTTGCCAATATCCCCAACTCACAACATCAAAACCAAGAAATCCTGCAATTTTAGAACCCCATAAAGCAAAAGCAGACGTAATCCCCCAGGGCTCACCACGCACCATTAAAGTCAAAGCATTTAAAACAGCTAACACCACAGCCGCTACCATCATTGGCCAAGACCCTCTAAACACTCTCTTCCAACCATGAGTAGACGGAACCGTCGCTGCCTTAGGCGCATCTTTCTTTCTCTCAACTACCTTACTTATAAAAGCAATCAACCCCAAAATAAGTAAAGAAACAATTAAGGCACCACCATAACCAAGATCAGTAGATGTTGCTAAAGAGAATGTTCCCATTGATGGTAAATCCTCAGTCCAGAACGGTAAATGCGCCGCGCCAATCGTAGTACCAATGATGAAGAACATTAAAGTAATAAACATAACCGAACGACCCGCACCAATATTAAATAAAGTACCAGACGCACAACCATTACCAAGCTGCATACCAATACCAAATATAAAAGCACCCACGATTAGACTCACACCGACAGGAGAAACATAACCCGTTACCTCAGCACCAAAAAATGAAATCCCAAACGCTAAAATCGGCGCGAAAAGTAAGGTCGCAGTACCCAACATAACCATATGTGCACGGAGCGCCTCACCATTACCTACAGACATCAATCGTCTAAAAGCAGAAGTAAAACCAAAACGAGAGTGAAACAAAGTATAACCCAATAATAAACCTATAATCAGTAGTATCGGTTGAACCATATCTTGAGTCATTGCTAAATATATAAATAAAACCAAACTCACTAAAACACCAGCAGTAATCAACCACTTTTGGGGTGGATTTAAAGCCTTCACTTGAGTTTTAGTATTATTGTTAAAATTACTTACCGTATTTATATTAGAAACCAAGAACAACACCCCTATTCCTACTTATTTACTATGATTTCGTCAGTATAAGAGGGAAGTGGATGTTTGTCAAAGAAAATAATGATACTTATTCAAATTTCATTCTTGACTTTACGGAAAAATTCATGCTATATTTACTTTACTGAACGTTTGGTATAGTAAATATTAAAAGAGGTATACACATGAAGAAAAAAGATCAATTACTCATCAATGCAGCAAGAATCGTAAACGAAGAAGGTATTCAAAAACTCACCATGAGCTATCTAGCAGAGGCATCAGAAATCACTAAGGGTGGCATACTTTATCATTTTGAAAACAAGGAAGAATTACTCTACAAAATGAACGAAAAAGTCATCAATGAATTTGAAGACAGTATTCGTGGTTATAAAGCAAACTTAACAGGTCCATACCAATACACTAGAGCATACGCCTTAGCAACTATGGATTACTTAACAGAAATAGAGAATATTCTATTACCTGCAGTATTCATTTCTTCCCACGAAGACAAAAGAAGTAAGGCATATTGGGAAGATACAATTAAACGTTGGGATGAAGCTTTTGAAAATGATCAAGGGGATCAAAATAAGATACTCGAACTCAGAATGATTTGTGACGGAATTTGGTTTACTTTAACCTATAACATCAGCAGTGAATACAAAGAGAAGATGGAGACAGTTGTTAGCAACTATATTCAGTCACTAGAAAAGGAAGTGAATTAAATGCCATACATTTATTTATTAGGCGCAATTTTATCAGAAGTTTTCGGTACAACCATGATGAAATTGACAGCAACAAGTGATAACAAACTCTATATTGTCGGCATTGCAGGCGGTTATATACTCGCGTTTTTCTTACTCTCACTCTCATTAATCAGCTTACCATTAAGCTTTGCCTACGCCGTTTGGAGTGGGGCAGGTACTGCATTCACGGCCATGGTCGGATATCTAGTATTCAAAGAACAAATCACAAAAAATGCACTCATCGGTATCATTTTAATTATTGCCGGTGTTGTGCTGATGAGAGTATAAGGAGAGAACTATGAAATACTTTTTAATATTAACTACATCGATCCTATTTGAAGTATTCGCAACATCCATGCTAAATCTATCTCAAGGCTTTACAGTTTTAGCTCCGACGATTGGTATGTTTATTGGTTACGCCGCATCATTTACCTTATTAGTGATATCCTTAAAAGGTATACCACTTAGCATTGCCTACAGTGTTTGGGCAGGACTAGGCACGGTCGTTACAGCTATAGTTGGTATATTCTTATTTAATGAAGTCCTCACTTTAATCAATATTAGCGGTCTAGCTATTATTATAGTCGGGGTTGTCATTATGAATATGTCTAAGAAAGAAGAGAGTGGAGCAGACGGTGTAGTTTAAGTTCAAATAGATTTAGACTTTCACACACTAACCCCGAGTTGCTGGGAAGAACAACTCGGGGCTTTTTGTGCTTATCGCCTAATCTTTCCTTTGTAATTCAAGCCAGTGCTTGAACAGTTGGACGATACATCCAACGATGACCGGTCCAACAAAATATACAAAAATAGCGTCCATGAACTCCACCCCCTCCCGGAACATATTTCGCCCGGGAAGAATAGGCGATATAATAATTATAACAAAAATAGAACGTAAGTTCGATTTTTTGGCAGGATTTTTTTATTATAAATTAATGTTATTATTGTTCTAAAAGGAGGAGTCGAATGACCTATTCTTTTCAAGGTATCGATCATGTACAAGTTGCAGCACCAAGAAATCAAGAAGATGAAGCGAGAGCATTCTATGGTGACAAGTTAGGATTTCAGGAAATCAAAAAGCCTGATCTCTTAGCCAAAAGAGGCGGCGTTTTGTTTCAGGTCGGTCAACACCAATTACATGTCGGTGTAGAAAACGATTTTCAGCCTGCTAAAAAAGCACATCCTGCCTTTGAAGTTAAAAATATAAAAGACCTAAGAAGTAAACTGATGGAACAAGGTGTAAAGATTAGAGAAGATGATAACTTAGAAGGCGCAGAAAGATTCTATCTTCATGACCCATTTGGTAATAGATTAGAATTTTTAGAGTGGTTATAATTTTATATTAGAACGATTGTATGAAATAAATACTTCAAACTGGTAATATAATTCTGCATATGTTAAATTATAGGTAACAAAAATAGTGTACATGACTTCACACGAACCACCAAACGCTGGGAAGAGCGTCTGGTGGTTTTTTTGTTTTAAATTTTATTTAATATTATAAGTGCTATAGCTGATTAAACATTAAGATCCATGCTAAAATAGAACATATGTTCTGTATAGGAGGGTCTAAATGTATCAATTATATAACTATAATCTATGCCCACAGCGAGATATTTTCTGTGTAGATTTAAAAAGCTTCTTCGCCAGTGTATCTTGTATATTAAAAGGCTTAGATCCTATGAAGGTAAAACTCGCTGTCGTCGGAGATACGAAAAGTATTGGCTCTGTTGTACTCGCAGCGACTCCAGAATTAAAAAAGATTGGCATTAAAACAGGATCTAGATTATTTGAAATTCCTTCAAGAAGCGATATTTATATTATCAATCCATCTATGAAAATATATCTAGATTATACTAAACGCATTACAGAAATCGCTCTGAAATACGTTGCGCCAGAAGACTTTCATCAGTATTCAGTTGATGAGTTCTTTATGGATGTCACTCATAGCTACAAACTCTTTGCAGATAGCCCAAAGGAACTTGCTAAACTTATAAAAGATGAAATCTATGAAGAAACAAAAATTGGTTCTGCCATTGGTATCGGCGATAACATGTTACTTAGTAAAGTTGCCTTAGATATTGAAGCCAAGCACATGCCAGACGGTATCACAGAATGGCGTTATCAAGATGTTCCAGACAAACTATGGGATATTAAACCACTGAGTAAATTTTGGGGCATTAACCACAGAAGTGAAAAGAAACTCAACCAACGTGGCATATTTTCTATAGGAGATTTAGCAAAATACCCCCATACTCATTTAAAAAGAGACTTCGGTATTGTTGGTGTCGACTGGCACTTACACGCTAACGGCATTGATTTTAGTCAGATCAGTAACAAACATGTCGTCCATTCACCATCCATTGCGAAGAGCCAAATACTCATGAGAGATTATCAATTCGAAGAAACCTATGTAGTTTTATTTGAACATATCGATGAAGTCGTCCATAGAATGCGCTTGATGAAACAACTCGCAAGAACCGTAGCTTTTACACTCGGTACCAAGGGCGGTCATATATATAGAAAGCAATTTACCATCAAAGAAGGATCCAACAACGAAATGGATATTATGAAATTGGTTTGGAAGCATATCAACAGAATCGCCGATCCCTATGAACTTTACAGAACCATATCAGTCTCACTATCGAACTTTATACCAGACAGTGCCAAGCAGATTTCACTCTTTCAAGATCCAGACAAATTATTAAGAGAAGAAGCCCTAATGAAGACTATAGACGCTCTAAAAGAGAAATATGGACAACTGTCTATTATGCGAGCCATTAGCTGTACAGAAGCCTCTACCTTGAAATTGAGAGAAGGTTTGATTGCGGGGCATAAAAGGTAGAATCATAGTAAGGAAGTGATGATATGCGGATAAGTATATTGATATTATCTGTAATCAATTTAATATATTTAATTACCACGTTTGCCGCCAATCAGCCTAATAATATTTACCTATCACCACTAGGCTTACCATTCTACATCGCAATCGTTTTAGCACTTTTAAGTGTCGTGATTTTACTCATCAGCAAAACAGGTGAGGGAAGCGCTAAAAAATTAAGCCTCTCTACGATAGGCATTAATATTATTGGAATATTCCTAGTAAGAATATTATTTTTATAAAACGAGGCTAGATGATTATATGTAATAAGACCTGACCTTCAGTGCTGAAAGTCAGGTCTTTATATTTTCAGCATCATACTTATTTAATCGCTGTTTAGTTTTATATACATCTGAGAAAGAGACTAAAATTAACATCCAAAAGACTAGATGGCTGATTCTAAAAAACTTTCGTCGGAGACGGGAAATACGATACTTAATATAATCACTAATACTACAACATAAATCGTAGTATTTCTTTTGTATAAATAGGTTTCTTTTAAATCTTTATATTTTGTCTGACGAGAACTTATATAAATCGACAATCCTATCAAGCCCAGGAAAATTACGAGAATGTACATACCATCTATATTTATGGGGATTAGATTAGAGTTGAGGTCGACAATTATGAAACCAGATTGTTTCTGTTATTTTGAGTTAAATATTAGAAAATTCCAAAAAATATCTGTAAGATAAATTATAGGAATATATTACAGATTAGGAGGAATTTTTAATGGTTAATGAAAGAGTTGCGGTCATTACAGGATCAGCTCAAGGACTGGGTAAAGGTATAGCAGAAAAGTTGAGCAAAGAAGGTTTTAAAGTTGTTATTAGTGATGTGAATGAAGAAGCATTAAGTTCAACTTTAAGTGAGTTTAAAGAAAAAGGTTATAATGTTTTTGCAAAAGCAGCAGATGTAACTAAAATAGAAGATCATGATGCGTTAATTGAAGCGGCAGTAGAAGAATATGGAAAAATTGATGCTTATATAAATAATGCAGGTGTAGAAGGTGTAGTTGAAAAAATAGAAGATATCACTGAAAAAGATATCGATTTTGTATTAGATGTCAATGTCAAAGGTGTATTTTATGGAATTCAAGCAGCTGCTAAACAACTGAAGAAACAAGGAAAAGGTGGAACTATAATTAATGCTGCGAGTATTGCGGGCCATGAAGGATTTGATTTCCTAGCTGCTTATAGTGCATCGAAATTTGCAGTGCGTGGACTCACGCAAGTTGCGTCTAAAGAATTTGCGAAAGATAATATCACTGTCAATGCTTATTGCCCTGGTATTGCTGCAACTGGAATGTGGGAACGACTAGATGAGAAATTTATGGATGTTATTGGTACTAAGAAAGGGGAGGCACTTGAGCAATATTCTTCCTCAATTTCTTTAGGTAGAACACAAGAACCTACGGATGTTGCTAACTTAGTCGCTTTCTTAGCATCTGAAGATGCTGGATATATAACTGGTCAAGCTATTATTACAGACGGTGGTATGTTGTACAGATAAGTTTAGAATTTTCAAAGAAAATAATGAAGGTAAATCGGACAAGGTCAATATTAAGAATTGACCTTGTCCGAAGTTTTTAACTGCTAAACGCAAACATAAAGATCAAGCCATTCACTATACCAAAGACCAGTGATAGCATGGTTCCAACTAAGACATACTCACTTTCTTTTCTAACAGATTCGCTGGATTTACCCCCAGAGAAGCGGAGAATGGATTTTGCCGCAACTAAGAGTCCTAAGGCTGTGTATTGATTCAACATTACAAATGCGATCGTTAATAATCTTTCACAGTAGCCGATCGTCATTCCAATACGGTCGGTTTCTGTATTTTTCTCACCAGATAAAATCTCTAAGATGATTTTTATAAAGAAGCCGCTGAGTAGATAGAAAATAACACCAACAATAATTAATAAAGTCATCATTTGCCCCCTGACCCGGTAATATCACGTAGCTGATCTAAAAGCACTTCTGAGCTAAGTGAATAGGTAGATTTTACATAATCAATAATCTCAACTAATTGCTTCACCCGTGACAGTTGGACATGTTTAGAAATCGTCGCCACAGACTTATTTGTCTTTGCAGCAATATCCTTTTGACTCATACCTGTTAAATAATACTGCAACACTTCTTGCTGACTTTCAGTTAAATCCCTAAAGATATCCGTCGCATACATTAAGGCAATTTCTATACCTTTTGTCATATGCGGACTTGCAAAATCCTGCATGTTAGATTTCTTTATAGATTGAAGCGACTCTCGAACCGTTTTAATAGACGGATGATTCCAATGCTCAGGATTACCCTCCGGAAAAGGAATATCCACACTATGGAAGCTACACTTTATAGGAAAACCCGAAGCGGGCCATAGAACTTTGACGTAAAGCGACAAAAGGGCAGTGTAATGCTCAGTATCAGAGAGTATGAATAACTCATCACCCATGCGATAATTAACGTATATTTTATTTTGATTTGTATTTAATTCTTGTAATTTTTCCTCGATAAAAGCAAGATGATCATAAATTTCCGCTGGGGCCTTAGTGCTATTAGACACATCCATAATCAACATAGATAAGATAGGAACCATCTCCTTAAACTAGTAAAGATAGTATATATCAATTAGCCTAAAAAAGCGAATTTTATATAATTCGTTTAAATGGACGAAATATAGCAAATAAAATGGAGGATATAAATGGATAATATAAATAGTATTGATTTGATTCCGACTATTATTACATCATCAGTGGCGATTATGGCAGCTATAATGACAGCAAAATTAACCACACATTTTGACCATAAGAATTTTATGAAAAGAGAAGAAGAACAAAGAAATTAAATTGACCTTAGTCTAAATTTTAGCTGTTATCTTTCATACTGATAGCAGCTATTTTTATCGACTAAAATTATGCCTAAACTTAACGATTTTAGGGAATTCGTTTAATAAGGTAAATTTGATTTTGCTTTGAGATGAAACTACTTGTGAAATCTGTTACTATATTAGAGATTAAGAATTGATGAACGGGAGTGCCATTATGCAATTTACAGAATTAAGTTTAGCTGAGTTTAATGACTTTACGAGAGAGAACTTCAGTCATTTCACTCAAACTGAAGAGAACTACCAATTAAAAGTAGACAGTGGCATCGAGACTTATTTAGTCGGTGTGAAAGATCAAGGCACAGTAAAGGCAGCGTGTTTAGTCACTTTAACACCAGTAATGAAGGTATTTAAATACGCATATACAAACAGAGGACCAGTTTTAGATTATAGTGATGAAGCGGTATTCAATACATTTTTTGAAGGACTCACAAACTTCTTAAAACCGAAAAAAGTATTATATCTTAGAGTTGACCCTTATGAAGTGATTAACAAACGTAATCACGAGGGTGAGATTATCGAAAGTATGGAAAACGACTATATCGTCGATAACTTTAAAGCACTCGGCTATAATCACGACGGCTTTAGAAACGGCTTCGACCCGATTGTGCAAGTGCGTTGGCATTCTGTCTTAGATTTAACTGATAAAGACGAAAAACAAGTTTTTGATGACATGGATAACCTAAGACGAAGAAACATTAAGAAGGCTGAGAAGCACGGACTACACATTAAATATTTAGACTTAGACAACATCGATATCTTCCGTAAATTTATGAAAGATACATCAGAAATGAAATCCTTCTTTGATAGAGATGACAGCTTTTACATTGACCGTAAGAAGTACTTTAAAGACCAAGTCTTGATTCCAATGGTTTACGTAGATCTTGAAGACTATACTGAGTCCATTGCTAATGACAAAACTAAGATGCAAAAGAATATAGATAAGGCGCAAAAAGCCTTAGACAGAGATCCAGACAACGAGAAAAATCAAAACAAAATTAAGAATCTATCAGAACAAATTGAAAACATAGATGCGAAGTTACAAGAAGGGGAAGAACTCCTACAGACACATGGAAAAGAATTGCCACTATCCAGTGCCTACTTCATTGTTACACCACACGAAGTAACTTACCTTTCCGGTGGAACAGACAATGACTTTAGACACTTTGCGGGATCATATCTCATTCAGTGGACCATGATTAAATACGCATTAGAACAAGGTATAGACCAATACAACTTCTATGGAATCAGTGGAGATTTCACTGAAAATGCCGAAGACTATGGTGTTATACAATTTAAGAAAGGCTTTAATGCGGTCGTTAATGAGTACATCGGGGACTTTATTAAACCAATCAACGGACCAGCTTACAAAGCATATCAAGCAATTAATAAAATAAGAGGATAGAATGGGGAGCAGCGTGAAAATTACTTTTCACGCTGTTTTTTGTGGTGATGTTTTTTTTCGGTAGAAGAGAGATTTCATTGACTTATAAGATGAGTATATTGGTAGATGTCCCACGGCATTGTCCACTAAACAGCACTATATCATGCCTAAACTTACCTCATACTGTGATATAGTTGAATTAATGCATATAAGAAGGTAAAATATTTTATTGATTAAAAGAAGACTTTTAAGAGAGAGTGAAATTATGAAATTCTTGGAACTTACTGATGAGGAATATCAATCTTTTATAGAGGAAGGGCATGAGTCAGCCTTCTTCCAGATGATAGAAAATAAAAAGAACCGTGAAATGGATGGGCAAGAGGTAAAATTAGTCGGTGTGAAGGATGATAGTGACAAAGTCATTGCTGCTTGTCTATTCACCTTACAGCCAACGGTTATGGGTAAGTATTTCTATTACTCTAACCGTGGACCGGTCTTAGATTACCACAACCTCGATCTCGTTAAATTCTTCTTTGAAGGTTTAACGGATTATTTAAGTAAAAATAAATGTTCTTACGTTAAAGTCGATCCAAACTGGATCTACAAAAAGTACGACAAGGATGTTAATGAAAAAACGGATTATGAACCAAAAGATAATGTCATCGAGCTTTTAGAGTCTCTTGGTTATGCACATGAAGGCTTCACACGTGGCTATTCTAAAACATCTCAAGCGCGTTGGATGAGTGTCCTAGATATGTCTCCATTTAATAACGAGCAGGAACTGATTAAATCATTCGATTCCCAGCGTAAACGCAATATGAAAAAGGTTCAAAAGTATGGCGTAGAGCTTAGATTCCTAGAAGTGGATGAGATTGATAAGTTTGTGAAGCTTTATGCTGACACATCCGAACGTCAAGGCTTCTTTACACACCCTGATCCAAAACGCTATTTCTCAAACTTTAAAAAAGCATACGGAGACAAGGTTTTAATTCCATATGCTTATATTGAGCTAGACAAATATGTCGAGAATCTTACAAGTGAATTAGAAGATGTTGAAGGTCGTTTAGTTACCATGCAAGCTAAAGAAAACAAAAACGATAAAACACTCAACAAAATTAAAGAGTTAGAAAAACAAGTGGCGAACTTAACGAAAGATTTAGAAGAGGCCAAAGTCATACATGACAAGGAAGGCAACGTCTTAGATCTTGCTGCAGGTATCTACTTTGAAACTCCTTATGAACTCGTTTATAATTCAGGTGCGAGTACGTCTGAATACCCACAGTTTGTTGGACCATACAAGATGCACTTAGAAATGATGAAGTATTGTATAGACAATAATATCGACAGATATAACTTCTATGGTGTCAGTGGGGACTTCTCAGAAGACGGGGAGGACTATGGTGTGTATAGATTTAAGCGTGGATTTAACGCTGAAATTGAAGAACTTGTAGGTGACTTTGTAAAAGTCATTGCACCATTCCAACACAACGTTTATAAAGTGAAAGCAAAACTCGGACTCAATAAGTAAAATAGAGAAGGGTTGGTCCAGAAATGGAAGTAAAACCAATATCAGAACAAGAATTTAAAACATTTCTTGAGGATTATGATGGTCATATGCACTATTTTCATGACGAAATGTTCTATGATTACATTTCGAAGGTTAATGAGACCCATCTCTTAGGGCTCTTTGACAATGAAACAGTCATTGGTGTATCCATGCTGAGTGCGACATCTGTCCTAAAGAAATTTAGACTGTTTACATCCCACACTGGGCCTTTATTACAAGATTTTTCTAATGATAAGTTAGAATTTTTCTTAAAAGAAATTGACCAGTATGCAAAGAAAAATGGTGCACTGCAAATGATTCACTCGCCTTATGCGGTCTATCAAATGCGTGACCATGACGGAAACATAATAGAAGATGATAGCCGAAATAATCACGATATTATTAAAATCTATGAGGACTTAGGCTATAACCATCATGGTTTTACAACAGAGCTCATCACTGAAGAGCTACTGAGATATCAAGCAGTGATTGATGTGGATAAGCCGCTAGATGACATCTTAAAACAGATGGATACAACGACGCGTTACAATACTCGTCAAACTGAGCTTATGCCTTTAGAACTAAGACTTTTAGAAGAAGATCAGTATGATAAGTTTATCGATATCTATAAGGAAACAGAAGAAAGAATCGGTTTTGATCCAGTGCCAAGAGAGAAGGTTAAAAATCTCTTAAACACTTTAAAAGACCGTATGTTTTTAGTCTTAACCCATGTCAATGTGGATAAATATCTTACTCAATTAGAAGCTGAACGCCAAGAAGAACTTAAAAATATCGCTGAAATTGAAGAAAAAACAGCAAATGGTACAGCAACAAAACGTGAGAAAAAACGTATTAATGAACACAAAGAACAATTGGCAAGTAAAGATAAGCGTATAGAAAAGATGGAAAGCTTCAAGGCAGAATGCGGCATAGAACTCGATCTATCCGTTGGTATGTATTATTACAATAATCAAGAGATGGTGTATCTGTTTAGTGGCAGTTACCCAGAATTTTCCTTCTTTAAAGGAACGAATTTTGCTACTTGGGAAATGATTAAAAAAGCGAAAGATTTAGGTCTGAAACGCTTTAATTTCTTCGGTTTAACTGGTGATTTTACAGAAGACTCCAAGGATTACGGTGTGTATAGATTTAAGCGTGGCTATACACCATATATAGAAGAACTACCAGGTACCTTTGATAAGGTGTTTAATAAGCCTGTTTATTTATTAGCAAAAAAATTAGGAAAAATATAGCTTGACAACCAGAACTGAAAAGTTCTGGTTTTTTCTATATAAGTGACTAAAAGACATTTAAGTGGGTAAATGTACACTGAAAATAAATAAGGAGGCATTATTGTGGATTCATCGCAACCAATTAATATTGACCTTGGTGAACTAAAAGAACAGCCAAATCGTGCATTTGAGGCCGCAGAGAAAGAAAAACGCGTTGTACATGTCATGGATGGAGATCAATTAGCTGGTGTATTAATGAGTAAAGCACAATACGAATTTGCCTTGGATGAGATTGAGTCATTGTACGATGTAATTGATGAACTCACTGTAAGTGATAGTATTGCAAACTCAGATGAGAAAAGATTTTCAGTATATCATGATGACTTTGAAAGAATAAAAGATATGCAATTGTATGAAGAATGGGATTAAGTGTTAGATTTTGAGATATTTAATCCCTTTTTTTAAAATTCATATTAAAGTTTACATAACATATATTATCGGAAGTTATGTGTTTATCAGAATAGAACCCCTTTTCACGTGATTATGATGTTTAATATTTTATATTTCGGATAAATAATATATGTAAGATGATTGATTAAATTTTAGGAGGTTTTAAATATGGCACCATTCTTTAAAGTTTATCATGACGATGAAAGAATTCAGGAAGATATCAATATCTTAAAATCAAACAAGATTGATAAAGAAAATATCTATGTATTAACACATGATGACGATCGTACAGATCGTATTGCAAAAAATGCTGAAGCCAATACGATTGGCGCAAAAGAACAAGGTTTAGCTGACGCAGTTAAATCTACTTTTGAAAAACAAGGCGACGAATTAAGAAATAAGTTCGAAAGTATCGGATTTTCTAAAGAAGAAGCATCAGAATATGAAGCAGAATTAGACAAAGGCGCAGTATTCCTAATTGTCACTGAATCATATGGTGTAGACTTAGAAGCACTAATAGGATAAATGTTTAAAGCCATATCCCCTACTTTTTGGGATATGGCTTATCTGATTAAGTTACTATTGTTCTCCTGTGAATCCATTACCTGCTTCAATATCAATCAGCCAATGCCGTTTTAACATAAATGCACGTTCGGTTGCTGCTGTTGCGGCGATAATCGCGACAGCAAAGTTTTCCCAAAGCGACAGAGAAATCGGCGATGTAAAGGTACCAATATTTTCAGCCACCCACGGAATTTCTGTTAGTGTTTCTGTCAACTGTAATACAGTTAATACAAGTGAAACTAACAGGATAATTATTGCTAATATACTGATAAAATTACTGATAACTGGAAACCGCTGATGAAACCCTCTTCTAAATCCTCTTACCGAGTTTTTATCAGGATAGACTGAGAAAATCGCATCTTGATCAGAAACATAATTAATTTTATTGATACCACTCGTACTATTTTTAACTTCGATCATGCCATCATCAACTGGAAATACAGCTGGGAGTTTAGAAAAAGCAATATGTCTTCCTTCTTTATACAGGTCTACAGAAGGTTCTTCTGAAAAATATCTAGATTTTAAGGCGTAGTAAGTCGTGTTCCTATCCGCTTTATAGGTAATTTCTAAGTGAAACAACGAATGCGTAAATATATTCCAAATTTTATAAGGCTTCAAAAGATGACCATCGCCCGCTTTTACTTTCTTCATTTGTTTACGTCGTCGACTTTTTCTAGTAAAACCAAGCATAGGAAACACCCTCTTATAAAATTTCTATACCCACGAAAAATACCCATAAACACTGAATAATCAGCGTTTACGGGCTTTTTCTTCTTCAGATTCTCTCAATACTCTTTCTGCTTCTCTAACCTCTTTAGCTTTTCTTCTATTTCTTTTCGCCACCCACATAGATACTGAAATAACTAACGATAAAACTGCTAGAAACGCTGCATATCCAAGTAGTGGTTGCCATTCTAAGTTAGAATAGAAGTTCGGTAAGATGAAAGCTAAGGCCCCCATCACCACGAAAGTTATAATCGGCATAATATAATATTTTTTTGGTAAAAATCCAACAAGAATACTTAATAAAATAACTGCTAATAAAGAATAAATATAAAACTGTACATCATCTATCATATTATCACCTCTTGTGTTTAATACCCCATTATTTAAAAATCATTCATATTTCATAAGTTATACAATATTCACAATTTTATGTATAATATATAATAGCAACAAAGGAATAATAACGGGAGATGATTTAATGACAGAGTTACAAAACAGAACAGATGTCGATGTGAATTATACTTGGGATTTATCGGTTATCTTTAAAGATGACGAAACTTGCCAGGCTGCCATCGAACAAGCACGTAAACAGATCGACGACTTTCAAAAGAGTCACCAAGGACAAGTGAATACTGTAGACAATGCAATCAAAGCCATTGACGACTACCGACAAATTTTAGAGGCGAATGTATTAATCGGTACATACTCAAACCTACGATTATCGGAAAATCGCGGTGACGAAGCTGCACAAAAACTGGGTGGTTTGACGGGTAACCTCCAAACCGACTTAAGTTCAAAAACGAGCTTCTTAGTCAGTGAATTACTTGAGCAAGATGAATCATTTTTACAAGAAATTGGTCAAACTAAGACAGAATATAAACACTATATAGATGATTTACTACGCTCTAAGCCCTACCAATTAGAAGCCAACGTTGAAAAAGCACTCGCATCTTTCTCTTCTGTATTTGCGGGACCTTATGATTTATATCAAAAAACAAAATTACTAGACATTGATTTTGGTACCTTCACTGCTAATGGTGAGGAATATTCTTTATCTTACCTAGCGTTTGAAGGTGGATTAGAATCCAATCCTGATAAGGAAGTTCGTCGTCAGGCATTCAAAAAATTCTCGGAATCGTTAAGACAATACCAAGAAACGACGGCTGGGACTTATGATATTCACTTAAAACGTGAAAAAGCAGAAGCAGACTTACGTGGTTTTGACTCTGTGATTGATTACTTATTACACAGACAAAAAGTTGATCGTGAATTATACGATAGACAGATTGATACGATTACTGAAAAATTAGCCCCACATATGCGCCGTTATGCGAAGTTACTAAAAGATGTTCACGGCCTAGACACTATGAAATATGAAGACTTAAAGATTCCGTTAGATCCAGAATCAGAGCCAGAGATTAGTGTAGAAGAATCAAGAAAATATATTTTAGATGCCCTTGGTATTATGGGTGAAGATTATACAGATATGATCAACAGAGCCTACGATGAACGTTGGATCGACTTCGTTCAAAATAAAGGGAAATCAACAGGTGCTTTCTGTTCTAGTCCATATGGCAGTCATCCGTACATTTTAATCTCATGGTCTTCTTTAATGGAAGAAGTATTTGTCTTAGCCCATGAATTAGGTCATGCGGGTCACTTCTATAATGCGAACCGTGCACAAAATATTTTTGATACAAGACCATCGATGTACTTTATCGAAGCGCCAAGTACGATGAACGAGATGTTGATGGCCAATCACTTATTGAAGAATTCTGAAGATCCTGCATTTAAACGTTGGATCATCAGTTCAATTATCTCAAGAACTTACTATCATAACTTTGTCACTCACCTACTTGAGGCAGCTTATCAAAGAGAGGTTTATAAGCGTGTTGATAATTATGAGACAGTGACTGCATCGACGCTCAATCAATTAAAACGTGAAGTCATTGAGAAGTTCTGGGGTGAAGATGTTGAAATCACTGAAGGTGCTGAATTGACTTGGATGCGTCAACCACACTACTATATGGGACTTTATCCGTATACTTATTCAGCTGGATTAACAATTGCAACAGAAATGTCCAAACGTATTTTAAACGATGGCCAACCAGCTATTGATGATTGGTTAAATGTGCTTAAGACGGGTGGTAAAGAAGACCCAGTAGAATTAGCGAAGATGGCCGGCATTGATATTACAACTTCTGAACCATTAGAGAATACAATTGCCTATATCGGAGAACTCGTTGATCAATTAGAAGCGTTGACTGAAGAAATCGGTAAATAATTTATAGAGTATGAAATCCTTTGATGGATTTCATACTTTTTTATTATATATGGATTGTTACGTGTCGTCGTGGAATTGACGACGGCACGTAAATGAGAATACGTGCCAATGAGCAGGTCACAATGGCGCAAAAAGAGAAATACGCGCCAATGAGCAGGTCACAATGGCGCAAAAAGAGAAATACGCGCCAATGAGCGGATCACAATGGCGCGAAAAGGCAAATACGTGCCAATGAGCGGATCACAATGGCGCAAAAAGAGAAATACGCGCCAACGAGCAAATCACATTGGCGCGTACGTATTCTCGAATCAATATATTTACTTATCTTTTAAGTGTGTCATGCCGTTAACAAACTCGATGCGTCCTTCTTTCAATAATCCACCTAAAGCGCGTTTGAACTGACCTTTAGATAGGTTGAAGACACGTTTGATGTCTTCGGGTGAACTTTTATCGTTAAATTCCATCATGTCATCATGCATCTGCATGTATTCGACGATACGTTCTCCGTCAGTACCTAGACGTTTATAGGATTTTTCTAGGAAGGAGCCGTTGACTTCACCTTTGTCATTAATGCCAATCAGTCTAAAGGAGACTTCTTGCCCGAGTCGAGGCTCTTGCTCTCTTTCACTCTCGTGAACGAAGACCTTGTAGCCTTCATCCGAAATCAGGAAGGTTCCGACTTTCAGTAAACGGTACGGACGCCCTTTTAACCACTTGTTACCGAGTGATTCATAGTCCTCACGAGTTAATTTCTGGAACTTTTCACTTACTTCTGTTTCAGTAATTAGACGGCCGTACAACTGATCATCTGCCTCAACACGAATCGTCGCATAGACCATATCATCGACAGCTGGCCAAACTTCCTTCATACGTGGTAAGTCAATCCAAGGAATGAGGATTTCACGTGGTGAGCCAATGTCTAAGTATGCCCCATCACGATTGACTTCGCTCACTCGTGCGTAGCCGAATTTGTCGGCTGTAATGCTCGGGATTTTAGGTGTTGCGAAGAGTTCACCTGAACGGTTTGGGTAGATAAAGACCGGTACTTCTTCGTCAATATCATAATCCAAGTCTTCTTCGATTTCTGAACGGTTCATGCGGATATACTTTTCATCTTCAGTTACAAGATGATAGGTCGAGCCTTCTTTTTTGATTACTTTTAAAAATTGTACTGTACCTGATATTTTAGTCATTTTAAGTCCTCATTTATTTCACAAATTGTTTTAAACTATTAAGTTCTATTTTAGCAATAGCCTCATTGGTTTCAAAGGTTAACTATATTCCAATAATATCATATTTATGGTATCATCGCTTATGAATGTAAACTTTTAAAACGAATGTTTAATATAAAGGAGAATGCACATGCTGCAAGTAAGCGACGTGAGTCTGAGATTTGGAGATAGAAAGCTTTTTGAAGATGTAAACATTAAATTCACACCAGGGAATTGCTACGGATTAATCGGTGCAAATGGTGCAGGTAAATCTACATTTCTTAAGGTATTAACTGGTGAAGTTGACTCAGATGGCCACGTGATTTTAGGACAAGACGAACGCATGGCGTTCTTAAGACAGGATCACTTTGGTTATGAAGACACAAGAGTTTTAGACGTTGTCATGATGGGCCATGAGAAATTATGGAATGTTATGAACGAAAAGAATGAAATCTACATGAAACCTGATTTTTCAGATGAGGACGGTATTAGAGCGGCTGAACTTGAAGGAGAATTTGGTGAAATGGGTGGTTGGACTGCAGAAAGTGATGCAGAGTCCCTACTCCACGGCCTTGGAATTCCTCACGACTTAGTTGATAAGAACATGTCCGAACTTGATAATACACAAAAGGTAAAAGTGCTTTTAGCTCAAAGTCTATTCGGTAATCCTGATGTACTGTTACTCGATGAGCCGACCAACGGTTTAGACATTGAAGCGGTACAGTGGTTAGAAGAATTCTTAATCGATTTTGAAAACACTGTAATCGTCGTATCCCACGACCGACACTTCCTAAATAATGTATGTACACATATTGCGGATTTAGACTTTGGTAAGATTAAAGTCTATGTTGGAAACTACGATTTCTGGTATCAATCTAGTCAGATGGCCCTACAAATGGCCCAAGACCAAAATAAGAAAAAAGAAGAAAAGATTAAGGAACTAAAAGACTTCGTTGCTCGGTTCTCTGCCAACGCTTCAAAATCTAAGCAGGCAACCAGCCGTAAGAAGATGCTTGATAAGATTGAACTTGAAGATATTCAACCTTCATCTCGTCGCTATCCATTTGTCAACTTTACTGCAGGTAGAGAAATCGGTAATGAGCTCTTACAAGTTACTGGACTCTCCTACTCTATTGACGGTGAAAAGGTACTTGATAACCTATCATTTACTTTAGCACCTTATAGTAAAGTCATACTAACAGGTGGATCAGAATTACAAAGAACGACCCTACTTCGTATTTTAGCTGGAGAAATTGAGGCTGATGAAGGCGAAGTTCGCTGGGGTGTCACAACATCACAATCTTACTTCCCTAAAGATAATTCTGAGTACTTTGAAGGTGTGGACTTAAGTCTTGTTGAATGGTTGCGTCAGTATGCACCACCAGAAGAACAGACTGAAACATTCTTAAGAGGCTTCTTAGGTCGCATGCTCTTTTCTGGTGAAGAAGCGAAGAAAAAAGCGAGCGTATTATCAGGGGGAGAGAAAGTACGCGCCATGCTCAGTAAGATGATGTTATCTCAAGCTAACGTCATTCTACTTGATGAGCCAACAAACCACTTAGACTTAGAAAGCATTACTGCGGTCAACGATGGCTTGAAGAAATTTAAAGGTTCTATGATCTTTACATCACACGACTTAGAGTTCATAAATACAATTTCAAACACAGTCTTAGACATCTCTGACAACAAGGCAATCGTTAAGGAAATTGGTTATGAAGATTACCTTGTAGAAAAAGGAATTATCAAGAAATAAGAACTTTCTGTTTACTTTGAATATTACCTTATGTATAATGACATCTAACGACAAAAACTAAATATTATTAAGATGAGGCGCATCAATCATGAGTACTCATATACTTAACTTCTGCGAAAGTGTATATGACTAAAGGGTGAGATGCCGAAATGAATGGTAGAAACGCAGCTACCACTCGTTGGATTCGTAGGTTAAGAGCTAAGGATTTGTCATTATTTTCACGGATAATGGAGTGCATCACTTGTATATAAATTTTAAACAAGTCTGGTCACCCAGGCTTGTTTTTTTATTTACATTTTTGATTGTACTTATAAAACTAGGAGGCATGTTATGAAATTAGCAGTAGTTGGTGCAACAGGTGTTGTAGGTACAAAAATGTTAGAAATGATTGAGCAATATGAAATCCCTTTTGATGACTTGGTCTTATTTTCATCCAAGCGTTCAAGTGGTAAAGAAGTTGAGTTTAAAGGACAAACTTACATTGTCGAAGAATTAACGAAAGATAAAACAAAGGATGGCTTTGATTATGTCGTCATGAGTGCAGGTGGGCGGGCGAGTGAAAAGTTCGCCCCACTTTTTGAAGACAATGGCGCAATCATTATCGATAATTCAAGCTTTTGGAGAATGAAGGATGATATCGATCTCATCGTTCCAGAGATTAATGAGCCTAGATTAAATAGAAAGATTATAGCGAACCCGAACTGTTCAACAATTCAATCTGTCATTGCCTTACAACCACTCTACGATATCTTTGGTATCAAGCGTGTCCATTACGCAACTTACCAATCAGTATCTGGTTCAGGTGCAGGTGGCATTAGGGATTTAGAAGAAGGTGCAAAAGGTGAAGCACCGACAACATATCCGAAACCAATATATAACAATGTGATTCCTCAAATTGATGTTTTTTTAGAAGATGGTTATACAAAAGAAGAAGTCAAAATGATTGATGAAACGAAAAAGATTCTTGGAAATGATGATATTCAGGTCACTGCAACTTGTGTGAGAGTACCGGTGATTTCAAGTCACAGTGTTCAGATCAATGTGACTTTAGAAAAGAGAGCAACAGAAGAAGAAGTTAGGAATGCTTTTAGAAACGTACCACACATTGTCTTGATGGATGATCCTAAAAATGGTGTCTACCCTACACCGTTTGAAGCATCCCATCAAAATGAGATTTACGTCGGTCGTATTAGAAAAGACCCAACGCTCGAGAACACCTTCCACGTATGGTGTGTCGGAGACAACTTACTTAAAGGTGCCGCACAAAACACAGTTCAAATTCTTAAAACGCTAATCGATAATAAATAAGGAGCGGATATATATGACCCATATTTTTGAAGGTATTGGTGTTGCAATGACCACCCCATTTTCGAATAATCAAGTGGATTATGAAGCATATAAAAATCATATTGAATTTTTAATCGAGCACAACGCACAAAGTTTAATTATCAATGGTACAACAGGAGAATCCCCTACCCTTTCAGATGATGAAATCAAAGGACTATTAAATACAGCGATTGAAACAGTGAATGGTCGTGTGCCAGTGATTGCAGGGACCGGAACAAACTCTACAGAGCGTTCAATGGCCCTATCGAAATATGCTGAAGAAGCGGGTGCTGACGCAGTCATGTTAATTACGCCTTATTACAATAAGAGTAATCAACGCGGTTTAGTGGCACACTTCACAACGATTGCAGATGCCATTAACATTCCGATTGTCTTATATAATGTGCCGTCCAGAACGAACTTATCAATTGAACCTGAGACGGTACTAGAACTCAGCCAACACAGAAATATTGTCGCTTTAAAAGATGCTGTTGGTGACTTAAACTACACAATCAACGTCTTAAACTTAGTCGATGAAAACTTTGCCCTCTACAGTGGCAACGATGATAATTTCACAGACTTTACAGATCTTGGCGGTAAAGGTTTAATTTCAGTAGTCGGCAATGTGATTCCAAAAGAATTACAAGATGTCTACGAGCGTCAAACCAATAATGACCGTGAAACCGCAAGAGCACGTTTTAAAGATTTAATGCCGGTCATCAATGCTGTACAAGTAGACGTCAACCCAATCCCAGTTAAAGCACTCACAGCAGAACTTGGTTTTGGTCAATATGAACTAAGACTTCCACTCTTACCATTAGATGAAGCAGTTAGACAGACTGTTGTTGATGTTTATCAAAGTTACAAAGAAGGTGTCAGAGTATGAAGATACTCTTGATTGGTTACGGGACGATGAATCAAATTGTTAGTCGTCTCGCTAAGGAAAAGGGACATGAGATTGTCGGTGTGATTTCATCATCGACAGATATCTACCCTAATTTTACGAGTATTGATGAAGCGGGTGCAGATGTTGCAATTGATTTTTCAAATCCTGAAAGATTGATTCCTTTGATTTCAGAAGACTTTAAAACACCACTCGTCGTTGCAACGACAGGATCTAAAGAAGAGATTGTCAGCTTACTAAAAAAGAGAGCTGAATCGTCTCCTGTGTTCTTTAGTGCCAATATGAGTTATGGTGTAAATGTCTTAAATAATTTACTTAAAAAAGCCTTAAGTGAATTGAGTGACTATGATCTAGAATTAGTTGAGCGGCACCATAATAAAAAGGTCGACGCGCCGAGTGGTACTTTAGTTAAACTGTTAGATACAGCACTTGAAGAAAGACCTGGGAGCTATCCAGTTTACGATCGATCCAGTGCTAGATCACCACGCAGTAAAGAAGAGATTGGAGTTAGTGCCATTCGCGGTGGTACGATTGTCGGTACCCATGACGCAATATTTGCAGGTCATGATGAGGTTATTGAACTGAGACACACCGCCCAGTCAAAAGATATCTTTGCAAACGGTGCAATCAAGGCAGCAGAGGCTTTGATTCATAAAGAAAATGGATTTTATAACTACAACAATTTATTTTAAGGAGAAATTTAAACATGGAGAAATTTACAGCAGAAGAACTTATTAATTACATTTCAGAGGCAGAAAAAGAAACACCTTTAAAGATATATATCAATGGAGATTTTTCTGATGTCACTTTTGATGCGTCATTTAAAGTATTTGGTACGAATGAATCTAAAACAATTTTTGCCGACTCAAAAGATTGGCAAGCCTTTTACCCTTCAATTGAAGACAAGGTAACGGACATTGTCGTAGAACAAGATCGTCGTAACTCAGCGATTCCACTCATGGACCTAACGAATACAAATGCACGTATTGAACCCGGTGCTTTCATTCGTGAACATGCAGTCATCGAAGATGGTGCGGTAGTCATGATGGGTGCTTCTATTAATATTGGTGCCATCGTTGGTGAGGGTACAATGATTGATATGAACGCTGTTTTAGGTGGCCGTGCGACGACAGGTAAAAATGTTCACGTCGGTGCTGGAGCAGTACTTGCTGGGGTGATTGAACCACCAAGTGCCTCACCTGTTGTCATTGAAGATGATGTATTAATCGGTGCGAACGCTGTAATTTTAGAAGGTGTTACAGTCGGACAAGGCTCAATTGTTGCAGCTGGTGCAATCGTGACTGAAGATGTACCTGCAGGTTCGGTTGTTGCAGGCACACCGGCAAAGGTCATCAAACAAGCAAGTGAAGTGACTGACTCTAAAAAAGAAATCGTTCAAGCACTTAGAAAGTTGAAATAAGATGACGATAGTATCAAATGAAGAATTAGAGTTTGTTATTAAACATAGAAGACATTTACATCAACACCCTGAGCTAAGTATGGAAGAGTTCAAGACGACAGAATATGTTATCAGTGTTCTTGAGGCACTTGATGTGCCCTACTACCGAGTGCTAGAGACCGGTGTGATTGCTGAGTTAAAAGGAAATAGTGATAAAATCCTTGGTTTTAGAGCTGATATAGATGCCCTACCGATTCAAGAAGTCAATGAAGTTTCTTATAAGAGCACAGTTGATAATGTAATGCATGCATGTGGCCATGATGGTCACACGACTGCCCTCTTACTCTTTATAAAGCGGATGAAGAAAGTGTTTGATCAAGGGGAATTAAAACACAATTGCGTCTTTATTTTTCAACCGAGTGAAGAAAGTAACGCAGGTGCAAATCTTTTACTTAAGGCATGGGAGAATAGACCGGAATTTGATGCAATATTTGGCATTCATTTAATGCCAGATGAACTAGAAGGTACAGCGCACTATAGGGATGAAGAATTAACTGCGAGTGCGAATGAGTTCCACTTTACAGTTGATGGTACAAGTGCGCACGTGGCTCAAAAACATCAAGGGCGTTCTGCACTTGAGGCAATCATTAAAATTGCCAATGAAGTTTCAAATATTCAACAGTTCCACCTGGATGGTTTAAATAGAAATATTGTACACATGGGTGAACTACAAGCAGGAGAAGCAATTAATACAGTACCAGCTAAAGCTTCTCTTAGAGGAACAATACGTACTTATGAAGAAGCGGATTTAAGTCAGATTAAAACACAGATGGCTAAAATAAAAGAAGCTTCTGAGCTACTCTACGGTGTGAGAACAGATTTAGCATATAATAGTGGGTATCCTGCGGTAAAAAATAATGGAAGTCTTAAAGGTTTAGTAGAAAAATCCTTATCGTCAATCGGCATGGAAGTGAATGACATGGAAAAACCTTACTTATTCGGTGAAGATTTTTCATTCTACGGAGAAATCGCACCGGCGTATTTTGTTTTTATCGGTTCGAGAAATATCGATCAAGGTTTCGTTACAGGACTACACACCAATACTTTTAACTTTGATGAACGTGTCCTCATTGATGTAGCGAACTACTATGAAGCAATTTTAAATCACTATTAACGGTCAGGAGTGGCGAATATGGGCGGCGTATTTCAAGTCGATCAAGCTGAATTTATTGAACAAGCAAAACAATTTCAGCTAGAGGGTCAAACGATTGCAGTTGTAAAAAATAATGCATATAACTATGGTTTAGACTTCACGGTAAAGGCCTTTGCCATAGCAGGCATAGATTATTTTGCAACGACTTCAATTGAAGATGCAATTTATATCAGAAAAATTTGTGGGCAGAAGGTTAATATCTTTCTCCTAAACCCGACAACTGATTTTAAACAGGTCAAACAGCATCGACTTGAGATTACCCTACCTTCTCTTGACTATTATATGTCCTATAAGCATGACTTAGTGGACATTGACTTACATATTGAATTCGAGGGATTATTTAAGCGCTCAGGATTCGCTAAAATCAGTGAAGTTGAAGCATTGTTAAACGATGCAAAGTCTGAAGATATTGACTTAAATATTAAAGGACTATGGACACATTTCGGTTATGCTGATGAATTTGATGGTGTATATGAAAAAGAAAGACAGCTATGGCTGGATTTTGTAGAAGGTGTTTTTGAACTCGGGATTCATCCATCCGTTGTTCATTCACAAAATAGCGCGTCATATATGCGTGATGGTCTGTTTAATAATCATAGTCATGTTCGATTAGGTATAGGCTTATATGGTTCTAAACCATTTAAATCATTAGACAGTAAAGACTTCATTCAAAGTGTGTCTGTCACTGCCCCAATTGTCCAAATTAGGCAATTAAGAGCGGGTGAATCACTTGGCTATAGTAAAGCATTTACGGCGACTGAAGATTGTAAGGTCGCTATTGTTGATATCGGCTATGGTGATGGTATTTTAAGAGAAAGAATTAAACATGGCTGTGAAATTGGTGGTCGGTCTTATGAAATTGTTGCCTTGATGATGAGCCACATGGCAGTCTTGGTTGATGATCACGTTAAGATGCACATGCCGGTTTACTTATATGGTAAGAGCCAAAGAATCGACCACTTTACAGCACTAGGAGTCGGTGCAAACTCAGAACAACTCGGTGCTTTTAATTACAACTCGATGAGGAGAGAAATTGTTTATGACGACTGAATACGAAAACGGACAATTAATGATGCGAGGCCATAAAATCGCAGACCTTGCAAAGGAATATGGTACGCCGTTAATAATCTACGATGAAGATAAAATGACTTCAATTATGAATCAATATCATCAAATTTTTAAAAGTCATCAAGTCCCCTACTCAATTTCCTATGCCTCTAAAGCATTTTCAAGCATTCAGATGATCAAAATCCTAAAGCGTCAAGAAATGGAATTGGACGTTGTATCAGTTGGAGAACTCTATACTGCGCTAGAGGCAGGTTTTCCAGTAGAAGATATTCACTTTCATGGTAATAACAAGACGCCATTTGAAATCGACTATGCGATTAAAGCTGGTGTACGATTTTTCATTATCGATGCGATAGATGAAATTGGCTTGATTAATGAGCTGGCTAAAGACCTATCTGAAACCGACCGAATCAATGTCTTAATTCGTATCAATCCAAGTGTTGAAGTCAATACACATGAGTATATTTCAACCGGCCAAGAAGACAGTAAATTTGGCCTGTCCTTATCGAACGGTGCAGCTAAAACGGCGATTGATTTGATTCAGCAAAGTGAGCATTTAAGCTTTAAAGGTATACACTACCATCTAGGCTCACAGCTGTCAGAGAGTAGACCGTTCATTAATGCGATTACCAATGTCTTTACTTGGCTAGATGAAGAGGATATTAATATTGAAGTCTTAAATATGGGCGGCGGTTACGGTGTGAAATACACACAAGATGATGTGCGTTTTCCGATAGAGTCCGGATTTGATGAGATATTAACGCATTTAAAAGAAACTTTGGAAGCTTCTAATCGTCCAGTGCCTCACTTAATGATAGAACCAGGTCGTTCTATTACCGCAGAAGCTGGGCTTACAGTATATGAAGTGGGTACTATAAAAAATATCCATGGTATTAGTAAGTACGTATCCATCGATGGAGGTATGAGTGATCATATTCGTACTCCACTTTACGGTGCAGAATATGAAGTCATTCCAGTAAAACTTAGCGATGATAATGCACAAGTCTCAACACATGTCGTCGGTAAATTATGTGAATCCGGTGATGTTATTGGTAAGCACAAGATGTTACCGCACGACTTAAAACGTGGGGATTTCCTGGCCGTTAAGTCAACAGGTGCCTATCATTACTCCATGGCTTCGAACTATAATCAAATGCAAAAACCAGCAGTGATTTTTGTTAGCGATTCAGGTGTTCGAGAAGTCATTAGACGTCAAAGTTTACCACAGTTAATAGAAAATGATGTGCGATGATGTCACACCTCCAAATTGTTAAATTTGGAGGTGTTTTTCTGAGAACACTGAAGATTTGTTGAACAAATACGATCTCGCCTTTCGTATCATCATGAGCATACTACTCGTATACTCTGCGATTAGTATATTCTCGTGAATTATGGGTGGATTGCTTGGGTTAGTGTTGTTGGAATGGTGATGAGATATCGACATACTCATTCTATTGAGCTGGAATAGTGATGAAATATGGACATTCCCATTCTATTGAGCTGGAATAGTGATGAAATATGGACATTCCCATTCTATTGATTTGGAATGGTGATGAGATATGGACATTCCCATTCTATTGAGTTGGAATGGTGATGAGTTATCGTCATCACCATCCACATGAGTCAGAATGGTGATGAATTATCGACATCACCATCCACATGAGTCAGAACAGTGATGAGGGTCTGTCATCACCATCCAATCAACTTTCTCACTACTTTTCAGTTAATTCATCTATTTAATATGGTTTTTATACCTAATATTAAAGTTGGGTGATTGAGTTGCCATATCAAAATTAAAGTATTTTAAGGTATAAGTGCTATGATTACCCTTTTTGTTTTGGAAACAATGCTCTAAAAGTACCCGCCTTACTACATCTGCGGAAATTTCATAATCAATAAAGGCCATCAAATCGTTTCTGGTCATTTCTTCTTTGTAGAACAAGAATTTATAGTCGCTCATTGCTCTCAGAAGATGCGTTTCATTACTTTCAATTGACCCACACTTATTACAGACAAGATGAAATCTTTTTCTATTTAAGTTAAAGTGACCACATGATCCGCAGTAAAGACCGATTTTTATGCGGGTTTTATCAGTTGAAGGGTTGAAATATGGATTTTCTACTGTATATTGGCTGAGCAAACGAGAAATGTAGTCAGCCTTATTCCCTAAACGCTGGCTTGAACGATTGAGCTGTCGGAAGTATTCACGCATGCCAGAGCGTAAAATAATCTTATTACAGTTTGAAGAATCATCGGTCCGTAGCACTAACGAGTCGTTAGGAAATACCAACTTCCCACTTATATTAAAATCACTCTGCCCTGAATTTCTTAGATCCATTAATTTTCCTAGTGACCGGTTGAGTTGACTAAAAGCATCGTTTGGCAATTGATAGTTATTATTGAACCAAGTGCCATTTTCAATTGTGTAATTCCCAGTAAAATTTTTAACTTCGTTACTAATAATGCCTTGGTCAGTGATGATAAGCGTGTCGTACTGGGTACAAGAATTACCAATCTGAAGATAAAGATCTCGGTATATGTACAAGTAATCATGACCCATACGGTCAAAAATCCTGTCATACAGGCACTCACCTTCATAACCCTTTATAGCATTTTTGTATTTAAAATCCTCACTTTTCGTTAATTTAACACGTCGATTCAAGGCTTCATAATGTAGTAATTCATGGGGTTTATTTCTACTATTTATAAAAATTGCTATCCCTCCTAAAAGTCCATCTACTCTATATATACAAAAAAAAAGCAGCTTTTCTTTTTTTCGGACAAGTTTATACAAATTTTATAAAATTGCTTAAGTTTTCACCTCTCTTAACCGATAAAAGTTAAATTTCCCCAAAAATTTATTTCAATAAGTCTTACTTAAGTAAATAAGCACAAAAAAATAGGACCCCAATAACTGGGATCCTGTAGTTTACAAATTATTCTAATGAATCAATTTATAATTATAGTTTAGCAACGTTAGCAGCTTGTGGACCGCGGTCGCCTTCAACTACTTCAAATTCTACTTCTTGACCTTCTTCAAGTGATTTGTAACCTTCTTGGTTAATAGCTGAGAAGTGTACGAATACATCGTTTTCGCCTTCAACTTCGATGAAGCCGAAACCTTTTTCTGCGTTAAACCATTTTACTGTACCTTGTTTCATTAATAAAATCCTCCAAAAGACGTTAATTATCAATAAGCATAACTTACTGATAATTCATATTATACAAGAAGGATTGTTATATTGCAATCTCATTTTCAGGACTTTTCTTTAATTGTCTTCATAGTTGAAAAATTCATTATTTTTAGTCATCAATGGCGTATAGTAAATTTGCATATCTTCTTCGCAGTCTTCGCAATACTCTATATCACAAGCATTGAAAAAAGCAATAATATTATATTTTCCTGTTATATGGCTATTATACTTTTGTTTCATCTCGTCGATGATTGTATTGTATGTGTGCAAGAGATTATTTAAGTCAGTCGCCTGATACCGTTTGATGATATCTTCTTGCCAACCATCAAATAGCCACCAACCTTCATAATCAGCCTTTATGATTACAACTTCATACATGTTTAAAACTCCATTTCACTAGCCTATCGTTGAAATCATTATAAACGCGAATAATTAGCATTATCAAGCATTACGCTTTATAATTGTAATAAATAGCCACATTTTATTAAGGAGTTTTGAACGATGAAAGGTAACTATTCTCATTTCATTGCTTCTGTGATCGCCGTACCTATAGGACTGATTACCTGGGTACTCTCCTCAAACATATTTGACATTCATATGTTTCTCGATGTAGTGCTAGGTATAGGTGGTTTTGGTGCATCCTACCTCCCCTCACATCGAATCGCTCACAATAAGCATTTAGAAGAAATAAACTTAACGAATAGTGAATATAAATATATCAAGAGCCAGTTACATCAGGTTGATGAACAGATGAAAAGGCTGAGATCCAGCTATATGAATATTCGTTCGATCAAAGATGCAAAATTAATTTTTGAAATCAATAGAATAATTAAAACAATCATATCTTCAGTTGAAGAAGAGCCTCGGAAGTTTTATCGAGGTCAACAGTTCTTTCACTCTAACTTAGAGTCTGCAGTTAATACGATTGAAAAGTATTTATATTTATATAAGATGCCGGGTAAATCTAAAAATGAACGTATCCAATTACATGAAACCCGCCTTTCGCTATTAGAGCTGAAAAGAACTTTACAATCGAATTTATCTTACATGAATCAAGCGAGTTATAATGATCTCGATATAGAAAGAGAAATTATTAGAAGAAATGCATCGAGATCAAAAAAACGCCACGCAATGTTAGGTAACAAGCTTGATAAAGAAAAAGTAAATCTAAAACGTGAAGAAAAAGAAGATGAAATACTATATCGAGGTGAACAGAATGACGGAAGATAACTTAAAAAATGAACTATTAAAAGACCCATTTAAAAGTATAAATGAACCTGGTGAACAGGATGACTTCGTACTCCAAAAGGAAGTTCAACCAGAGACAAATAGTCAATCTAATTCAGTACTGACGACTTTTCAAGATCAGTTCTCAGAAGAGGATTTAAAGACAATCAAAGACATCAAAAACAAGATTCAACCGCTTGATAACGATGCCTTGATTACTTACGGTGCGAATGCACAGCAGGCAATGTCTAAGTTCTCTCACCAAATGTTAAATGAGGTTCAATCAAAAGATGTTGGGCCGATCGGTGATACGCTTGAAGATTTGATGAAGAAGCTTAAAGAGATTGACCCTGAAGAGTTAACGAATGAAAAAAGTAACATCTTTAAGCGTATGTTCGGTAAAGTCAAACGCTCAGTCAATGAGATGATCTCAAAACACCAAAGTATTGCTTCACAAGTAGATCGTATCTCAATCCAACTTGAACATGCTAAAGAAGTATTGGTTAAAGATGTGAACATGTTAGATGGTCTTTATAACCAAAACAAAGATTACTTTGATGCCATTAATATTTATATTGCAGCGGCTGAACTTAAAAAAGAAGAGCTTGAAAATGAAGAGCTACCAAGACTTAAAAAGAAAGCAAATGAATCGAATAACCAGATGGATGTTCAAGATGTGAATGATATGATGCAGTATGTAAATCGTCTTGAAAAACGTATACACGATTTAAAACTGTCTAGACAAATCACATTACAATCTGCACCTCAAATTCGTATGATTCAAAATATTAATCAGACCTTAGCGGAGAAAATTCAGAGTTCAATTTTGACTTCTATTCCATTATGGAAGAATCAAATGGCGATTGCCCTGACCCTACTTCGTCAAGAATCGGCATCTAAGGCACAACAAGAAGTGACGAATACAACCAATGACTTATTAACGAAGAATAGCGAAATGCTTAGACAAAATTCACTGAGAACAGCAACTGAAAATGAACGTGGTATTGTAGATATTGAGACATTGAAACTGACTCAGGAGAATCTTGTATCCACAATTGAAGAAACATTAAAAATTCAGTCCGAAGGTTCACAGAAGCGTAAATCAGCTGAGGCTGAACTTGTAACAATGGAAAAAGAATTGAAGGAACGACTCTTACAATTAAAAGATGAATATAGATATTAATTAATAACTATAATAATCGACACAAAAATGGGAGCTAGCAAAATCGCTAGCTCCCGTTTTTTATGTTTTAAGAGTACTCTACTTTTGGTTTATTCAGTGCGATAACATAACCAAGAATGTAACCGACAATCATGAATGGTAGCCATTCAAAACTTGAACTAAACAGAGGTAATACTTCTAGCCAATCCATTGTCAGCCATCCGTTTCGGTGAATAACTGAAAGAATAGAAAGAATTGCAACTAATAATACTGGAATTTGCAAACTCAGTTTTGGTGATGGTACAAAGTACGTTAGCACTAGTAGGACGACTGTTGTCATTGCAACAGGATAAATAATCGACAAAATTGGAACGCTTGTTGCAATAACTTGGTCTAGACCTTGGTTGGCAAGACCAAATGAAATAAGTACGAATAAGACAACCCATACTTTGTAAGGTACTTTAGGTAAAATGCTATTAAAGTAGCCAGATACAGAAACTATCAATCCAGTTCCAGTAGTTAAACAAGCTAAGAATACTATAGTACCTAATAAGATTGGTCCAAAAATACCAAAAATATCAGAACTCATGAAAGTCAGTAAGAACGTACCTAAGTTTTGGTCATCAACAGCTGCCCCGCCGAGATCAACTTTGTTCGCTAACCAACCGAGTGAGATGTATATGACACCTAGTAAAATCGCTGCTAGAAATGCTGACTTGATTGTGCCAAACAGCAAATCCTTTCTATTGGTAATTCCAAGTTGACGAATAGAATTTAAAACTAAAACACTAAAGGCAATTGCTGCGATTGCATCCATTGTTAAATATCCCTCTGTGAAACCAATAGAGAAAGGTGAAGTCGCTTCAAATGTTTCATTTGCAGGATTAATTGGATTATTAAAATATGCAATACCTGCAAAGATAATTAATAAAACAATACTGATTAATAGTAAAGGTGTTAATACTTGCCCAATACTATTAACGAGTGAGCCTGGTTTAATACTAAGTAAAAATACGATAATAAAGTACACAAGTGAAAATATTAATAACCATAATCCAGTATTTTCACTCAAGAACGGTACTACTGCCATTTCATAAGCTGTTGTTGCTGTTCTTGGAATGGCAAAGAATGGTCCAATCGTTAAATAAATAACAACTAGGAAAATTACTGCAAATGCTGGATGTATATTTTTAAGAGACTCTCTATATCCATCTTTTGAAATTGAACCAACAATGACACCTAAAAGTGGTAAACCTACCCCAGTTAAGACAAAGGCAATAATTGCTGTCCAGAAATATTCTCCGCTAGAAAAACCGAGAGCAGGTGGAAAAATTAAATTACCTGCGCCAAAAAACATGGCAAACAGGGTGAAACCTACCATTATGACTTGCTTCGTACTCATATGCATCCCTCATCTAAAAATTAGTATGCAATTAGTCTACACTAGAACGTATAAAAAATCTATGAGTTATTTAAATTATCTGAATTATTTTCTAAGAAAAGTAAGTTTTGTAATATCCAGCAGGCTTTCCTGAATTGTCTATAACAAAAATATATTCTTCAGTTTCGTTAATGACTCTATACTCCTTACCTACAGTTAACATATCAGAGACTTTAAACTTTTCTGCATCTGTATGTTTAACTGTGACAGTACCTAGATTATTATCTTGCCAATTTTCTTGAATCATATTATTCCTCCTATAAAAAAGAAAAGGTATCCCTTGGATACCTTTATCTTTAAAAGTATTTAATAAATTAACCTTCTAGTAACAGGTCTTCTGGATTTTCGATTAATTCTTTAACAGTTTTTAAGAAGCCAACTGATTCTGCACCGTCAATGATTCTGTGGTCATAGCTTAATGCAATGTACATCATTGGGCGGATTTCAATGTCATCTCCAACCGCGACAGGACGTTTTTGGATTGTGTGCATACCTAAGATTGCAGCTTGTGTACCATTGATGATTGGTGTAGACATTAATGATCCAAATACCCCACCGTTAGTAATTGTGAATGAGCCACCTGACATTTCATCAAGAGAAAGTTTCTTCTCTCTCGCTTTTGTTGCGAGGTCAGCAATATCGTTTTCAATTTCAGCAAATGTTTTTCTATCTGTGTTACGTACTACCGGTACAACAAGTCCTTCTTCTGTAGATACAGCAATCGATACATCAAAGAATTCTTTATAAACTAAGTCTGTGCCATCAATTTCAGCATTTACAGCTGGGTACTTACGAAGTGCGGCTGTTACAGCTTTAGTAAAGAATGACATAAAGCCAAGTTTAGTACCATCATTACGTTCCATGAATGATTCTTTTTTGCGTTTTCTTAATGCCATAACATTCGTCATATCTATCTCGTTGAATGTTGTTAACATTGCAGTATTTTGAGAAACATCTAATAGACGTTTAGCAATGGTTTGTCTACGGCGTGACATTTTTTCACGTCTAACTGGTTTTTCAGGTGTTGTATTTTGTTTCGTCTCAGCTTTAGGTGCTTCTTCTTTTTTAGCAGCAGGCTGACTTGAAGCTTGACCGTGATTTTCAACATCTTGGCTACGTACAAGACCGCGTGGATCAGCAGCATTGATGTCTGAAAGGCTAATGCCTTTTTCACGTGCAAGTTTTCTAGCAGATGGTGTGGCAACGATTGTACCATCTTCAGTTTTCACAGTTGTTGTTTCTTCTTCTTTTTCTTTAGGTGCTGAAGTAGATTCTTCTTTTGCTTCAGCTTTAGGTGCTTCTTTTTCTGAACTTTCTTCTTTTGCAGGTGCACCACTACCCTCACCGACTACGGCAATGACTTGACCAACTTCTACAGTGTCACCTTCTTCAGCTTTAATTTCTGAAATGACACCAGCTTCTTCACTGACAATTTCTACGTTTACTTTATCAGTTTCTAATTCAAGGACGTTTTCACCTTTTTCTACACTGTCGCCTACTTGCTTAAACCAAGTAGATATAGTTCCTTCTGTAATTGATTCTGCTAATTCAGGCACGATGATTTCAGCCATTTATATAATACCTCCTATTATTTTAAAGCGTTCTCGATGATACTTTGTTGTACTAGTTTGTAAGATCCACCGTTACCTTCGGCTGTTGAAGCACTTGGTTTTCTTCCTACATAATTTAATGTCGCTTTAGATGGTACGATATCGAGCAAGTACGGTAGAACGAAGTGATATGCACCTTGGTTTTGTGGCTCTTCTTGAACGAAGCGTACTTCACTAAGATTCGTTAAGCCAGATAAGACTTCTTTAATTGACTCGCTTGGGAATGGATATAGCTGTTCAAGTCTAATGATGAGTAATTCATCGTTAGGTGATTCGTTTTTCGCTTCTGCTTCAAGTATATCTACAGCGACTTTACCACTTGCAATTACAACAGTTTTAACTTTAGTTTTCTTGTATTCCGGAACAATAATTTCTTTGAATTGACCGTTTACAAATTCACTTACAGGTTGGCTCGCTGTTGAGTTTCTAAGCAAACTCTTAGGTGACATTACAACGAGTGGACGCATTTTTTCAGTGTTCAAGTATTTCGCTTGTCTACGTAAAATGTGGAAGTAGTTTGCACTACTAGACAAGTTAACCACTGTCATATTATTTTCTGCACATAGCTGTAAATACTTCTCTAAACGTGCAGATGAGTGTTCAGGACCTTGTCCTTCTTGAGCATGTGGTAGAAGTAAAGTTAAGGCAGTTCTTTCACCCCATTTAGAGTGGGCACTTGACATAAATACATCAAAAATTGCTTGGGCCATGTTGGAGAAATCTCCGTATTGTGCTTCCCAAATTGCCATAGCTTCATTGTTCTCAACGTTGTAACCATACTCATAAGCAACAACCGCCATCTCAGTTAATGGTGAGTTATAAAGTTCAAATGATGCTTTAGAATCACTGATGTTGTGAAGTGGTGTATGTCGTTTACCTGTCTCTGGGTCATGTAAAACAGCATGACGTTGAGCGAATGTACCACGTTCTGCATCTTCACCTGTAAATCGAATTGGCGTACCGTCTTGGTTAATTGTTGCAAATGCAAGGGCTTCAGCATGTGCCCAGTCAACAAGTGCTGTGTCGTCTTCAAATGGTTTCTTACGACGATCTAAAACATTACCTAATTTCTTAAGTGGTTTGAAGTCCTCCGGGTATGTTAACAGCTCTTCATTGATCTTCGCTAATCTCTCTCTAGAGATTTCAGTTTCTTGATCATTTGACTGTCCTTCTAAGATTTCATCAGGTGTCTTGATATCTTTAGTGACAATCGTATCATCTTTGTTGATCTTGTCATGTTCCGCTCTTAATTCATCTTGAATTGCTTGCATAATCGATTCTTTGTCTTCTTTTGTTAAGACACCCTCTTCAACAAGTTGATCACCGTAAAGATTATCAATAGTTGGATATTCATGAACTTCATTATAAAGTTTAGGGTTTGTTGTCATTGGCTCATCCATTTCGTTATGACCATAACGACGGTAACCAATCAAATCAATTACAAGGTCTTTTTTGAATTTCTGACGATATTGTATTGCAATATCAATGACGCGTAAAACATATTCCGGGCGGTCAGCATTGACGTGGAATACTGGCATATCAAAGCCTTTAGCGATATCAGATGCATATAGTGTTGAACGTGCATCCCACTCCTCTGTTGTAAAGCCAATACGGTTATTCGTAATGATGTGAAGTGCCCCACCAACCGTATAGCCTGCGAGGTTTGATAAGTTCATTGATTCAGGGTTAACACCTTCTCCAGGGAAGGCTGCGTCACCATGAATGATTACACCAAGTGAATTATCAGTATCATGTACTGCTTTACCACTTTGGTTTGTTGAATCTTGTTGTGCGCGCGTACGTCCTTGGACAACGGGTCCAACAATCTCTAAGTGTGATGGGTTATTAGCAAGTGTAACAGTCTGTGTGATTCCTTTGTCTGTTCTTGTTTTCACACCACCTAAGTGATATTTAACATCGCCCATCCAACCATTCGTCAATTCTAGTGAACCGTCTTCTGGTAAGAATTTCATTGGGTCGGTAGACATAAATTCACTTAACATCATAGCGTAAGGTTTTTGTAATGTATGTGTGAGTACATTTAAGCGACCACGGTGTGCCATTCCAATTTGTAGATGTGGAATATTTTCATCCGCCATGCGTTGTAATAAGTGATCTAACATGGGTACAAGTGAGTCTACACCCTCAATAGAAAAACGTTTTGCACCAACAAAGTTTTTGTGAAGGTATTTTTCAAATCCTTCTGTTTTAACAAGTTCTTTAAACAGATGAAGTTTTTCTTCTTCTGATAAATTCACTTCGCCTTCACTTTCAATAGCGTTTTGTAACCATTCTCTTTCCTCGCTATTGTTGATGTGCGTATATTCATAAGATAAAGGAGACGTGTAAACCTGTTCTAAATAACGTGCTGCATCCAAGGCATTATCGAACTTATCAGCCATCGCTTCTGATACGATACTTGCTGGTAGAGCTTCTAAATCCGCATCCTGGAAGCCGTATGCATTGAAATCAAAATCTGGTGCATTATCAATTTCTGGAGCATATACTGGATACACATCGGCTTTTAAATGACCATATTGACGAACGTCGTTTAGCCATTGTAAAATCCCTTTAATCTTGTCTTGTCCTGCAGCAGATAACTGCTTGCCGTCCTGACGAGTATTACCTTCCTGATCAGTTGAAATGTTATCAAAAAGATACTTCATTTCATCTGATACTGAATCTGGGTCATTCTTGTACATGTCAAAATATTCAAGAATTAAACCAAGATTTGTACCAAATCTAAGTGGTGCATTCTCAAATTCTCTTTCTTGCATTGTACTGCCACCTCGTTTTATTTTTTTAATACTCTTTATACCTAAACTTTACCATTTTGTGCCTCTTCTTTAAAGCACGAACATTGATAAGTGTAAATTTAATCTCGCTTATTTTTGAACTTTTGGAAATTTGATATGAACAGTGGTCGATTGACCTTCAACACTAGAAATCCAGACCTGTCCACGGTACAATTCTGCTACTTTTTTAGCAATAGAGAGACCGAGTCCATTGCCACCTTGTTGACGACTTCTTGATTTATCAACGCGGTAAAAACGATTAAACACTTGATCGATTTCATCTTTAGGAATACCGATTCCACTATCGCTTATTTCAATCAATACATCACCCTTATTATCAACTTCAGTTGATACTGTGATATGTTTGTTTTCTTTATCGAATTTAATGGCATTATCTAAGAAGATAATGAGCATCTGTTCAAAGTGATAGTTGTTGATAGGATACATAAGATTCGCCTTAGTAAAGTCGGTTGTAAACATGTAGTCTGGATGCACTTTTCTAAGGCTTGATAAACGACTTTCAATCTCATCATTAATGTTAACCAAATCGGGTTGTACATACTCCGAACCTTCATTTTTAGTCAGTAGTAATAACTCTTCAACTAGACGATTGATTCGCTTTAATTCATCTATAGAGATACCGAGTGACTCATCGAGTACTTCAGGATTATTTCTCCCCCATCGATTGATCAACTGTAGGTGACCCTGAATAATTTGTAGGGGTGTTCTAAGTTCGTGTGAAGCATCTTCAACGAATTGCTTTTGCTGATTATAGGATTCCTCTAGGGCATCCATCATATTATTAAAGGATTCAATCATATAGTCTGTTTCAACAATATTCGTTTTTAGTTCCAAACGTTCAGCAAAGCCTTGGTTTTCAATCTTTTTCAGTTGATTGGTAAATCGACCGATGGGTTTAACCATCTGGATTGAAAAGAAGTAAGAAATAACAGACGTAAACGTGATAGATAAGAACCCGATAATTGTTGCGATGAACAGCATCATTCGAATAATTGTATTATACTCATTGAGCGGATGGATGACTGCAACATAGCCATGCCAAAAATCAGATTGAATCATCTGAGTTGCAACTAAATAATCATCCCCCTCAATACTTTTCTCATTAATCAAAGGGTTGTCCGATTGCTGGAAATCCAATTCAAAATACAATTCAGAACGCGCTGGCCATCTGTATACTTCCTCACCACTTAATGTATATAAAGCCATCTGTTGGTTGTCAATTAAGCTAGAGTATATGTCTCGCTCAGTAATGGTATTAAAAGCTTGATTGGCATAGAGCGTACTCACATCATCCAATGCCCTTGAAACAGATCGGTATTCTTGATCTTTTAAATAAACACTCGTGGCATAAATTAAAAGTGAACTAAATAAAAGATAGGTAATTGTAATGATAAGTATAGATAATTTTAGCCACTGCGAACGTAATGATTTGTTCGTATTCATTGTCGAATCACGTAACCGACGCCACGAACCGTTTCGATAACCTTATCCTTCTCGAAAGGTTTAAGCTTGTTTCTCAAATATCTGATGTATACATCGACGACATTGGTCTCAACTTCACTATCATAGCCCCAGATAATATCTAAAATCTGTTCTCTTTTCATAACAATACCAGTGTTCTTAGCAAGTAAATAAAGTAACTCATGCTCAGTTTTTGTCAGTTCAATCGGCTGATCATCAATCGATACAGTATAGGCGGTTGTATCGATTTGGATGCCATGTAATTCAACTGTGTCATGGTTCACTTCAACAGATTGGTTTCTACGCATTATCACGCGAAGACGCGCCAGTAACTCCTCTATTTCAAAAGGCTTAACAATATAATCATCTGCACCATAGTCTAGGCCGACAACCTTATCATAGGTCTCCCCTTTTGCTGTAATTATAATAATCGGCGTATTCTTCGTTTTTCTTAATTTACGACACACTTCTAGTCCATTCAGCTTTGGTAACATTAAGTCTAAAAGAATGGCATCGTAATCATTATCATAAGCAAGATTAAAACCCTCTTGCCCATCATCTGCAATCGTTACTTCATAGCCTTCATGGCTTAATTCTAATTCGATAAAACGTGCTAAATTCGTTTCATCCTCTACTACTAATATTTTCGGCATCTTTACCCACCTCATTTTCTATAATATTATCATGAAAATGAAAACTAAAGAAATATGAGCATCAGTCATAAATACATATACATAAAAGTAAAAAAAGCGGAACTTAAATAAGTTCCACTTTTTTACGATATAAAGATTAACTCACTATAGTAGATGGCGTTTCCATCATATAGCTCTGTTGTTTAATTAATAAGTTCTTTTTAACTTCAGGCCATTCGTCATCGATAATTGAATAGATAATCAGATTTCTAGGAACACCGTGTAGTGCACGTTCCTTTCTTATAATGCCCTCTTTTGTAAAACCAATGCGTTCGATCGCTTTGTTCGAACGCTCATTTCTTTCATCTGCTCGTACTTGAACCCGCATGAGGTTCAATACCTCAAAACAATATTCGAGTAATAGGAATTTGCTGTCGGAGTTAATGAAGGTGCGCTGTGCTTTAGTACCAAACCATGATGCACCGATTTCACAGCTCTGACGCTCGTAATCAATATGTTGGATTCTCGTTGAGCCAACGACTTCTCCTGTAGATTTTAAGACGACAACAAAGGGAATTGTATTCATCTCACCACGTAAGTCTATGGCACTTTGAATCCATTCACGCATTGTATCTTCTGTAGTCGCTTGAAAAAGCATATAAGTCCAAATACTGTCATGGTTTATTGCCTGTAATTCTTCTGCATGACTGAGTTGCATCGGAAGAAGTCTAATTCTGTCGTTTTCAAGTGTGATGTTTTCATATAAATTTATCACCATAAAATCACCTGCCGTCTTAAAATATTTCTAAAGCAAATCAATTATAATTCCCCTACTCACCTTTAGCAATCAAAAAAATTACGGCTCCGATCTTAAAATCGAAGCCGCTTTTTAAACTTGTTGTGCATGAGCGCACTGGTGCCAAAAACAACGGCAAGACCGATGATGACACCGGCTAAGACGTCGGTTGGATAATGGACACCGAGGTAAACTCTTGAAGACGAAATCATCAAGATGAAGGTAGCGCAAATGGTCATTAATAGCGCCTTATTATTTAAATTCGTTTCTTTTATGACGTGAGCAACGGAACCAAAAAATATGGTGGAACCGACTGCATGGCCGCTCGGAAAACTGAAACCTGAGATTTCAATTAATCTTAAAAAGCTTGGACGTTCTCTATCAAAAGAATTTTTTAATACTGGGATTAAAACTGTTGAAATCAACATTGAAATAATGAAAAACAGTGTATGAATTTTAAGTTTATACAGCATTAAGATAGAAATCATTATTAATGACATAACAATCATAGATAAAAGTTCACCAAGCTGAGTAAAACCTAGCATTAATGCTGTGGTAATGAAGCTTTCAGAGGCATAGATAAATTCATAGACTTCTCGGTCGATCCAGCGGCCGAGCCTAGACTCATGGAATATTGCTATGACACCAAAAATTAAAGTGAACACTAAAAATAAGGATATTTTCTTTTGTCGGCTCACTTCTCTGCCTCCTCGATTAGCTTATCTGCGAATTCACTTGGTTGATAAGCGTGTTTAAACTGTGTCATTTTAATCGTAATTTCACTGTAATTCTCATCGATGTGTGTCAATTTATTTTGTAGGTTGTCTAGATTTAAATCATCTTCTTCAATTACTTCTGCATAGCCATGCTTTTTAAAATGCTTGGCATTTTGGATTTGATCCCCACGACTTTGATCTAAACCAAGTGGAATTAAAACCATTGGTTTTTTAGCGAGCAGAAATTCAAAAATTGCATTTGAACCTGCTCTTGAAATTACAACATCAGAAATTGCGAGTAGATGCTTTAAATCCTCATCTGCATACTCCAGTTGAAGGTAGCGATCATGCTTCACACTGTCGTTTTTGTTTCCCTTACCCGTAAGGTGAATAATTTGATATTTGTCACACAGTGTCGACAAGTGACTCCATACAAATTCATTGATTTTCTTTGAACCAAGTGAGCCACCCATTATTAATAGAACTGGCGTTTGACTTGTGAAATGGCTGATCTCATAGCCAGTTTCGTTATTACCAGTATTCAGTTCTGTTCTTAAAACTGGTCCTAAGTATTCTGCCTTTACGTCAGTGAAATGACGTGTTGTTTCTTCAAATGTACAGAAGACCTTAGTTGCAAATTTACTTGCAATTCTATTTGCTAATCCAGGTGTTAAGTCGGATTCATGTATATAGACAGGGACATCTTTTGCCGCTGCTGCTAAAACGACAGGGACTGAGACAAAGCCGCCCTTAGAAAAGACGAATAAGGGTTGTTCTTGTTTTAAGATTTTTTTTGCATCAGTCACACCTTTTAAAACTTTAAAGATGTCTTTAAGATTCTCAAAAGATAAATAGCGTCTTAGCTTTCCACTTGAAATTTCATGGAATGGAATATTAGTGGTGCCAATAATTTCTCTTTCTATTCCTTTTTTAGAACCGATGTAATGTGGATCTATCCCTCTTTCTATAAGTTCAGGAATAAGTAATTTATTGAGCATAACGTGCCCGACTGTTCCACCACCAGTGAGCATTGCTTTTTTATTTGTAGAAACCATAAGCGCCTCCATAATACTTGTTAATCTTAACTTTAAACTATTTAGATAAGCTCTACAAGAAAAATTCCGTACAAGATTATTGTACGGAATTTAGTCTTATTCTTCTGTCTCTTCGCTATCATCTCTAAGGTTTTGTTCTTCCTCTTCAACAACAGGAATGTGTGTGGCATTATTTCTCGCTTCTTGTTCAATTTCCATAATAGACATGTCGCTATTAATGTAATCAATTAAATAGTTGAGCTGAGCATCCTCTTCTTGGATGAGTGATCTAACATCTGAAATAATACTTGTTGTTGTTTCGCCAGTTACGATACCGTCTACTGGTAAATCGTTGGCATTTTGATAGGCTTCAACCTGACTTGTAAGTTCTTCATCGAAGGTCGAATTAAATGTTGAAATATCATAGCCGAGTGCATCAAGAGCGACTTTAATAGACAAGATTTTCTCATTTGTTTGACCTTCAGTGAACACTTCATCTTCAGTGAGCAGTTCGATTCTGTAGTGATCAGGTGTGATCAGCTCAATATCCGGTGTAATACCTTCATCTTGTACCCATGTCTTATTCGGTGTTAGCCATTTAGTATTCGTATATTTCAACATGGAATTGTCTTTAAATTCACTCGTTCTTTGTACGACACCTTTACCGAATGACGTTGTACCGACTGTTTTAATGTCGATTAAGTCAGATAGTGCACCTGTAAACACTTCTGAAGCACTTGCTGAACCCTCATTGATGAGTACATAGACTTCATCGAACTGCTCAGCATTCGGATTCTTTTCATTCTCTGTGAGGAGTTCTTGCTGATTACCTTGATTATCTTCAAGGTAAAGTGCAGTGGTGTCCTTATCAACGAATTGGTTAATTAGTGTCACTGCTTCGTTTAAGAGTCCACCTGGATTATAACGGAAGTCGATAACGAGTTCTTCTACCCCATCTTCTGCAGCTTGATTAAAGAACCTCTCAAACTCTTCAGTCGTGCCTTGTTGGAATCTGTTAACAGAGATGTGCCCGACGCCTTCAATTTCTTCATACGTTACACTATCAATGTGTATAGTATTACGGGTAATAGTGATATCACTTGGACTAGCTTCACCGCGTTGGATCGTTAAGGTGACATCTGTTCCCTTTTCTCCACGAATCAACTGGACAGCCTCAGTTGTTGTCATACCTTCTATTGACTCCCCATCAACTGCAAGAATCTGATCGCCTGGTTCTAGACCTGCCTCTTCAGCGGGCGACCCTCTCATTGGACTAGAAATTAAGATTTTGTTGCCTTCTTGCATGATTTCAGCGCCAATACCTTCGAAGTCACCTGTAATACTTTCTTCAAATTCTCCAGTCTCGTCGATATTCATATATTCACTATAAGGGTCATCTAAACCTTCAACCATACCTTTAATTGATGATTCAATTAGAGCATCTTGATCAACATCTTCATAATAGTTTTCAGTTAAAGTGTCATAGACATTATATAGCTTGGCAAATTCAGTACGCGTATCAGTGCCAACGTTAACTGCGCGCTCTTGGTTATTAGACATCGCGACAGCTGTAATCACTACGCTGATTATAATCGTCGTCAGTATAATAACGATAAACCAAAAGACATTAATCTGTAGAGATTTAAGCCTATGGCCGACATTCTTTTCATTGTTTTCTTCGCTCAACTTATGCACCTAATTTCTACTACGTATATTACTCATATATTATCAGTTTCTTTCATCAAATAAAAGAAAGAACAGTGAAATCACTGTTCTTCGATAAATGGTACTGCTGCATCAAGTGCAACTTCAATCATATCGTTGAATGTTGTTTGTCTTTCCTCAGCAGTTGTTACTTCTCCAGTTATTAAGTGGTCAGAGATTGTTAAGATTGCTAGCGCTCTTGCTTTGTACTCTTGAGCGATTGTAAATAAGGCTGCTGACTCCATCTCAACTGCAAGTACACCGTAATCTGCAAGTTGTTTTGTGTCAGTCTTAGTATCATAGAATGAATCGGCAGTATAAACGTTACCTACCTTAACATCTAATCCACGCTTTTTAGCTTCATTGTAAGATGTTAATAGTAAGTCAAAGTCTGATGTTGGTGCATAAGAAACATTGTTGAAAAGTTTAGCATTTTGATAAGAATCTGTCGTTGCACTTTGAGCAATGACAACATCTCTAACTTTTACTTCTTCTTTAAGGGCACCAGCAGTACCAACACGAATTAAGTTCTTAACACCGTATTCACGCATAAGCTCGTGAATGTAAATAGATATAGATGGGACACCCATACCTGTACCTTGAACTGAAATTCTTTTACCTTTGTATGTCCCGGTATAACCGAACATGTTACGAACTTCGTTATAGCAAACAACATCTTCTAAAAATGTTTCAGCAATATACTTTGCACGTAGTGGGTCACCTGGTAGTAAAATAGTGTCTGCAATATCGCCTTGTTTTGCATTAATGTGAATACTCATCTTGTCATCTCCTTAAGATTTTAGCCATTCTTTATATTCAAAAAAACTTTCATCGAACGTATCTAATGATATATGAAGATAAGGGTTCTTTTCAAGATAATCTGAAATTTCTCCGTAATCTTTTGAGTGCTTGGGAAATGATAGATCTTCTGAAATGTGTGTTGCAAGTTTACCGATGTCCGTTTTTGCACCCACTTCAGTTTTCATATATTGGTAATATGAGCGATCTTTCATCTATTTATTTTCTTCCAACAAATTGACAAACTCACCGTAACCTTGACTCTCGAGCTCACTTTTTGGAATGAAATCAATTGCCGCTGAATTAATGCAGTAGCGAAGTCCGCCTGTTTCCTTTGGACCGTCAGGAAAAACATGGCCTAGATGTGAATCAGAGCTCTCACTTCTCACTTCTGTACGACGCATACCAAAAGAAGTGTCTACATGTTCAGAAACATCCCCTTCATCAAGAGATTTAGAGAAGCTTGGCCAACCACATGATGAATCAAATTTATCTTTAGATGTGAATAGAGGTTTTCCACTTAACTTATCTACATAGATACCTTCTTCAAAATGCTTCCAGTATTCATTTTCAAATGGTGCTTCCGTTCCATTTTCTTTCATGACCTGACGTTCTAAGTCAGATAATTCTTCTACACTTTTTCTTGCCATTATTTTTCACCCCATATATTTTCTATAAATCCTTGGCGACCAGATCCTTTATAATACGCCTTGTAGTGACCTTGGTTTTTCTTGTAGAAGTCTTGGTGCTCCTCTTCTGCTGGATAGAAGTTTTTATAAGGTAGCACTGGCGTTTTAATTGGGCCAGGGAAAATGTTTTGTGAATCGAGTTCTTCTATGACTGCTTCTGCAGTTTCCTTTTGTGCTTGATCGTGATAGAAGATTGCTGGTCTGTACTGTGGACCTCTGTCTCCAAACTGACCGTTAGTATCAGTCGGATCAAATGTTTTAAAGAAGATTTCTAAAACTTCTCTATAGGAAATGATAGAGTCATCAAATTCAACTTGAACAGCTTCTACGTGATCTGTTGTTCCTGTTGAGATTAATTCATATGATGGATTTTCTTCTTCACCGTTAGAATAGCCTGATGTAATCTGTTTCACACCGTCCCACTGATCAAATGGTTTAACTAAACACCAGAAACATCCGCCGGCTAAAGTTGCTATTGTCATAATGTGCCTCCTAGAAAATGTTGTTAATTGAAAAATACCATGTGTCGGCTTCATAGTCTATTTTGTTGACTTGTAGGCCGATGCCAAAATACTGTTCAAAGATCTTCGTATCAATGATAAGTTCTTTTTTACCATCCGCCATGGTAATCCCTTCAGGTAAATCTAAAAAGGTCTTAAGTGCAGAATATAAGGTGTCTTCACTTAAGGGTAAATCCGCTAAGTTTAAGTCTGTTAATGGAATGACAATGTTGTCGCCATCAACAATTGGTGCACCTCGAACTGATGAGCGAATGGGAATGCCTAAGACCCGAGATTCAATATTGACCGTTACTCCTGATGTGTCTATGTCAACATTAAAGTTTTCATAGGGTAGATTGTCATTGATTAGTGTTTTTATTGTTTGGTTCGGTAAGATGAATGTAAGTGCTTGAGGCGAATTTTCTGTTCCCGTCAAATCACTTTCCTCATAGTCCTGGTTAAAAAATGAGGCGACAATGACAACGATAATTAGGTTGATTAAAAGTAGCGTAAAGAATAATATCATCCATAGTTTGTGCATCATACTTTACCTTCTCACAAGATGATAAAAGGTATGAGGATATATATTCTTATCATCTACTACGCCTTTTTCTTCGTCTTTAATTTCCCAATCATTCATATTATAATTCGGGAAAAATGTGTCACCGCCGAAAGTCTCATCAATGACTGTGACATACATCTCGTCAACTATATGCATGGTTTGTTCGTAGATGGTTGCTCCACCGAAGATAAATACTTTACCAGGAAGTTTTTCAATCTCATCAATGTGATGAATGATTTCAACACCATCTCTTTGATAGTTTTTATCAGAAGTTAAAACGACATTTGTCCGATTTGGTAAGGGTCTCCCTAGAGTATCGAATGTTTTTCTTCCCATGACGATAGTTTGATTGGTTGTCAGCTTCTTAACATGCTTTAGGTCATTTGGCAGTGACCAAGGCATGTCGCCATTAAAGCCGATAACATTTTGATTAGCGTGTGCAACAATTAATGCAACCATAGTGCCTCCTAAACTGCAATCGGCGCTTTAATAGCCGGGTGCGATTGATAATCTATAATTTCTAAGTCTTCATATTCCAAGTCAAATATTGATTTGTCAGTGTGAATGACAAGTTTTGGAGGGTCATAGCTCGTGCGTTCAAGCTGTGTATTGACTGCTTCAAAATGATTAGAGTAGATATGGGTATCACCAATTGTGTGAACAAACTCCCCAACCTCATAACCCGTTTCACGAGCAATTAAACAAAGCAGTAAGCTATAACTGGCAATATTAAACGGTACCCCTAAAAATACATCGCCTGAGCGTTGATAGAGCTGTAAGCTTAACTTATTTTCACTGACGTAAAATTGGAAGAGTGTATGACAAGGCGGCAGTGCCATCGTGTCGATTTCAGCTGGATTCCATGCACTGACAATATGACGTCTCGAATCAGGTTTAGTTTTAATCCCCTCAATCAAATTTTTGATTTGATCGATGACGACGCCGTCTTTGCCTTCCCAATGACGCCATTGTTTACCGTAGACGTTACCTAATGTGCCGTATTTTTGGCTAAATTCATCATCGTTTAAAATACGTGCTTTAAATTTCGCCATTTCTTCATCATAAACTGCTTTAAAGTCCGGGTCTTTCAAGGATCGGTGTCCAAAGTCAGTCATATCTTCACCATGATAATCATTAGACTCTACATAATTTTTAAAGGCCCATTCATTCCAAATATTATTATTGTATTCAAGTAAATACTTGATGTTCGTATCGCCTCTTAAGAACCAGATTAGCTCTGTTGCAAGTAATTTAAAAGATACTTTCTTGGTCGTTAATAAGGGAAACCCTTCACTTAAATCAAAGCGCATCTGATGACCGAAAATTGATTTTGTACCTGTATTTGTGCGATCATTCTTAGTCGTTCCCGCATCTAGTATGCGTTCGAGTAACTGGTGATAAGCTAGGTCAAAGGAATTCATAAAACCACCCTTTTCTTTTATAGTTTAATTCTATATAATTAATATTAATGAATGAGTAAAACAATTAGTTTGGAGTGCTGAAGATGGAAATCTTATTTACAATTGGTTTATCTTTACTAGCATTATACATGATTAGTATGTGCATTTACGAATAAGTCATTCTAAAAGTGTAAAAAAGGAAAGGGAATATTCCCTTTCCTTTTTATTTTGCACAATGTGTATCAAAAGCGTCTTTGATGTCTGTCATAATATCTTCGATAGCTCTGTTCTCTATATCTGAACGACCTAAGAAACTTACGAGTTCCTGTCCTTTAAATAAGGCCATAGATGGACTCGATGCAGGTTCATCTATATACTCTCTTAGCGTTTCAGTTGCAGGTCTTTCTTGACCAGCGAAAACTGTTGCCAAACGGTCTGGCTTAATCGGATTTTGGCTGGCAACTGTTACTGCTGCTGGACGCGCTAAACCTGCTGCACAACCACAAACGCTATTAATCACAACAAAAGTGGTCGTATCATCATTTGCGTCTTTCATATATTGATCTACGTCCGATGGCTCTAAGAGTTCAGTAAAGTCATAGTTCGTTAGTTCTCGTCTCATCGGTTCTGCTATTTCTCTCATGTAAGCTTGATATGCATCCATACTTATCTCTCCCTGTTCTGCATTTGTTTCCACACACTGCCGAGTGCTGACTCGCCTTGTTCGATTCTCGTAATCGCCATTTCTATTTGTAATCTGACGTCATATTGAGGGTCGTTTTGGTGTGTCCTTAAAATAGGTAGACTTGATTCATCACCGGTCTCATAGATAAACATCGCTGCACGCCAACGGATGATCGGGCTTTTGTCATTTAGGGCTTGGTACATATCATCTAGCCCTTCTTTAAAGCCTAAGTCACTATAAGCATCTGCTGCCGTACGTCTAACAGGAATCGCTTTGTCTTCTATTGCTTTATTTAAATAAGGCAAGGTGTTTTTAGACTCAATCATCGCCAAGAGGCCAACCGCCATACGACGTACTTGAAGCTTTTCATCTTCTAGTGCATAAGCTAAAAACTCATAGTCACTTTCATCTGGTGTGTCGTAGTGATTTAACATATACAGACGAGTTTTCCAGTCCGGTGCATTTTTAAAGTCATCTATTGATACTTTAAAGTATTTTTTCGGTTCTGGCTGAATTTTTGCTTGAGCCTCTTTAATTAATTGATCGAGTCGCTCCATAGGGTAGAGCGCATCCATTTCTTCAGTCAACTCATCAAGGACTGCTTCGCTCGTACCATATCTGACTTGTAAATCCACCCACTTACGGCCGAAGATAATATTGTCTTCAGGAAGTGTCGCTTGTTCAACCGCCTGTGTAAATTTTTCAGATAAAGCACGACGATGTTCCTCACCATCATTTATTTTTAATTGATAAGGAATATTTTTAAACATGAGCACCTGAGCGGTCACTTCACCAAAGTTAGACTCAGGTGTTAGACTTTTTTTGAATCACTATCCGAGCCTTCGTTAAATACCGCTTCAATTTGTGGAATTAAAGTGTCCCAATCCACTTTAGGACTCTTATCTACTGATATGAAATCCATAGCATGAAAGACGCTCGTCACATCTTCTAATTCTAAAACACGCGCAATAAAAGCTGGCGTATCTTCTGTGATTTCTCTATACGTCGATGATTTCATATCGTCTTTCGGTTCACTTACAGTAATTTTCATAGTATTTGGACTTGGTGTTGGTTCTATTCTTACAATTTCCATATTGTTGCCTCCATCTATAATTTGTTACCTTGCATTTTCATTTCAATACCCACTGAGCATTCACTGATACAAAATGCATGAGCACTGGCCTTGCTGCCTTCCTCACGATTTCTTTGTTTAAGCAGGCAGCCTTTACAATATCTTTTCTCTAAGTAATTAATTTTTTCAAGTGCTTCTGTGTTCATTGTCATACCTCATTACTAAAATTCGCTAGTGACATACTTCTATTTAATAATTATAGACTTTTCTTCTCTTTATATAAACGGTCTTTTGCAATTTGATCTGCTCGACTGTTCTTCTTTCTCGGTGTATACGAAACGATAAACATATCCATATGCCGTGTCAATCCAATGACCTGATCAAAATAAAATTTAAATACTTTATTTTTGACGAAGTTTTTATCGAACGAATCAACAATAATTTTAGAATCAGTATAAACGATTAGTGAGGTAATTTTAAGTTTTAAGGCTTCTTCTACTCCAAAGGCCAAACTTGCCCATTCCGCTTGGTGGTTATCCATCTCTCCTAAGAATATGGAGGCACTGTGGTCAAGTTTTTCACCCGTAATCACAATTCCACCCGCTGAGAGCTTTGGCGACATACTAGCAGCAGCGTCAATATACATGATTGCCATAATTATACTAACTTCAATGAACCTAAGTATTTTTCAGTGATTCTTAGGTCATAGTCCTGGAGTACTTTAATCGTTTGAGCTTCATCATAGATATAATGACTATTGGCTAGAAGCTGATCCATTTTTAAAGGCACATCCTTAATGATTTCAGCAAGACGAAGTGACATATTTAGTGACTCTAAGTCAGCCTGTATTTTGTCTTGCATTTTTGGTGTGAGTGTATCAAGTGTGTTTAGAAGATTTTCAACTGAGCCATGTGTCTGAATTAATTTTAAAGCTGTCTTCTCTCCGATACCCTGAACACCTGAATAGCCGTCGCTCGTATCACCCATCAAGGCTTTCACATCAATAAACTGCCGTGGGTGAATGCCGAACTGTTCTGTAAAAGTCGCCATATCGTAGTGATGATACTCTGTATAGCCTTTTTTTGTTAAAAGTATTTTATTGGTGTTGTTAATTAACTGTAGAAGGTCTCTATCTCCACTGACAATAGTTAAGTCATCTATATGTGTAGAGACCGTCCCTATCACATCATCGGCTTCATATCCGATGACGCCTTCTTGATGAAAGCCGAGGTCGTGCATGACGTTTTTAATCAGATCGAACTGGGGTTTTAATTCCTCAGGCGGTGCTGGACGGTTTGCTTTATAACCATCGAACCACTCATTACGAACTGATTTTGAGCCCATATCCCAGGCGATGATCACATTTTTTGCACCGGTAATTTCTAAGAGTTTAAAGGTATGTCTCAACATGCCTTGTACACCGTTTGTTGGTTGGTCTTTACTGTTATACATGAATTGATTACGAAAGCTCGTAGCAAAAAAATGTCTAAATAAGAGTGCCATGCCGTCGATGATGATAGTTTGTCCAGTCATTACTTCACTCCTCTATTATTAAATCAGTAAGATTACTATAAAGTGTTTGATCGGCTTTATAATCTTCTTCTGAAATTTCTTTTACAGGTTCTCTTAGCGCTTTATAAACTTGAGCTTTTTCATCCATAAATTGCAAATCCAGTCGTTCAAGATAGTCTTTTGTTAAGGAAACCATATCACCTTCAAGTGCCTCTATATTAATACTCGCACTTAAGTCCTTCGCTAAATCGAGTAAGGTATTTCTAAAGCTTGATGAATCCTTACGGTTTTTATAGAGTGCCTTTTCATATGATTGAAGCACAGTTTCGTCAATTTGAATTTTGGGTTCATCCGCATATGCGGTGTCTATTGATAATGAACCAGCACTACCAAATTCACCGAGACGTTCATTAAACTGTATCAACCTTTGATTTGTTAAATTATCTGCTTGTCTATAAATCGCATTAAAGGCAACGCCAGTTTCCAGTGTTAAATAGCTATCTATATTTTTACTAACCAAGGCAGAAAATTTACTCAGATAGTGCTTATCTCTCATCTCAGAAACTGTAATTAAACCTTTTAGATGATCATAGACTTGAAGTTCTAAACGTTTTGGTAGATAAGTTAAGATAATATCAATTTCTTGTTTTAATACTTTTATAAATTGCTTGGCGCTCAAGCTTTCTATCTCTGACTTTAGCGCATTTCTACCTTCAATAATTCTTTGGCGCTCTTGTCCACTATCTTCAAACTGTTTAATATTACTAGCAACAGTATTGATTAACTGATTTGTCGTTTCACTTAATGTTCTTAATTGAACATTCCTTGCTTGTTGATCAGCGATTTTTCTGATGTCAGTTTTCGCTAGATCGAAGTCGTGATCACCAGATTGGATCGCTTTTTTAGAAGACACAGGATATATAACATGTTTAATCTGTAATTTATTTAAGGCATTCGCCATATAGTCGATGACTTTTTCCTTGTCGTCTTCTGACTTCATAAGATCTACCGCGTTAATAATAAAAATCAGCGGGAAATCTTCCCCTTTTAATGATTGAATATATTTCAAGAAGGTTTCGTCTGAACGTGAAAATACATGATTGTAATAAGAAACATAAATAATCATATCACTTTGACTGATGATATCTCTTGTTTCTGATGTATGTCTTTGGTTGATTGAATTGATACCTGGTGAATCAATGAGATTATAATGCTTAGTAATTTCAATAGGAATAGATACATTTGCTTTATGAATGAAGGTGGCATCCTCATCATTACTAATCATTTCTATTAAGGTATCTGTATCAAAATCTTGCTTACTATTTAGAATAGGTTCGTATTGATCGTATTTATTTAACAAGCCTCTAAGTAAGGGTTTATAAGTTTCTTGAACTTTATCAATGTTTGCTTTCATCCATTTTTTATAACCCTTTACTGTGTCATGTGTTTCACCAGATAAGGTTTGTAGTGTTTCAGTGAGATCTGCTTCTGACTTCATCTCCCCTGAACTCGACTTGTTATCGTTGATTTCTGTTATAGTCGCGGTCGTTGGATTCGGACTTGTTGTTAGACGGGCCTGACCCAGTAAGGCATTAATAAAGGTCGTCTTACCCGCACTAAAACCACCAAACACACTGATATTCGCCTTGCCAGTTTCTATTCTATGCACTTTATGATCAATTAAGTGCTTAAAGTTGTTATAGCGAGGTAAATTTTCTAGTTGTTGACTCACTTGTTTAAAATAATCAACTGAATATGTTTCATTATTATCGACAGTAAAATTATTATGTCTACTTTCTATATCGTCTTGAACTATATCTGTTGAAGTATCAATTTCGATTTCTTCTGTTAGATTCAGCTTATCTAATTCGTCATCCATATGAATATATAGATGCTGGTAGTTTTTTGTTGTAAGAGATTCGAGTAATTCAAGAAGTTGTTTGACTTCGACGTACAAAGATTTTTCATGTTCTAGTGTAGAAGATGCTTTTGTCTCCCCCATATTCTCAACCGTTAGTTGAGAGAGGTGGCTTTTTGCTTTTGTTGATACTTCTCTTTCTAAAGTAGATTTCAATTTGTCAAAGTAGTTTTTAATATAGCTCTGGTTTAAGGAAATATTTTCATCTTTTCCAAGTAAGTCGCTATGCCACTCATATTTAAAGGGTGGACCACTTAAGCCGAGTGTTTTATAGAGATTGTTCACATTGGCGTTGATTTCTGTATCGATAACTTTCTGGATGACTTCCTTTATATCATTTACAGATGTATTTAACATCTCTTCTTCTTTTTTCTTTTTACCAAATAGTCCTGTAGGTTTCTTCTCACCTGCTTGTATCTTTAAATATTCTATGATGGTATCCTTAACTTGATGGGGAAAAATATAAGCGTCTTTCACTAGCTTTCTTACATTATCCTTAACATGGTCTTCTAATACTGCTTGGTCGGATCTTAAATCGTCCAAATGTGCTTCGTTAATTTCTTGTTCCAAGTAATGGATTCGTTCTTTAGCACGTTCAAGGTTTAGTGGACGATCCGTATTCAAATTATGTTCAACCGCGTCTATCTTGTCTTCTAAGTATTCAATCTGTTTCTGTTCGATATTATGCATAATTCTCTGGTCGTATCGTTCGGCCATTTCCTTACGACTTTCTATTTCTTTAATATAAGTTTTTAAGTTGTCAATCTGGTTATAAGGTGTGTCGTATATAGATGTAGTAAAAATGTGTTCAGGATGAATGTCCCAATTATCTAGTGTACTTTTTACACGACTTAGAAATGTATCTAAAGTCAGTTCATGGTCATCATGCTTATCAATCTGATTGATGATGAGACATATTGGAATGTTCAATTCCTGTATCTCTCTCAGGAGTTTTAAATTATGTTCACTTTCCACATGATTATATTCCACAGTAAAGAAGATGACATCACTGTTAAGTAAAAAACGATTGGCAGATTCTTCGTGGCTACTTGTGTTAGAATCTACACCTGGTGTATCTTGAAACACTGTATTTATATTGAAATCATCATGTTGAACGTCCATTGTAATTGCTTGGATATCTAGATCTAGAGTGTTGAGAATTTTTAACTCATCATAATCATTTACTGTTGCATATTGATATTGATTAATAAAAGCCTCAATCTTATTATCTTCACTGATTTGAACACTGACTGTGTTACTTGTCGTTGGTACCGGTGAGGATGGTAAAATATCCATACCAATTAAATGATTGATTAAGCTTGATTTCCCCGCAGAGTAATGGCCAATAAAAGAGAATACTAGTTGTTCGTTGTATGTCTTTTGTATGGCATGATCAATTTGAGATACAAGTACATCATTATCTGATTTTAGTATTTCTTTTTTTAACTTATATAAACGATTTAGTGTTTCTTTTTCTTCCCCTTGTGCTGACAACGATTACTTCACTCCCCAGTATTGGTAAAAGGTTGTTTCAATATAGCCATTAAATAATTTTCTGCGTTTTGTCGCTTTCTTCCCTACGATTTGTTCAAATTCTTTGTTTGAAGTCATTAGATATACATTTAGGTTTGGGAAATTAGTCATTAGTTCCCCTATTTTGGCGTACATTTGTTCAACGGCTTTCGCCTCACCAATGCGTTCACCGTATGGTGGATTGGTAATTATTTGTGCATGCTCATCAACATGATCTAAATCATGTATGTCTAATACGCCAAAATGAATATCATCATCTAGGCCGACTTCTTCTGCATTTTTCTTAGCGATCTTAATCATATCGATGTGGATATCAGTCGCATATATTTTAACTTCCTTATCGTAATCCGCTTGTTCTTCACATTCAGTGCGTAACTGTGTCCATAAGTCTTCAGGGATAATATCCCATGATTCACTATCAAAACTGCGGTTCGAACCTGGTGCAATATTTCTTGCCATCATCGCTGCTTCAAGCGCAATCGTTCCTGAGCCTGTAAATGGATCATAGAGTGTATTTGTACCATCGTAGTTTGCAAGTTTTAACATGCTTGCAGCGAGTGTTTCCTTGATTGGTGCTTCCCCTTGCCCGACACGATAACCACGTTTATGTAGTGCATCACCACTAGTATCAACAGTAAGAATCGCGCGGTCTTTTAGTATATTAATATCGATTTTATATCTTGGTCCGTCTTCTGGTAGTTTCCCCGTCATTTTAAAGGCATCCTTTAAGTGTTCAACAATTGCCTTCTTCGTGATTCTCTGCACGTCAGGTACACTATATAAAGTCGACTTATGTGAACGTCCTGTTACTGGGAACATTGCATTAGGCCCGAGCACATCGGATAGTGGCAAAGCTTTAACCTTCTCGAATAGTTCGTCAAAGGTCTTGACCTCGAAGTCTCCAAGGATAATTCTAATACGGTCAACAGTACGTAACTTTAAGTTGGTTTCTACAATGGTCTTCTCATCCCCATTAAAATAAACACGTCCATTTTCTAATTCTGTTGAAAGCCCTAAAGATTTAATTTCTTCTGAAACCACTTTTTCAAGTCCCATCGGTGTATTAACAATAAATTTAAAGTTCATATAAGAAGCTCCTAAAGTTTGATTTGTCTATATTATAGTATGAAAATAGGCATAAAAAAAGCTCTCCTGTTCGGAGAGCGTCTAGTCCGGTTTCTCTATAAGCCATGTTCTGTACCGCTGTGCTAATAGCGTGCACTAGTATACACTCGCACATTGGTGATAATCATCTGTCTATATTATTTAAAAATAATATCTCTCCGTCAGTTGAATTCCTGTTGGAAAGTGCTCCTACCTAATTTGGATTGCTCACTCGAGGGGTTTACCGCGTTCCACCTTCAGCATTTCTTTTGAAGTTCGTCACTGTGGCACTTTTAAAGCTACTCTATTCATATGATAAAATCACTTAGAATATTTCACAGCCGTCAAGATATAAATATCATTGCCCAGACTTATTGTTTCGTCTGGCACGAACACTACGATCATCTCAGATCGTGTGAGCATGGACTTTCCTCTATACATCAAAATGCATAGCGATTATCCGAGTTACCGTTCATTTACTTGCTGTTTACTTTTCTGATTTACCAAATACCTGTTTTTCAAGACTAGATAAACGTTTTAAAATATCGATTTGTTGACTCTGCCCACCAGAACCTTGAGTTCTAGAATTGGTTGCTACCCTCACACGAAGATCTTCAACCTCTTTTTTTAGACGAGCGTTTTCTTCTTCTAATTTCTTAATGTTGTTATTCATGTCTGCCATTTTTTGATAGTCGCTGATGACATCATCAAGAAAACTATCTACTTCGATCGGTTTAAAACCTCTCACCGATTTTTCGAATTCCTTTTCGAATATATCTTTAGCAGACAGCTTTAGCGTATAATCACTCATCTCTTACACCTCTCAACTATCATATCTATCGTTGACGAAATAATTAATATCGTCAAATTGTATTCTTTCAATATTATACTGATTCTTCTCATTTAATTCAAGCATAAGACTAAATATATATTTTAAGTTTGTCTCTGTTTCACTATCATAGACAATATAACCATAGTCTGTATGTTCAGTAATAAAGGCATTAATGGCTCTAAACATTGATGGGTCCTTATAGGGCCGGTCAAAGATGAATTTATGGAAATCAGCGTGTGCTAAAATATTATTGAGTTCGATCTTATGGCTTTCAGAATAGCGGTCATCAAATTCATGAAATGGCTTTAAGACGCCGAGCTTAATATCATAGTCTTTTTTTAAGTCTATAATTTCATTGGCTGCGTACATTTCTATACCTGTGTAGCCTTGAATAATAAACCATTCAGTACCTTCCTCAATTAAGCGAATAATTGAGGACCTAAGAAAGTCTCTTAATACTTTTACTTCAGGTTGACTATCCTTAAAGATACCGAGTTCATAATGCCGGTAGCCTGTAATGAAAACTCTCATATTAAACCTTCTTTATGGGCATGGTTAATCCACATATTTATATATTTGTATTTTTCATGATACAGCTTTAAACTAAAACGTGAAATATGACAACTCATTAAGAGTTCCATAAGCTCTTCAAACATTGTAATTTTAACCTTTTCAGTTAAACGATGATCAGTGTTGAAGTTTTCGATGTTATAAGCAAGCTTTTTATTTTTATCGAGAAAAGGTTTGATGTCTTGGTCGAAATCGAAGACTTCTCCTTCCTTGCTGAGTGCATAACGTCGATCGAGTTCATCTAAAAGATGACGATAGTCTTCGAATGTATACTCACTTGACATTCCTTTTTCACCACCTATAATAATGAAATGTTAATCAAATTCTAATAAATATATTATAATTAGTATATATAATAATAGTTTGGAGTGCGAATAAATGAAATATCCTCAGGGCATTAAAGCACGTCAAAAACCAAAATCAAATGGCAAAGTGTCTTATGGCCAACGCGGGATGACCTTAGAGAAGGATATTGATAAGACGAATCAGTATTATTTGGATACGAAAAAAGCGGTTATTCATAAGAAGCCAACACCGGTCCAAATCGTTAATGTTGATTATCCTTCTAGAAACAAAGCAAAGATTACTGAAGCGTATTTCAAGGTTCCGTCAACTAGTGACTATAACGGCATATATAAAGGGAAATACATCGACTTTGAAGCGAAGGAAACTCGTAATAAAACACGCTTTCCTTTCATTAATATACACGCCCATCAAGTCGAACATATGAGAGCATGTCATAATACCGGTGGCATTGTCTTTTTAATTATTAAGTTTACAGTCTATGATGAAGTATTTCTTTATCCTTTTGAACATTTTGTCAAACATTGGGACAACTTTATGGCTGATGGACGTAAATCAATACCTTATGAAGATATTAAAAATGAGAGTATTTTACTACCAATAAAATACAATCCGCGTTATGATTATTTAGCTGCACTTGAAGAATTTTATAGTGAAATGGAGTAATATATATGGAATCGAATTTTAAAAGGAGCAAAGACCCGAAAAATAAAGATAAGAATCGGTCTAAAAGCTCATCTAAATCATCGATTATAAAAAAGGTACTATTATATGGTGGACTGATTGTATTAATTGGATTAGTTATCGGTGCAGTCTTATTTGCCTACTACGCTTCACAGGCACCCGCATTTAGTGAAGAAAAGTTAAAGGACCCTGTCCCAGCGGAAATATACGACCGTAATGATAATTTAGTCACCACCTTGCATACTGGACAAAAACGGGAGTATGTCAGCATTGAAGATGTACCTGACCACGTGACTGATGCCGTCTTAGCGATTGAAGATAATCGTTTCTATGAACACGGTGCGATGGACTTTGTTAGGTTGGGTGGTGCAGTCATTTCTAACTTTACAGATGGCTTTGCCTCTCAAGGTGCGTCAACAATTACACAACAAGTAGTTAAACGTGCCTTCTTAACTGAAGAACAGACGCTAGAACGTAAAGCTCAAGAAGCATATTTAGCCTACCGACTTGAACAAGAGTATTCAAAAGATGACATTTTAGAGATGTACTTAAACAAAATATACTATTCAGATGGTATATACGGTATTCGTACAGCAAGCCTCTACTACTTTGATAAGGAACTTGCAGATTTAAACTTAAAAGAAGCGGCGTACTTAGCAGGTTTATCTAACCTGCCTAACGTTTACAACCTTTACGTTGATCCAGAAGCCGCACAGTCTAGAACAGAAACAGTCCTATACATGATGTTAGAACATGAGAGAATTACACAAGAACAGTATGATGAAGCGATGAACACAGACTTAACAGCAAACTTAGTTCAACGTGATGAGTCAGATCGAGCCGTTGCTGAAGAAGAAGATCCTGAATATGCATCTTACATTAATTACGTTAAGACAGAAATCCAACAACATGATGAATTTAGAAACAGAGATATCAATGAAGTCTTAAATAGTGGAATTAAGATCTATACCAATATGGATTCTGAAATTCAGTCGTATCTACAAAATATGGCTAACAATAGAAACTATTACTACAATGAGAAGTTCCAAAGTGATGACTTTAATCTAGCATCAACCATCTTAGATACAAATTCTGGTGGCTTAGTAGCAATGACTGGTGGCCGTGATTACCAAGAAGTTGTGGATCAAAACTTGTCATTAGTTCAACATAATGTCGGTTCAACTATGAAACCATTCTTAAGTTACGGACCTGCAATTGAGCATATGGACTGGGCAACAAATCACCAACTACAAGATGAACAGTCATACAACCCTGAAGATAGTCCAAACAACACGGTATATAACTATGACAATCAAGGACACGGTAATGTCACTATGAGAGATGCCTTGAGACAAAGTTTCAACGTCCCAGCAGTTAAAGCCTTTGAAGCGGTTCAGGAAGAAGCGGGTAACGATGTCCCTAGAGAATTCGCAAAAGAAGTTGGTTTAGATTACGATACTAAGCTTGACGGTGAATACACAGTATCATTTAATGATGTACTCGGTGGTGGAGAATCACGATTCAGTCCCCTACAGATGGCACAAGCCTATGCAACTTTAGGTAATAATGGTGAATTCAATGAAGCACAATCCATTCGTCACATCGTCACTGATGAAGGTGAGACTGTCGAGTTTGAAAATGAATCCCATCAAGCCATGAAAGATTCAACAGCTTACATGTTAACAGATATGTTGAAAGATACTTTTGCAAACAATGGTAGTGCAGACTACATTCAAATGAATGGCCTAAACATTGCAGCGAAAACAGGTACAACATCACTAGATACTTCCATACTTGAAGAAAATGATCTGCCTTCAAACAGTGCCAAAGACGCTTGGATTGTTGGATATACACCAGAATATACAATGAGTGTATGGACAGGATTCGATAATGCCAATGCAGGATATTCAGAAGACAAGCTATTTATCGGAACAGATGAACACATTACACCACAATGGTTCTTTAGAGATATTATGCAGTACATTAGTACATTTAATGGCCAGGACTTTGAACAGCCAGACTCCGTCGAACAGATTAATGGTAACGAGCTTGCTGTTGCAGATGCGAGTGGCGGTGGATTATTTAACAGAAATAATAACTCAAATAATAACTCAAATAATAATTCAAACAGTAACTCTAATAGTAATAGCAATAATGATAGCGATAGTAACAGTGATTCATCAGGCGGTGCCTGGTCTTGGCAATATAACGAAGATGGGGAAATTGAAACTGAAGGTGACGTGCCAGAAGGTGAATTACCGGATGATGCAGAACTCGCAGAACCATCTGAAGACAGCGGATCTTCAACGACTGAAGAAGAACCAACTGATGAGGAGACCGAATCAGAATCAAGCAGTGAACCAGAACCTGACTCTGAACCTGCGGCAGAATCCGAATCAAATTCATCATCAGAAGAAGAATCCACTACTACAACTGAAGAGGAAGAATAAAAAAACGCTAGACTCTTTCCTGAGAGTCTAGCATTTTTTATGGGTGCGTGTATGAAGTGGTGATGAAGAATGCTCATCACTATTCTGACTGTATGGGATGGTGATGAAGAATGCTCATCACCAACCAAACACAAACCCCGTAAATATCACGACTACTTTACCAGACCTTTTTTCAAGCGTTTTTGCCCTTCTCTACACTCTTCTAAGAGCGGACACTCATGACACTTAGGTGCCCTGGCTAAACAGTGGTATCGTCCAAAGAAGATGAGTTGATGATGGGTCTTACTCCATCTTTCAGGCGGAATTTTGCGCATTAAGGTCTCTTCTACTTCTAAGGGTGAATCTTTATAACGTGCGATGCCTAAGCGTTTAGAAATGCGTTCGACATGGGTGTCAACAGCAATTCTTGGTGTGTCAAAAGCTACAGATAATACAACATTTGCAGTCTTTCTACCTACACCTGCTAAGGAAATTAGGTCATCGTAGTTATTGGGAATTTCTCCATTGAATTTTTCGATTAAGTCTCTGCATAATTTTTGGATATTTTTTGCCTTATTACGATAAAGTCCAATCGTCTTTATATATGACTCAATTACTTCGACGTCGACTGCTAAATAATCTTCTGGAGTTTTAAATCTTTCAAATAAGCCTTTAGTCACTCGGTTTACACCAACATCTGTCGTCTGTGCACTAAGTAAAACTGCAATCGTCAACTCGAAGGGGTTCGTGTAGTTTAATTCTGCTTCTGCCTCTGGAAACATCTCCGCAATCACATCGATCATTTCCATTGTCTTTTTCTTACTCGTTGTCAAGTCTTTCCCCCCGATCTAGCCATGAAATTACAGGTAAGCCTGTTCCTTTTTGGTCTTCACTTTTTGATGTACTTAGTAAAATTCGTTCAACATATTGCAGCGATGTAATATTCGATTTATATGCCACGTCTACAGCATTCATTATATCTTCAACTTGATAGTTAGAATCATTAATCCAACTGTTTAGACGCTGATACTCATTTGGACTAATCGTACGGCCATAGAGATTTTCAATATAGTCGAACATTTCTCTTAATGATTTTTCATCTTTTTGTGGTGCTTCAACAGTGTTATAAATAAAATCTTCTAAACGCTTGTATAAAGGTTCAAAGTTAAAGCGTTCAACATAGCCATCTTCTTTTTTTATGGTCTGGAGTTCGATGCACTTTTCTTTAATTAACAATTGAATAATCCGAGTGAGTTCACTTTGATTTAGTGTGGTGCCCTTAATCAGTTCACTAAATTCAGGGGCTTCGTCTGTCTGACGATCATTTTCAATCATCTTTATTAGGATAATTAAACTTTGTTCGTCTAATCCTAATTCACTATAGTGATCAAGTAAGATTTTGTTTACCGGAACTGTAATGTATTTAATATAAGATTGTTCCATAGAATAATCTCCAATCATATAAAGGAGACATTAGCTGTGCTAACGTCTCCGTGTCATTTATGGGTATAGACGGTTTAATAATCTTGGGAATGGTGCGGTTTCTCTAACATGTTGAACACCTGAGAACCATGCAACTGCACGCTCTAAACCAAGACCGAAGCCTGAATGCGGCACACTACCATATTTACGTAGATCTAAGTACCATTCATAGGCGTCTAGGTTTAAGCCTGAATCGATGATTCTTTGTTTAAGTTCATCGTAGTCATGAATACGTTCACTACCACCGATAATCTCACCGTAACCTTCTGGTGCAATTAAATCTGCACAAAGTACTGTACGTGGGTCTTCAGGGTTAGTACTCATATAGAAAGATTTAATTTCTTTTGGATAATTTACGATAAAGACCGGTTTCTCAAAGCTGTTTGCAATCTCAGTTTCATGTGGAGAACCGAAGTCATCGCCCCACTCAATATCATCAAATCCTTTTTCGTGTAAGAGGTCAATGGCCTCTGTATAAGTGATTCTAGGGAACGGTGCTTTGATTTTTTCAAGCGCTGTAGTATCACGTCCAAGAGCCTCTAAATCCAGTTTACAATGCTCTAAAACATTTTTAGCTAGATATTCAACATATTGTTCTTGAACAACTAAGCTATCCTCGTGATCATAGAACGCCATTTCTGGTTCAATCATCCAAAACTCAATCAAGTGACGACGCGTTTTAGACTTCTCAGCACGGAAAGTAGGACCGAAAGTAAAGACTTTACCATGCGCCATTGCAGCAGCTTCAGCGTACAACTGACCACTTTGTGAAAGGTATGCATCTTCATCAAAGTATTTAGTATGGAAGAGTTCAGTTGTCCCTTCTGGAGATGAACTTGTTAAAATTGGTGGATCAATTTTTTTAAAGCCATTTTCATAGTAGAAGTCATAAGTACTTTTGATAATTTGATTTCTAATATTCATTACAGCATGTTGTTTTTTAGAACGTAACCATAGATGTCTGTTATCTAGTAAAAACTCAGGCCCATGTTCTTTTGGTGTAATTGGGTAACCATCTGCACTTTGGATAATTTCAATACGAGAAACTTCCATCTCATAGCCAAAACTTGAACGGTCATCTTCTTTAATTACGCCAGTCACATACATAGAAGTTTCTTGGTTTAAACCTTTAGCAAGGGTAAATAAATCTTCGTCGTTCGCTTTTACGACGATACCCTGCATGAATCCAGTACCATCTCTTAATTGTAAAAATTGAAATTTACCTGACCCACGTTTTTGGAGTAACCATGAGCCGATTGTGACTTCTTGACCCACGTAGTCTGGTGCTTGATTAATTGTTATTTTCATTCTTACCATCCTTAGACTGTCGTTTTTTTATTAATAAATGTTTTAATTCTTTCAATGCCTTCATTGAACTTTTCTTCAGAGACTGAATAGCTAATACGTGCATAATCTTTTGCACCAAAAGCTGCTCCAGGCACAATTGCAACGTATTGGTCTGTTAAAAGACCTTTAACAAAATCATCTACACTGTCATAACCACACTGACTTGCAATATCTTTTAAATAAGGGAACAAGTAAAATGCCCCTTCTGGTTTGATACAGCGAACGTGTGGCACTGTCATGAGTTTTTCATAAGCATTGTCACGACGCGCTTTAAACGTGCTCACGTAATCATTTTTAAAGTCGTCTGACATGTTATATGCCTTAATCGCAGCATATTGTGAGGGTGATGCCACACTCGTCGTAGATTGGGAAGATAAATCCCCTAATGCTTTAATAACATTCAATGGGCCACAAGCGTAGCCAATACGCCAACCTGTCATCGCATGTGATTTACTAAAGCCATTTACGATAATCGATTGCCCTTTAATTTTCTCGCTTAAACTCGCAATCGAAATATGTTCACGCTCATAGGCCAAGACTTCATAAATCTCATCGACCACTACTATTATATCAGTATGTTCTAAAACATCTACTAAGGCCTGTAGTTCCTCTTTACTGTAGATGCCCCCTGTTGGGTTATTAGGTGAGTTTAAGACAATCATTTTAGTCTTTTCAGTGATATGTGCTTTTAAAAGCTCAGGAGTCAGTTTAAAGTTTGTGTCTTCTGTTGTTTCAATTGTGACAGGCTCTCCGCCCACCATTTTAATCTGTTCAGAATATGATACCCAGTAAGGTGCGGGTAGAAGCACTTCATCAGTCGGATTTAAAGTAGCTAAAAAGATATTAAATAACACTTGTTTTGCGCCATTACCTACGTATACCTCGTCTGGAGTATACTCTAGATTATTATCTCTTAACATTTTGTCTGCAATCGCTTGTCTCACTGCTTTAATACCGACAGAAGCTGTATATTTTGTATGGCCATCAAGTGCGGCTTGATGGGCAGCTTCGATGACTTCTTCAGGTGTATTGAAGTCGGGCTCACCTGCAGATAAGCTGATAATATCATAGCCATCAGCTTTTAGTTTTCGAGCTGTGTTTGTAATTTCAATCGTTTGGCTCGGTGTAAGCGACTTAACTTTCTCGGATAATTCCATCTTGCGGCAGTCTCCTAACAATTCGTTTTCCTTATTATAAATCAAAAAGCAATGCTTTAAAAGATGTCCGATCATCATGGATAATATTTTTCTCAGGAAAATATTTTAAGAAAGCATTCTTATATGGTTTATTTATTATCCTATCATCAAAGAGCATGAGAATACCCTTATCTTCTTCACTACGTTTTAATCGACCTGCAATCTGTCTAAAGTGAATGACAGCCTCTGGTAAATCTTCAGAATAGAAATGTGAAAAGCTGTCCTGGTTAGGCACTGGGAATGGTAATTTAGTCAGCATGAGTGTCTTATCTTTTTCAGATACTAAGTTGACCCCTTCTGTAAAAGTGTAGGTCCCTAATAACAGGCATTGGCTAAGCTGATTGTACTGATTGAGTAATTTTTCATTATTAGAACCACGCGTCTGTTTTAAGACAGGAATCTGATCAAATAAACCGACTTCCTCAGTATAGCTGTAGACCTTTTCTAGTAGTTCGAAATTAGAGAAAATAACAATGAGTTTACTGTTCGTTTCACTTAAGTACAGGGATAGGTAATCCAGAATATCGATAACATAATCAGGATTGTTCATATCGTAACTGCTGATGTCGTTTGGAATGAATAACTTTATGTCATCAAACATTTCGGTATTATCCATTATTGTCGTATCATATTCGTGATCACCAAACCAATATTTCAAATGCTTAAAACTGCCATTTACTTCTAGAGTTCCTGATAATAAAATCTGGCTAGGAATCTTAGTTAAAGCACTTGCTAATTCATCCAGTACGTCAGTTCTAATTTCAACTTCTGTACGTGTCGGATTGGCATGAGTTTCTATATGACAGTCATCGTATATAATCGCATGCTGAAGCCTTTTTAATGATTGTTCAAAGAAATGCATGTGATTATAAAGTGCTTGGTAGTTCTTCGTACCTCTTATTGTACTTAAAAATAATTGTGTATACTTAATGATGCTTTCTAAGGTCTCACTCGCTTTTTTAATCTTACTTTTAGAAAAATGCTTAAATAATTCATCAATTTGTCTATGCAAATTGACGACAATATCTTCTAGTAAATATAGGGATACGGCTTTATTATCTTCAGCATAGGAACTTAATAAGCGAGATTGACTCAACTGTCCGATTTGACCAATAAAAAACTTCATCTCACTATAAGTATATTTTCTTCTTTCTTTTAAATCTAAGGCAGATTTTAACTGATGCGCTTCATCGATTATTAAGGCATGTACATCATACAAATTATTAATACAATCATTAAGGAAATAATGGTTCGTCACAATAACAGGCACTCTTTTAGCATTGTTTAAGGCACGTTTAAAATAGTAGTGTTGCTTATTGTCACCATTCTGGATGCGCATCGTATCGTAGTATGATTTTTCGGGTCCACGTAGATTTAACTCAGATAAGTCACCTGTTTTCGTAGATAGCAACCATACCAAAATGCGCATTTTTAAAAAACAAATTTCTGGATTATTATCTTCTGATTCTAAGAGTGCAGAAAAAGCATCTAAATCAATATAATTATTTCTTCCTTTTAATAAGACAAAGGGCGCTTCTAATGAAACAACACTTCTTAGACGCGTTAGTGAAGACTCTATTAATTGGTTTTGTAATATTTTTCTCGATGTGGAGACGACGACTTGCTGATGATAATTTGAGTAATAACAAATTGCTGCAATTAAAAAAGCATCACTTTTACCAAGACCAGTGTAGGCTTCAATGGCATGAAACTTCTCATTGACTAGACTATCGTAAATTAATAAAGATAAGTCATATTGATCTTGGCGGTAGTCATGATTGGTTTCATGTAGATATTTTTTATATAGCTCATCTACAGAAATCGGTTTAATATCATGTGTGTTTAAAGTAAAGTCCTTGATATAAAACTGCTTATAACTGACGATGTCATCTCGATCGTTGTCTATATTAAGACTTAAGACATTAAAGAGTAAATCAGTAATATTAGTGGGTAAAGACTTCGTTAAATGATAAATCGTAATCAGCGTTTGTCGATGTAGATTTAGAATTAAGTCAAATATCTTAATCAGAACTTTAGCAGTTGCTAAGGCATCTTCGTCTGCCCTATGTGCCTGTGATAATTTTATATCTAAAAATTCAGCGACTAAATGTAACTGATACCCAGGAACTGTAGGCAGAAAGATTCTTGAAAGTTCGACCGTATCTATTTTATAGGTTGGGTTATATTTAATACCACATGCCTTAAATGCAGTCTTTAAGAAATTGAGATCAAAATCTACATTATGTGCAACAAAGACTGAGCCCTTGAGCATGTCCCTAATTTCCCAAGCGATATCTTGAAACTTAGGGGCGCCAATCAACATATCAGGCGAAATACTTGTGAGTTCCCGAATAAAGGGTGATATGGTCGTTTTATCACTTAAGAAAGTATTGTATGTGTCCACAATCTCATTGTTTCTCACAAAGACAATACTAAGTTGAATAATCTTATCTTTTTGTAGGTTGTTACCGGTCGTTTCTAAGTCTACGACGGCAAAAGTTTTATTTAACATCATATCACCAAATTAAATTTCAATATCTGCACTGATTACCTGATGTATATTTTGTTCTTCATCAATAATGATTAGGTAACCCTCATCATTTACATCAAGTGCCTTACCTTTAATTATACCATTTGAACTGCTAATCTTTAATTGACGATTAAAGATTATGGAATGCTCTATCCATTCATCTCTAATTTCTGAAAAAGAAGTTGACATAAATTTGTTATAGTAAATTTCTATATTCTTAAATAACTCACTTAAAAATGAATCGATATCTAACTGCTTTTCAGATGGTAGTTCAGCATTAAGAGCAGTAGCAGTCGACAATGATTCGATATCTGTTGAGGGTTCAATATTGATACCCACACCACATATAATGGTTTGAACGGTGTCTTCTTCAGAAACAATTTCTGTTAAAAAGCCGCATACTTTCTTATCACTGATATAAATATCATTAGGCCATTTAATTCCACTTTTTAAACCTGTGTTCTTTCTAATCGTTTGACTAATTGCTAATGACATGAATAAGTTGAATGTAATCATATCACTATGTTTTATATTCGGCCTTAAGACGAGTGACATGTAGAGACCAGTTTCTTTAGGAGACAGCCATTGCCTTTTAAACCGTCCCCTACCTTCCGTCTGTGACTCACTTACTATTACTATGTTATCATCATTTTTATGTAAAATGTTAAAGGCTGTATTTTGTGTAGAGTCAACAGTCTTTTTATAGATGAGTTGATCAAATAGTGTGGATTTGTCAATAATCGATAGCAGTTTGGCTTGATTAATATTTTGAGATGCTCCGACTAATGCGTAGCCCTTATTCTGAACAGCTGCTATTTGATATCCCTCATTTTTCAAAGCTTGTATATTTTTCCAAATCGCTGTTCTAGAAACATTCAGTTGTTCTGCAAGTGAATTACCAGAAACATATGTTTCACTTTGTAAACAATCTAATATTTTACTCTTCGTACTTTGCATGATTTTTCACCCAGTTAATTATTTCGTTTTGGTCATTTTCCAATTGACCGAGCACGACTTGTTTTTCTATCTCTGATAATAGTGTTTTTAACCATGGTCCGCCTTGTCGTTCTAGTACCTGCATTAAAACTCGACCATCAACATATAGGTCACTACGACTGTTTATAACAAGTTTGTCTCTCAGTGTGATGGCATTTAAAAGTATGTCGACTGAATCTGTACTTAGTACGTCATTCTTTTGATTTAAGTGAAGGACTAAATCCATAATTTCCTTGTTGTAATAGTAGGCAATTAATTTAGAATTTACATTCATGGACAAGTCATCAATTAAAGATAAGCTATCACGTATCTGATTTTTTAAGTGGTTCGATGGCTTGAGCTCATTTAGGAACCTTAACAAGGATTGGTCATGGTAAACGTGTATTACGAGTGCTTCTTCAATATTTGATACGCATGCACTAAGATATGTGTCTTTATGGACATGCTTAAAGAAAGGGATATATTCCAGTAAGCCAGTTTCAACTATAATATTTTGTGCGGCCGACGGATTTAAGCCTGCATACATTTTCTTAAGTTCTGTAAAAGTACGCTCACTCGCAATATGAGCAAGTAAAGCCTTATTTTTATGAATCGCTGCCTTTACATTTTCAGTTAGTTTAAAGTCTAATTGGGACATAAATCTAACAGCTCTCAGCATGCGAAGTGCGTCCTCACCAAACCGTTCATCTGCCTCGCCTACTGTATTAATAACATTTTCTTCTAGGTCATCTTGACCGTGATAAGGATCAAAGAGTATCATATTTTTCATCATTGCCATTGCATTGATCGTAAAATCTCGGCGACTTAAGTCATCTTGAAGATTTTCTGTGAAGAATACTTTGTCTGGTCGTCTAAAATTACTGTAGGTACCTTCTGTACGGTAGGTCGTTACCTCAAAAGGTGTATCTTCTATTAGAACAACAATCGTGCCATGTTCTTTACCCACATCAATCGTCCGTTCGAATAGCCGTTCAATTTCATCAGGTAAGGCATTTGTTGTTATATCTACATCGTTAATTGGCCGATTCAATATATAGTCACGCACTGCCCCGCCTACAAAATAGCCTTCATAGTCGTTTTTCTCTAAGATGTCTAAGATCAAGCCTGCCTGCTTAAACAGTTTATTCATGTGCATCACCAGAGATTAAATGGTTATATAAATTCTCATATTGATCAACAATTTCTTCCATATTAAAACGTTCTTTTATATCTTTTAACATAGCACCTTGCATAGTTTTAAATTGGTCTTCATGGGTTAACAATTGAACAATACGGGCTGCTGCTGTTTTATAATCACCAATTTCAACTGTATAGCCTGACTCATTATCTTGAATTACTTCAGATATCCCACCGGCAGTTGAACCTATAGGTACAGCACCACAATACATTGCTTCTAGCATCGCTAGGCCAAAGCTTTCTTTTCTGCTAAGTAAAAGGAAAATATCTGCGAGTTTATAGTAGTCTGTGATATCAGAAACTTGGCCTATGAAATGAACGCGGTCTTCTAAATCTAATGATTTTACAAGTTGTTTTATAGAGAAAAGCTCTGGTCCATCTCCGACATATACTAAGTGACAATCGACTTCTTTTAAAGCTTCGTTAAATGCATATAAGACATGATCGACATTTTTAATCTTTCTGAAGTTTGAACTATGAACAAGCACCTTTGCTTCATCTGGAATGCCGAGCTTAATTTTTGTTTCAGCTTGAATCTCTAAACGACTCTCTGTATTAAAACGAGTATCGTCAACAAAGTTATAGACGGTCTCTATTTTAGTTTTTGGCTTAATAAGGTCATAGGTCTGCTCTCTTAGACTATTCGACACCGATGTCGTTAAATCAGACTTATCAATCCCAAAACGAATCGCATTTACCAATGACATATCGTGACCGAGTACAGTAATGTCAGTACCATGTAAGGTTGTTATTATACCCACATCTTTTTTCTTAGACATTTCACGAGCCAAGATGCCACATACAGCATGAGGAATCGCATAGTGCATGTGAATAACATCTAAATCAAATTCATCTATCACTTCGGAGATTTTACTAGATAAGGTAATGTCATAAGGTGGATACTTAAAGACACTGTAGTCGTTAACTTCTGTCTTATGGGTATATATATTATAGTGGTTTGCTCCAAGTCTAAATGGCACACTGGATGCAATAAAATGGACCTCATGACCTCTATTTGCCATTTGTATGCCAAGCTCTGTTGCAATGATGCCACTCCCACCTACACTTGGATAACATACAATTCCTAACTTCATACCAATGCACCTCAACTACTTATAATTTATATCAGTCTTAATTATAGAGAAAATTTATCGATAAAGGAAACGAATATTACTACAAATAAAAAACGACCGAATAAACGGTCGTCTATAATCTAATTCTAATTGTTTCTTGCAATCATAATAAAGCGTAGAAGTTCAGCCACAGCGACTGCAGTTGCTGCAACATAAGTCATTGCTGCTGCATTTAACACTTTCTTAGCATGACGATACTCTTTACTATTAACAATATTTAATTCTTCGATTTGATTCATGGCACGTTTAGAAGCATCGAATTCCACTGGTAAAGTCACCACTTGGAATAATACTGCAAAGGCCATTAAACCGATCCCTGACCATAAAAGAATTTCGCCTAGTCCCCCACCTGCAGCACTTTGTGCCGCAGTTAAGATAATACCAGCGATAATTAAGAAATACGAGAAGTTAGAGCCTAATGTCGCTAATGGTACCAGTGCTGAACGGAAGCTTAGGAATTTATAGCCTGTTGCATGTTGAATTGCGTGACCAACTTCGTGTGCGGCAACTGCTGTACCTGCAACACTTGGATTGTCGTAGTTACCTGGAGATAATACGACTTTTTTGTTTTTAGGATCATAGTAATCAGTCAAAGTACCTTGTCCACGTTCGACACTTACATCGTAAATACCATTCTCACGTAAGATATCTTCAGCGACTTGTTTACCAGTCATACCACTAGTCGAACGCACTTTAGAATACTTGTTAAATGTAGATTTAACATTCATCTGTGCAAGCATTGGTACTATCATTAAAATTATAAAATAGATTATCAGATACACATTTGTCCCTCCGTCTTGTTCATAGTTATATTTTACTAAAGTGATTTTACATAAGTCAATTATTACGTCTATCTACAAGCTTCCATAATAGTATAAGCACGATTATTGTTAACCAAAAAGCCAAGTATCCTATTTGATTTGCAAATCCATGCAAGTTTCCGTATCTTGGATACTGCATAAAGACATAATCGATGACGTCATTATGAAATAACCATAAGGCAGTCACACCAAAGTGCCAAATTTTTATTTTCATATGGGGAAGAAACAAGAACGCTTGAATCGCCATTGCCAAGTGGGATGCAATCAGCATCAAGCCAACTAATGAGACAAAGCCCATGTCAATAAAGTTCCAAATGTTCATAATCACTGCCCAAACACCATACTTAATCAAGGTTGTAAATGCTAGAGCATCAACCAACCCTGAATGCTTATTAAACAAGATTAAGACAATAAGTACACATAAGAACAAAGTTGCAGTCGGGCTATCTGGTACAAATGGGTAGAAATACCACGGTGTAACGGAAAGTTGTCCACCATACCAAATATAGCCGTAGACTGTACCTAAAAAGTTTGAAATCAGCAATAAGACTAAGAATTTTCTGTTAAACATTAAGTTATATATGTAGTTAAATAGCATAGTTTCTCCTACAAGAAGACCCCTCTGTTACCAGAAGGGTCGTTATTATTTGTATTATTCAGCTGATTCTTCAACATTGCTTGCTTCGTCTTTACTTGTTAGTTCAAGTCCAGCAACATATTCAGAAATCGCAGTGATTTCTTCGTCTGTTAATTGACCTTCAAAGGCAGGCATTTCACCACTACCACTTCTAACAAAAGCTTCAACCATTTCAGGTTGTAAATCAGGTTCAATTAAGTTCGGGCCTGATCCACCAGCAAGTTCCCCACCGTGACAACTTGTACAGTTTGTACGGATTAAGTCATTGAAGACAGGATCTTCTGCATCTAAGTTAGAGAAAACAATCTGACCTTGTTGGTTTTGTTGTTCCCAATCATGGTAAGCAACTGATTCCCAAGTTGTGTAGAAGATAATACCTACAGCTATGAGCATCATACCTGTAGCAACTGGACGTTTTTTCCAGTGACGTTCTTTCTTACCGTCAAGCCATGGTGCAAGTAATAGAGCACCGAATGCGATACCAGGAATGATAATCGCACCTACTACGTTAAATGGACCAGACGCATAAGTGTATTTTAAAATCTGATAGAGGAAAAGGAAATACCAGTCAGGTAGCGGAATATAACCTGTATCAGTTGGGTCTGCCATGCGCTCTAATGGTGCAGGGTGTGCAACCGTTAAGCATAGGAAACCGATTAAGAATACTGCACCAGCCATCCATTCTTTAAGAAGGAAGTCTGGGTAGAATTCCTCTGTACGACCAGGGAATTCTGAATAATCACGATTTAATTTTGGTTTGTCATACTTTTGTACACGTGAATCACCTACAAAAGTTAGACCTTTACCGTGTTTCATAAATAGTCCCCCTCCTTCTTATAGTGGTCCTGCAATACCTTGTCTACGTATTAAGATAAAGTGAATAGCCATTAATACAAATAGCGCAGCAGGCAGGAAGAACACGTGGATAGCAAAGAATCTAGTCAGTGTTTGAGCACCGATAATTGTCGCATCACCTGCAAGTAGAGTCTTAATCCACTCACCGATAAACGGAACACTTTCAGCGATATCTAAACCTACTTTAGTAGCGAATAGAGCTTTCATATCCCATGGTAATAAGTAACCTGTGAACGCAAGGCCAAGCATAACTGCGAATAACAGTACACCGACAACCCAGTTTAATTCACGTGGTGACTTGTATGCACCTGTAAAGAATACTCTTAGAGTATGTAGGAACATCATTACTACGACCAAGCTTGCACCCCAGTGGTGCATACCTCTGACAATAACACCAGCTGCAACATCCTGTTGTAGGAAGTAAACAGAGTTCCAAGCGTTAATGATATCTGGTACATAGTACATTGTTAAGAACATTCCAGACAAGATCTGGATTACTGTAATGAAGAACGTTAAACCACCAAAACAATAGACGAAAGCTGAGAAGTGATAGGCAGGGTTAACATGCTCAGGCACTTCGTGATCTGCTACGTCTCTCCAAATTGGTGTGATGTCAATTCTGTCATCAATCCAATCATAAATACGATTCAGCATCAATTACCCTCCTATACTAATTCATTTTCTTTAATTGCACCGATAGTTAAGAATCCGTCAGATTCTCCAACTTCGTACATATCTAAAGGCCCACGTGGTGGTGTACCTGGTACATTCTCACCATTTTTCTCATAGAGCCCGTTGTGACATGGACAGAAGAAACGCTCTGGATTACTTGCATCGCTTGCCCATGATACAGTACAACCCAAGTGCTTACAAACCGGTGATAGCGCGATAATCTCATCGCCTTCTTTGTAAACCCAAGCGAAGTCTGTAACTTCACTCACATACCAGCCATCTGTTTGCTCGAATGTGAAGTCTACACTGACTGGTTCTTCGGTGATGTCAGCAACTTTTACACTTGTTGCAATCATGTCACTTGCAGATGATTCTTTAAATAGTGGATCTAGAGCAAAACGACCCATTGGAAGAATCATTCCTGCAGCCATAAATGAACCCACACCCATTAGAGAATAGTTCAAAAACTGGCGTCTTGTTACTTTTTGCGACATTAGTCTTTCCCCCCTCAAACGCACATACTTTTACAAATAATATAACTAGGACATTTCAATTTTAGCTTATTAAAACTGACTGGTCAATATGGTTTTCAAAGAATTGACACATCTAATAAATAGATTGTGTAATAATACTTCTAATTATTGATTCCATATACCAATAATTTGCTTGATAACAGATTTTACTTCGTCATTGATTATTGAAATTTTCATTTCATTATCCATATCGCTTATTGGAATACTATTAACCCTAATGTGATCCAAACCATCTAACTCAATATCTTGATAAGCAATGCTCACCACATTTTTAAAGCCATATGCTTTTAATTGATCTTTGTAAGCAATAAGGCTCGTATGGTCATCTGTTACAGTTGTAAAAGCAGGTGTAATCATCAATCTACCCTTCAGCTGTTTTTCTAACTGGATGGATATTAATTGCATGAGTTCTAAATTATTAGCATGTGTGAGAACTTCATTATCAAAAGCAATGCTTACCACTGGCACAATTGCAGTATCGATAAACTCAATTTCATCCTTTAAAACGCGAAGATCCTGTGTATTAAATAACACACTGACTACCCTCTTTCTTTTGTTAATTTTTGTAGCTCATCTGTCAGTTCATAAAATCTAACTTCATCTTTAGATAATAAGGCTTGGTCGATTAAATGTTCGAGTTCCTTTATATCTTCTTGAAGAATCTCATCATTTTTTGTTAGTTCTTCAGACCGAATTTGATTATAGCGAATATCATCTGTTGAGAGTATGAATTCTAAATAAAGACCGTCAGTTTTGTTCAAGTTCAATTCATGGAAGATTGTCTCACCATTGTCTGTGATGATACCGTCTTTTTCGAACATTAAGGTTGGTCTATTTACATTTTTTTCTGCAATCCTTAACTTTCTACGTATAGAAGAATCCGTAAAGGAAATATTATGGGTAATCAGTGGGTGAGATTTAATAAAATTTAAGATCCAAACTGCAGTATGGTCCTTAAAATCATAGTTATAGAGACAATAGTTAATAAAATCTTTTTTAAAGCTCGTCTTCCTCACCTGCTATCTGCTCATAATCCATCTGCCAGTCCGGATTGTCAGGTTCTAGTTGCATCAGTTTCTCTAGGATTTGTTTTTTGTCTGGATGATTAATTTCTCTTAAGTAATAGTAATAATCTACATAGAATTCAAGAGAATCATCTAACAGTGCTTGGGCATCCTTGTAGTATTTTAAGGCTTGACTGTCATTTTCATTTTCTGCTTCTATTTTAGCAAGTAAGTAAATCGATTCACCACTTAGGGCATTGATGTCTAAATGTTTAACATAGTCATCGATTGTGTCTGTTTCACCTGTTTTTAAAATACTTTCAAAGAGCATTAGATATGCATCATCGTAGTCTTCATCCAGTTCAGTTGCGATTCTGAAATGTTCAATGGCTTTGTCCGCTTGGTTTTGTCTAAAGTACAAGCGACCAAGATGGAAGTAAATAAGCGAGTTTTTATCATTTTCTTTAAGATAGGTTAAAAGTGTTTCTGTCGCGTCTTCTAAATTATGTTCAGTTTCATAGATGTTCATGAGTAAAATATAGGCATTGATAAAGTACGGTTCATTGTCGAGTACTTTTTCAAGTAAGCTTTTAGCTGCATCGTAATCTTTTAAATTATATTCGAGTAAGGCTTTTTTGTAGAAGTCTTCATTTGAATAATGATCTTCTGAAATACTATCGAAATATGCACGTGCATCTTCAAAGTTTAAAAGATTGACGTTGATATCCGCTAATCTTAAACCAAGTAATATACCATTTACTTCCTCGAGCCCTTCGTTTAAAACATCTTCATAAAATCTGACTGCTTCCTCAAGGTCACCATTTGAGTAGTATAACTCGGCAATTGCAAAGTCGATAATGATGTCATCAGACATATTTTTTGCCTCAAATAACAATCTTAATGCGACGTCGTTTAAGTTCATCTGTTGAAAGATTTCTGACTTCAACATTAGTACTGTTGGCGTTTCAGGGCTAGAGTTAATCAGTTCAAGGGCATCATCAAGGCGCCCTTCACTGATATAAGATTCAACGATATATGAAATGACGTAATCGTCATGGTCTACGTTATTATTTAAATGTAGGAAAATCTGTCTTGCTTGATATTCTAAACCTGCATTTTGTAATGCATCTCCCAAAACAAAGAGTGCTTCTAAAGACTCATCTGAGTGAAATTGGTCTAGACTATTTAAAATATTGTTTAAATCACTTTCAGGGTATGTTCCCTGTCTAAGTTTATCGATTATTTGAAGAATTTCTTCGTGCATATTATCGATCCTCTCGTAAACTATTAAGGTCTTCAAGGAAGCTTGGGAATGACACATCTATGGCACTGATATCATCAATGTTGATTTCTTGATTCGTTGCAATGGCCATAATGATCAGCATCATTATAATTCTATGGTCATGATAACCCTTAAAGATTTCGTTTGCTGTGACTGAGCCATAGCCTGGATTGACTTCAAAACCGTCTTCAAAAGTGTTAATGTCAACACCAAACTTCTTCAATTCATCTTCAACAGCACTAATTCTGTCAGTTTCTTTATAGCGAAGTTCTTCTGCATCTCTAACGGTTGACGTCCCATTAGTAAATGCAGCAAGTACCGCTAAGATTGGAATCTCATCAATTAGACGTGGGATAATTTCGCCATCAATAGAGAATGGTTTAAGATTTTTTGTGTATTTGACATGAATGTCGCCAAAAGCTTCTCCATCTGTCGTTTTCTCATCAATCGTAATATTAGCGCCCATGGTTTTCACAACATCAATAATTCCCGCTCGAGTATCATTTAAGGATACGTTATTAATAGTAATATCAGCACCTGGTGTAATCAAGCCGAGGACGATGATGAAGGCAGCTGAAGAAATATCTCCTGGAACAACGACATCGGATGATGTCAGTGCTTGCCCTCCATTTAGTACTACGGTCTTATCTGCTACATTAATGTCAGCACCAAATTGTGCCATCATTATTTCAGAATGATTTCTTGATGGATGCGTTTCGTGAATAATTGTTTGACCTTCTTGAAAAAGCCCAGTGAATAAGATGGCACTTTTAACTTGTGCTGAGGCAATCGGCATATGATATTCAAGCGGTTTGATTTTAGCTGGTTGAATTGAAATCGGTGGGAACTTATCTTCTTTTAAGTTGATCTTTGCACCCATTTCACTTAGCGGGATGACTACCCTATCCATGGGGCGTTTAGCAATCGTTTCATCACCCTCAATCACTGCATTAATCTGTTCTAATCCTGCGACTAAGCCAGTTAAAAGACGTGTCGTTGTACCGCTGTTTCCTGTGTAAAGAATATCTGATGGAGATTGAAGCGATTGATGACCACTAGAAGTCACTTCAAAGTCAGCTCCGATTCTCTTAACGTCAGCGCCAAGTTGTCTCATGTTTTCAAAAGTTCTTAAAGTATCCGCACTAATCAGAGGGGATTTTATAAAGGTTGTTCCCTCTGCTAAAGCACCTAACATCAAAGCGCGATGGGTAATCGACTTATCTCCTGGAACAGTAATGTTACCGGTAAACTTACTATTTAAAAGTTGTTTCATAGGCACTCCCTTAACTCTAATAAGTATTCTTTTAAGGTCTCTATCTTTAAATCTGTCACAACAAGTTGTGAATCCTGATTAAATAATACGTAACTGATTACACCTGAGAGATGGTTCTTTTTATCTTTTTCAATTAATTTTAGCATAACATCAATGTCCATTTCTTTTAGAAGATGGACTGGATAGCCATGATACTTCATATAGCTATAATAAGCATCTAAATCAAATTGCGTATTATGAACTTTGTTTGAGAGATGGAGACTCACAATTATACCAAGCATGACTGCTTGCCCGTGTGGAATTTTGTAGCTATATTCTAAGGCATGTCCAAGTGTATGACCAAGGTTTAAAAACTTTCTCCTACCGCTCTCATGCTCATCTTCAATCACAAATTGCATCTTAGTTTGAATACCCTGAATAATATAAGGGGTTAAAGTCTCTACTCGAATCTCATCTTTCGTATCAAGCATTAATTGGTTCGCATCAGCTTCTGAACTTAACAATGCATGTTTAAATACTTCACCAAAGCCACTTAATTTTTCACTTTCACTTAATGAATCTAAAAATTCTAAGTCGTAAATGACAGCCTTAGGTCGATAAAATGCACCGATTAAGTTTTTACCGTGTTTAGAATTAATGGCCGTCTTACCACCAATTGCAGAATCGTGAGCGAGCAGTGTTGTTGGAACGTGAATGTAATCTACACCACGGAGGACCATACTTGCAATAAATCCGCCTGCATCTCCAGTTGCCCCACCACCGATAACGACAAGTAGAGAATTTCTCTTAATATCTCTCTCTAATAAAAGCTCTACTGTTTCCATTAAAGGAGAAGCGTATTTAAACGATTCTCCTCCAGTGACAGTTATAGGGTGCTTGATATTTTTTAATTTACTATTTTTATATAGTGAATAGACGTTCTCATCGATGATATAAAACACCGATTCGTATTGATTAGTCAAAGATTCTAAATGAGTATCTAAGACACCGCGTTCAACATAAATTGGGTAGTTATTTGTTGGATACGTTGTAATGATATCCATATTAAAATTCTCTTAAGCGTTTTTGATAGTCACTTAAGGCAGCTTTTAACTCAGAAAAATCATCACTTGGGAATTTTTCTAGTATGGCATCAGCTACTTCAATCGCAACCATATGTTCTGCGACTATTGATGCTGCTGGTACAGCACTTGGATCACTACGTTCAATCGTTGCAGTAAATGCTTCTTTCGTCTCAATATCCACGCTCATTAAAGGCTTATAAAGTGTAGGGATTGGTTTCATAACACCTCTAACTACGATTGGCATACCTGTTGTCATACCGCCTTCAAAGCCGCCAAGATTATTACTACTTCTGTAATATCCTTCTTCTGTAGAATATTTAATTTCATCTTGAACTTGTGAGCCAGGTGTAGAGGCCATTTTAAAGCCCATGCCAAATTCCACACCTTTAAAGGCGTTAATACTAACAATAGAACGGGCAATTTTTGCATCTAATTTACGGTCATAGTGTACATGAGAGCCGAGTCCAGCTGGTGGGTTTTCAACGATAACTTCTACTACTCCGCCGATTGTATCCCCGTTTTTCTTGGCAAGATCAATTGTCTCTTCTGCGGCTTTAACGACATCTGTCGATACCATACGTACACTGGAGCTATTAGTGTTTTCTACAATTGTATCGAAGTCATAAGAGCCTTCATCTATTACTTTACCAATCTGTGTCACACGAGAAGTAATTTTAATATCTAGACTGTGTAAGAGTTCCTTACATAGTGCACCAACAGCTACGCGTGCTGTCGTCTCTCTTGCTGAAGAGCGCTCGAGTATATTTCTAAGATCACGATGGTTATACTTCATGCCACCGACTAAGTCTGCATGACCTGGGCGAGGTTTTGTTATAACACGCTTCATTTCTTTTTCTTCATCTTCTGAAATAGGTTCTGCACCCATGATGTTGACCCAATGTTTAAAGTCATCGTTATTGATCTCCAACATGATGGGACTGCCGAGTGTTTTACCATGTCTTATACCTGCACCAAACTGGAAGGTATCCTTTTCAATTTGCATGCGACGACCTCTACCGTACCCACCTTGGCGTTTAAAAAGTTCCTCTTGCATGCGGTCCTTATCAATTGGAAGATTGGACGGAAAGCCCTCGACTATAGCGCTGACCTTAGGACCGTGTGATTCACCTGAAGTTAAAAATCTCATAGTAAGCACCTCTGTTAATTTTTTTTGTATATGAAAAAAAGACTGAGTAATTTCTTACCCAGTCCGATTGATCATTTTAGTAAATCCAAGCGCTATTAGATAGGTTGTAATCAACTAATTCAGATTGGTCAAAGAATAGATTGATTTCTCTTTCTGCACTTTCTGGTGAATCTGAACCGTGTATGATGTTTTTTCCTACAGTTAAACCGAAGTCGCCACGGATAGTACCGGGTGCTGCTTCTTGTGGATTAGTTGAACCAACAACTAAACGTGCTGTTTTAATGACGTTCTCGCCTTCAAGTACCATAGCAAATACAGGACCAGAAGTGATGAAGTCTACTAACTCACCAAAGAAAGGTCTTTCGCTGTGTTCACCGTAGTGTGTTTTAGCAAGCTCATCAGATACTTGCATTAATTTAGCACCAACGATTTTAAAGCCTTTGTTTTCAAGTCTTTCAACGATAGGTCCGATTAGGTTTCTTTGGACACCATCAGGTTTAATCATAAGAAATGTTTTTTCCATTATAATAGCTCCTTAAAAATGTTTTCGTCTTATTTTATCACTATCTATAGGCGGTTTACAAACTAATTACGCCTATTTTTTAACATATCTGCGATTTCTAAAAAATATTCCTTAATTGGAGTCTCAATCTCAGCAACAGCCTCTGTAGCTTGGGTAATGTGATCATGACTAATATCTAAGGCCTTGTTTATGGCATCTGTTTCTAATAGATAGTTTATTAATTTATTGTCATCAGTCTTATAGTTGGAATATGATTCGAGCATCGACTTAAAGGTGGGATCACTGTCTCTTAAAAGTAAGACTGGTAAAGTATAATGACCATTTTTAATATCAGCAAAACGCGGTTTACCGAGCACCTTACTAGATCCTGTAAAGTCTAGACAATCATCAGTAATTTGAAAGCTCATACCGATATGGTAGCCGTATGTGACGAGTTTTGAAATCGTCTCATCATCAACCTTACCTGCATAGGCACCAAGTTCAATACTGAGTACGATTAATAAGGCAGTCTTTCGATATATTTTTTTATAATATTCATCTAAGGTTTGATAAGCATCGAACTGACTATCAAATTGAATCAGTTCCCCTCTAACAATTTCTCGAATTCCTGTGGAATATGTTTCATGAAATTTTGAGCTCTCAATTCTCGCAACAAGTTGTAAGGCAGAAGATAACAAATAGTTTCCTGTATTGACCGCCTGGAAATAGCCGTGATTATGATAGACCGTCGGTTTACCTCGGCGTAAGGCGCTATCATCAATAATGTCATCATGAACAAGGCTCGCCATATGAAGTAATTCTAAACTTGCCCCGGTTTTTAAAACATCACTATATGCATCTGCATCGCCAAGTTGTCCTGATAGAATTGTAAATAAGGGTCTGAGTTTTTTGCCCCCAGAATTAAACAATTCAAAGCTTTGATCGTTGACTAAGATTCCATTAGGCTCAAGCTCTTTCTTTACAATCTTTTTAATTTGAGACAGCTCATCAGACATGAACTTCCTTAAACTTTTCACTCGTCTTCACCCAAAGGTTTATATCCGATGTGGGTTGCGGCAGTGCCAAATGTATGAGGGATTACTTTAACACTGATGTAACCACTATCAAAGAGCATGTCTTTTAATTGAGCTTTTGTTAAAAATTGACTCGTAGACTCGTATAACCATTCATATTCCTTACCACTTCCAGCAATTTTCTGGCCAAGGAATGGCATAATCTTACCAAAGTATATATTAAAGCCAAAGTTCATAAAGGCATTCTCAGGATTAGAAGTTTCTAAAATAACGAGCTGACCACCCGGTTTTAACACTCGGTAAAATTCTTTAATACCAACTGCATAATCCGGGAGATTACGGAGTCCAAAACCGATAGTGATGATATCAAAACTATTATCTTCGTAAGGTAGATTTAAGGCATCACCTTGAACAAGAGAAATATTATTAAACTGAGCTGTTTTTTCATCAGCAACTCTCAGCATATTTTCACTAAAATCAAGGCCGATGACATTGGCATTAGGATTTTCTGCAAGTTGGATTGTCCAGTCGCCAGTACCACAGCAAAGGTCAAGAACTTGTTGATTGTCTTTAACGAAAATCTCCTTATTTGTTTTGTTTCTCCAAATGTTATGTTGATTAAAACTTATGACGTCATTCATGTGATCGTAGTCATCAGAGATTGTATTAAATATATTTTGAATTCTGTTTTCATTTTGCATTAGTCTTCACCTTTAATATTTGTTATGTATGTTAATGCAGTCTTATCGAGTGATTTATAATATTTATCTATCACCTGATAAAGCGTTGATGAGACATAACCATTATCTATTAAATAGAAAAGCGGTGCAAACAACAGATATTTTAATTCATGTTCATCAATCATTCTTGTATTTGCATAGATATCAGATTTTTTTGAGGCAAGGTCCTTTGATATCGTGACCATATCGTAAACGATGTCCATGTGACCACCCTGTGATAAGGCGAAATAGAATTCAGAAAAATAATAATCACCCATCAAAACATGTTTCTCTCGTGCTTGGTTATCTGGTATAATATCGAGCGTATTTAATGCGTATGTAAATAAGAGGACAGCTTCAGCGATATATGTTTCACCGATAATATTATTATCGTCGATAAAGAAGTCTGTGATTTCGTTCGCTTCGAGTGCTTTGACGAGATCGGACAGCGTCTTATAGTCATTTTGCTGTTCCTTTAAATATTTCATAAATATCACCTTATAAATGAATAGACCTAACTCGCGTTAGGCCTAGTAAATGGAATTATTTAACTGCGTCTTTAAGTGCTTTACCAGCTTTAAATGCAGGTACTTTTGATGCTGGAATTTCAATTTCTTCACCAGACTGTGGGTTACGGCCTTTTCTTGCAGCACGTTCACGTACTTCAAAGTTACCGAATCCAATTAATTGTACTTTTTCACCTTTAGAAAGTGAACCTTGAATTGATTCGAAGACTGCGTCTACAGCAGCTCCTGCTTCTTTTTTCGTCAAATCAGCTTTATCGCTGACAGCGTTGATTAAATCTGTCTTATTCATCTGATAGACCTCCTATAATCTGTATAATGATTTTATCATTATGTTTTGACTTTACCATACGACACTAGTGACTGCAACGCATTTAAGTTATTTTTCCTGTAAAAGACACCGAGAAATCAGTTTTTATGAACACTTGTCATGAAAATAGCCTCGTTGTTTTCATCGACAGTCATTTCTGGCGAATAAATCGGCACTATTGGTGTATATTCATATAGGATTTCTCTGATGTCATCGCCTGTTTCAAAGTCTAAGTTTTCATTTTCTATCATCTTATCTAAATCGGGGCGATAATCGATTACAAACTCTTGTCCCCCACTGTAGTATACATTTAATTCCTCACCTGTATAGGGGCTGATTACTGTTGGGTTTTCCTGCAAATTATAAAAGTCTAAATCGAGCTGATAGACGTTTGGTCCAACCTGTTCACCGAGTTCTACATGTTCACCCATACCATTGATTCTTAGAGATAAAGAACGTAGCTCCTCTATTAAGGCAAGATCTGCAAGTTTAACTGTTGGGTTCTCTTCAGCATCTAAAATTACATATTGGAAATTACCCCCATTCTCATATGCAGTTGTGGGGATATCACTTAAGTATTCCGGAACTATACTATTGAAATCAATCTGATATTCAAGATATTCTGCTGTATCAGATTTTGTTTGTATAGGTAGTACCCCGCCTTCATTCTCACTGAAGTTCTCTACCGCACTTTGAACGTTTTGTATATCGGCTTCTGGTGGTATATTATGACCTGCTCTCTCTTCTTCAGGATACAAACAACCTGTTAAAACAAAGAGCGCAATAGTTAATGTGAAAATATAGCCGAACTTACGCATGGGACGATCCCCCAATGACAAGAATCATAAGTAAGAATGCAAGTATGAGAATGAGCCACGCAATAATAGAAACGATTACACTTATAAAGCGAATGGTGATGACAAATCTTGATAAGTAGATCAAAACTGCTGCTAGTGCCATGAAGCCCATTGAGACAAAGGACACCCACATTAAATCCATCCTGGAAATATCAAACATATTTATACCTCAACCTATTTACTATTTTTAATCTGATTTTCTAATAATTGTTTCAATCCTTCAGATTCAGATGTCTTCTCTCTTTGCATTAATGCAGCAAAAGCTTCATCTTCACTGATACCATCAAAGAGATAGCCGTATAAGGTCGTCGTTATCGGCATCTCGATATCTTCAGCAATTGCAAGTTCATGAGCGGCTCTAGTTGTGTTGACGCCTTCAACAACCATGCCCATTTTCTTAGTCGCTTCCTCTAGAGTTAAGCCACTTGCCAACATTTGACCACAGCGGTAATTTCTAGAATGTTGACTGGTTGCTGTAACAATTAGATCTCCCATACCTGTAAGGCCTAAGAAAGTTAATGGATTCGCACCTAATTTTGTGCCAAGACGTGCAATTTCGTGTAAGCCACGTGTAATTACAGCTGCCTTTGGATTGTCCCCAAAACCATAGCCAGATAAGGCGCCAACTGCTAAGGCAACGATATTTTTTAAGGCACCACCGATTTCTACACCGATTAGATCGTGGTTGACATAGACCCTAAAGTATTCAGTCATAAAGACATCTTGAAGTAGCTCTGCACCAGTAGAATTAACTGAGGCAACACTGACAGTTGTCGGTTGCTTTTCTGCTACTTCTTCAGCATGGCTAGGTCCACTAAGTACACCGATGTCGGACACAGTCGAGTCATCGAACACTTCTGTTAGTACTTCAGAAACACGTTTATAAGTATCTAATTCAAGTCCTTTTGCTACATGGACAACTAAGATACGTTTATTAAATGATTTTAGAAGTTCATGAATGTCAGTCGCCATTTTTCTCATGGCAATTACAGGTACTGCTAAAACGATAATTTCACAGTGTTCAACCGCATCACTTAGTGAGGTTGTCGCTTGGATACCATTATCGAGTTGAATATTTTTTAAATATTTCTCATTGGTCTTTAAGTCATTGATTTCCTGAACGGTCGCTTCATTTCTACCGTACATTAAAACATCATGTTTGTTGTCATTTAGTACGATTGCGAGGCTTGTGCCGAAACTACCTGTTCCAATAACCGATATGTTCATGTGAAAACCTCCTAATTTCTTCTACGACTGATGATGTGTATCGGCGTTCCTTTAAAACCAAATGCTTTTCTTAATTGGTTTTCAATATAACGACGGTAGCTAAAATGCATCAGTTCAGTATCGTTAACAAATAATACGAAGGTCGGTGGTTTAACACTAACCTGTGTACCGTAGTAAATACTTAAACGGCGACCAGCTGAATCTGTTGGTGTTGGATTCATGCTGACACTATCAACAAGTACCTCATTTAATGTACTTGATTGAACGCGTTTTATACTCTGATCATATGCTTCCTTGATAAGTGGGAATAAGGTCTTCAATCTGACTTTAGTCATCGCAGAAACAAAAGTAATAGGTGCATAGTCTAAGTATTGGAAGTTATCCTTAATATCCAGTTCAAACTCACGCATAGTTTTTTCATCTTTTTCAACTGCATCCCATTTATTAACTACAATGACAATGGCCTTACCTGCTTCGTGTGCCAGGCCAGCAATTCTCTTATCTTGCTCACGAATACCCTCTTCACCATTTAAAACAACAAGTACAAGATCTGAACGTTCAATGGCACGGCTCGCTCTTAAGACAGAATATTTTTCAGTCGCCTCATAGACTTTACCGCGCTTTCTCATACCTGCAGTGTCAATAAGTGTATATTCTTCATCTTCATAAGTATATTGGGTATCAACAGCATCTCTTGTAGTACCTGCAATATCAGAAACAATGACGCGCTCTTCACCTAGGATAGCATTTACAAGACTAGATTTACCGACGTTTGGCCGACCAATTAGTGACACTTTTATTGAAGTATCTTCTTCTAATTCAGCTTCAATATCTTTAAAGTGTTTAACAACTTCGTCCAATGCATCACCTAAGCCTAGGCCATGACTGCCTGAAACAGGCCATGGATCGCCTAAGCCGAGTTGATAAAATTCATAGATTTCATTTCTCATTTCAAAGTTATCAATTTTATTAACGACTAAAACAACAGGTTTATTAGATTTTTGTAGAATCCTAGCGACGAACAGGTCATCGTTACTCACAGTCTCACGTCCATCGACGACCATCATGATAACGTCTGCTTCTAATATTGCGATTTCAGCCTGCATTTTAATTTGTTGTTGGAAAGGTTCATCTTTAATTTCAATTCCACCAGTATCGATTAAGTTAAAGGTATGGTTTAACCACTCACCTTCTGCATATAATCGGTCCCTTGTGACCCCTGGTGAATCTTCAACTATAGCTTTTCTTTCACCGATAATTCTATTAAAAAGCGTGGATTTCCCCACGTTTGGTTTACCCACTACTGCGATTGTTGGTTTATACATTGTTACCCTCCCTGTATGCACATTTATTTTAACACAAATAAAATAAAGAGCGATAGTAACATCGCCCTTTAGTCATAGAACAAAATTTTATTAATCTACTTATTATAAGTCTAAATTTTTGAATCGATCGCCAAAAACATCACCAAGTGTTGGTGCATCATCTTCGTCATCGTCAGTATAAACTTGAGTATTCTCTTCTTTTCTAGCTTGTTTAGGTTTAGCAGGTGCTTCCTCTAATGCCTTAATAGAAAGTGAGATTTTTTCATTATCCTTATCTAAGCCAATAATTTTAACTTCAATTTCCTGCTCTTCTTTTAGGACATCTTGTGGTACGTTGACGTGGTCATATGAGATCTCTGAAATATGTACAAGACCTTCAACACCAGCTTCAACCTCAACAAATGCACCAAAATCAACAAGGCGTTTAACTGTTCCACTCAATGTATCTCCCACATCGTGGTTATCGATGAATGTATCAAACGGTGACTCTCCAGCTTGTTTAAGGGATAAGCTTATACGCTCTTCATCTGGATTAACGTCAAGTACTTTAACTTTAACTTTTTGACCGATTTCAACTGCATCTTCAACACTTTCAACACGGCTATAGCTTAGCTCAGAAATGTGAGCAAGGCCATCTACGTTACCGATGTTAATGAAAGCACCGAATGAGGTTGTACGTACGACTTCTCCGTCAATAATACTGCCAATTTCTAAATCTTCTAACTCAGCTTGGCGTTGTTTTGATTTTTCACCTTCAACAATGCGTTTTCTATTTAAGATGACTCTGTTCTTCTCTTGGTCAATATCTTCAACTTTAACATCTAAGACTTGACCAGTGAACTGTTCTAAATCTTCAACGTACTCATCAGACAATAGTGATGCAGGGATAAATCCTCTAACACCTACGTCTAATACTAAACCAGCTTTAACTGCTTCTACTACAGTACCTTGAAGTGTCTCGTCATCTGCTTGTTTTTGTTTTAATTCATCATATGCCTTTTGTTCATCAAGTTTTCTAATTGAAACAATGATGTTTTTAGCATCGTTTTCCACTTTGATTACTACTGCTGTAACTTGATCATCTAAAGCGATGATATCGTTTGGATGTTCGATGCGTTTATTTGTAAGCTGACTAATTGGAATAATGCCTTCGTAGTCAGAATTATCCACCTGAACTTTGACAAACTTATCTTCGATGCTAGAGATAGTACCAGTTACTTCATCACCGACTGCGAATGGACCATCTGCAGTCTCAATATCATTCTGTAAATCATCGTTGTTGTCTGGTGCATCATTAACCTGAGTTTCTTCGATGTTTGAATCTTCGTTCTTAATGTCTTCTGTCGCCATGTGCTTGCCTCCAATTACTTTACAATATATATTTAACTTCTTATAATTCGATCGTTTTGTCAAGTGATTATTCTGAAAATAGTAAATTCTTTAGCTGATTTTCTATTTTCAAAGTTAAATCTTTACGATTATTGCCTTCTTCTAAAAATGCTTTAGTGTCAATCGGTTTACCAAAAATGACCGTGACACCTTCTTTTTTATTATAGCTTCCTTTAATGACACATGGTACTATAGGTGCTTCTGATTTTGAAGCAATAAAGCTTGCACCTTCTTGTAAAGGCTGTAATTGAGTCTTATCCCCTTTATTACGATGACCCTCAGGGAATATTAAAAGACAACGACCATCTTCTAATGCCTTAATTGAAGTTTTTAATGCAGCGCGATCACTCTTTCCTCTTGATACAGGAATGGCATTGAATTTAGGGAAAATCTTCCCGATTACGGGTAAGTCAAACAATTCTTGTTTTGCAAAGAAAGATAGCTCTCTTTTAAGACTTACACCGATTAATGGAGGGTCGAAATCATTGATATGGTTTGAACAAATCATTACAGGTCCACTTTGAGGAACTCTGTCTTGTCCAATAACCTTCACTTTAAATCTGAATTTGTAAAATTGATGGACCACAACTTTTGCAATGTTGTATAACATTTATCTAGCCTCCATTTTGATGTTTACGAGTTCTATAATATACTTTTCGACTTCATCAATTGTTAAATCGCTCGTATCTAAAACAATCGCATCATCGGCTTTAACAAGTGGTGATATTTCTCGAGTACTATCGATTTCATCTCTCGTAATAATCTCTTGTGTGAGTGTTTCGAGGCTAACATTGTTCCCTCTAACTTGTTCTTCTTTTAAACGTCTTTCTGCACGCACTTTTGGATCAGCCTGCATGAAAACTTTAATTTCTGCATCTGGTAGTACTGTTGTACCGATATCTCTACCATCCATAACGACGTTAGCATTTTCACTTATCTTACGTTGCATGTTTACAAGATAGGTTCTCACCTTTTCTAAACTTGAGATTCGGCTAACATTTTGGGTCACTTCTTTCGATCGAATTTCTTTACTTACATTAACGTCATTTAAGTAAACTTCATCATTCTCATCGAAGGTTATCGTGACATCTTCTTCAATATTTTCGATTGAATCATCGCCGTGTTTTAAAGTGTGTAAAGTGACTGCACGATACATGGCACCAGTATCAATGTAGAGGTACCCTAGTTTTTTTGCGACGCGTTTTGCAATCGTGCTCTTACCAGCAGCAGCTGGGCCGTCAATGGCTATTCTTAACGTTGTCATGTTGTGTCCTACTTTCATATTACGGTATTATCAATTGTTGGCCGACAGAGATTTCATTTTCACTTATGCCATTTGCCTCTCTAATTCTCTGAACGTTTTCTGAACTACCATCACCATAGTATTGAATGGCAATTCTATAAAGGTTATCCTCAGTGGTTACTGTATGGGAGGCATTGGCATTAGTTGTCTGATTTTCTTCTGTTTCTTGGTTGGCTACTTCTGTTTCTTGATTTGCTTCTGTATTTGCTTCAGTCTGGTTCTCATTGTTTGTTGAATCTTCAGTTTGAGTATCTTCGCTCGCTGACTCTGACTCATTTGAGTTTTCTTCAGTATTACTATCTTCTGTATTCTCCTGGTCGTTACTGCTTGACTCATCAGACTCTTTGTCTTGAATAGCATTTCTAGATTCACTTTCGAGTGCTTCTAGCTCTTCTTCAGAATAATTGACTTCTAAGTCTTCAGAACTTGAAGTATTATTTCGACCTTCGGCTAATCGTCTTTCATGTTCTTTCTTTTGTTCTTCAAGTTCTGCATTGAACTCAGCTGTGTTATTATTTTCTTCGGCTTCATTCGTCTCTTCTGATTCAGAACTTGCGAGCTCAATTTCATCATCTAATGATGGCCAGAAGTTAGAAAATATTAAGAATGCGAGTAATAAAGTAATTGGAATCAATACTAAGAGACCGAGAATCCAAGGTAATTTTCTACCTTCATTGTTATCACTTTTCTTTTTAGTATTCGCTTTTGCTTTAGTTTGGTTACCGATGCCACCTAATTTTTCTTTTGACACTTTAAGCTCGTTCTTAATACGATTTTGATAGCCTTTTAACGTGCCGATAAAAGCAGCTTTTCTCTTTTGATTATTTTCCGAGCTGAAATAAGCCTGAATTTTATCAGTGAGGCTATCTTCATTCTTGTTCTTTTTTTCTTTTGCAGAATTATTTTTCTTTGGATTTCCTTCTTTTTGATTATCTTTATTTTTGTGGCGTGCACTACGACTGAGCGTTTGTCTTTCGCCATCCTTGTTACCATTTTTAGAATCGGTCTTGTCAGGCTTTTCTTCATCTGCCCGCTTATGGTTCATATCTTTATAAAAATCATCTTTCATACCGCATTCTCCTAGTCACAGAATTCTAATTTTAATTATATATTGTTTGTACCAACATTTAAAGAGTTATCAGTCTTTAGTCGTATTGTTGTATGTTCAATTATTGTTCATTGATATATTTTTGATTTTCTCTTAAAATAACAATGAACAATCGTAAAGGTTAAGAGGTGAAATTTTTATGTGCGCTAAGAAATACACAATCGTTGACCAAGATACTTGTATCGCATGCGGCGCCTGCGGAGCAGCAGCACCAGATATTTATGATTATGATGATGACGGTATTGCTTATGTTATCTTAGATGACAATAAAGGCATTACTGCTGTACCAGAAGATCTTCTGGAAGATATGGAAGATGCATTTGATGGCTGTCCGACAGATTCAATTAAAGTTGAAGAAGAACCATTTGATGGTGATCCATTGAAGTATGAATAGATAATATTAAATAAGGATGAGAAATCAAAAGATTTCTCATCCTTATTTTTTCTTTCTTAATTTTGTTTTTGAATTACTGGAATCACCTTAATGTAGATGATATAACATATAATACTCAAAATAATTCCTTTGACTAAGTTGAATGGAATTATTCCGGCAGTAACGACCACTCTTAAGTTATTTATGATGTCTGTTTGATCGACAATCAGACCATAAGCAGGGAGTAGTACAAAATAGTTCAACACTGCTAAAGAAAGAATGAGCATTAAAGTACCTGTTACAAAGCCGTAAATGAGGCGTTTGACTGTTTTCTTCTTGTAGTAAAAAAAGAAGACAGGCAGTAAAAATGAAAATGCTGCTAAAAGGTTCGCAATTGGGCCTATTGGCTCACTGGCAACCAGCAAACTGTACAGCACAATTTTCATAATAATAATTAATGAGCCGCCTAAACCACCAAAAAGTATGAAGCCTATAAAGGCAGGTATATCTGACAAATCAAGCATCAGAAATGGTGGTAGGAATGGTAAAGGAAACTGAATGAGCATTAATATAAATGATAATGCACTCAGGATACTAATATTGATGATTTTTCTTAGTCGTTGTCTATCTATTGATATCAATCCCTTCTAGTTCTAGGCATGGTAATAATAAATGTTGTACCTTTTCCGAAATCGCTCTCTACTGATATTTCACCACCGTGTTTTTCGATGATATTTTTTACAATATACAAGCCTAAGCCGGTTCCGTGTTTACCTCTTGTACGTGCTTCATCGACCTTATAGAAACGGTCAAATATATGTTTCATGTTTTCACGTTTAATGCCAGTTCCCGTATCTGATAGCTTGATGGTAACATGGTTTTCACTATTCTGTTTTGCAGAAATAGTAATCGTATCATTAGCTTTAGTGTAACGGATGGCATTGTCTAATAAATTTGTCAGTACTTGATTCATCTTATCTGCATCGTGTGGGAAAATAATCGGCCCATCTTCAACATCGAAAAGTAGTTTAGTTTCTTTTTCTTTTAATTCGTAGTCAAAGCGGTGACGTAGTTTATCGAGAAGTGGTTTAAAGTCCTGATCGACAATATCATAAAGGACTTCGTCCGAATCCATTCTCGCTATAACTAAAAGTTCGTTTACGAGTTTGTTCATGCGGTCCGACTCATCTTTAATAATCGACACCATTTCTTTTACTTCCTCCGGGTCAGTCACGATGTCATCTAAGAGTGCTTCAGAGTATCCACTAAGCATGACCATTGGTGTTTTTAATTCATGGGAGACATTGGAAATAAATTCTGAACGCATCTTCTCTGTGTTAATTTCATCTGTAATATCCCAAATCAAGACCGTTACACCACTTTGTTCCTCGTTTGATTCCACTGGAGACATAGCAAGTTGTAAGTGCATATCATCTATGTCGAGACGTTCTAAATGTGGTCTATTGTCTCTCGCAACAACTTTAATTAAGGATGAAAAATAACCATTCTGCTCATTCTCTTCGAATAGGCTATAATAATTTAATCCTGCCTGATTACTATAGATTAATTCCGCATTGGTATTTAGGTAAAGAATACCATTCGTTAGTGATGAGAACACATTCTCTCTTAAATTTTTCTCATGTGTCAGCTCTGAAATGGTGCTTTTAATATTATCATTCATCTTATTAAATGCGAGTGTTAACTCCCCTATTTCATCTCGAGATGTTACTTTTAAATTATTGTATTCACCAGTAGCCGTAGAAAAAGCTGAGTTCTTTAAGGCGATTAGCGGCTTGGTAATCCTAGAAATCAAGAAAAATGCAAAGAAGGTTGTAATCAAGAATAAGGTAATTGCACTAATTAGAATAATCATTAATACGGTAAAGAATGACTGATTCAAGGCATCTAAATCACTAAACATAATGATCGCTGTGTCTTCATTAAAATACCGACTTAGATCAGAAACTTTTACCATGAGTTCGTGATTATCTTCATCTCTAAAAATAAAGGTATTTTCTGCAGAGTCTGAATTAATGATTTCTTCATAGATGTTTTCAGCAGTAGATTGGTCTCCAGTAATAACCTGACCATTAGAGTAGATGATTAAATTTTCCTCTGCAGCTAAATATGTTTCTTGTGAGGTTAGAGAATGATTACTTAAGATGACATTCTCTACTCGGCTCACTTCTTTTTCTAATTGTCTCTCTGTAATATCTAAAGAATAATTTCTAAAAAAAAGACTTAAAACGATGGACAATATAATTAAAACTGTAGTCACTATCATTAAGATAGTAAACCACAGTTTTGTTACGACACTGGAGAAAAAACTCATTTGTCGTTTACCTCAAATTTATAGCCGATTCCCCATATTGTATGAATCATCTGGCTTGCCTCTGGAGATACTTTATTCAATTTCTCTCTCAGTCTCTTGACATGTGTATCTACAGTTCTTAAGTCACCGTAGAAATCGTAATTCCAAACTTCTTTAAGCAGTTCTTCACGATTGAACACCTTATCTGGACTTTTAGCCAGGAATAATAGGAGTTCATACTCCTTAGGTGTTAAGTTTACACGCTTATTATCAGCTAATACTCTGTGTGCATCATTGTCGATGACCAAGTGTTCAAAGACGACAATATCCTTTGCAGAAGTATCTTTTTCGATAAAGGCAGTTTCTGAAGAACGTCTCAAAATCGCTTTGACTCTAAGCACAACTTCTCGTGGTGAGAAAGGTTTGACAATGTAATCATCAGCACCGACTTCTAAACCTTCAACACGATCTGCTTCTTCCCCCTTAGCTGTTAGCATAATAATAGGTGTAGATTTTTCCTTACGAAGCTCTCTTGCAACTTCTATTCCATCCATCTCAGGCATCATTAAATCCAATAAGATAACATGGAAATCTTCATTCATTGCAATTGACAAGGCATCTTTACCATTGTCAGCTTCAACTATTTCATAATCTTCTCTTGTTAAATATAGGTTCAGTAACTTTCTAATCCGTTCTTCATCATCAACAAGCAATATTTTTTCTGTCATTGTAACCCTCTTTTCGTATTATGCATATGAATGTAGGCCGGACACAATCATATTGATTGCAATTAAGTTAAACAGAATAAGTAGGAAACCGCCCACTGCTAACCATGCAGATTTTTCACCTTCATAACCTCTGTTAATTCTTAAGTGAAGGAAAATCGTATAGAACATGAAAGTAATAAAGGCCCATGTTTCTTTCGGGTCCCAGCCCCAGAATCTACTCCATGCCATCTGTGCCCAAATTGCAGCGAAGAAGATGCCACCTAAAGCAAATAGTGGGAAGCCGATAATAACCGAACGATATCCAATCTCATCCATTAAGACAAGATCGACCTTCTTAGTTAATGGTTTAAAGAGTGAAAAGATTCGTCTTCTGAGTATTAATCGAACGATTCCATAGACGACGATACCTAAAATAATTGACCACAGGACAGTATTAAGTGAGTCCGCTTTAATTACTGGAGGTAAATCAATACCTAGATGGAAATGTTCAGTTGGTTCAAACTCATTGTTTCCAACGTGTTCTACAGGAATTGCGTCCTGGTAGTTAATTAAACTTGGTAAATGATATTCGGCGATTACTTGTTGTCCAGTTTGATCTGTGTAGTAAAATTCATCATTGTAACCGACGACTTCTTTCATCACGAGTGTTGTTACAATATATGTTGCAACAATTACTAATCCGACCATTATCATTTCTAAACATCTTGCGCGCCATGATTTTTCATCTGCAGGAATGGCTTTAAGTAAGTAAATCAATCCTGCTACAGCACTCATTGAAAGTATACCATAGGATAAGGTTACAGTAATAACGTGAATGGCTAGCCAGCTACTCTGAAGTGCTGGTATTAATGGTTGAACATCTGTTGAGAACAGACTACCGTATCCAAGTAATAATAAGGAAATCGGTATTGCAAATAAACCGAATATTTTAGTTTTAAAGTAATGGTACGTAATTAGATAACCACCGATGAGCATGATTGAGAACATGGCAATAAATTCATACATGTTCGATACCGGTGCATGTCCCGTCGCCATCCAACGGAAAGCGAAATAGCCTAATTCTAAGATAAAGGCAATAATAATCATCCAAAGCGCAATTTTTTCATACTTTTGGGTCTTTGACTTTGACTTGATACTGATACCGAGTGGAATCAGTGCGACGAGTAGCATGATAAACGCGATGAATATGAGTGTATTACTTATTGATAAAAATGTTGCATCCATATATTAAACACTATCCTTTCGAATTCGATTCCTCTTCTTCTTTATCTTTCATAGCCTCGAATTCATATGATTCTAATATTGTATTCATTTCTTTCTTCATACCGTAATAGTTTTTATTCGTATGTGCAGCGATGTTCATTGTGTCACCTTCTGCATTAATCCAAATTCTACGGTGATTGATATATGAACCAATAAAGAGTCCGATTAAGAAGATGATAAAGCCAGCTGCCATATAAGGCATTGCTAAGTCTTTTTTCAAGGTCAGTACACTTGCCATATGATCTTCTGCTTCTACAAAGCGAATGTTGTACTCATTATCTTGTGTAATATCAGTCGAATTCATAATTTGAAGTAGGCTCAGCTCTTGTTTTTCACCATCATCTACTTCAAATACAAAGGCAGGGTTTGTAGGTACAGGTGTTGCCGTAATCAATGTACCGTTGTCATCTATTTCTAAAAAATCTGGTGCATAGGCACGCATATCGATACTAACGTCTTCGGTAATTTGATAAGAATCTTCTGGGTCATCAAGTTCTACCGTGAAGTTGTCACCTAGCGTGTTACCTTCACTATCTTCTAGTCTAAAGGTCATCGATTTCATCTGTGAATTATCGTAAGAAGATTGATAAAGTTGATAATCTTCAAATACATAAGGATGGTTTACTCTAATACTATATTTGTCAACCTCTTCTAGCTCAGGAGATGATCCTACAACATCAGCTGTTTGGTTTTCATAAAATGTAATGTCTGTTTGGAAGTTACTGATGGTCATTTCCATGTTGTTTTGTAGAGATTCATCAAATACTGTTCCACTTTCCTCATCATACGTATCGATTGTGAAACTTTCGTTTTTGACGTAATATTTACCGTTCGTTGTCGGGACACTTACAGTCTCACCTTCTTGAGCGTAGATAATTTCATCAACATATACCCCTGGGAAGAATCTAAGCATACTACCGATGAGTAAAATAATTAAACCAGTATGGTTAATGTATGGGCCCCATCTAGATAAACGACCTTTTTCTAATAGGTAATGATTCCCGTCCTGAGTTAATTTGTATTTTTTGTTTTCAAACGATTTAACAATTTCAGGTGCTTTACTAACATTGTCATAGTTGTTGTTTAAACGTTGGCGTCTAAAGAATGAATCGTGTTTTTTCGCACGTTGATTTTTTAATGATTTGTATAGAGGTACACCTCTATCGACACTCGCTGCAATAATAGATAAAGCCAATAGACCGTTAAGTAAAACAAACCACCAAGAGGAATACAGCTGAGTAAAGCCAAGTTTGTAATACAACATACCAAATGTTCCATATTGTTCGGTGTAGTGCTCTAGTGGGTCTGCACCAATCGGAATAAAGTATTCCTGTGGTAAGATTGTTCCAATAGCAGCAGCAATTGCGATTATTGCAATGATACCGACACCCACCTTAATGGATGTGAAGAAGTTCCAAATCTTATCAAAGATACTTTTAGACTTCACTTTGGAACGTACTGCACTACCGTCATAGCGCATTAAATCTTTAATTTTCTTCTTGTCATAGTTTTCATTAATCATCTTACCGCAGGACTGACAAAGTTGCGTCCCCGGTGGATTGACATGGCCACAATGACTACATGTAATATCATTCTTATTTTCTTTTACTTCTTCATTATTATCTTTAGTGTTCATTAAGTTCATCCTATTCTACAGAAGACTCTATAAAGGCATGTATGTCCTCTTTAGTTAGTTGATACTCCTGTTTTTTCACAACTTCACCATCTTTATTAATCGCTATTGTTGTTGGTAAAGGGCCGATATTATAAGCCTTTGTGACACTACGATTTGGATCGAGTGCAATCGGATAATCCAAGTCTTCAGATAAGCCTGAAATAAATTGTGAAATTTGCTGAGGATTTTCAGAAACGTTGACAGCAATTATTTCATAGTCTTCATGGCCTTCATTATATACTTGGTTCATATCGGGCATTTCTTCGCGACATGGTTTACACCATGTGCCCCAGAAATTTAAGATAACCCCTTTTTCATCAGTAAGTTGTGATAGTTGAATTTCATCCCCATCTAGCGTCTCAAGCTTGAAATCCACTGCTTCGTCACCAACATTTACTGTTTGGGAACCATCTCTTAAGTTTAGGTAAAGTGTTAAACCTAATAGTGCTGCTATTGTAATAATCGTTCCTGTACGAACGACTTTCCTTGTACTTTTTTTCAAAGTTAGGCTCCTTTCAATATATTATAAAACCGCTATAAAATGCGTGCATAGTGCCAATTATAACACAACTCATTTTATGGCGGTTTGACATTATTATGACATTTACGACTTACTTTTTACTGTTAGCGATGAGCTTTTTAACTTCATGTGGTTTTAAGTAGCGATAGTCGCCTTCTTTCAATCCTTCAAGTGTTAGAAAGTCAAAGCGGATACGAGTGAGTTTTGTCACGTTTAAGCCGAAATGTTCGAACATACGTCTTACCTGTCGGTTACGTCCTTCGTGGATAGAAATTTCTAAAATCATGTCCTTACCACTCTTATCTCTGATCACTTTTAAGTCACACGGTGCTGTCTTACCATCACTTAAACGTATACCTCGTCGCATTTCATCTTGTTGATGACGAAGTAAAACGCCATCTATTTTTACTCTGTAAGTTTTCTTCATTTCATATTTAGGATGTGTCATGTGTTGGGTAAACTCACCATCGTTAGTGACGAGTAAGATTCCAGAAGTGTCATAATCTAAACGACCAACTGGGTAGAGTCTCGCATCAATGTCATCAAAGGCATCAATGACAGTTTCACGGTCTTTATCGTCTTCGGCAGATGAGATTTCACCTGTTGGCTTATAGTATAAAATATGCACAGGTTCTTCTTTAGTAATGATGACACCATCGACTTTCACCTGGTCCTTATCTGTTACCTTTATACCAGGTTCTGTAATTTTTTTACCGTTGATTGTTACTCTACCTTCTTCAATTAGATTATCTGCTTTTCTACGGGAAGTAATTCCAGCATCAGCAATTTTCTTATTAATACGTGTACTTGTCATGTGTTTTACTCCTTTAGACTATTGAAGAATAAGTCAATCTCTTCTTGTTCACTAATCATATCATCACTAGGTAAATCACTTAAAGATTTAAGGCCAAATACCTCTAGAAAGTGTTGGGTGGTTTCAAAATGACTAGCGCGTTCATCTTGAATGTTCTTCTTTTTCACTAGTCCCTTATTAATCAATGTTGAAATTGGTCCATCTGACGCAATGCCACGTACAGTTTCAATACCATTTCTTGAAATTGGCTGGTTGTAAGCAATAATAGCTAGAACTTCGAGAGATGCTTGGGACAATTTCTTTTGAGGACGATCGGCAAGTACCCGGCTAATATATTTCTCCATTTCTGGACTCGTCTTCAAATAGTACATATCCCCATGTCTTTCAATAACATACTGTTCTTTACTATATGCATTTACTTCATTTTCAAGTTGGATCTTTGTGATTGGCACGTGCATGATTAAAGCTTCTTCACTTAAACCTAAGTCACCTGCGATATATAAGAGCCCTTCAATAATGTTAATTTTCTCCAAGCTTAAACCAACCTTTCAAGTTCAAAATCATCACTCGTAATCGTGTTGATACGATATAAGTTCTGACTGATGTATTCTAAAATTGTAATAAATACTTGTACAACCTTTGTTTTCGGTTCGTTAAAAGTAAGCAATTCAGTCATTTTTAGTATTTTACGACCACTAAAACTTTTATCGATAAAAGCGACAGCATCTTCTTTTGAATACTCATCAGGACTGACCACAACATATGCGTCTTCAGAAAGGCTCACGCGAGACTTTACTTTGTTATAAGCGTCTAATAAGTCATTCAAGTTAAATGTTAGGTCTTCCCTTTCGTCCCTATCATCTGAAAAATCATGCGGTGCTTTGATGAAATACTTACTCTGTTCTTCTTTCATCTTGTTCAATTCCTCTGCATATTGCTTATAGTTTTGATATTCTATAAGTTGAGTCATCAAGGGACCACGTGGATCCTCATATTCCTCGTCAACATACTGAGGTTCAGGTAGTAGCATATGACTTTTTATTTTAACAAGCTCACTTGCCATAACTAAATAATCACTGGCAACATTGAGCTCTAGTACTTTCATCTGATTGATATATTCCATATACTGTTCAGTAAGAAGTTTCATAGGAATATCGTATATATCAATTTCTAATTCTTTAATAAGGTGTAAAAGTAAGTCCAAAGGACCTTCAAAAACATCCAATTCCACTTTATATGATGACATTATATAACCTCTATTTCAGGAGTGATACCAATTAATAAAAACACTATCATTGAATTCTTTAACGAATTAATTATAAAGCAAGATTACTTTGAATGCCATGAAATCATGGAAGATGTATGGAAAGATAAAGAAAATTTCACAAAAACGGATGCTGAAGTATTCATTGTCTTGATTGTTACAGGTGAATATCACTACAGAAGAGATAATGTAATCGGCGCCACAACGTCATATAAACGCGCATTAAAACTATATGAAGATAATCAATATGATTTGAGTGTATTCGGATTTGAAGATGGATTTATCAATAAAATAGAGAGACGCTATCAAGAGATCCCCAAAAAATCTTTTGTGCCCATGCAATTTCCTGTTCAAGACTGGGTCTGGGAGGCATTATACAATGCGCATGAGAACGAGTTCGATTCCTTTAGTCAATTTATGACAACAATGCTGGCAAATTTCGAAACCAATGTGCAGATCACACACAAACACAGCATGCGAGATCGATCAGACGTGATCCAAAAACGCTTAGAAGCACTGAACAATAAGGTGAATTGAGTTGATTTGATTTTGAGTGGTGATGAAGGATCGTCGTCCCTATCCTAGAGTGTTTGAATGGTGATGAGAACTCAACGTCCCTGTTCTACTTGTTAATCATCAATAATTATCTTTAGGAGGACAGTATTTTTAGTTTTTAGAACAATTATACATATAGTTCTAACACCAGAATTGAAAAATAGTGCTATTAATATATCAAGTCATAAGTTAAAATTTAATTGAGTCATTTCATATCTCTCCCATCAATGTTTGTCTGGTAACTACATTGTATTATAGAGATCTGATTTGACTCATTTCTTTATTACACAATATTATGGACTTAATCCAAAAAAGAGGAATCTCATATACAAGATCCCTCCCTGACTAAAAACCAAAATCAAAAACCAATATTATCTATACAATTACAAACCAGTAAACAAATCCCCAGATTAGACACATCAATAGTATGCCAAAGAAAATAATGTATTTTGCCTTGTTCATTATTTCAGTTCCCCAAGGAAGCTTTTACCGTGTGTTTTATAGTCAACATCGAAATTATCTGCAATCGTTGCAGCGATGTTAGAAAATGTTTGACACTGATTAATTTCACCGTAATTCAAGTCTTTACCTGAAGTGATTAATAGTGGTACATATTCCCTAGTATGATCTGTACCAGTATAAGTTGGATCATTACCGTGGTCTGCAGTGATGATGAGTAACTCATCTTCACCTAATTTAGAAGTAATTTCAGGTAAACGATCATCGAATTCTTTTAAGGCATTACTGTAACCTACTGGATCTCGTCTATGACCATACTCAGCATCAAAATCCACTAAGTTTAAGAATGATAAACCATCAAAATCTCTATTCATAACAGAAAGTAGCTTATCGACACCGTCATCGTTGCTTTTAGTACGCACAAAGTCAGTGATACCGCTACCTGTGAAGATATCGTTGATCTTACCGATCGCAATGACATCCTTGCCTTCATCTTTTAGGGCATTTAAGACTGTTTGTCCAAAAGGTTTAAGGGCATAGTCATGGCGATTTTCTGTGCGCTTGAACTCACCTTTTTTCTTGCCAACAAATGGACGTGCGATGACTCTGCCGACTAAGAATTCAGGATCTTTTGTCATCTCACGTACCTTTTCACAGATATCATAGAGTTCTTCAAGTGGAATCACTTCTTCGTTTGCTGCAATTTGAAGTACTGGGTCATTTGAAGTATAGATAATCAGGTCACCTGTTTCAATTTGATGTTCCCCAAACTCTTCAATAATATCCGTACCTGAAGCAGGCTTATTACCCACAATGCCACGACCTGTTGCTTCTTTAATCTTGTCTAGTAATTTGTCAGAGAAACCATCTGGATATACTTTAAAGGCTGTATTAATATTTAAACCAGCGATTTCCCAGTGGCCAGTCATTGTATCTTTACCTTTTGAAATTTCCTGCATTTTTGTGTAAAAACCTGTTGTTTGATCAACTTGATCTACGCCTGGTAAGTCATCGATATTACCTAAACCAAGTTGTGAGAGGTTTGGCAAAGTATTTGGATGAGATTCTAAAGTGTGACGTAAGGTATGTGTACCCTCATCTCCAAAGTCTTTAGCATCTGGTGCTTCTCCAATTCCAACTGAATCTAGCACGATTAAGTGAATTCTCTTAAACATAAAATTTACCTACTTTCTTGGATGAAACTGCTTATACATCTCTCTAATTTTACCTGCAGAAATTTGAGTATAGATTTGTGTTGTTGAAATGTCAGAGTGTCCGAGCATTTCTTGAACCGCTCTTAAATCCGCCCCATTTTCAATTAAATGTGTTGCAAAGGAATGTCTAAAAGTATGCGGTGTTATATTCTTATCAATACCGCTGTCTCTGACATACTTTTTAATTGCTTTCCACAAGCCTTGTCTCGTGAAACCTTTCCCACGATTCGTTAAAAAAAGTGTATCGATATTTTCGTCTTTTAGCAACTTAAGTCTGTAATTTTTTATGTAATTCGTTAATTTTTTTGCAACATATTCTGTAGTGGGTACAATTCTTTCTGTTTCACCCTTACCATAAACATGTATAAAGCCCATCTCTAAATTTAAATCAGATATATTCAAATTAATCAGTTCACTGACTCTGAGTCCACTAGCGTACAACAGCTCCATCATCGCATTATCTCTAATACCTTGAGTCGTTTGGTCTGGTGACTGCAATAAACGTTCCATCTCTTCAATCGTTAAGACGACTGGCAAAGCTTTTTCTTCTTTTGGTGTTTGTAAGCGGAGTGCCGGATTATTTTCAGTGATGCGTTCAATTTGTAAAAACTGATGAAAATTCTTTAAGGTCGATTGCATGCGTCTGATTGTTTTGGCACTCTTATTTTCTGAAGTCAAAAACTGCAAAAAAGTTACGAGAGTCTCTGCAGTAATTGAGTCTACCCTCGTAACATTTTGATCTTCTAAAAATTGACTATACTTTTTTAAATCTTGATTATAGGAAGATATAGAAGCATCACTAAGTCCTTTTTCTATTTTCAAATACCTTAAATATTCGTCAATATGCGTTTTAAACATGACTATTGCCATCTCTCTCTTGACAGTTTCTGCAAATACCATGGAAAGTTAAACGGTGATCGATAACATGGAAGTTAAATTCATGAGCGATAATCTTCTCCACCTCTGGTAGTAAATCTTCTTCTACTTCTTCCACTGAGCCACATTGTGTACAGATTAAGTGATGATGAAAATGTTTCGCACCTTCTTTACGAAGATCATATCGTGCGACACCATCTCCAAAATTCACCTTATCTAGTACATTTAATTCATTTAATAATTCTAAGGTACGATAAACTGTCGCTAGTCCAATTTCAGGGTACTTATCTTTTACTTTCATAAATACATCTTCAGCACTTAAATGTGAGCTTTCGTTTTCTAATAAGACTCTCACAGTCACTTCACGCTGTGGAGTCAATTTATAGCGAGCCTCATGCAATGCTTCTTTAATTCTCTCTATTCGTTTTTCCACAACAGCACCTACTTAATTTCAATTTCTTATTTATAACAATTATACATGATTGAGAAAGATTTTCAATACTATTTAGAATTATTATAAATAACCTTTTTCGGCGAGCACATGGTGAACTGCAACTAAAGTTTTTCCATCTCTAAATTCACCGTTATGCATACATGTTTTTAGTTCTTGAAACGGTATTTTTACTAGGTCTAGAAATTCATCATCTTCAAGTTCCATATTATCAAATGAAACATTTTTTGTACTATATAAATGAATCAATTCATTAGAAAATCCAGGAGAGACATAAAATTCATATAATTTATCTAATGATTCTGCCGTTGCACCTGTCTCCTCTTTGAGTTCTTTTCTTGCTGTGTCGTCAGGGTGTTCGCCAGTTTCAACCTTACCAGCTGGGATCTCTAACAGTACTTCATCTGTCGATATTCTAAATTGGCGGACAAAGTACATTGATGTATCATCCGTTACGATTAGTGCAACAGCACCTTTATGATAGACGACTTCTCTAAAAGCCTCACTGCCGTCAGGAAGTTCTGCGGTTAGTTTTTTTACATCGATGATTTTACCTTGGTAGATATCTTCCGCTGATTTTGTTTTTTCAATTAAATGTTCATCCGTCATTATAATCCCTACCTTGTAAAAGTTATTATAAATATATCACAATCCCTGTCAAAAAATAAAAATTTATATTTCTAAAACTGATGATATAATAATTGTTGTGAAATGTGAGGAGGTAAGAATTTGAAACAGTATAAATCCTGGTTTTTTATATTGATCTTATCAGTGTTAACTATACTAACTTCTGTTGCTTATTATGCATCAAGTCAGATTATGTTTTTCAAATTAAGAGAAATTGAAATCATAATCAGAAGAGAAACACGCGGTAAGAGAATGAATTTAGAAGTCTTAAAGAATATGCCAAAGAATGAATTGAAAATACCGTCTAAATTTGGTTACGACATTCACTCGACCTTTTACCATCCACATGAGACGAATCATTGGATGGTCCTCCTACATGGTGTATCTGAAAACAGCATAAGTTCAAGTAAGTATGTACATATGTTTACAGATATGGGCTACAATTGTGTGGTTTATGATGCTAGAAGGCACGGGAAAACTGGTGGAATAGATTCAACTTATGGGTATTATGAAAAATTTGATTTAGAATCTGTTATAGAAAGATTGAAGAAAACATATGGGTCAGATATTCGCTTCGGTATTCATGGTGAATCTATGGGTGCTGCAACAATGTTACTCTATGCAGGAGAGCTTTCTAATGAAGCAGAATTTTACATTTCAGATGCGTCATTTGCTCGCTTTAGTGAGCAATTAACATCTGTCTATCAATCAATATCTAAGACTGCCACCGCACCTGTCTTGTTCTTTACCTATCTGATACTTAAACTTAGAAGCCACTATAGTATTTATGAACTCTCACCTATTAAAGTCATCGATCAGATTGAGCAGCCCATTTTGTTCATTCACTCTAAAAAAGACAAATTCATTCCGTATGAATCTACCTTAGCCCTATATAAAAAGAAGAAAGGACCAAAAAAAGCTTGGTATCCAGAACGCGGCGATCATGTAGAATCATTTAACCGCAATCAAAAAAAATACCGCAGCACTGTTCAATCCTTTATTGAACAGTACGCGGGATGGGAAGTTCGAAGTAATCATGAGCAATAAAGACGTTGTCAGGTAATTGTGATTTAACAACTTCGATATCCTGATCGGTATACCGGCTGCTAATATGAACAAACACTAGCTGTTGATAATTTAAATCTTTAAAATTTTGGAGCACTTGATTTAATTCCGAATGGAAATAATCATGTGCTTTTTCTATTTCATTATTTAAAAATGTGGCTTCATGGACAATAAGATTTGCTTGGTACAAATCAGCTAAATAAAGTGGATTATTTATAAGTCTCGTATCCCCATGAACAGCGATTTTTATGCCTTTAGTATCTTCGCCAATGAAATCTTTGGACTGATAAGTAACATCGTCAAAGGTGAACGTTTCACTAGCTTTTATGTGTCCATATATGGGGCCAGGTTTAATGCCAAGGTCAAGCAACTTATCCTTGTTCAAGCCGCCTAACTTGTCGTGCTCATTAAAGAAATAAGCGTAGGACTCAATGCCATGATCTAAAGCGTGTACAGTGACAGTAAAGCCATTTATATCGTAGTTAGCCTTATCTTCAACTTCGATAATCGTTAACGGGTAGTTTAAAGTGCTCTCAGACAATCTAAATGTAACTTCTAACCATTCAGCCAACCCTTTTGGTCCATAGATTGTTAAAGGAATATCTGCCCCACCCTGAAATGCCCTAGACGATAGAAAACCTGGCAAGCCGAATATGTGATCGCCATGTAGATGGGTTATAAAAATATTTTTGATTTTAGCGGGCTTTATATGTGTATGAAGAATCTGGTGTTGTAAGGCTTCTCCAGCATCGATAAGGATATATTCATTATATTCGCTAACACAGTTTATAATAATGCTCTGTGTATTTCTATCTTTTGACGGTAAGCCTGCACCGGATCCAAGAACAGTTAATCTCATTTTGACACCTCAATTTTTCTTGTTTAATTATATCACAATATGACTTGTGGTATGATATTAGGTGGTATGATGAGCAATTTAAAAAAGGTGATAATATGGAAACTATTAGATTTGTAGAAAGATTTATCGTATACATAGAAGATCATTTAAGAGAGAATATAGATTTTTCAGATGTACTAGATAAGATGGGGGTAGAACCAAAGTCTTTTCTCACCATTTTCACTTCCCTAGTTGGTATGACACCTGCTGAATATCAGGAAAAACGTCGTCTGACTGAGATTTCATTTGAAGTATATGAGGGCCACCGCCGGCTTATTGATATTATTAAGTACTATGGTTATAGAGATTTAGAAAAATTTAAAGCGATGTACAAAAAAACATTTGGGATATCAGTGCATGAAACAGATCGTTATTTTAAAGAGATGGATCAACTTGAGCAAATTGCTTTTGAGGTTGTACCATCAAAAAAACCAAAGTATCCATCATATCGAAGTTTTGTAGAAAGTTTTAGGCTCACTGGCATTGCTCAATATTTCGACCTAAATACCTACCGTCCGGAATATAAGCATAAATTTTTGAGAGTCCTAGAAAGAGATGGCTTAATTGATGAACTTTTGAAATACAATGATGGCTTTATAAAAGGTATCTTTGTTCAAGAAAGAACGATTGATGATGAAATGGAAATATTTGTCGGGGTCACAAGTAATCAAAATACACCGTTTGATGAAACTTACACTGAATCTATGAACTATGAGATTTTTGACACCAAAGGCTATCCTTCAACAGTAATTGGGGACGTCTATAAATACATCTTTCGACGTTGGCACTTTAAAGAAGATGTCAATTTGACTTGTGACTTCTCATTAGAATTAATCAAACATACTTATGAAATTGAGGATCCAACAACCAAAATTCAAGTTTGGCAAGCAATCGATGATTAAAATTAAAGAACCGTATATTAAGTTACTTGGCATCATTAACGGCCTATAAACTTAATGTACGGTTCTATTTATAATTTATTTACTTTCATTTTTATGATGAACTTTAACAATCTCAACAATTAAATCTGTCATTTTATAAAGTTCTTCTAATGGCATGCGTTCACTTGTTGTATGGATATATTCGTATCCAACTCCTAAAATAGCTGTCGTCACACCATTTCCATGGAAGATATTACCGTCACTACCGCCACCAAGACTGATGACATTAGGCGTACGGCCAATGTTTTTAATCGCTTCTGAAGCAGTTGTTATAACTACATCGTCTTCTTTTGCATATAGAGATGGATACATCAATTCAACATCAACCTCTGCACTACCACCAAGTTCTTTTGCGGTTTCTTCAAAAGCAGTTTTAATCTTATCTGTCTCACTCTGTAACTTCTCATCAGACAATGAACGAACTTCTGCTAAAATTTCGCAATGGTCACTGACAATATTTGTTGCTTGACCACCCGTAATTGTACCAATGTTTGAAGTTGTTTCTTCATCAATTCGACCTAGGTTCATCTTTGCAATTGCCTTAGCAGCAATGTTGATTGCACTAATACCCTTTTCTGGTTCAATTCCAGCATGTGCTTTTTTACCAAAGATTTGTGTTCTAACTTTTGTCTGTGATGGTGCACGGTTAACCACTGTACCTACTTCACCTGTGCCATCAACCGCATAACCAAATTTACTTTTTATGTTCTGAATGTCTAAAGCCTTAGCACCAACTAAACCAGTTTCTTCACCCACTGTAATGATGACTTCTACATCACCATGTGGAATGCCTTCTTCTTTTAGAACGCGAACAGCTTCTATAATAGATGAGACTCCAGCCTTATCATCTGAACCTAGTATTGTTGTACCATCACTGTAAACATAACCATCTTCAATATGTGGTTTAACACCATTACCTGGTGTCACTGTGTCCATGTGAACCATGAAAGCAACTGGTGGAATGTTACTGTCCCCTTTTAATGTATAAATCAGGTTACCAGCACCATAACCGGTTGTCTTTTGTGAGTCATCTTCAAAACCTTCAAGTCCAAGTTCGTTAAGAAGATTGATTAAATAATCTGCCACTTGTCTTTCTTGGCCAGATTCTGAATCGATTTGGACAATTTCTAAAAATTGCTCTGTAAGACGTTCTTTATTCATAAAATAATGCCTCCAAGTGTTGATATGTTGATTTACCTTCATGTATAGTTATTATAACAATAAATACCGAGGATGGTTGAATAATGCAAAATAAAAACGTTCAAAAATTCATCATATGGTTCATGATTATACTGATTGTTGTTTCAGGACTAATGATGGGCATCTCATATTTAACTTCATTTTAAAAATGAGAAACACCGGTTTGTATCCTAGGACACAAACCGGTGTTTTTTAAACTTCTTTACCGTGTTCTTCAAACCAAGCTTGAATTCCAGTCATTACACTCATTATTTCGTGACCTTCTATTTCATGTCTTTCAATCATATCGACAATTTTTCCATCTTTGAAAAATGCGAATGATGGTGAGGAAGGTAAGTAATCTGGTGCTCTATCTCTCATTTGTTCTGTTGCTTCCTTATCTTGACCAGCAAAAACCGTTAACAATTGGTCTGGACGTTTGTCATAGTTTAAGGAATGGATTGCAGCAGGTCTTGCGATACCACCTGCACAACCACAAACAGAGTTCACCATAACTAAGGCAGTACCTTCTTTATTTAAAGCTTGATCTACATCTTCAGGTGTACGTAATTCTGTGTACCCAGATTCAGTTAATTCATTTCTAGCATTTTGAACGAGATCTTGCATGTATAGGTTAAAATCTAAATCCATACTAAAACTCCTTTTTTGACTCAAGACGAGTCTAGTAATTACTTTTATTCTAGACCGCTAAAAGAAGTTTGTAAAGTTAATAAACTGACGAATGATCTGGGTCAATATTTTCAATTCGTTGTTTAACTGCTTGTAAGAAGTTTCCAGCCATGAGACCATCTAAAACTCTGTGATCAATCGATAGACATAGGTTTACCATGTGTCTTGCTGCTAACATATCATCTATGAAGACTGGTTTCTTTACTATGGATTCAACTTGTAAAATCGCAACTTGCGGTTGATTGATAATACCCATAGACTGCACAGAGCCAAAGGCACCAGTATTATTTACAGTAAATGTACCACCAGCCATGTCTTCACCCGTTAACTTTTTCGTTCTCGCCTTAGTTGCAAGTTCGTTGATAGACTTAGCGATGCCTTTTAATGAACGATCATCTGCATTTTTTATGACCGGTACAAAGAGCTGGTCTTCGTCTGCAACCGCAATAGATAAGTTGATATCTTTATGAACTGTAATTGTGTCACCGTCCCAAGAACTGTTTAACAGCGGGAAATCTTTAAGTACTTCAGAAACAATCTTAACGAAATAAGAGAAGTAAGTTAAATTAACACCTTCTGTTTCTTTAAATTTTGCCTTGTGTTTGTTACGTAAATTTACTAGATTTGTCGCATCGACTTCCATCATGAGCCAAGCATGTGGAATTTCAGTTTTTGATTGTACCATGCGTTTAGCAATTTCTTTACGAACACCTTTAACCTTGATTTTCTCACCAGCTGTTACGCCTGTTTCTTGTGTAGATATATGAGGCGTCTCTTTTGGTGCTGAATCAGTTTTATTTACAGTTTGCTGTTGGTTGTCAGAAGCAATGAATTTTTCTACATCTTTCTTAGTTATTCGTCCCTCAAAGCCTGTGCCTTCTATACTATTGGCATCCAAACCATGTTCACTCAACATTCTCATCACTACAGGTGATAGTCGTTTAGAAGAATTGTTATCTGAACTAGCTTTAACTGATTCTTTATTTTCTGAAGGTACATCATTTATCTCTGAATCATCAGTTTCTTCATCAACTTCTTCTTTAACTGCTGCATTGTCAGGTTCAATTTTATAGATTGGTGTTCCCACCTCTACAGTCTCACCTTCATTAATGAGGATTTCTCTAATTACACCGTCGTAAACAGAAGGAACTTCTGCAGTTACCTTTGCCGTGTTAACTTCACATACTGCATCATATTCATTGACATGGTCCCCAACTTTGACCAACCAATTTTCAATTGTACCTTCTGTGACACTTTCCCCTAATTTAGGCATCGTAATTTCAATCATTATTTCACTCCCTAGTATTCACTTAGTGTGAGCATTTTATTGTATATTTTTTCTGGGTTCATCATAAAGAAGTCTTCCATAGGTGGTGCATATGGCATAGATGGTACATCAGGACCAGCTAATCGCGTAATTGGTGCGTCTAAATCATAGAGGCAATTTTCACCGATGATTGCAGAAACTTCACTCATTACGCTACCTTCTAAATTATCTTCTGTTACAAGTAGCACCTTACCTGTCTTAGAAGCTGCTTTAATAATTGATTCCTTATCAAGTGGATACAATGTTCGTAAGTCTAATATCTCTGCTTCATATCCATCTTTAGATAACTGTTCAGCAGCTTGTACAGCATAATTAACACATAAGCCATAAGTAATGACGGTAATATCATCCCCGCTCCGGACAGTATTCGCTTGTCCAATAGGTACGATATACTCCCCTTCTGGCACCTCACCTTTTAAGAGACGATAAGCTTTCTTGTGTTCAAAATATAAGACCGGATCGTTATCTTTAATGGCAGCCATTAATAAACCTTTTGCATCGGCAGGATTCGATGGCACAACGACTTTTAGACCTGGTGTAGAAACAAAAATTGATTCGATGGACTGTGAATGATACAGTGCGCCGTGAATTCCACCACCAAATGGTGCTCTGATGACAAGTGGCGCATTCCAGTCGTTGTCTGAACGGTATCTAATTTTAGCAGCCTCGTTTAATATTTGATTGACTGCAGGTAAAATATATTCTGCAAACTGAATTTCAGCGACTGGTTTTTTGCCCACCATCGCTGCCCCAATGGCAGTTCCTGCAATATTACTTTCGGCAAGTGGCGTATCTAAAACTCTCATTTCACCAAATTTTTCTTGTAGGCCTTCCGTTACTTTAAAAACGCCACCTTTTTTACCTACATCTTCTCCAAGTACAAAAACATCATCGTCTTGTTCCATGGCAGTAAATAATGCATCTTTTATAGCATCGAGATAAGACAATTTAGCCATTGTTTACCTCCTCATAAACGTGTTTAAGCGCATATTCTGGTTCTGCATAAGGTGCAGCTTCAGCTCTTTTTGTTGCTTGATTGACAGTTTCTTTAATTTCTTTTTCTAATTCTTCTAACCAAGACTCATCGACGATAGATTCACTTAGTAAATATGTTTTAAACGAGTCTATACAATCATTTTTCTTATCTTTCTTTAATTCTTCTGGATCTCTATATTTATCATCATCATCAGAAGAATGTGGGGTTAATCGAATGGATAAGGCTTCGATTAAGGAAGCACCATCGCCGTTAATAGCACGTTCACGGGCTTCTTTCATTACTTTATATACCGCAATTGGATCGTTACCATCTACTTGTTCACCATGCATACCATAACCAATTGCACGGTCAGACAACTTTTCTGCTCCATATTGAAGGCTTGTCGGTACACTAATGGCATACTTATTGTTCTCAATTAGACATATAAATGGTAAATCGTGGACACCTGCGAAGTTTAAGCCTTCATGAAAATCCCCTTGAGAAGTTGAACCTTCCCCTAAAGTGGTTAAGGCAACAGCTTTTTTACCATCCATTTTAAAGGCGTAACTCGCACCTACAGCATGAATCACTTGAGTCGTTACGGTAGAACCTTGAGTTAAAATATTACTTTCCTTTTTAGAAAAGTGTCCAGGCATCTGACGTCCACCACTTTGTACATCAGCACCTCTTGCGAAGGCAGATAACATCGTTTCTTCTGGTGTAATACCGAAGTGTGTCACTAAGGCTAGATCTCTATAGTAAGGGCTTAGAATGTCAACTTCCTTATCTAAAGCAAAGGCAGTACCAGCTTGGGTTGCCTCTTGACCTTGACAAGAAATAACAAAGGGTAGCTTACCTGCACGGTTTAACAACCACATACGTTCATCTAGTCGCCTTGATAAGACCATTAATTTATACATTTCTTTTAAATCCGATTCTGTTAAATCTGTTTCTTTATGTGATAACAATATGTCTCACCTTCCTATACATGGATTGCGATGTCTTCTGCATCGAGTCCGACTTCTTTTATGATTTCACCAACTGATGGATGCGCAAATGTAGCACTAGATAATTCTAGCGTTGATGCATTCATAAATGCTGCAATAGATATACTGTTGATTAACTCAGTCGCATGTGCACCGACAATTGTCGCTCCTAAAATATCACCTGATGGTGACACATTTAGCTTTATAAAACCTTCTCCACCATTTTCAATCACAGCTTTTGCGATTGTTTGTAAAGGTAACTTATGGGTTTTAAAATCTATTCCATTCTCTTTTAGAGCTTCAGTGGTCATACCAATTGATGCAATCTCTGGTGAGGTATAGACACATCTAGGGATCTTATTATAGTCCAAAGTCAGTGGTTTCTGATCTGCTATATGCTCTGCAGCGATAACCGCTTCTTCAATCGCAACGTGTGCAAGTTGAGGCGTATTTATAACATCTCCGATGGCATAAATATGAGATTCTTTAGTCTGATAGTACTCATTAACCTCAATCGTACCTTTACCAGTCACTTGAGCTTTCGTATTTTGAATGCCGAGTTGATCTGTATTAGGTTGTCTTCCAACAGCAACGATAATTTTATCATAGCTTTCTTTTTCACTATTCACCACTATTTCACCATGGTCATCTTTAATCTCTATATCGTCTGGATCCAGTGTAAAACCGGTTAACACTCTGACACCTTTGTCTTTTAAGGATTTTTCAACTGCTTTTGAAGCATCTTTTTCTTCTTGAATTAAGAGTCGGTCAGCCGCTTCAATTAAAGTCACTTCACTACCGAAAGATGATAGGATAGTCGCAAATTCAACGCCTATGACGCCGCCGCCAATCAGTGCAACTTTTTTGGGTATATTTTCAAGATGCATTAAGTCGTTACTAGATAGGACAACCTTATGATCAAATGAAAGGAATGGTAATTCTATTGGCCTTGAACCACTCGCTATAATCACTTGGTCATTGACAAGGACTTCACTTTCCATAGATTCATCTTCATAGGATACGCTGACTGCACCGGCAAGCGGTGAAAAAAGTGAGGGCCCAAGAATCGTTGCCGTACCTTCAATTACATCCACCTTATTCTTATCAAGTAAGTATTTAATGCCATTTTGCATCTGGTTTACAACCTTGTCTTTTACACTATTAATATTTTTAATATCAAAAGATGGTGTATGATTCTCTAAACCAAAACGAGATGCTGTTTTCATATTCTCTATCATTTCTCCGCTCTTTAAAAAGCTTTTTGTAGGAATACATCCTTGGTTCAAACAAGTACCACCGAGCTTACTTTTTTCAACAACAGCAACACTCTGACCAAGTTGACTGAGTTTAATTGCTGCCACATAGCCAGCTGTTCCACCACCGATTACGACGGTATCGTAATTTTTAGTCATTATTGACCACCTGCTTTATAGTATTTTAGCTTGTTATTATCTTGAATTACGGAGTATGCACCGTAGGCTAATGCATCCATCTCCAATTCACCTGGGTAAACGGTCACTGGTCCAATGTAGGCAATATATTCTTTAATGCCATTGATAACATAGTCACTATAACTGACTCCACCTGTTAAGATGATTTGGTCAACCTGCCCTTTTAGAATGGCAGCTTTTCCGCCGATTTCTTTGGCAATCTGGTAAATCATTGCATCAAGTACTTCTTTACTATGCTTATCTCCATTTTCAATATTTTGAACGACAGTGCGTACATCTTCTATACCAAGGTGGGATATTAAGCCACCTGCTTTAGAAGCAGTATAAATAATTGCTTCATCACTTAAATTATTATCGGCTTTATATTTCAATAGTGCATTGACTGGAACTGAACCGACACGTGTTGGACTCATTGGTCCGTCACCATTTAAACCATTATTAACGTCGATAACCTTGCCGTGTTTATGAGCACCAACAGTAATACCTCCGCCCATATGTACGACAATAAGCTTCAAGTCTTTGTAGTTTTTATCAATTGAATCTGCATATTTTCTGGCGACTGCTTTTTGATTAAGTGCATGGAAGATTGATGTTCTTCTAACACCTTTTAAACCTGTATATTTTGCTTCGTCACACAGTTCATCCACGACAACAGGATCAGTAATTACTGCCTTAATACCGTACTGTTTTGTAAATTCATTGGCGAGTATACCACTTAGATTAGAAGCATGATCACCGTATCTCTTAGAAATGAGGTCATCTAACATTTCTTCATTAATTAAATAAGTGCCGCCTTCAATGGGTCTTAATAGGCCACCCCGTGCTGAGACGATATCCAACTCTTCTGCAGTTACATTACACTCTCGTAAAAAGCCCATCACTGTGTCAAAGCGAACTGACTTTTGGTCTATGAGAGGCATTAAAATTAGAGCCTTGTCATGCGAGTAGGTCTTAACTTCTAGGCAAGATAAATCTCGATAGAGCGCGACTTTTGTAGTCGTGCTCCCGAGATTGATTACTAATGATAAAATAGACATTATTTTCTTCTACCACTTAGAATATTTTTATCTTTTTGAGTGAAGACACTTTTGACGTTTTGAATGGCTTCAATGCGACTCTCAGCAAGATGATCAGCTGCGTGTTGAGGTGAGATATTTTGCTCTTTTGCTATCGTAAAAATTTTGTCGATTTGATTGTATACATTGTTAACTTTAGATGTCGCACGTTCTTTGTCATAACCTTCTAGCTCATCAGCAACATTGATTACCCCACCAGAGTTAACGACATAATCTGGCGCATACATAATTCCTGCATCCGTTAACATTTGTCCATGTTTCTCAATGTCTAATAGCTGGTTGTTTGCACTACCACATACTGCTTTAACCTTCAGTTGTGGTATCGTGTCATCATTTAAAATTCCACCAAGTGCACACGGTGCAAAGATATCAGCATCTACACTATATATTTCATCTAAACCTACTGCCTTAGCACCGAAGTTATCTACAGCTCGTTGAACTGCTTTTTCATTAATATCTGTAACAATTAAATTTGCTCCTGATTCATGTAGTAACTCACATAAGCTGTAAGCAACGTTTCCGACGCCTTGAACGGAGATCGTTTTTCCTGAAAGATCATCACTACCAAATGCTTCTTTAGCAGTACGCTGCATTGCTCGGAATAATCCAAGCGCTGTAAATGGGCTCGGGTTACCAGATGAGCCGTATGCCTCAGAAATTCCGCAAACATAATCAGTCTCTTGGAAGATATAGTCCATGTCTGATACTGTGGTACCGACGTCTTCAGCAGCAATATAACGACCACCAAGGTTTTCAATGTAACGTCCTAAAGAACGGAAGAAGGCTTCAGACTTATCTTTTGAAGCGTCACCGATTACTACTGTTTTACCACCACCGAGGTTTAAGCCAGCTGCAGCATTCTTGTATGTCATGCCTTTAGCAAGTCTTAACACATCAGTGATTGCATCTTCTTCCTTATCGTAGTTCCAAAATCTAATACCTCCAAGGGCTGGACCGAGTGTTGTATCATGTATACAAATGATCGCCTTTAAGCCACTTTGTTTATCCTGACAAAATACAAGTTGTTCGTAATCCCCATGTTCCATTTCCGTAAATATCATCTTAAACATCCTCCTAAATTTAGTTGAGCATTTGTAGTGCGAGTTTGATTGAATTGTATTTTTCTACTTTAGTATCTGCCCGAGATGTGAGTACAAATGGGACTTTTAAACCAGTAATTATACCTGCACTATGTGCACCAGCTGATACTGTTAATGCTTTATATAAAACGTTGCCTGCATCAATGTGAGGCATGATGAGAATATCCGCATCACCTGCAACTTCAGATTTATAGCCTTTAATTTCACTAGCAGTAGCTGACATTGCTAAGTCATATGACATTGGTCCATCGACGATCGCATTTGAAAATAAATCAGCTTTTACAATTGTATCATTTGTGACTGTAGAATGAATCTTCTCATTCACTTTTTCAACTGCAGAAATTAAGGCTACTTTTGGTTTATTGATATTGAGATTTTCTGCGACCTCTATTGCATTCTCTATAATATTAACTTTCTTTTCATTGTCGACATCAATGTTCATAGCTGCATCACTGATAATAATAGGCTTGTGATACGTCGGTATGTCGAATAAGGCAACATGTGATAGTACCTTCTTATCTAATAAATCTAATTCCTTATTAAGCACTGCTTTGAGTATTGTTCCTGTCGATATTAATCCTTTCATTAACACACTGGCCCGACCACTGTGAATATCTTTAGCAGCTAGGTCAGCCGCTTCGGTATCCCCTTTAACATCATGTATTTCTATGTCGTAAGACTGATAGTCAAAAGCCATATCTTTAAATGAATTCACTAATAACGATTCATCATCATAGAGGTGCCATTTTATTTCATGTTTTTCGACTGTTTCTCTGACTATTTCTAAGAGCTCATTTGAGTCTGCACGAACCAAAGCTATAGACTGAGAAGGACTCCTGTTGTGATTTAACATGCTGTCAAAATTAATAATAATCCCTCCTACATTCATTATACAATATTTAATATAAAACGCTTGTATCATCCATTGTTTGTAAGCCCTTACATTAAGGATAACTTTAAAATATATAAAAGAAAAGTGTATTACGAATGTTTAATTATTAAGAATATTAGAACTAATAATTTCATAAATTCTTAAATTTTTAAGCTATTATTTAATGTATAATATAACTAGTATTTTAGATTAGGAGCATGTTAATGCAGAAAATTATCGCTTTATTAATACTTGTTATCCCATTTATAATTGCTGGGGTCGGAATCAAATTGATGCGAGACAGCATATTCGGTATCGTAATCGATCCCTTTACTTATACAGCCCTCCAATTTATAGTTGGTTTAATTATGACTATTGTTGGTGTTTGGTTCATTGGGGGTTACCTCCTTCATAGAGAAAGAAAAAATAAACGTGCACAAGAAAGATTTTTAAAAAAACTTAAAGAAAATGACGAGACAAATTAATAGTTTTTTATGGCCTCCAACGGTTACAGACGAGTATGTTAATTGTAACTTTTGGGGGATTTTTATATTACAATTGTATTAAATTCTGTAAATTTTGATAATTTTGTGACTTTACTCTTCTATAATTGCCTTATAAATTAATTGATGGAGGTTACTTTTAATGAAGTACAAGAATCGTTTAATTATCCCAACCCTACTTTCTACAAGTTTACTTGCCTCAACGATGGTCGCTAGTGCAGATGAGATTGATCAAGAAGAGAAAAGTTACGAACAAAATTTAGAAACTTACTATGAAGAAGACGGTGAAGTTGATAATTTACCAGATGACGATACGGATGAAAGTGACGATTCAGAAGAAATTGTTGAAGAAGAAAATACAGAAGAAACTCTAGAATCGGATGAAGAAGCCGCTCCTGAAGATGAAGAAAGTGAAGTTAATGAAGATGTTGACGAGTTAGAGTCAACTGAGTCAGAGAATAGTGAGACAGCGGAAGAAGAAACGGTTGAAGAAGATGTCCAAAGTGAAGAAGAAACTGTTGAAAACACGGCGTCCACTAATGAAAATGTAACAGCAGCTTTTCAAGAATCAGAAGTGACTACTGAGGCAGTAACTGAAGTACCTTCACAAGAAGAAAGTAATCCTGAGACTGAAGAAGAAACGGATACTACATTAGAAAGTACAGAAACCACTGTTGAAGAAACCACAGAAGAAAACTCAGATTCAACGACTGTAAGTGAGCCAGTAGAAGAACCAGCACAAGATGTTGAAGAAGTGACATCAGAAATTGCTGATTCAGAAGCAACTTCTGAGGAAGTAAATGAAGCACCTTCACAGGAAGAAAATAATACGGAAACTGAAGAAGAAACGGATACTACAGAAGTAGAAATCGCTAATTCAACTGTTGAAGAAACTCTAGAAGAAAACGCTGAGTCTACCCCTGAAGTTAAAGCAGAAGAAAACGTAGAATCAGATGAATCTACTGAGGAAGAGACTGTAGAAACCTCAAAAGAAGAAAGTAATCCAGAATCAGAAGAAGCTACTGATGCTACAAAAATAGATGAAACTGATACAAATATTGAAGAATCAATAGAAGAAGCTGAAGAAATTGAAGAGACAGTTGAAGATGTAGAGATCAACAAATCAGCAACTGACGAATCAGAAAAAGCTACATATAAATATGATTCTGAAACACTTACGAGTGAATTAGAAAATAAATCTGCTGAGGAACGTACAGCGTTTATAGAAGAAAATGCTGACAATATTGAAGCTGATGAAGAAACACTGAAGGAATTGACACAAGCCGTTGAAGATGAACATGGTGTTGAGATTGATGAGAATCAGGTCTTTAGCACAATGAGTGCAATGTCAATGTCTCAAGCAATTACGGATATTAATAGTTATATTGCAGAAAATAATTTTGAAGTAGCAGAAATTCAATACGATATTATTGATCATCTACCTCAATATGCTTATGAATCTAACATTGGATGGGAGCCTGAAAACGGTAAAGTTGGCCAACCTTCAGGTGTGGTGTTACATGATGTTGGTAATGATAACTCAACGATACATGGCGAGATTAGTTACATGTCCGAGAATTGGGAAAATGCCTTTGTACATGCCTTTGTAGATGCTGATAACATCATTCAAGTTGCAAATACAGATTATCTCGCTTATGGTGCGGGTCCTGTATCAAATGAAATTCATTTACAAGTAGAACTTGTACGACACGATAACCAACATGACTTCGCAAGATCAATTAATAACTACGCAGACTATATTGCTAATCTACTTTATAAATATAAACTTCCAGCTGAAAGAGCGGATAGTTCAGGAAATGGTACATTATGGTCTCACGTAGAAGTTTCAAACATTTTAGGTGGAACAGCTTCACCTGACCCATATGAATATTTCCAATCACATGGATATGCTTATGAAGATGTGATTAGCTTAATCCAAGGTCGTTACAACAACCTCTATAATAAAGTCACTACGCCAAGCATTTATATGCCTACTTTTGAAGGAGATAAATCAAATCTTGCCGGAAGTATCACTAACCAAAATAGAGGGATTTATGAAAGTATCACAGATGTTAAAACTGCCGATGCCAGCAACTACTTAGGAGAAGATGTTCGAGTGGTTCGCTCTGAAATTTACAATTATGAAGAATACTACCTACTTGAAAATGTCGCAGACGGGTCAACAATCGGCTGGATGTATGCAGGTGATGTTGCCACATCAGCACTACCAGAAGCACCAATTGAAGATGACGATGAAGGTACTGATAACTCAGATGATGATTCTACTCCAGAAGCACCAGTAGAAGATGACAATGAAGCTACTGATAACTCAGGTGATGATTCTACTCCTGAGTCACCTGAAGAAGATAACGATGAAGGTACTGATAATTCAGGTGATGACTCTATCCCTGAAGTACCTGAAGAAGATAACGACGAAGGTACTGATAACTCAGGCAACAGCTCTACACCCGAAGCACCAGTAGAAAATGATAATAAAGGTACTGATAACTCAGATGATGGTTCTACTCCAGAGGCACCTGAAGAAGATGACGACGAAAGCACTGATAAGTCAGGAGATGACTCTACACCTGAAGTACCAGTTGATGATGACGATGAATCTGCTGATGATTCGAATGAAGATACATCTACAGATGAGAATCAAAGAGACGATGATTCTGATGATAGTACTGAAGTAGATTCACCGAGTGATAGTAATGATGAAAATGGCTCAGATGACGAGTCTCCAAATGATTCAAATAGTGATAATATCTCTGATGACAGTACTGAAGATCAACCAGAACAACCAAGTAATGGAGATAATGAATCAGATGATGAATCTGAAGAAGTTGTAGGAAGAGATGAATCAACTGACTTAGATGATGATAATGGTGAAGCAACTGATGATGTTTCATCTTCATTAGAAGATCCAGATACTGCTATTAGAGTTTATAGTGTGTCTGATGAGCTAGTTGGCAAGCAGTTAGAAGTAACTGTACTTAATCCTTCAAATGCCATTGATGCAACACATGATTTATATGATATTCATATTCTAAATAGTGATGGTTCATTATATAACTTGAACAACCCTGTTACAGTTTACCTACCTGCTAATGGATATGTATCAAATCTATATTATCTAGGGGATATTGGTGAAACGCTAGAGGCCATTTCATTCAGAACTGACGATGACTATGTCGTATTTGAAACTTCTAGCTTCAGTCAATATGCTGTAGTTTACGGTGAATCTAACAAAGAAAACACTATTATCCCACCAACATCTGAAAAACATGGTGGAGATTCATCTGATGGTACAAATACTCATTCTAAAGTCTACACAGAAAATGTAGGTCAAGTTGATCAGGCTGAAGGGTCTATATCTAAAAATGAAGTAAAAGAAATTACGCAGAAAGATAGTAATCCAGTGGTAGAAACTACAGATGATCAAGTAGCAGTGTTACCAAATACAGGTGTTAATGAACAAGGCACAACTGTATTTGCAGCATTACTTGCAGCACTAGGCCTAGGCTTCTTAGTTAGAAGAAGAAAATCTGGTGATGAGAAATAAATGTAGGTCTATGTGACTACAGCGTAAATAATAAAGAGGGTGGAAATCTAATTTTTAGATTTCCACCCTCTTCTATTTAGGAAGAAACTTATTCTTTTCCAGTTCTCAGCAATTCTTCTGCATTCAAACGTGCAGCTTCTGTGATCTTAGATCCACTAATCATACGTGCAATTTCTTCGACTTTCTCCTCTTCAGTTAAATAAGATGCTGTAGATTGTGTTCTGTCATCGACATTAGATTTCTCTACGTGAAGGAGGAAATCTGCAGTTGCAGCGGCTTGTGGTAAGTGTGAAATAGCGAGTACTTGTCTTTGCTTACTCAACAACTTCATCTTTTCTACCATACGCGCAGCAACTTGACCACTCACTCCAGTATCTATTTCATCAAATATTATAAGTGAATCATGTTCGAAGTCAGAGAAAATCGTTTTAATCGCTAAACTTACACGGGACACTTCCCCACCGGATGCAATTTTATTCAACGGTTTTAGTGGTTCACCTTTATTGACTGCGATCAAGAATTCAGCGTCTGTGTATCCTAAAGGATTAAATTGTGATTCTTTTAAATTGATTTCAAACTGTACATCTGGCATTTCAAGCTCTGACAATTCATGTCTTAATTTACTTTCAAGAAAATGTTTTCTGTCCCATCGATATTGATGCAATCGTTCTGCTGATGCTTCCATCTTGTCGTAAAGCATTTTTTCTTCTTTTTGAAGTCGATCAAATGACTGTGAAATATTCTCTAAATCATCAATATCTGATTTTAATTGCGTTTGAAATTCTAACAATCCTTCAAATGTTTTAGTATATTTTCTCTTTAATTGATTAATTTGATTTAATCTCGATTGGATTGCATTTAAACGGTCACTGTCATAATCGAGTGATGACAAATCATTTGATACTTGTGAATTCAACTCTGTCAGTAGGTAATATGCATCTGTCAATGTATCTTTATAAGAAATGTATGACTCATCATAACGAGTAATCGTTTCTAACGACTGATTGATATCGTAAAGCATACCTTGAGGTGGATATTCACTGACAAGTAAGGACTTAATCTGATTTAATGCGTCATTAATATTTTCATAGTTCGATAAAAACTCAAGCTCATTTTCTAGTTCTGTCTCTTCGTCCTCTTTTAATTCTAATGTTGATAGTTCACTATATTGATGCTTTAACAATTCAAGTTGTGTCAGTCTATTTCTATCTTTATATTCTAACTCTTCCTTACGAGACTTTACAGATTGATAAGCTTGGTAATCATGAGTATATGTTGTGAAAATATCCTCCTTGACTAAACCAATATATCGATCCAAGTAATCCAACTGCTCGGACTTATCTAACACTTCTCTATGTGTGGATTGAGAATGTATGGATAAAACATGTTCCATAATGTTTTTAAGCTGATTTAAAGTGATCATCTTATTATTTATTTTAATCAAGCTTTTACTATTCGTCATAATTTCTCTACGAACAATATACAACTCATCTTCTTCAATACTTGAGTCAGCTAATAATTGATTTAATTTTTCATTACTTGGAAAATCAAATACACCCTCAATGACAGCACCGGACTTTCCATGCCTGATATCTTCTTGAGATGCACGTTTCCCCTCTAAGTATCCGATCGCTTCAATAATTTTTGATTTTCCGGCACCAGATTCCCCCGTCAATACTGTCATGCCCTTTGAAAAATCAACTTCTATATTTTCTAATACAGCAAAGTTCTGCACACTGAGTCTTAGTAACACATTCAACACTCCAATTAAATGAGATTAAAAATTCGATCTTTAATTAATTGCTGTGATTCTTCATCTCTACAAATGAGTAAGCATGTGTCATCGCCACAAATCGTACCAACGACCTCTTCCCACTCTAGTTGATCGATAATCGCACCAATTGATTGTGCATTACCTGGTAAGGTTTTTAAGACAAGTAAGTTACCAGTAAAATCCAACTTAACGAAACTATCCATTAGATATCGACCGAGCTTTTCTAGTGGATGATACTGTCTATCCTTAGGCATACTGTATACATATTCTCCGCCTGGAGATGGTACTTTAATTAACTGCAATTCCTTGATATCTCTTGAGACAGTTGCTTGTGTAACATTGAACTTGTGTTCATTTAACTTATCTACAAGCTCTTCCTGTGTTTCAATTTTGTTGTTAGTAATAATTTCTCTAATCTTTATTTGCCTGATTGACTTGTTCGACATTGAATATCCCCCTTGGTTAAAATCATGTGTATATTTATACATCATATTATCATAAGTTTATATTCTTGGAAAGCAAAAACAGAAGACATCAACTATTAACAATAGTAGTGATGTCTTCTGTTCTGACTTGATTATTATTTATATCTACATTGCTAAGGTAGCATAAATATTCTACATTACCTTTGGTACCTTTAATCGGTGATTTGTCAAGTGAATACGCATATAAACCAATCTTGTTCGCTTCATCAATCACCCGATTTATAACACTTTCATGGGTCTCTAAATTCGTTATAATCCCATGCGCTTCTCGCTCTTCAAGATAACTCTCAAACTGGGGCTTAATTAAGGCGACAATACTATAATCATGTTTAAACAACACTTCAATATGTCTAAGAATTGGAACAATAGAAGTAAAGGAAACATCAATAGTAATCAATTCAGGTAAACGAGTGAAATCATTAATATCTGTATCTTTAAAGTTAGTCTGTTCCATGACCTTAACACGTTCATCTATTCTAAGGCTATAATCCAGTTGATTTGTACCTACATCCACAGCATAGATATATGAAGCCCCGTGCTTCAATCCACAATCCGTAAAACCACCCGTAGATGATCCAATGTCCAACATGATTTTATTGTTTAAATCGATATTAAAATGACGAATTGCATGTTGTAACTTCAAACCACCACGAGACACATACTCTTTAACATTTTTAAATCTAATATTTGCTTTAGCGGGATCTAACTTATCAGAAGCTTTATAGACTAACTCATTATTATTTAATACTTTTCCCGCCATAATCATACGCTGGATGTCTGTTAATGAGCCGATATTAAAATGTTCAAAAATATACTCATCAGTTCGCATTTTTTTCATGACTATCCTCAACAATACGACGACTTTTATTTACGATATTTTCAACACTGATTCCGATATCATTGAGTAGTAGATCAACATCACCATGTTCAATATATTCGTTATCAATACCTAATCTTTGAATAGTATTTCTATACTTATTATCAGTAAAATATGATGCAATCATAGAACCTAAACCACCTGTCAGCATTGCTTCTTCAATAACAAAGATTGGCATGCTGTTGGCACCTAATTGATCTAAGCAGTCAAAATCTAAAGGCTTAATGAATCTAGCATTAATAACTTTAGCATTAATTCCAAGGTCTTTAAGTGTTGTCGCTGCTTCAGTGAGCATCTGTAAAGTTGGGCCGTAGGAAATTAAAACAATATCATTTCCTTCTTCTAACACTTCCCAACTACCGTATTTAATTGGCGCTCTTTCTTCACTTGGATCTAAACCAAGGACATTACCTCTAGGATACCTAATTGCCATAGGACCATTAGTGTTGAATGATAAATCAATCATGGCTGCAGCTTCTATCTCATCTCTAGGCATCATTAACGTAATATTTGGTAATGGTGTAATGAAGCTAATATCAAAGACGCCTTGGTGTGTTTCACCATCTGCACCAACTAAACCACTACGGTCTATACCAATTAAAACGTCTAAGTTTTGACGGTCAACATCATGTAAAAGCTGGTCGTAACCGCGCTGTAAAAAGGTCGAATAAATCGCTAGATATGGTTTTAAGCCTGCTGCAGCTAAACCACCTGCCATAGTTAAAGCATGTTGTTCAGCGATACCAACGTCAAAGAAACGTTCTGGTAATTCATTTTGGAACTTAGTAAGTTTACTACCAACAGGCATAGCAGGCGTTAAGGCAACAATACGTTCATCTTTTTTTGCATGCTCTAAGACAGTGTTGGACATAAAGCCACTCCAAGACTCCGTTTCCTTTTTACCAAGCACTTCTCCAGTTTCCATCTTATATGGACCTAAGCCGTGCCAAACACCTAACTTATCATGTTCAGCTGGGTGGTACCCTTTACCTTTTTTAGTAATCACGTGAATGATAACGGGGCCATCATACTCTTTTGAAGTTTTAATTGCGGCACCTAAGTCTTCGAAACTGTGACCATCGACTGGACCAATGTATTTAATGCCCAGTTCTTCAAAGAAGACGCCATCAACAAACATGTACTTAGTACTATCTTTTACGCGGTCTGCTAAATCTCTTAAAGTCGTTCCAACTTGTGGTAATTTCTCGATAAAACCTTCAGCACCGTGTTTTAATTTATTATACTGTGTATTCGTACGCATGCGTCCAAGCATGTTGTGTAAGGCACCAACATTTGGTGCAATACTCATTTCATTATCATTTAAAATAATCGTCATATTCGTCTTATCACTACCGATATGATTTAATGCTTCTAAAGCCATACCGCCAGTTAAAGCACCATCACCAATAATTGGGACGACATGACTGTTTTCACTTTTAATATCTCTCGCTTTGGCAAATCCCATCGCTGCAGATAAGGACGTTGATGAATGGCCCGCTTCCCATACATCATGTTCACTTTCTCGCATTTTAGGAAAACCACATAAGCCTTCGTATTGACGAAGTGTAGGAAACTTATCGATTCTACCTGTTAGGATCTTGTGTATATATGCCTGATGTCCGACATCGAAAATCAGTTTGTCAGTTGGCGAATCAAAGTACTTATGAAGGGCAATTGTTAATTCAACAACACCTAAGTTTGCTCCGATGTGGCCGCCTGTAATTGCACATGATTCTATTAGGAATTCCCTAATATCACTTGCAAGTTCTTCGAGCTCCTTATCATTTAAGTTTTTCAGAAATGAAGGCTCTTCAATACTATATATATTCATATAGCAACCACCTTTAAATTTACTATTACTCATTATAACACTATATAGTACTCCCAAAAAGAAAAATGATAATTCATATACCTATGAATTATCATTGGTTTCTGTCAGCAAATATAGAGACAATTTGTCTTAATCCCTCTATGGAAATGTCTCTTTCTAAAGTTTCAAGTATCATATTAGCCTGGTCAACTTTTTCTGCTAATGCCGACTTCGCACCATCTAATCCAAGTTCACTCACATAAGTAACCTTACCTTTTTTAACATCTGAACCAGAATTCTTACCTGTGAGTTCAACCTGTCCCTCTATATCTAGAATATCGTCTTTAATTTGAAAGAGCACACCGATAATTTCACTAAATCGTTCAAGTTGTAAACTAACTGATTCACTTGCATTAGCGATGATACATGCAGAAAGGACTGGCGCTTTTATTAGAGCACCGGTTTTAAAGGAATGTATAATTTCTAATTCTTCTAATGAAGTAATCTTCTCTTCTGCTTCAATATCTAACATCTGACCGCTTATCATGCCGGACTGACCACTGGCAGTTGAGATTGTCTCAATTAATTTGATTCTCACTTCAGCAGATAATGACTCATCTTTACTAATGACATTGAAACTTTCATTTAGTAGATTATCACCTGCTAATATCGCTGTCGCTTCACCAAAAACGATATGATTGGTTGGTTTACCGCGTCTTAAGTCATCGTTATCCATGGCTGGTAGGTCATCATGAATAAGTGAATATGTGTGAATCATCTCGATAGCAGAAGCAGCACTTAAGCCTTTCATAGGCGTTTCGCCAAGCGCGTCTAACACAGTAAATAAGAGTGTCGCACGTAGACCTTTTCCCCCTGCTTCAATGGAATATCGACTCGCATCAAATATAGTTGTTGAGTGTTTGGAGTATTCGAGATGAGCTAATATATTTTGTTTTACTTCATCTATATATTTATTCTTCATCTTCTGAATCTCCAACTAGCTCTTCTACTTTTAATTCTGCATTTTTAAGAATATCATCACATTCTTTGGAAAGCTTGATACCTTCCTGATAGAGTTCAAGTGACTTTTCTAAAGATAAACCATCTTCATCTAGAGATTTTACGATTTCTTCAAGTCGTGTCATTTTCATTTCGAAGGTTGCTTCATTTTTTGTCATCTTCATTCACCTCTATAACTTCGGCGGTCACACTGCCGGTACTAAATGATATATCTACAAAATCGCCCTTATTTAATTCCTTTGCATCTGAGACAATTTTATTATTAAATGTTGTAAAAGAATAGCCTCTTTTTAGTATCTGTGTCGGACTGACAGACTCTAAAACTTGAATATTATTATTTAAGGACTCCGTTTTTTGTCTATGAACTTTTCTAACACCACGATAAAGTCCATCACGATAACGATTTAAGTCCTGCTGATACTTATTAATACTCGGTGACGGACTCATATAAGATAAGCTAGTATTTAAGCGGTCCAGCTGGTGTTTAAATAGGGTTAGTTGCTTGACCATCGAACGCTCTATATTCTTATTGAAGTCATGTAGTTTTTCAGTCTGTTCAATGTACAGTAAATTAGGGTTCTTAAACTTATAATATGATGCAAGATTCTCTAGTTGTTTTCTATCAGTGGAGATTTTATTTTTTAATTGATACGTCGTCTGTCGATTAAACTCTTCTAATTTAACCTGTAAATCTCTTTGATTTGGTACAGCTTGTTCTGCAGCAGCCGTCGGTGTTGGTGCTCTTAGGTCACTCACAAAATCGACGAGTGTAAAGTCTGTTTCATGACCGACTCCGGTGATAATAGGAGTTTTTAAATTAGCAACGGTCATGGCAACGTCCAACTCATTAAAAGTCCACAAATCTTCAATTGATCCGCCACCACGGGCAAGAATAATTGTATCTACACCGAGTTTATCTGCTGCCATTAAATTATTAATAACACTCTGTTTACTAAGACCACCCTGAACATATGTATTGTAGAGCGACACTTTGACGAGAGGATATCGTCTTGTCAATGTCGTAATCATATCTTTAATGGCTGCACTCGTACTTGAAGAAACAATTGCAATATGTTCTGGAAATCTTGGAATTGTTTTTTTTAAGTCCGCTTTAAAATACCCTTTCTCCTCTAGGTACTTTTTATTCTCTTCAAGCTTTAAAAATAATTGTCCGACACCATCAATCTGCATTTCCTTGACATATAGCTGATACTGCCCTCTTTTTTCATAGATTGTGATGTTTCCAGAAAGTAAGACGTTTTGTCCTTCTTCCGCTTTAAAATCTAGTTTTTCTGCATCATATCTAAACATAACTGCATTGATTACTGATGCGTCATCTTTAACTGAAAAGTAGATGTGACCATTTGAATGGTGCTTTACATTCGATAGCTCACCTTTAAGAAAGACCCGTTGTAAATACGGGTCTTTGTCAAATTTATATTTAATATATTTTGTTAAAGATTGAACAGTTAAATACTTATTACTATCCATATAACTTACCCTTCATTTTGTACGGCAAAGTTCTTAAGTACACCATTTACAAAACGATGACTATCCTTATCTCCGTAATTTTTTGCAAGTCTGACAGCTTCATCAATAACGACTTTTACAGGTGAATCATGAACTTCCAACTCACTGATTGCGATACGTAAGATATTGCGTTCTACTTTAGATATTCGGTCGATCGTATATCCAGTTAGGCTGGATGAAATCTTACCATTTATACTTTCATCATTTGCGAAATAATAATCTACTATGGCTTTTATAAACATCTCACTCTGATATATTTCATAATATTTAGCATTCGTTAAATCTACAATATCTTTGTCCGTTTGAAAAAGTAATTGGAATGCCTTTTGTCTTTGTTCATGTCTTTTCATGCTTACACCTAAACCTATCTGTATACTATTTTATAATGTTGACAATGTGCACGTTTACTTCATTGACAGTCACTTCTAACATATCATTTACTGTCTGTTTAACATTGTTTTGGATGCGTTCAGCCACGTTATGCACATTTCGGTCAGTCGATAAAACAACATAGATAGAGATATGAATTTTGTCATCTTTTGTTTCAACCCTGACACCGCGGCCTCGAAACTTCTTACCAATCTTTTCGATATTACCACTGGCAAAGTTATTTTGCAATGAGTGAACACCTTTAGTCTCTTCTACTGCGATGCTGGCAATTACTTCTATCACTTCACTAGAAATTTCAATATTGCCTAAAGCTGTACTATGATTTTCTAAAATCATTATGATCACCTCACATCAATATTATACCATGACATTTCTGCTTATAAAAATAGTTTGACATTAAAATCGGACGCACACTACGTTTTGTAATATACGTCCGATTTTCATTTTGATTATAGTATTTATTTCATAATGTCTTCTTCTACTAAGAAGTTAGTATTGTAATTATTATCTATAAATGACTGGTTCTCTAAAAGATTTTGGTGAAATGGAATTGTTGTATCAATCCCACCAATTGTAAATTCTTTTAAAGCTCTACGTGCAATACTTAAGGCAGCGTCACGGTCTTTTCCATGGACGATAAGTTTTGCAATCATTGAGTCATAGAAAGGTGGAATCACATAACCTGAATAAGAGGCTGTATCCATCCTTACACCAAAACCACCAGGTTGTAAGAACTCTGTGATCTTACCTGCAGAAGGCATAAAGTTTTTATGAGGATTCTCTGCATTCACTCTAAATTCAAAAGCATGACCTTCAAAGTTAATATCACTTTGTTTGAATGGGAGGGGTTCGTGCATCGCAACTTGTATTTGTGCTTTGACAAGATCGACACCTGTAATCATTTCTGTGACTGGGTGCTCAACTTGTATACGCGTGTTCATTTCCATAAAATAGAATTTATGATCGTTTAAATCGTATATAAACTCTATTGTTCCAGCACCAATATAATCGATACTTTTAGCTGCACGTACAGCAGTTTCACCCATCTCTTGACGAGTTTTTTCACTGATTACGGGACTTGGTGCTTCTTCAACAAGTTTTTGCATCCTTCTTTGAACGGTACAATCCCTTTCACCTAGATGGACAACATTACCATGATAGTCACCTAGGACCTGAATCTCAACGTGCCTAAAGTTCTCAATAAATTTCTCGATGTATAAACTCTTATTACCGAACGCACTTTCAGCCTCTTGTTCTGTCAGCTTATAATTTTGTGTAAGTTCATCTCTGTTCCTTGCAACACGTATACCTTTACCGCCACCGCCATAGCTCGCTTTAATAATTATTGGATAACCGATGTCATCTGCAATAGAATAAGCATCTTCTAATGATTTTACGACGCCGTCACTACCTGGTACAGTCGGTACATTTGCTTCTATCATAGTTTGTTTAGCGACATCTTTAACACCCATTAATGAAATAGTTTCAGACATTGGTCCTATAAATATTAAATTGGATGTCTCACACATTTCCGCAAAATCGCTATTTTCAGCTAAGAACCCGTAACCAGGATGTATTGCATCACATCCTGTTGACTGCGCAATAGTGATAATACCTATCATGTCTAGATAACTATCCTTCGATAATTTAGGTCCGATGCAGTATGATTCTGTAGCTAGTTTCCGGTGTAAACTATCCTCATCTGCTTCTGAATAAATACTAACAGTATCAATACCTAATTCGTGACAAGCACGAATAATTCTGACCGCAATTTCTCCACGGTTTGCAATTAATACTTTTTTTATCATTTCAATCTGAATAATGGTTGATTGTATTCAACCATTTCTCCATCATCTACTAAAATCTCAACAATTTCACCGGATACTTCTGCCTGTATTTCATTAAATAGTTTCATAGCCTCTAAAATACAAACGACTGAAGAGCTTGAAACTTTGTCTCCAACTTTAACGTAAGCATCTGCTTCAGGTGATGGTGATTTATAAAATGTTCCTACCATCGGAGCCTTTATAGTTATTCCTTCATCTACAGGCTGTGTACTGCTGGATGTTGTAACTTCTTGTTTTGGAGTTTGAACTATTTGTGGGCTTTGTACCTGAGTCGGTGTCAGCTCTCTTTTAAGTTTTATATCCACGTCTTTATCTTTATATGAAATTTCAGTAAGTGACGCACGTTCCATTTTTTCGATTAAAGAATCGACTTGTTCTAAATTCATTCGTAAACTCTCCCATAAAATAATATGTTAAATATTCTACACCGGTGGTCGTACCAATTCAAGTTAATTTTAAGAGCAGGGAAAACTGCTCTTAATTTTTTTATGCTCTAGAAACGTATGACCCTTCTTCTGTGTTAACGACTAACACGTCCCCTTGGTTAACAAAGAGTGGGACTTGTAGCGTCACACCAGTTTCAAGTGTCGCTGATTTTGAAGCACCACTTGCCGTGTCACCTTTGATGCCAGGCTCTGTTTCGACTACTTCAAGTTCAACAGTTTTAGGTAGCTCTACCCCAAGTGTTTCACCTTCATACATCATAATTGAAACAGACATATTCTCTTTTAGGTAGTTTAATTCATGTTCTAATTGGTCTGCAGGGATTTCAAGTTGATCATATGTGTTGTTATCCATAAATACATGTGAATCGCCATCTGCATATAGGTACTGCATTTTATTGTTATCTATTTGAGCACGAGCTACTTTTTCACCAGCTCTAAATGTTTTCTCTTGTGTTGCACCAGTTCGTAGGTTTTTGAGCTTACTACGTACAAAGGCAGCACCTTTACCTGGTTTTACGTGTTGGAAGTCTAAAACTTTCCATATTCCTCCGTCTGTTTCAATTGTTAAACCTGTTTTAAAATCGTTTACTGAAATCATAATATTCCTCCTATGCTATTCAATTATAAATAATTCTTTTCTGCTATGTGTTAATTTTTCTAGACCATTTTCGGTCACTACTGCGTCATCTTCAATACGGACGCCACCGAGGCCATCTACATAGATACCAGGTTCTATAGTAATACACATTCCCGGTTTTAACACTGTATTACTCTTTTGTGATAATCCAGGTTGTTCATGTACTTCTAGTCCAAAACTATGGCCAAGTGAATGACCGAAGTTTTTGCCATATCCATTAGCACTGATAACGTCTCTTGAAATTGAATCGGCTTCCTTACCTGTCATACCCGCTTTAATTTCAGCTAAAGCCTTTAGCTGAGACTCTAATACAATATTATATATGTTTTCCATTTCAGGAGAAACAGCGCCGACACCAAAACTACGAGTAATATCTGATGCATAGCCTTTATAGTATGCACCAAAATCTAGTGTGACCATATCACCTGACTCAATTACTTTATCAGAAGCGACACCATGCGGTAAAGCACCTCTATATCCGCTTGCAACAATCGTATCAAAGCTCGGTCCACTTGCACCAAGTTTAGTCATATGCGCTTCAAGTTCATTTTTAACTTCCAACTCCGTCATACCTGGTTGTACAAAAGTTAAAATGTGTTCATAAGATTGATCTGCAATCCTACATGCTTCTTTAATTAATTTCAGCTCTTCTGAATTTTTAATCATACGTATTTCTTCGATTTCACCAGTCAGTGCAATGAGCTCAAAGGAATCATTTAGTAGTTTGTATGTATTATAATTTACATGTTCCCCTTCAAAACCGACTCTTTTTGCACCTGTTTCATTAAGTAAGTTTACAATAGATTCTAATAGACCCTTTTCTTGTAAGACAAATTCAAATTCAGTCGCCTCTTGTTGAGCTTGTACATTATATCTAAAATCAGAGAGTAAGTAACGCTGATTACTCGTAATGACCAAGGCACCGCTTGAACCAGTAAATCGGCTTAAATACCTTCTGTTATGGTCACTCATAATGATTAATGCATCGAGATTTTCTCTTTCAATTAAAGCTTGAACTTTGTCAAATTTGATCATTTCCCAGTCACCCTTTCCTTTACATCTTACATTAAAATAATTTCCATTTCATTTTCTTTTTATATTTTAACGCTAACATGTTAGAATAGTCTAATGATATATAGGAGAATGTGCAATGAAAAAAAGCCTCACTGCGGCTGCATTTTTTCTGCTTCTAGCAGGATGTTCAGCTAACAGTCCAGAAGAATCTTTACAAGAACAAGAAGAATATAAAAGTGAACTCGAAAGTCTATTACAAACTGAGCAAGTCAGAAACCAACAATTATCCTTACATTTAGAAAACCTGGATACAGATATCGCGAATTTTGAACGCGACATGGATAACCCTAATGTCGAGCAATATGTTAGCATTGTTGAGACTTATAGTAATCGTTTGACCGAAGACTTAGAAAAACTCGATGCTTTTATTTTGACTTATCGTAATGATGAGGAAGTAAAAGCTGGAGAAGTGGTAAAAGTTCGGGATTCAATTAAAGAAACAATTGAAACTTTTGATGATTCAGTCAGTGACCTAGAATTAACAGATGTATTAGAAAGAGAAAATGAAAATATTGTACTTGCTAATGAAGAGATTGATGAGGCAGTTACTGATATAGCAGATGCAATTGCCAGTGACGATGTTGAGCTTTTAGACACTGCCGTCAATCAACTTAAACAGGCAACTGAATACCTATAAGAGGGATGGCTTAGATGACTAAAAATATTTATGGTGGTCAGGCAGTACCAGAAGGTGTCATGTTCCAGTCTACAGATCATATTGCAACAGCGATCAGACGCACGACTGGTGAAATTGAATACTTTGATATGCCAAGACCCAAGAACAAAAATTTAATTAAACTGAAAAAAATCCCTTTTATAAGAGGTATTGTTGCGATTTTTGAGGCAGTCGTATACGGTATGAAGCCGATGGACTTTGCAACAGATCGCTATGAACGTGACCCTAAAGACGACTACAAAATAGAGTCTGAAAAAAATAATACAAGTACAGCTAAAGTTGCGATTACTACAGCAATTATTGCAATTCTCACTTTCTTATTTGCAAAATTTGTACTCACTCTAGTACCGGTCTTTATTGCAGAAGTATTTTCAGGTGTAATTACTGGTAAATTTGGTCAAGTATTCTTAGAAACATTAATTAAACTCATCATTTTACTCGGTTATATCTATCTCTTATCATTGACCCCAATGGTAAAAAGACTCTTTCAATATCACGGTGCAGAACATAAGGTCATTAACTGTTATGAAAATGACTTAGAATTGACAGTAGAAAATGTACAAAAGCAATCACGACTTCATTATAGATGTGGTAGTTCTTTTATATTATTTACTGTACTTGTTGGCTTTGTGATTTATATGTTCGTTCCGATGGAACCCTTTCATGTAAGAATAATTAACCGAATTCTTCTCATTCCCGTTGTACTCGGTTTGTCTTTTGAGGTTTTACAGATAACAAATAAATTGCGTAGCGTACCTGTGTTAAAATATTTAGGGCAACCAGGATTATGGTTACAATATTTAACAACTAAAAACCCTAAAGATGATCAGGTTGATGTTGCGATACATTCTTTTAATCACCTATTAAGGAGTGAAAAATAATGAAAAGAGCCATTTTAATTATCATTCTCGCTATTGCTGCTATCGGTCTTTTGATGAATTTAGATGCTGTCTTAAGCATGATTGTTAGTTCACTCATATTCCTATTAGTATTAGGTTTGGTCTTGTATGGCATTTACTATTTCTTCATCTTAACTGAAGATCAAAGGAAATATAGAAAAGCCCTTAGACAGGCAAAGAGAAGAAGAAAGAAAAAATAAATATAGATTTTAAGGAGAGTTTAAAGTGGAAAGTTGGATTATTGCATTAATTATCTTAGCAGTTATTATCATCGCGCTTGTTATCAATGCTTATATTAGCATGCGTGGTGTGAACATGTTATCTGAAGAAGAATTTGGTAAAGATCTAAGAAAGGTTCAATTGATTGATTTAAGAGAAAAAGATAAATTTAACCATGGTCATATTCTTGGTGCAAGAAATATTCCCCTTTCTACCTTCCAAATGAAAAAAGGTGGCATTCGTAAAGATCAACCAGTTTTTCTGTACGATCAAAACGGAAGAACAGCACTAAGAGCAGCACGTATGTTGAAAAAAGATGGTCATAAGGATATCAATATTTTAAAACAAGGTATCGCCAAATGGACGGGTAAAATCAAATCTAAGACTAAATAAGAAAAATCCAGCGATTAAAAATCGCTGGATTTTTTATAAATACTATACAAAGATAATATATTAGTTTTTGTGGAATGGTGATTTTACAAATTTAGCAGGTACTTCTTTTTTACGAACTTGAACAACAAATTCCTTATCCAATTCGTAGAAGTCAGTATCAACTAAAGCAAAGCCAATTGAACGTTTACTTGTTGGTGACTGTGTACCACTTGTAACATATCCAACTTTGTTGCCTTCTTTATCGAAAACTTCATAGTCAGTACGAGCAATACCTTTGTCTGTTAACTCAAAAGCAGAAAGACGACGTGGTGCACCGTTTTCTTTTTGGTCTTTCAAGACACTTTGTCCGATGAAATCTCCCTTATCTACTTTAACGGCAAAACCAATACGTGCTTCAATTGGTGATATTTCAGGTGTTAAGTCTTGACCATGTAATGGTAGACCAGCTTCAAGACGAAGTGTATCTCTCGCACCCAGACCACATTCAACTGCACCATTTTCAACAAAAAGATTCCATAATGCTAGTGTATCTTCGGGTTTGCAATAAAGTTCAAAACCATCTTCACCAGTGTAACCACTTTGTGAAATAATTACTTCTTTACCATCTACTTTTCCATCTTTAATGAAATTGAACATTTTAAGTTCAGATAGATCTGAATCAGTAAATTTCTGTACTAAAGCTCTAGCATTAGGTCCTTGTACAGCAAGTTGACCATATTCACTAGAAACATTTTCTACAGTTACATTGTAACCTTCTACAGATTTCAACCATTCAAAATCTCCATCAGTGTTACCTGCGTTTGGAATAAGAAGATATTCATTGTCACCAAGTTTATAAATGACTAAGTCATCAATTACGCCACCATTTTCATTTGTGATTGTCGTATATTGAGCTTTAACGTCTGTTAGCTTAGTAACGTCATTTGTAAGTGTGTAGTTTAAGAATGCTTCAGCATCTTCACCAGTCACGCGGATTTCACCCATGTGACTTACATCAAAAATACCGATATCTTCTCTCACTGCAGTATGTTCTTCTTTGATACTTGAGAATTGTACAGGCATTTCCCAACCACCAAAATCAACTAGCTTTGCACCTTGTTCATGATAGTATTCATTTAAAGGTGTTCTCTTCAATTCACTCATTCAAAAATCCTCCTTAAATAAAATAACAGGTCAGTTTAATGCTGGCCTGTTGAAAATCTCTTCAGGATGACGTCCAAACACTGTCCTTTTGCCTGAGAGATTCACCAGTAGTGGCTTGCTCCTTCGGCGGCATTTTTATGCACTCTCCAATGTTTTTCAATCGTCTGTATATTATTGAATCCGTATTCATTATACTCATATTTTATTCATCTTTGCAAGCTGCAAAGCTTATTAGATAAGCATTCAATACAAATTAGCTAGAATAATATCAACTGTTTCATCAATAGACTTATCTGTAGAGATTTCATGATCACAAAGTGCTCTATATTTATCAAGTCTAGATTCATATAAGGCTTTTACTTTTTCCTTTTCTTGATTACCTAAGGGACGTGTTTTGTCATTATAAATTCTTTCATACATGTCATCAAATGGCGCATTCAAGAAGAATATTTTTAAATTATTTTGCTTTTTTAATAATTCAAAAGACTGATCAAAAGAGACAATACCCCCACCAGTTGAAAGGATTATATCTTCTCTTAAATTTAAACTGAGTGCTTTATATTCATATTCTCTAAATGTTTTTTCTCCAGATGCTTTAAAGATTTCAGGTATACTCTTGTTTGCAAGTTTTGGTATAACATCGTCTAAGTCCACTAATTCTTTATTGAGTGTATCAGCCAAAGCGTTACCAATCGTTGTTTTTCCAGAACCCATAAAACCGATTAAAATCATTCTAAAACCCCTTAATATATTAACTTACTGATTTGATTGACGTAAATTTCGATTAGATTCATACGAATATTAAGAATTAATTGAAATCTTTCATAATAATAATAATATACACCGATTAAATAAATAAGTACAAAGTATACTGATAAACTAAAAAATCCTTTAGCGTTTAAATTCAAGTTTTTCATTTTGTACACCTTCTATATTTATGACAATACTCGACTTAGATTCTTCGACGTCAAAATTTTTAACATTATACATAAGGGTAACAAAACCACTGTTATCTATACTTTTAATGATTCTGTTAGCGGAAAAATGGTAACTTACAATTCTGTTATCACTTATAAAGTTAACGCTCTTACTATTGTTAACTTCAATATCGTCTGTTGATTGGTATGTGTTTCCAATATCTAGTATGAAGACATCGAAGTCATAATTATCTTCATGCAATTTAATATTGTTTAAGGTTGTCAGTAATTGAGGTAATGTGAATGTAATTAAAGTAATCACCATCAGTGATAATAATAATTCGACATAGCTAAATCCCTTCATGGACATAAATCACTTAATTTTTCTTTACACTTTATTTCATTTATTTTATGTTCATTCTTTGCATAGTTTATAAATTCATCCTCTTCCATTAATAAACTTTTAATATAAAGGTGTCTGTAAAACTCGACTTGGTTTTGGCTATCGTCATCTATTTTTTGAATATGTAAAATAGCAGGTATTAGCATTAATAAGGTGCTAAAGATGACTAAGGATAGTATGCTGTCAAAAAGTAAGAAACCATCATTTTTCAATTCTAAACCTCCCCTTTTGAATCTGCATCACGATTTTGACATTTTTCTTATCACATATCATATAAACTGTGCCAAAAGCTGTAGTATCACCTAAAGTATTATAGGAGAACTGCTCTAATCCGTAATTTTGCAGTTTACAGATATCCAATTTATAGCCATTCACTTCGTTTCTCTTTGCGTCTCTTACAATAATTTTATTGTTTTTCCTATCAAAATTTACTGTAAATGAACTGGACTCAGCCTGTGCCTTCATCTGAGTCCCTTCTAATAGGTAGCTCATATTTAACAATTCGTCATCAACCGACTTGACCTTGTATTTTGGTAGACTACCGAAAGATAAAGATACTAGAATGCTGACGACCATTAAGGTCATCAGCATCTCCACCATTGTAAATCCCTTATGAACGGACAGCTGTGCCATTAGTAATTGTAATAGAGTCACCGTTTTGGCAACTGATTTGATCTGTAGACAGATAAGTCGGCACAAGTGTATCTACACTGGTCGGCGGCGATCCTTCATTTAAAGTATAGGCTTCTATTTGACTTTGCACCATTTTAACTTGAGCATCACAACCTGTGTCTTGTACATTACGACTCTGTGCAGCGATATTGGGAATGATTAAAATAATCAGAACCGAGATAACAAGCAATACTAATAACATTTCAATTAAAGTAAATCCATCTTCTTGATCTTTAAATCTTCTTATAAATGCACGTCTCATTTTATTTCCTCCTAAGATATTGTAGATAACATATTAAAGATTGGCATAACGATTACGAGGTATAAACAGATGATCAAGAGCCCTAGAATTAAAAATATTATCGGTTGAATTTTCTGTGTCATTTTTTCAATTTTAAGAATGATATTTTCTAATGTGTATTCACTATAGATAATTAGTTCTTTACCAACATTACTGTTATACTCTCCGTGATTCACGAAGATACTCAGCCTATGATCTAAGAGTGGTATAGATTCTATGGACTTACCAAGTGTATTTCCAATTAATAGTTCTTTTTCTATTACATTAGCTGTAAAAGAGAGATATCGATTAATAGTTTGAGTCTTAAATAAAAGGATGATTTCCTTTACTTCAAGACCATTATTTAGAAAATAGCCAAATTCTCTAGAAAATCGATATGTTATATAGTATTTAAAATAAGTTTTTACAAGAGGAATTTTAAGTAGAATTGAAACTGCCATTTTAGTATTTTTTAGCTTGAATACAAACCAGATATATATAATAAAAATGAGAAGGAGTCCCACAATAAATAAAACAACGTGTGGAAGATATTTTAAAACCAGAGTTAATATATTAACTAAAAATGATTTTTCAGCCTGCATGGCTGTATATAATTCATTAAATTGGGGAATTACGGTGTAATTTAATAAGATCAACATAATAATGAATATGCCTGTGAGCACTAAAGGATACTGAATCGCCTTTATCAACTTTTCTTTTGTTTGTCTCCTCCGCTGTAAATAAGCACCAGATTCATATAAATTTTCAATGATTTCACCATGGATTTCAGCAAACGATACTTGCATGATAATTGATTTTGAAAAACCTAAACGCTTAAGTAAAGTTGATATTGATGCACCTTCTTCTAGTAAATTTAATATTCCCTCTCTATCTTTCTTTGTTAAAACCTCGTATTGCTCAAGTAAAAATTTCATAGCTTGGTACATGTTAAAACCGCTACTCAGTAAATCTCCGAGTTTAATTAAAAAGTGAGAATCGTGCTTTTTTAACTTATTGGAGGATCCGATGGTAATATTGATATTCTTCATCATTCATTCCACTTTCTTGATGGATAAGTGCTAATTTATCTATTAGGGTGTCATACTTAACCGTTTTACCTTTCAAAAAATCCTCAACATCTTTACTTTCGATATATTCACAAATAATAAAGCTTCTTTTTGCTGTATGAATCAGCCTTTGATTTACGATTAAAGAGATACTCTCAGACAATTCTTCTTTGAATAAGCCATAATCCTGAAGTCTAACTAGTGTGCCGAGCGCACTTTTACTATGAAAAGTACTCAGTACTAAATGACCAGACAAGCTTGTTTTAATAAGCTCTTCAGCAATGGTTTTATCTCTAATCTCTCCAAACATAATAATATCCGGATCACAGCGTAAGACACCGCGGATTAAAGGCGCATATTCGAGTTTTGCTTTTTCATTGATTTCAACTTGAACGAGCCCCGGTACTTCATATTCCACAGGATCTTCAATACTGATGACGGCTTTTAACCCTTCATCTGCAATTTCCTTAATCAAGCGGTACATCACTGTACTTTTGCCTGAACCAGTTGGCCCAGTAAACAATATAAGTCCCTGAGCCTTTTTCATATACTCAGATAAAAAGAGATAATCCTTTTTATCATAAAATAATTCTCTTGAAGTTTGACGATCATTATTGTTCAAAATTCTAATGACAACCGACTCCCTTAGAATTGTCATAGGTAAGGTGCTTATTCTGACGCTGATTTCACCATGTTCTAATTGAACTGTTGTTCGACCGCTTTGTGGTACTTTGTGTTCATTGATATCTAATTCTGTAATAAACTTTAAATAATTAATCAATCGCTTGAACGTATCACCGTCTAATAGTTGCAATTGAACCATCTGACCTTTGACTCTTAATTTTACTGTGCCACCGGACTCGTCCAATGTGATATGTATATCACTCGCTGAATGGGTGTGAGCTTCTGTCAGAATACTTTCAACTAAAGATTTCATAAAATACACCTCCTACCCTATATATACGAAAAAAATGCTCATTTGCTTTTTTTCAGACACTTAAATACAATCTTTATAAAACCGCTTTACTTTTTACACAGTTTAACTGACAATTGTAATTAAATGACTAGAGAAAATATTGAAAGATGCTTAATTCCTATTTACTTTATTCGAGTACTTATCTATAATTATATTTAATGATATGTGAAATTATTCAGGTGGGAGGACGTATCACATGGATAAAGTATTTAAAATGCTAGGCTTCTGGACAGCAATGTTTGCTATTCTTTTCTACGTTGGAGACATGGTCACAATGACTATTTTCTTTGTCGTACAAACTGGCTTGTTCGTTCTACTTGGCTATATGAAATTAACTGAAAGAATGTATATGTATATTTTTGCAGCGTACTTGATTTTATTCTTCGTTGGCTTTACATACTATACAACATTCCTATTAGAACCATCATTTGGAAACCAGCACTAAAAAAAGGCAGGAACGAAATCTCGTTCCTGCCTTTTTATAATGACTTATCTTACATACGGATTATTTTGTTTTTCTTCCCCGATTGTTGTCGGTACATTGTGTCCAGCATAGACAGTGGTATCTTCATGGAGCTTGAAAAGTTTCTCTTTAATAGAATACTGTAAATCATCATTAGAACCACCAAATAAATCTGTACGCCCTACACCATTTCTGAATAAAACGTCACCAGATACAATAAAGTCATCGAATTTATAAGACAGAGATCCTGGTGAATGACCTGGCGTATGAATGACTTCAAAATTAAAGTCTGCAATAGAATGCTTGCCTTCATTCAGTAACTTAGGTGCTGCTTTAGAAGTAATTGGATACTTATAACGTACTGAACCATTCTTTTCGATATCAGTAAGCCAAGTGCGTTCTATATCAGACATATAAACATCTGCTCCACTGTACTCAATCACATCATCTAAAGCACCAAAATGATCATAGTGAGTATGCGTCAGTAAAATTGCACTGACTGGTAAGTTGATGTCTTTAAGTTTACTAAGAATTACTTCAGGTTCTGCTGATGGATCAAAAACTAACAACGATTTGCTATCACTTAAAATATAGCAGTTCGTTGCAAGATCACCTAAAGGTAAACGTGTAATATTCATATAATCATCCTCCAAAAATATACTCGACAAATCTATTTATTAATTATACAATATTCTTAAGTGATTGTTTAATGAGAAATATTAGGGGGTCAATTCAATGCCTTTCTTCGATACTGGAGAATTATTCACAATTGGTGGCGTAACAATAAGAATTGGTATTAATGCGCTAGCAATCTTAATGGGCTTAGTAGCAGTATTTGGTATCATTGGTCTTTTAAACTCAATGAAAGCTAAAAACTTCTTAGCTGCTGGATTCAGTGGTCTTACATTTGTCGTTTTTGGATTATGGACAGTAGCTACTATATTTACATTTGGTTATCCTGACTTAGGGTACTAAGTTCAAAAAAGCCGTTCCATTTAAAAAATGGAGCGGCTTTTTTATGTGATTCTTTCTCTTGCAAGTTTTAATTGCACTTTAACTGCTTCAGTACCAGTTGAACCATAAGATATACGACGATTAACTGAGACTTTTGCGGATAAAATATCATAAATATCGTTCTCGATGACTGAGGACGCTTTCTTATATTCCTCAAACGGTAAATCTTTTAAGTAAATTCCTCTGTTAATACAAGTCAGGACTAATTTCCCTACAATTTCATGTGCATCCCTAAAGGGAATCTCTTTTTCAACTAAATAGTCTGCTAGTTCGGTAGCATTTGAAAAATCATTAGACACAGCTTCCTCCAGTACATCTTTATTAACGGACATTGTACTTAACATGCCATCCATTATTTTAAGCGCGCCCTTAATGGTCTTCACTGCATCAAATAACCCTTCTTTATCTTCTTGCATATCTTTATTATATGTTAACGGTAAACCTTTTAAGAGCATTAACATACTCATTAAGTAACCACTCGTACGTCCACTTTTACCTCTAATCAATTCAGCCATATCTGGATTTTTCTTTTGAGGCATCATTGATGAGCCTGTCGTAAATGCATCACTTAAAGTAATGAAGTTCGCTTCATCTGTCGACCAAAATATGAGTTCCTCCGATAATCTTGATAAATGAACCATCGTTAATGAAATGTTAGATAGTGTTTCAACAATATAATCACGGTCACTAACTGCATCCATACTGTTGTGATATATATCGTTAAAGTCGAGCGCTTTTTGAGTTTGGTGACGGTCTATGTCAAATGTTGTCCCACTAATTGCACCTGCACCTAACGGTGAGATATCAATACGTTTTAAGGCATCTTTAAATCTTGCTTTATCTCTTTCTAGCATCCAAAAATACACGAGTATATGGTGAGAAAACAGTATGGGTTGTGCCCTCTGGAGATGTGTATAACCTGGCATAAGAACTTCAATGTTAGACTCTGCTAACTCGACAATGGTACCTTGCAAATACTCGATGGTTGAGATAATATCTATTACTTCTCTTTTTACATATAAATGCATATCTGTTGCGACTTGATCGTTTCTGCTACGTGCGGTGTGTAGTTTACCGCCTATTGGACCAATTTTTTCAATTAGTAGTGCTTCAATATTCATATGAATATCTTCTCTTTCAATTGAAAATGTGATCTGCCCTTTTTGGTATTCTTCAAGGATTTCTTTTAATCCTGCCTCAATTTTTTTAAATTCATCTTCTGTTAGAATACCTTTAGTTTTTAGCATATCCCCATGAGCAATACTGCCTTTAATATCTTCTTCGATCAGCACTTTATCAAAATGGATGGATGCATTAAAGTCATCCACCCATGATATTGAATCGTTAGTAAATCTTCCACCCCAAGCTTTTTTAGTCATCCACTGACACTCCCTGATCTAACATTGCTTTTACTTTTGCCGGTAGACCAAAGATTTCTATAAACCCAACTGACGCAGCTTGGTTAAAAGCATCTTCTTTTGTATAGGTTGCAAGTTTTTCGTTGTAGAGACTATTATTCGACTGACGTCCTTTAACAATAACATTACCCTTATAAAGCTCTAAACGGACTTCACCATTCACAGGTGCTTGCATATCTTTTAGCATTGCTCTAAGAGAATCGGATAATGGTGTAAACCATTGTCCGTTGTATACCTGTTCAGTATATTTTTGTTCGATTACTGGTTTAAAGTGCGCAATATCTTTAGTTAGGGTTATCGTTTCTAAATCATGCTTTGCAGTGAGAATCACTTTAGCAGCGGGTGTTTCATAAATTTCTCTAGACTTTATTCCAACCAGTCTATTTTCAACGTGATCAATACGCCCAATACCGTGCTTGCCTGCAACATCGTTTAATTGAAGAATTAATTCGTGTAAGTCATATTGTTTACCGTTCAATTTAGTTGGTAAACCTGCTTCAAAAGTGATTAATAATTCTTCAACTTCATCGGGTGCATCCTTAACATTAACGGTTAAATCATAAGCATCTTCTGGAGGTGCTGCCCAAGGATTTTCCAATATACCGCACTCATTACTGCGTCCCCATAAATTTTGGTCTACTGAGTACGGTGAGTCTAGGTCGATTGGAATCGGTATGTTATGTGCTTTAGCATACTCAATTTCCTCTTCTCGTGACCATGTCCATTCTCTAACCGGTGCGAGTACCTTGATAGTTGGATCTAAAGATTTTATTGCCACTTCAAATCTCACCTGGTCGTTACCTTTACCTGTACAACCATGCGCAACAAAATCTGCAGAAGTTTCATGGGCAATTTCTACAAGTTTCTTAGAGATTAACGGACGACTGAGCGCTGACACTAAAGGATATTTTTCTTCATACATAGAGTTTCCATATATTGTATAACTGACAAATTCCTCTGCAAATTCCTGTTGAGCATTGACTATATGACATTCACTTGCCCCCATTTTTAAGGCTTTGTCATGGATTAATTCAAGATCCTTACCTTCACCTACATCAAGGCAAACAGCTACAACGTCAAATCCTTGGTCAATAAACCATTGAATCGTTACGCTAGTATCTAAACCACCAGAATATGCTAAGACAACTTTCTTTTCGGACATATCAATCACTCCATAAGTTTATTTTTATATGATAGTTCATAGCATATCATTATAAAATTACGTAATCAAGTATATTTATACATAATATTAATTAACTTCTTCAGCAAGTATTTTAAGTCCATCATCTTGTATGGGTTTCTCAAGTTTATCTAGTGCTTCTTTCATACTATCGTAATCCTGTCTTTTTCTATAGGCGATTATCTTATCCTTAGCGGTTAGTTCATTGGAAGGATCCATCTCATAGCTCTGATCTATCAAGCTTTGCCCCTTTTCTTCGTCACCCGATTCGATATACAGTTCTCCAAGAATATAATAAGTAAGTGGTGTTTCCACCTCTTTATTAAATGAATTATTAACAACTTCTAAGGCACGTTCATATTCACCTTGTTCATAATACGTCATTGCCTCATCATCCATCGGGTGAATAGAAGTTTGCTGATTCATTGCATAATGACTATATAAAGTGAATAAAATGATAACTACGAGCGCACCAACCGAATATTTTATACCAGTCTTTTTAATATTATAAATTACACCAAGTAAGGCACCGATGATTAATCCTGCTGCATGTGCAAAATGATTTATATTTGCTGTAAGCATAGATAGTGCTGAAACTACCACGAAAATCACTAGTATCTGCATAATTAATTTAGCCTTTATCTTTCGATTAACTAAGAGATGTACAATAATTACGCCTAGTAATCCATATACTGCCCCACTTGCCCCGAGTGATATACCTTCAGTAATAAACCCTAAAGAGAACATACTCGCAATCACACCACTAATAATATAGGTGATGAGTAAATGCCAGCCTGAATATAGTCCTTCAACAAATTTACCTAATATGAATAGTGCAAAAATATTCATAAGAAAATGGCTAACACCTACATGTAAGAATGAGGACGATAAAAGCCTGTAATACTCACCAGATGTGACTTCATAATGAATCACAGCAAGTAAATGCGTTAATTCATTGCTATTAAATAAATGAATAAATAGTATATTTATTAGGAAAACTAGCGTATTTAAAGTGACTAAAAGTAAGGTCATCGGCGTAAATTTAATCATATATTTCTCAAAAGGATGTCTAGAAGTTAATCGTTTTTGATAGTACGAATCATCCTTAGATTTTTTATACTTAATGTCAATCTTATAAAATGGATTTGATATAATCTTCTCTAAGTTATTGATTGCTCTATGATTTACCTTAAGTGTTTTAGATTTAAATTTTCTAGTAAATTTCTTATCGGTTAGATGGTAGACATTAATGGCCTTAATAGTAAAACCTGCCAGCTTGTTAAGATGGTCCTGAGAATTAAAAATACTGTCTGTCACATCTTCTAATTCAGTATCTGTCAAATCGACATCCACTAAACAGAGTAAAGTTCTTTTCTTCTGATCCTTTAACCAAATAATTTCTGGATTTGTATCGTGATGGAAGAAATCGTAATTTGTGTATTTAGCTACTTCATAGGCAGCCTGCCATTTATTTCTCATCGGCTCTCACTGACTTTACATCAAATAGTGCTTGATCAGTAATGATCGTATCGACAGGAATATCATGATCATCTACTATTGTTTGGCCGATTTGTTCTGAAAAGATAAGGGATACTGTATCATTCTTAAAAGTGCTTAGGAAGCGATCATAAAAACCACCACCATAGCCAATTCTATAGCCATTAGTACTAAATATTAAGCCTGGTACAACTAGGAGATCTATATCATTATTAATAGGCTGATTAGGGTCTGGTATTGGAATATTCTTCTCATCACTTTCTACTTCATTTCTAGAGTTTAACCTATGAAAGTTCATAGATTTATCTACGTAGTTGCACTTTGGTGCATACACCTCAATATTTTCTTCTAAAAGCTTATCGATTAAAGTCCATGTATCATATTCAATAGACATAGGTAGCACTATACCAACACTTTGATAATTATTTTCTTTTATAAAACCAACAGCGCGTTCTGTAATATTTCTTGTTGCAGCGAGTTTCTTATCTGCTGGTAGATTTTTTAAAATTGAAATCATTTCTTTACGCAATTCTTTTTTTGTCATAACACTTCTCCTCACACAATATTCTTATTACTAGTTTATATGAATATAGAAAAAACCTCCAGATATCTGGAGGTTGAATATTATTCTCTTGACCCTTTTTCAAAGGGAGTTCCTGTTTCAGTGTAATAGATATGTTCAGCAATGCTCTTTATATGATCGCCGATACGTTCTAAATACTTAGCTGTTAACTGGATTTGACCGGTTAAGAATGCATCAGACTCTTCAAAGATATCTGAAGTTGTAATCTGAACGAAAACAGCATCTATATCCTTATCACGTTCTATAATTTCACGGATAAGATCCATATCACTTTCTTTAAATGCTGTATAAACATCTTCTAACATAAGTGATGCTAAACGTTCCATGGTTTTAAATCTTAAGAGTGTACGTTCATTAGTAATTTTTATACGTTTTCTAACTTCTGCAATATTACTGATGTTATCCCCTATTCTCTCAAGATCATCAGCAATTTTAATGCATGAAATAATGGTACGTAAATCACTAGCAACAGGTGCTTGAGTGGTAATTAAATTAATTGCATGGGCGTTAATCGCTGATTCTAACTGATTAATTTCTGAGTCAGCTTTTACCAGTTTTCTAGCTTCTTCTATATTATCAGTCACAAGAATTTCTACAGCCGTAGATAATCTGTTATGACATGCTTTACCAAGCGTAATGCATTCTTCAATCAGAGAAGTAAGATCTTCATGAAACTTCTCACGATAAACTGTCATCTATTAACCGAATCTACCTGATACGTAATCTTCTGTACGCTTGTCATTAGGGTTTTCAAAGATAACATTAGTATCATCTGATTCAACAACATAACCTTGGTAGAAGAAGGAAGTTCTATCTGACACACGTGCAGCCTGTTGCATATTATGAGTAACGATAATAATGCTGTAGTCTTTCTTAAGCTCTTGCATTAAGTCTTCAATCTTAGTTGTTGAGATTGGGTCAAGGGCACTTGTAGGCTCATCCATTAGGATAACTTCAGGTTCTACTGCAAGTGTACGAGCGATACAAATTCTTTGTTGTTGACCACCAGATAAGCCATAAGCGTTATCGTTAAGACGGTCTTTAACTTCATCCCAGATAGACGCACTACGTAATGATTTTTCAACGACTTCATCGAGAATAGATTTTTTCTTAATACCGTGAACTCTCGGTCCATATGCAACATTATCATAGATTGATTTAGGGAATGGATTTGGTTTTTGGAATACCATTCCGACTCTTGTTCTTAATTCTTCAACAGACATACCGCTTTTGAAGATATCGTCTCCTCTAAATTCAATGTTACCTTCTGTACGTACAATAGGTACAAGTTCTGTCATACGGTTCATTGATTTAACGAAAGTAGATTTACCACAACCTGATGGGCCGATGATTGCATTGATATCATTTTCATGGAAAGTTAAGTTGATATCCTGCAAGGCATGGTTGTCACCATACCAAAGGTTGAAGTTTTTCGCCTCGAATACTACTTTTTTGTCTGTTTGAATAATTGAGCTAGATTCAGTTTCCTTATTGTCTACTGTATCTTGTTTGTTAACTTGAACGTTTTTAAGTTCAGCCATATATAAAACTCCTTTAAAAATTAATATCTTTTAGAAAACTTATTACGGATGAAAATAGCTGCTGAGTTCATCAGTAATAGAACCACTAACATAATAATGATACCTGCAGCTGCGATATACTGAAATTCTTCATTAGGCATTTTAACCCAGCTATATATTTGCATTGGCATAGCTTGGAAAGAATCTAAGAAACTACTCGGTGTGACAAGTAAAGTAGTTGGAACACCAATTACAACTAGAGGTGCTGTCTCACCAAGTGCACGGGATAAGGCTAAGATAATCCCAGTGATAATACCAGGTATTGCTGCAGGTAAAATAATCTTAGAAACTGTTTGCCATTTCGTTGCACCCATACCGATTGATGCTTCTCTAACAGATGCTGGGACTGTTCTAATCGCTTCCTGTGAAGCAACAACGATAACAGGAAGAATCATTAGTGCTAAAGTTAGACCCGCTGCTAAAACTGAGTTACCTAGTGCTAAAGCACGAACAAACATCGCTAGACCTAGTAGACCAAATACAACTGATGGTACACCTGCAAGGTTAGAAATATTAATTTTAATGAATTCAGTAAATTTGTTTTTCGGTGCATATTCTTCTAGATAAAGTGCTGTACCAACTGAAAGCACAATAGCGACAGGGGCTGTGACAACCATTAACCAAAGTGATCCAATAATCGCACCATAGAAACCAGCACTTTCTGCTCTACTTGAGTTAAAGTTTGTTAGGAATTCCATATCTAGACTATCCCAACCATCAGCAACTGTGTCTGCAATTAACATAATGAGGACCATGAGTCCAAACATAGTACAAAGGAAGAACAACCACTTTAAAATTGAGTTTCTGGTTTGTCTACCAGAACGTTTGTTGGCAATGATATCCTTATCAATCAATGTCATTTTAGTATTCCTCCTTGAATCTGTTTGTTAACCATGAAGAAATTATGTTCATAATTAATGTCATGACAAACAATGCCATACCTACAGCGAACAAGCTGTAATATAGATTTGTCCCGAATGCTGCATCACCAGAAGTAATCTGTACGATAAAACCAGTCATAGTTTGTAATGGTTCTGTTACATCAAAGCTTGCATTAGGTGTTGAACCTGCTGCAATCGATACGATCATCGTCTCACCAATTGCACGAGAAATTGCAAGTACAAATGATGCAATTATCCCAGAGAATGCTGCAGGAATAACGACTCTAACCGCTGTTTCTAATCGAGTTGCTCCCATACCTAACGAACCTTCTCTCATTGAGGCAGGTACAGAGCTCATCGCATCTTCACTCAGACTTGCAATCATAGGGATAATCATAACACCAACAACAAGACCAGCAGATACGGCATTATATAGACCAAAACCATCATAAATAGATTGAAGGATTGGGTTAACAAAGTTAATAGCGAAGAAACCATAAACTACTGTAGGAATACCTGCCAATACTTCTAGGATTGGTTTAATCAATCGTCTAACCTTATCAGATGCATATTCACTTAAATAAATAGCGGCACCTAGTCCAATTGGAATTGCAACAATTGCTGCAATTACTACAATTTTCATCGTTCCCATTATGAGTGCCCAAATTCCCCACTCACCATCTCCTACGTATGGTTGCCAAGTTGTAGATAAGAGAAATTCAGTTATCGGTACTCTTGAAAAGAATTCAAAAGACTGTGAAATTAATGTATATAGAATACCGATTGTAGCCACGATCGATACTAAAGTTATCACTAATAAGATAATTGGAATAATTCTTTCAAACGTATTTGATTTATTTCTTGTGTTCTCTACTACTTGTTCACGAATTTTATTATTACTCATCTTAAACCTCTCTTTACTTTAAAAATGGACGGGGATATACAAATCATCCCGTCCATTGTTATAAGATTTTTACTTATTGTTCTAAGTTTGGAAGTTTAGAAAGTTCTTCTTCAAGTGCGTCGTCTTCAAGAGGTACATATCCAACTTCTTCTGCAGCTGATTGTGAATTTTTAAGAGTGTATTCCATGAATGTATGGAATGTTTCATTCTCTTCTAAAGCTGAGTTATTAGCGTAAACGTAAAGTGGACGAGATAATGGATAAGAGAAGTCCATTACGTTTTCAAATGATGGTTCAACAGCTTCTTCACTGTCTGGACCAACAATGTTTACAGCTTTAAGCTGATCAGCATTTGCTTGGTAGAAGCTATATCCGAAGAAACCAATTGCATTTTGATCTCCTACTACAGAAGAAACAACTTGGTTAGTGTCTTGGATTAATTGTCCTTGAACACCTTCTTCTTCCATAACTTCTTCATTGAAGAAATCGTGAGTTCCGTGTGATTGGTCAGGACCGTATGCAGTGATAGGTTCTTCAGGGAAGTCTTCACGAACATCAGACCAGTTTTCAGCCTCACCTGAGTAGATTGTTTGTAGCTCTTCAAAAGTTAAATCTTCTACAAAGTCGTTAGCTGGATTGACAGCAACAGTTAGTCCATCAGTTGCAACTAAAAATTCAGTGTACTCGATTCCTGCTTCTTCAAGTGCATCGATTTCTTCTTGTTCAATTCCACGTGATGCGTTAGCGAATTGAGCAGAACCGTCGATTAATGCACTGAAACCAGATCCAGTTCCGTTACCACCTAGTTCAACAGCAACACCGTGATCAGCATTGAAGTCTTCAACTAGTAAGTTTAGAATCGGGAATACTGTTGAAGAACCTTCACCAGCGATTTGCTCATCATCTTCGTTTACAGAACCTGTAACTTCTGCAGATGATCCGCTTTCTGAACTTTCATCTTCAGATCCTTCTTCAGTACTTTCGTCTTCAGACCCTTCTTCAGTAGTCTCTTCAGAACCAGTATCTTCTTCAGTACTAGTGTCTTCTTCAGAGCCAGAACCAGAACATGCAGCTAGAATGAACATTAAGCTCATTAGTAGCGCAGCAAGAAATAAATTCTTCTTCATCGCCAAAATTCCTCCAATTAAGTATTAATTATTGTTACATTCATATTCTAAGGAAGTATTGTAAATCTAAAATAAATGTAGTGTTAAGATTATGTAAATACAAAAATACCCGAATAAATTCGGGTATTAATAGCTGCCATATTCAAGTTCTTGATAAAATTCTGACGCATCGTAATTATGAAGTGGTTCTTCATCTTGACCATAGTAGATCTCGTAGTATTTTTGAACAACATCCTGTCCCATGTATTGGGCAGGGAAGAATGGTACTGTACTTGGCAATGTTGGGAAGATAATTGAGAATGCCATATCAGGATCATCATATGGTGCATAGCCTAAGTAAGTTTGGTTCAAGACAGGATCACCATCTCTAAAACTTTCCGCCGTTCCTGTTTTACCAGCGGCCTTAGGTTCCAGTTCGTGATATGCATCCCAACCTGTTCCATACATATCTCTTGCTTGGTCATGTGTGTTAAACACATCATAGAATCCTGCTTGAATTTGTTTTAGTTGTTCACTTGTAATCGGTATCGTATTCAATACGTTAGTGCCATATGAACGGATGACTTGTCCTTTATCATTTGCATTTGAACCTCTGACTTCTTTAGCTAAGTGTTGCTGGACACGTTTGCCATCATTTGCAAATGTAGACATGTACTGAGATAACTGTAGTGCAGTATATGTGTCATATTGGCCAATTGCTAAGTTTAAAAGATTTGTTGCGTTAAGCTGTGGTGAAAGACCTGTCGCTTCATTCGGTAGGTCTATACCTGTTGAAATACCTAGACCAAACTGATTGAGACCATTTCTTAAATCATAGCCTGCTTGATCGATATCTGTAGGTAATGCCATATTCTGTGAATAATCTAGACCTAGTAAACCAAGTGCTACCTTAAACATATAAGTATTGGATGATACCATTAATGCCCTTTGATCATCTACAGGTTCTCTACCATCTGGATTAAAGAATGAAGCTCTCGGTTGGTCACTCGAAATATAGAGTGGTTCATCGATAACGACTTCGCCTACTTCAAAAACATCCTCTTGATAGCCAGTCGCAACTGTTGCCCCTTTAATAGAAGAACCTGGTACATAGGTCGCTGTTAAGGTGCCATAATCGTAATCGACAATATCTCCATCTTCATTGATAGTCTTACCGACCATCGCTAAAATATCACCATTATTTGGATCTTGTACGACTAGTTGAACTGTGTCGATGTATTCAGGAATAATTGTATAATCGAGATCTCCTCTTGTTTCATCCATTTCAACAATTTCTTCAGCGAGATTTCGAATTCCAGTTAAGTGGTGTTCTGCAATCTCCTCAAGTTCCTTTTGAAGTTCTATATCGATTGTGAGATAAAGATCGTCTCCAGCTTTACCCTCTTCTATAGTTTCTTCACCGATTATCCGACCGGATTTATCTGTAGTGTATTTCACTTGAGGTTTCTTGCCGCGAAGTACATCCTCATATTGGAATTCTAAATAAGACTTACCGACCCTATCATTTCTCGAGTAACCAAGTGCCTGATAGTATTCAACGAGCTCTCTTGGCAACCCTTCTTCATTTGTTGATACTTCTCCTAGTATCGTTCTGAGAGAGTCATCATACGGATATGTTCTTTCCCAATCTAAGCCTGTTGTTATCCCGGTGAGTTGATCTAAGTCTTCATTAATAGAAGCAAATTCTTCTTCCGTCACATCTTCACTTTTTACGATGACAGGATTGAGTTCGCTTGCTGATGCCATTTCAACATAGATTGCTATAATATTTAAATCTTCTTCTCTTAAGACAGAATCAGCAAATTCTTCATCAATCATTTCATATGCTTCTTCATTGAATTCATTCTGAGAAATACCACCATTTTCTAGTAAAGCGACCTGTTCAGACATCACTTGTTCGAGCTCATTTGGATAATTATTTATAATAAAGTCTTGTTTATCTCTAAGAGATAAGCTACTCGTATCCATCGTTAGGTATGAACTTAACTCTTCAGCTACATCCATAATTTCAAAATTAGACATGTTTCTATGCCTTGTGAAATAGATTGCTTGTTCAGCCGAGTTTCCAACGAGTAAGTTACCATTTCTATCGTATATTTCTCCTCGTGGAACACTCTGATTGATTTCTACATATTGCGCATTTTCAACTTGTTCTTGATATGTATCACCTAAGACAATTTGTAAGTATCCAAGTCTAATAATGATGATTAGAAATAAACCAAAAATTACTAACATCAAGATGTTAATTCTTGCTCGAAGCACTTGTTTATTTATAGCATCTAAGCTTTTTATTTTTGCACGTTTCACACAAATCAAACCCTTTAATAAAGTCCACATCATTTTAACATATTTTTAAGTATATCCGTTAAATAAAAAAAAGACGAGGAAAAATCCTCGTCTTTAAACTATAAAATATTATTTAGCTGCTTGGTAAAGTTCGTTAACTTTGTCCCAGTTAACTACGTTCCAAATTGCACTTAAATATTCAGGGCGTTTGTTTTGATATTTAAGGTAATAAGCGTGTTCCCAAACGTCTACACCAAATACAGGTGTTTTACCTTCTGTAAGTGGGTTATCTTGGTTAGGTGTTGTAACGATTTCTAATGAACCATTGTTAACAACTAGCCATGCCCAACCTGATCCAAAGCGCCCAGCTGCAGCAGCTTCAAATTCTTCTTTAAATTTGTCAACTGAACCAAATGCTGATTCAATTGCATCTTTAAGTTCACCACTTAATTCTTTTTGTTCTGGAGATAATAATTCCCAGAATAATGAGTGGTTGTAGTGTCCTCCACCATTGTTACGAACAGCAGTCTTGATGTCTTCTGGTACAGAGTTTAAGTTTTTAACAATTTCTTCGATAGATTTAGACTCAAGATCAGTACCTTTAACTGCATCGTTTAATTTTGTTACATAAGTGTTATGGTGCTTAGAATGGTGAATCTCCATTGTTTCTTTGTCAATAGTTGGTTCTAATGCATCATAAGCATATGGTAATTCTGGTAATTCAAAAGCCATAAATAAAAATCTCCCTTCAAAATTGTTTACATCCTAAATATAGCAATTTGATGTTAGAATAACAATTAGATTGCTTAAATCAAAATAAAATAAGACCTTAGTCCTATTAAATAATATTAAGGATGATAACATGAAATATTTTGAGTTTCTTAAACGTTTACTAACGTTTAAAAAGTACCCACTCTTTAGAACTCTACCCTTTAGATACTTGCTTTTAAACATACTTTTAGTATCTATTTTAATTTCTTTACCCTACATAAGTTCTATGTTTTTGACTGCTAATACCTTTGGTGAGCTGGATGAAATTCAAAATGAAATTCCTGACTTTACCATAGAAAATGGGCAGTACCACGGCGTTGACAAAATAATTAACTTAAACGGTGACTCAGTACTATTTACTGAACAAATCAGTCAGGATAATGTTGAAGAAATTAGTGATGATGTGCTCATTGGGTTTTTATCTGATGGTTTATATATTGCTGATTTTCAAAATGGGACGTTTTCCTATAGTTTAATCGGTGATATAAATGATAAGGAAAGTTTAGAACATTTTATCACGACTCAGATGTCTAGTTTGTATTTCTACATTATTATGTATGTTACAATATATGTCATTGTAATATATTTCTTTGTCTTTACATTAATGTTGATACTATCATTTATATTTAGTGGATTAGCCAAGCTCGGTAATAAAAAGACAGACTATATGAACTGGTTTAAAATCGGCTCATATGCAATTTTAATACCCGCTTTAATTATTGGCATTATCCAAACGACCACAGGTTTGTTTCTCTGGCAGATATTTATTCTTGCTTTAATTCCTTTCGTGTATTATTATAAAAAGCTACCTGTGAAAAATAAAACACAAAGCTAAGGCTTCAAGGTTACATTCCACAGATTTTTTTATTATAATGAAATTATAAAATGAGTAAAATAGATTAGGGGCTTGTATATGTCTGAAATTACACATCGTACAAAAACTAGAAAAGTTAGAGTTGGCGATCTTACAATCGGCGGTGCCGATGAGATTATTATTCAAAGTATGACAACGACAAAAACACACGACGTTGAAGCAACAGTTGCACAGATTAAAGAACTTGAGGAAGCAGGTTGTCAGATTGTTCGTGTCGCATGTCCGAAAGAAGAAGATGCATTAGCGATTGCTGAAATTAAAAAGCAAATCAACATACCGCTAGTTGTCGATATACATTTTGACTACAAGTTAGCTTTACTTGCCGTTGAGGGCGGTGCGGATAAAATCCGTATTAATCCTGGTAATATTGGACGTAGAGAAAAAGTTGAAGAAGTTGTTAAAGCATGTAAGGCAAAAGGTATTCCAATTCGTATTGGTGTCAATGCCGGAAGTTTAGAAAGACACATCATTAAAAAATATGGCTACCCTACTGCTGAGGGTATGGTTGAAAGTGCCTTACATCACATTCAAATTCTAGAAGAATTAGACTTCCATGATATTATCGTTTCAATGAAAGCTTCTGATGTTAACTTAGCAATTGAAGCATATGAGAAAGCATCTAAAGCATTTGACTACCCATTACACATTGGTATCACTGAAAGTGGTACATTGTTTGCTGGTACAGTCAAGAGTGCCGCAGGTTTAGGTACAATTATTTCTAAAGGTATCGGAAATACAATGCGTATTTCATTATCTGCAGATCCTGTTGAAGAAGTAAAAGTTTGTAAGGAACTGCTGAAAACATTTGGTCTTGCATCAAATGCTGCAACACTTATTGCATGTCCTACATGTGGACGTATTGAAATTGACTTAATTTCAATTGCCAATGAAATGGAAGAGTACATCTCTACAGTAAAAGCACCACTTAAAGTTGCTGTACTTGGATGTGCTGTAAATGGTCCAGGTGAAGCACGTGAAGCTGATATCGGAATCGCAGGTGCACGTGGTGAGGGACTACTGTTCATGCATGGTAAAACAGTTAGAAAAGTTCCTGAAGAAACAATGGTAGATGAACTGAAGAAAGAGATTGACATCTTAGCTGAAGAATACCATGAGAAAAAGCGTTTAGAAAAAGAAGAATTAAAGAGTAACTCATAAAGAAAAGGTGGAGATCGATATTGATCTCCACCTTTTTATATACCATATTCTATGAATACTCAAAACTAGGCACATTTCTCGCATAGGCCATACAATTCAACTTTATGACTGTTTATAGTCAGACTACCTAATTCTTTTTGCCACTCACCAACAGGACAATAGTTAATTACTTTAGTTTCACCACATTTTTCACATATAAAGTGATGGTGATGATGATCTGTACAAGAAATTTTGTACTGCATCTCGCCTGAAAATGTTGTTTGTTCGAGTACATTAATATCATTTAAGGTATGAAGGTTACGATAGATTGTATCGTAACTAATACCTGGATATTCTTCATTCATGCTTTCCTGAATTTCTTTAGCGGATAAATACCGCTCATCCTCCATAAAAATTTCAATCATTCTAAGTCGTTTCTTTGTAACTTTAAAATTTGCCTCTTGTAACATCGCTTTATAATCATTGAGTTCTTTGTGCATTTTTAACAACTCCTACACGGTTTAATAATAAGGTAATTAGCAGGATTAAAATAGATACAAGTACTATTGTGCCTCCTGGTGAAATATCTAAATGATAACCTAAAAATAAACCTGCAATTACTGAAATCTCGCCAAAGATAATACTGACTATCATCAACTGCTTGAAACTTGAAGTTATTCTCATGGCACTTGCAACTGGTAAAGTCATCATGGCACTTACAAGTAAGATACCAACAATCCTCATCGAAGCACTGATGACAAGTGCGACGAGTACAATAAATATAATATGAATATATTTACTTAGTTTCATCACTCCGGCGTACTCTTCATCAAAGGAAATAAAGAACATCTCCTTATAAAGTAAGAAGACAAAAGCTAAAACAATAACACCAATAATACTTATCAGTATTAAGTCATTAAAGCTTACTGCACTAATGCTACCAAACAAGTAGCCAAATAAATCTTGATTAAAGCCATTTGCTAAAGATAAAAATAAGACACTTAGAGCAATACCAAGGCTCATAATAATCGGAATGGCAATTTCTGAATAATGTTTATATAAACCCCTTAGCTTTTCTATTCCTAGAGCGCCAATGACAGAGAATATAACGCCTGAAATCACTGGATTGATGATGATATTAAAAATCGATGAAATATACACCCCGAATGCAATACCACCTAAAGCAACGTGACTTAGGGCATCGGCAATCAATGATAATCGTCTTACAACAATGAAAGTACCTAATAGTGGTGCAATTAATCCAACTATGAGCCCACTAACAAAGGAATATCTCATAAAATCATAATTTAAAATTGCTTCTATCAATTACAGCACTCCCTTTGGTGATTATGTGAAACCAACTGAAGTGGAAAACCGTAAATTTTAGATAGCTCTGCTTCACCTAGGTTTTTAAACTCTTCGTTAGTACCATGAAAATGTAAGTGCTCATTCAAACATGCCACTCGGTCTGCATTATCTACTACAACTCCTATATCATGAGTAACAAGTAAAATCGTCACATTCTCACGTTTTAATTTAAGTAAGACATTATAAAAATCTTTTACATGTTGACTATCAATACCTTCAGTAGGTTCATCCATAATTAGAACCGAAGGCTTATTGACTAGTGCCCTTGCAATAAATACACGCTGTGTTTGACCACCAGATAAGTTAGATACATTTTGATTTTTTAAGTTCTTAATATCCAGTAACTCCAACACTTCATCTAACCGTTCATAATCTTTTTTAGAAAATCTTTTAAATAATCCACGTTCTTTAGTTAAACCACTTAAGACAACTTCCTTAACCGTCGCTGGAAATCCCTTAGCATTCGCTGCTGCTTTTTGAGATACATAACCGATCTCTTGCCAGGCATTGAATGACTTCCTCTGATTGCCATTAATTAAAATTTCACCTTCTTGTAATTTATACACCCCAAGAATCAATTTTAATAAGGTAGATTTACCTGAGCCGTTTGGTCCGACTATAGCTAGAAATTCACCTTTGTTAATGGCAAAGGAAATGTGCTTTAAAGCAGGTGTCGCTTCCAATTTATCTTTATATTGAAAACTGACATTTTTAAGTTCAAATACTGGTGTTACCATATCTACACTCCTTTATCTACCTTGGTTATTATAATGGAATGGTTACGATTTGTAAATAGGAATGATTACGAAAAAACTGTACTTGGTCATAAATTGACTAAGTACAGTTTTAGTTTCTTAATTGTTTTACTCTAACTCTGCAACCGCTGGATTGATTTTAGTGAGAAGATTTGGATCAAATTCTCCACTTCTAATCATCTCAATCTCATGTTTATATGGTGCTAAGCGATTTGACTTATCTGGACCAACAAAAGGCGTTTCTAAGATTTTAGGAATATCTTTAAACTCAGGATGATTAATAATGTAAGATAAGGCATCAAAACCTAGATATCCAAATCCAAAGTTCTCATGTCTATCTTTGTGAGCGCCAACATCATTTTTAGAGTCATTCATGTGTAAGACCTTAATACGGTCGATACCAATGATCTTATCAAATTCATTTAAAACACCATCGAAGTCATTCTTAATATCATAACCTGCATCGTGAACGTGGCAAGTGTCAAAAGTAACACTCAGTCTTTCATTGTTTGTGACACCGTCAATAATCTGTGCCAGTTCTTCAAATGAGCGTCCGATTTCGGTACCTTTTCCTGCCATGGTTTCTAAGGCAATTTGTACATTATTCTTATTTGTTAAGACTTCATTAAGTCCTTCAATAATTTTCTTAATTCCGGCTTTACTACCTGCACCGACGTGTGATCCTGGATGTAGGACAATCTGACTAGCTCCCAGTGCTTCAGTTCTTACTATCTCTTCTTGGAGAAAATCCACACCTAGATTAAACACATTCTCTTTTTCTATATTAGCGATGTTAATAATATATGGTGCATGAACGACAAAGTCACTAATACCAAGTTCTGTCATCTTTTGATGCCCTTTTTCGATGTTTAAATCTTCGATTTTTTTACGTCTCGTATTTTGTGGTGCACCAGTGTAGATCATGAAAGTATTCGCGCCATAAGATGCTGCTGTTTCTACAGATTCTTCAAGCATCTTTTTACCACTCATTGATACGTGTGATCCGAGTAACATAGTTATCCACCCCTACTTATTTTCTCTTTGTTTACGTTTCTTTTCATTTCTTGATTTAGCCTTGGCGTAACGACGTCTTTCTTGACGTTCTAACTCTTCTTTTTGGTACTTAATTTTTTTCTTATAACCTGGTTTTACTTTTTTAGGACTACGTACTTTATAGTTCTGTGTCTTATTCGTTTTAGAACGGTTGGTTCTAGACTTTCTAGTTGTACGGTCCTTGATTTCTTTAAGTTCCCCACCACGTAGGTCTTCATGATTAAAGATGTAACCTTTACTTTCCAATTCATTGATTAAGTTTTCTTCAGATGGTTCATACAAGGTAATCGCGACACCAGTGTAAGTACCACGCCCTACACGCCCTGAACGGTGTGTAAAGAACTCAATTTGTTTAGGAATATCGTAGTTAATCACATGTGAAGCACCGTCGAAATCTAGGCCACGTGCTGCTAAATCACTTGCAACGACCCAGTGATATTTCAAACCTTCAATATTTTTAATTTCCTGGCTTCTTTCACGTGGTTTTAAACCACCGTGGAAAATCCCTACATTGATACCCTCTTCTTTTAAGTAGGCATACAATTCATCTGCACGCTCACGTGAGTTAGCAAAAATTAAACCGATATAAGGCGTAATGGTACGTGTCAGTTCTAATGTCTTTTCTAACTTTGAACTACCCTTAACCGGAACTAAGCTGTAGTGAATAGACGCTTTATTTTTAGGTGTGTCAATGACGATGATTTCAGTCTCGCCAATATACTTCTCTAAGAAGTGTTTTAACGGTTCTGGAATGGTCGCAGAGAAGACTAAAAATTGACTCTGGTTAGAGATGCGATTAGAAATGTAATCCACATCATCCATGAACCCTAAGTCCACCATCAAGTCTGCTTCATCAATGACAATATTATTTGCATTATGAATATCTAAAGCTTGATTGTCGATTAAATCCCTCACTCGTCTCGGTGTACCGATAACGATTTGTGGTTGCTGATTCGCTCTATCTTCATCGCGTTTTAAATCTGTACCACCGATGAAGGCTCGGACAGTCACACCTTCAAGATGTGCTATAACTTTTTTAGCCATGTTCTCTAATTGTTTGGCTAATTCTCTAGTTGGTGCTAAAATAATTGTTTGTGTAGATTTCTTTTCATGGTCAATACCTTGAATCAAGGGTAAGAGGAAAGCGTGACTTTTACCGCTACCTGTCGCAGACTGTGCAACAACGCTTTGACCTTTCATTACTTTAGGAATTACACGTTCTTGTACTAAAGTTGGATGGGTAAAACCGATTTTCTCTATTGCATTTAGCACTGTGTCATCAAATTCAAATCTTTTAAATGCTTTGGACATATTTGCCACCTGTTCCTTTCAAACTCTACATAATTATAACTAAAATTCACTAATTACGCTATAGAATTACAATAGTTGACTTGATGATTTGAAAGTGAATCAAAATCAAGTATAATCTTTATTAAGGAGGAGTTTCATTTATGGATATTATTAAAATTTCACCGCGTGGGTATTGTTATGGTGTCGTTGACGCAATGGTCATTGCAAGAAACGCATCCTTAGACAAAACTCTACCGCGTCCTATATATATTCTCGGTATGATCGTACACAATAAACATGTAACGGATGCTTTTGAAGAAGAAGGTATCATTACATTAGATGGCCCAAACCGTTTAGAAATTCTAGAACAAATTGACCACGGTACAGTAATATTTACTGCACATGGGGTATCACCACAAGTTAAAGAGAGAGCCAAAGAAAAAGGTCTAGTATGCATAGATGCGACATGTCCAGACGTAGAATTCACACATGATTTAATTAGAGAAAAAACAAAAGATGATTATCATGTGATTTATATTGGTAAGAGAAATCACCCAGAACCTGAAGGTGCTGTCGGTGTTGCGCCCGGTCAAGTACACCTAATTGAAACACCTGAAGATGTAGGGAATTTACCAGATTTCCTTTCTGATAAAAAACTCATTGTTACTAACCAAACAACAATGAGTCAGTGGGACGTCAGCCACTTAATGGACGACCTTAAAACACGTTACCCACACATCGAAGTGCATAAAGAAATTTGTCTTGCAACACAAGTAAGACAAGAAGCAGTTGCTGAACAAGCAGGAGAAGCTGACTTACTTATTGTAGTCGGTGACCCTAAGAGTAATAACTCAAACCGTCTCGCACAAGTGTCTAAGGAAATTGCACATACTAATGCATACCGCATTAGTTCCTTAAATGAATTGGACAATTCTTGGTTAGAAGGCGTAGAGAAAGTTGCAATTACTGCCGGTGCTTCGACTCCGACACCGATTGTTAAAGAAGTTATTGATTACATTAAGAACTATAACATCGAAGAGCAAAAGACACCTGAATCTGTTGTACCGATGAGAAAAATCTTGCCGAAAATTAAAAATCCTACTCCAGTTAAAATTATGGAATAGTGAAATACGAAAGCGCTTGGGACAATGATCCCAAGCGCTTTTACTTTGTTATTCAAATGGATTAGTATTCACGCTTGATGCATAGACTGTGACATCACTATACTTTTCTATCAATGATTGTAAACCATCAACCATCACTATTTCTAAATAGTGTCCAGCATCTATAATATTCCATCCGGCTAGTTTTGCATCATATGCTTCATGATATTTAACGTCACCTGTAATTAAAACATCAACGTCTTTTTTAAATACATCATTTACATAGGACATACCGGATCCACCGATGATTGCGACCTTGTTTATTGGATTATCATTTGCTTTAACTAGGTTAACAATCTTTCTATCCATTACGGCTTCTAGTCTGTTTACTAAATCATCAAGAGATTCCCCAAATTGAAAACTCACACCAAGTCCTTCGTTCTTATTCATATCAATAGAAATAATATCAAAAGCTGGAGTTTCAAATGGATGGTACTTATAAATTGCAGAAACGACTGCTTCAGTATCTTTAGCATCGAATATACACTCTAGGACAAATTCTTCTACATGTTCTAGCTCACCACTCTTACCTATCGTTGGATTGGCATTTTGACTCGGTTTAAATTGGCCTTGGACCTCATATTCAAAACTCACTTCAGAATATTCGCCCATCTTACCAACAGGTGCATTTTTAAGCATATTTTCCTTGAACTTCTCTTTTTCTTCACGTGTAATATTAATTCTAAGCTTTTTAAAATTTCCAGCTAGTGGCAGTAACACTTCCGTGTCTTCAAAGCCAAGTTTACATGCAATCATGTGACTTACACCATTTGTCTGATGATCAAGATTCGTATGCATGGCTATTAGGTTAATATCATGTTTAATTAAATTTCTAATAATCTTCCCAATGCCAGATTCAGTTACAGATGATAATTTTGAAAAGATGAGTGGGTGGTGAGCAACAATAACATTAGCACCTAAGTCTATTGCTTCATCGACAGTGGATGTGTGACAATCGAGTGTTGTCAAAACACCCGTCACCTCGTTATTCATATCTCCGACAAGTAAACCTGTATTGTCCCAAGTTTCACTATCATTAAAGGGGGCTATTGTATCAAGAACTTTAAATAAATCTTTAACTGTGGTCATGATCAATCACCTCATTTAAAACTTGTAACTCTTTTTTTAGCTCAGTAATTTTACCTTTATTTTGTTCTGTTTCTTTAATACCAAGAAGAATTTTTTCAATATGTTGTTTTTCACGTTTTAAATCATCGATAAACAAATCTGTTCTTCTCACTAAGTTTAAAGGACCAAATCTCAGTTCTCTCTCACTATATGACGGCTTATCAGGACAATAATCAAAAACAATAATATCGTAAAAATGTGGACCATCTTTATATTGTCGTTCATCACTTACTTGGTAGTTAAGTCTAGACATAACTTGTCTTACCTTGTAAGGGTAAGTATTTGCCTGAGCGATAATTCTTGGTTTCCCAGATACGTTTTTAAAGCCAGTCTCAATAATAGATGCAATCAGTGGTCCACCCATACCACATATTGTAATAGTATCGACTTGATCCGATTCATTTAAAATTTTTAAACCATCACCAAAGCGGACTTCAATCTTATCATCCATGTTTTTTTCTTTCACATTTTTTACTGATGAATCAAAGGGGCCCTCTACAACTTCTCCACAAATTGCAGATTGACATAAACCATTTTCAATCGCATAAATCGGAAGATATGCATGGTCTGAACCAATATCAACCAATGTATTACCAATAATATAATCTGATACTAATCTCAATCGTTCATTTAACATAAATTCGCTCCTATACAGAAAAAGACTCTCAAAACTTGAGAGTCTTTTAAAAATAATTATTGTTCAGAGAAGAATTGATATAAAGCAGTAAGTTCTTCATCTGCAATTTGATCAGCTGAGAATGCAGGCATTGAACCTCTACCATCACGAACTGTCGTTGTGAAAGTTTCTTCATCTAGGCTAGTACCAGCTAAAGCAGGCCCCATACCACCAGAGAAGTCTTGACCGTGACATGATGCACAGTTATCGCGAGCGATACCCTCAGCATCTACGTCACCGCTTGATGCCTCTTCGCCGCCACCTGATTCTTCTGAAGCACCTTCTTCGGATGCTACATCTTCTTCACCGTCATCAGTCGCCCCTACACCTGAAAGTAGGAAAACAAGTCCAACTCCTAAGAAGATAATCAGTAAAAATGGAATTATAGGATTTTTATTCAATTTGTTACCCCCTCAATACATGGATTTAATCTCATATTCAATTGTATCTCAATTTGTGACAAAGTCAAAACAATTTTGAGAAAAAATTACACATATTAGTCCATAAAATCTTTTAATTTTTTACTTCTTGAAGGATGTCTGAGTTTTCTTAAAGCCTTCGCTTCTATTTGACGAATTCGCTCTCTTGTAACTCCAAATACCTTACCAACTTCTTCAAGTGTTCTCGTACGTCCATCATCTAAACCAAATCGTAGACGAAGTACATTTTCTTCACGGTCCGTCAATGTTTCTAGAACATCTTCAAGCTGCTCTTTTAATAATTCATAAGCAGCATGATCGGAAGGACTTTGTGCCTCTTGGTCTTCTATAAAGTCACCAAGGTGGCTGTCATCTTCTTCACCAATTGGTGTTTCCAGTGATACAGGCTCTTGGGCAATTTTTAGAATTTCTCGAACCTTATCAGCTGGTAAATCCATCTCTTCACCGATTTCTTCAGGTGTTGGTTCACGACCTAAATCTTGTAATAATTGACGTTGAATACGGATTAATTTGTTAATCGTTTCAACCATGTGAACTGGAATACGAATTGTTCTAGCTTGGTCTGCAATTGCTCTAGTAATCGCTTGGCGAATCCACCAAGTTGCATAAGTGGAGAATTTGAAACCTTTAGTAAAGTCGAATTTCTCAACAGCCTTAATTAGACCCATATTCCCTTCTTGAATTAGGTCTAAAAATAACATGCCACGACCGACATAACGTTTAGCAATACTAACAACAAGACGTAAATTCGCTTCAGCTAGACGTGCACGTGCAACTTCGTCGCCTTCCTCAATTTTTTTGGCAAGTTCAACTTCTTCTGAAGCTGATAAGAGATCAACACGCCCAATCTCTTTTAAATACATTCTAACTGGGTCATTAATTTTAACACCTGGAGGTGCACTCATATCATGAAGATTAAGTTTCTCATCTTTATCAGATGCATCTTTTTCATTGACCATTTGAATGTCATTTTCATTTAAATCATCGAAAAATTCATCCATGGCATCGGAATCAAGTTCAAAGTTGGCAAGCTTATCGGCTACTTCTTCGTGAGAAAGTTGACCTTCTTTCTTACCCTTATCTAACAGATAAGTTTTAACCTGCTCAATGCTAGTAAAATCAATATCTTTTGTATCAGCAATAGCTGCTTTTTTGTTCGCCATATTGTGCCTCCTAGTTATAAAAAACTACATCTTATGAATTCTATTCAGTTCTATTATTTCCTGAGTGAGCTTAAGTTGTAGTTCTACATCATTGTCACGCTCTGCTAATTCCAATTGACGAGATAAAAGCTCAATTTCGTTTTCATTATTTCTTATACCACTTAAGTCTTCTAAGTAATCATTTATTTCACTCTCTGACACATCCTGATGAATCCTCATATTATCTAAGTCAATCAGTGTGTCTGTCAGTGCGCCGTCTAGATAGTTAAGGGCTAAAGAAATATCAAACACTTCATGTGTTTCAAAATAAACACAAAGTCCTCTAACTATATCATAATATGGTTGATAAGTTAAGATATTTTCATCGAGCTTTTCACTGTATGTCTTCAAGTATTCTGGGTGAGACATCATGATGCGTGTTAGATATCTTTCTTTTTTCTGCCTGAGACTTAAAGTCCTTCTATTGACTTCAGGTTCAGTATAGGTAGCTTCCTGTGTAACCATTGTTGATGGCATTCTGTTTTTAAGCGCATCTTTGTCAATATCGAAGATAGATGATATTACAGTAACCAACCGTTCTCTAGTTAGTGAATCTCTTACAAATTTTAAATCCTCAATCACTACACTTAGGTTCTGATTGATTTTCATGTCGTTGGCTCCAGCATCCGATTTAAATTTTTCCGCCTTAAATTGAAGATAGTGCTGCATCCGTTTTTCGATAAAATTCTCAAAACTCTCAGTACCGTATTTTTCTATATATTCATCAGGGTCCATTCCCTCAGGCAGTTTTTGAACGTACACATTCAGGCCTTCATGTAAGAGTGCGTCGCCGACCTTTAATGTTGCATTTTGCCCGGCCTTATCACCATCAAACATAATCGTAGTGTTTGATGACAATCGTTTTAATAAGGTCAAATTCTCTCGACTCAACTCTGTTCCCATGGTCCCAACAATATGTTGAACATTAGTCATCTTAACCTTTAGCACGTCCATATGCCCTTCCATAAGAATGACATTATCCATTTTTCTAATGTGTTTCCTTGCATCAGACAAGTTGAAGAATAGTTCTCTTTTTTTAAATATATCTGTTTCTGGTGTGTTTAAATACTTCGGTTCACTACCATCTATGCTCCGAGCTGTAAAACCAATGTGATTACCTTGATGATTCTTAATCGGAATCATAATCCGTCCGACAAATCGATCATAGTAAGAAAAATTTTCTTCATTTCTAGACAGTAGCCCTGCTTGGTAGGCCGATTCTTCATTATATCCTTGCTCTAGCAATGCATTTTTTGCAAAGTAAGACATCGCAGGAGCAAAGCCTATTTTTTCTTGTCGAATCAGGTCCGTTGTAAATCCTCTATCAAGTAAATATTGTAGAGGTTGATTTCCTTCATTCGTATTCATTAACAGATGATGGTATAAGTCAGTCATATATTCATGCATCTTGATCTGTGACATATCACCTTGATCAACTTCAACTTCACCAGTTTCAATCTTAATGTCTAATGGTTCACCGAGTTTTTTTGCCGCTTCTGTAAAACTAATATTTTCAATTTCCATTAGGAATTGAAAAACATTACCACCCTTTTTACAGCCGAAACAATGTGCAATCTGTTTGTCCGGACTTACTGAAAAGGATGGTGTTTTCTCGTCATGAAACGGGCACAGACCAACATAGTTACGCCCGCGTCTCTCAAGTTTTATATAGCTTGAAACTAAGTCTATTATGTCGGTCTGTGTTCTTATGTTTTCAATTGTTTCCTCGGGTATTTTCAAATAATCACCCTCTGATATTACTTTCGCTATCTACATATCTCATGATAGCATTCGCAGTTTCTTCAATGGCCTTATCAGATACATCAATTACTGGACAGCCTATTTTTCCAATTATTTCATCAAAATAAGATAGTTCCTCATCTATTCTTGAGCCATTCGCGTACATCGCAGTATCTTTTAGGCCAAGCTGTGATAGTCTTTCTTTTCTGATTCTATTTAATGTTTCTGGATTAATTCTAAGGGCCACACACTTTTTAGGATTGACCTCAAATAATTCTTGAGGGGGTTTAACTTCTGGAACTAGTGGAACATTCATAACCTTATATTTTTTTAAGGCTAAAAATTGAGATAATGGGGTTTTCGATGTACGAGATACACCAATTAATATGATATCTGCCTTATCTAAGCCGCTCGTATCCTTGCCATCATCATATTTAACTGCAAATTCAATTGCTTCAATTTTTTTAAAGTAATCTTCGTCTAAGCGGTGGACTCTTCCCGGTTCATTTAATGGTACTTGGCCAGTTGCATTAGAGATTTCACGTATTAATGGGCCCATAACATCAATATAAGAAATTTCTTCTTGAACCATTTCAGCATCTATGTACTCTCTTAATGAAGGGGTGATTATAGTGTATACAACTAAAGCATCTTTACTTTTAGCTAAATCAATGACATCATCAATATCTTCAGTAGAGTCTACATAAGGGTAACGAATTATAATATTATCTGGAGCATCAAGATCGAATTGTGAGAGACAAGCTTTTGTGACTAGTTCACCTGTTTCTCCTACAGAGTCTGATGCAACGATTACTTTTAAGTTTGTCATATATAATCACTCCATTAAGTTTACGAATACTTTTGTAATATTAGTTTTAGTGATTCGACCGATGACTTCTAAATTATCATCTACGTCTTTAACGACTGGTAGAGAGTCAATTTGACGGTCAATAAGCTGTTTTGCTGCGTACAAAAGTGAATCATCAGCGTAACATACAGTTATATTAGGCTTTCTCATCATAATTGTACTAACCGAAGTGTTTTCAATATCACTAAAGCTCATCGTGCCTTTGAGTAAGTCTTTTCTTGAAACAACACCTTGCAACGTTTTTACTTCGTCAATAACATACAATGTACCAACATCCTCTAAAAACATTTTAACGATTGCATCATAGATTGTTGTTTCAGTTGTAATAACTATTGGTAAGCTTTGCACATCTTTAACGAGTAAATTATTTACCTTGAGAGAAATGACATCATTAGTTTCTTTCCCTGTATAGTAATAACCGACTCTCGGCCTAGCATCTAAAAATCCTGACATCGTTAAAATTGCCAAGTCCGGTCTCAATGTCGCTCTTGTTAAAGACAATTGTGCAGCGATATTACTTCCTGTAATGGGACCATGTTGCTTTACAATGTTTAGTATTTTTTCTTGTCGCTCATTCAGTTCCACGTTCTCACTCCCAACATAAATATTATATAATATTTATCGAGATAAAGAAATATGATCGCACTTGCATTCCAAACTAGCCGATTATATAATAGCATTAAGCGAGTTAAGGATGGTGTAAGCTTAACAACAAATTTGGCATTGAAATAACTTATAAAATAACTTTATATATAAAAGCGAGTTTTCTTACTAAATTGGGTGGAACCGCGGGCTACGCTCGTCCCTGGATAGCATATATTATTGCTGTCCAGGGATTTTTCTATATCAAAGTTAAAAATAAAAGGAGTTGCATTTATCATGAATATGGATACGATTGTAAACTTAGCAAAAACGAGAGGCTTTGTTTTCCCCGGTAGTGAAATCTACGGTGGTCTTGCAAATACTTGGGACTATGGTCCACTTGGAATCGCCCTTAAAAACAATGTTAAAAACGCATGGTGGAAAAAATTCATTCAGGAATCACCATACAATGTTGGTATTGACGCTGCCATCTTAATGAATCCTAAAACTTGGGAAGCATCAGGTCACTTAGGAAACTTTAATGACCCAATGATAGACTGTAAAAACTGTAAATCGCGTCACCGTGCAGACAAATTGATCGAAGATGTCATGCAAAAAGAAGATGACACTTTTGTTGCTGATGGTTTATCTTTCGATAGAATGAAAGAAATAATCGAAGAAAAGAATATCGTTTGCCCGACTTGTGGTGCCAACGATTATACTGAAATTCGTCAGTTCAACTTGATGTTTAAAACCTTCCAAGGTGTAACAGAAGGTTCAACAAACGAATTATTCCTCCGTCCAGAAACTGCACAAGGTATCTTTGTAAACTACAAAAATGTTCAAAGAACAATGCGTAAAAAATTACCATTTGGTATCGGACAAGTTGGTAAATCATTCCGTAATGAGATTACCCCTGGTAACTTCACTTTTAGAACACGTGAATTTGATCAGATGGAACTTGAATTCTTCTGTAAGCCAGGGACTGAAATTGAGTGGCAAAACTACTGGAAAGATTTCGCTGTTAACTGGTTAAAAGACTTAAATCTTAAAGAAGAAAACACTCGTCTTAGAGACCATGATGAAGATGAATTATCACACTACTCTAACGCAACGACTGACATCGAATATAAATTCCCATTTGGCTGGGGTGAGCTTTGGGGTATTGCAAGTCGTACAGACTTCGACCTTCGTAAGCATATGGAGCACTCTAATGAGGACTTCAATTATCATGATCCTGAAACGAACGAAAAGTATGTGCCATACTGTATCGAGCCATCACTTGGTTTAGACCGTATGACTTTAGCATTCCTATGTGATGCTTACGACGAAGAAACGCTTGAAGGTGATGAGAAACGTACAGTATTACGCTTCCACCCGACACTTGCACCGTTTAAAGCAGCTGTTTTACCACTATCTAAGAAATTAAGCTCTGAAGCTATGGAAGTTTATTCTAAACTTGCGGGCGACTTCAACATAGAGTTCGATGAATCTCAATCAATCGGTAAACGTTACCGTCGTCAAGATGAAATTGGTACACCGTACTGTATTACATTTGACTTTGATTCATTAGAAGATAAGAAAGTGACCATCAGAGATCGTGATACGATGGAACAAACACGTATTGCAATCGACGATGTCCATGACTTCTTATCATCAAGAATCAAATATTAATCAAAGGCACCTTAGGGTGCCTTTTACATATAAGGGGGCGTCACCCGTTGAAACGATACTTATTATTATTTCTTGTTATAATCCTCTCATCGTGTTCAAACGACATAGAACCCAATTCATATTATGGTAACACCTTAAAAGATTTTGAAGCAATCAATCAAGATGGGCAAAGTTTTACACGTGATAACATGGAAAACAAGGTATGGCTCGTCAATCAGATCTTTACAAACTGTGTGACTGTTTGTCCTCCAATGACTGCCAATCTAGCCGAATTAACACTAGAACTTAAAGATAATAATCTTACCGATGTAGGGCTGGTCAGCTTTTCTGTAGATCCAGAATACGACAGTCCAGAAATACTCAGTGAATATATCAGTTGGTACGACAAAGATGAAAGTATCGAATGGCAATTGCTCACTGGCTATGACTTTGAATATATTAGAGACTATGCACTTAACAATTTTAAATCTGTCATCAAAGCACCACAAGACGGTGGCAACCAGGTTTTACATAGTACAGCCTTATATCTTGTAGACGAAGATGGCGTGCTAATAAAAGATTATTCCGGTGTAGACGTTGGAGAACAAGAATTCAATTCTGATGAAATAATTAAGGATTTAAAAAAGCTAAATTAAACATATAAACGTCCCTAGCATTAGCTAAGGACGTTATTTGTCTATTAATTTTTTACTTTTAAAATATACACCACTATATTCATCATAAAGCATCTCTATAAATCGTAGTAATTGCTTACCTATGTCTTCTGAGATATGAATACTTTTTACATCTCTAATTTTAACGTGCTTTAAATATAGTGAAAAATATAGCACCTTATTCGATATTGCAACTGCCCGTTCTAGACTTTCTTCACTTAAACAACGATTGCAGATTACACTGTGGTATTTAAATGAATAGTGACTATAGTTTTGATAATTAGACTCGCCGCAAATCGCACAAGAATCAACATTAAGTTCGCCACCGTAGGCAGGTAACATTTTAATAAGTACTAAACTTGTAACTGAATAGCGTTCATTATTATCATCTAGAAGGTCATAGGCTTTCCTTAAAAGATTGTAGTAGGCACTTTCAGCATAGTCCTCATCCAGTGCTCGACTGATAACTTCTAATATATAAGAACCATGTGTATATAGCTCAAAGTTACTATTTAAATTTGTATAACGCTCGGTCACATCAACATCATTTAAAGTACCCATACCTTTGAAACGATTATATGTAAACAGCGCTTCTAAGAAACCTTGTCTCAATACAGTAAAAGGGCTTTTCGGTTTGTTAAAGCCTCTAGCCATCAAGGGAACTTGTTCCCCACTCTCTGTTAATATTGTTATGATACGGCTAGTCTCACTGTAATTTGTCTGCCTGATCATCATGCCTGTTTGCTGATAAATCATTTACTCACCTATTTTTAATATTCTTCATCCTTATAGCCGAGTGAGCGAATAAATTGTGGTTTATTTCTCCAATCTTTCTGGACCTTAACCCATAGCTCAAGGTACACCTTACTACCCAATAAGTTTTCTATGTCACGACGCGCCTCTTGTCCGATTTCCTTAAGCATCTTACCACCCTTACCGATAACCATGCCTTTTTGTGAATCGCGTTCTACAAAGATGGTTGCCTCGACGTGGACTTTGCCACCATCATCTTGCCCTTTCATCTTCAATACTTCAACACCAATTGCATGAGGCAATTCTTGACTGAGGCGATGCAAGGTCTTTTCTCTAATCAATTCACTAACAATAAAGAACTCAGGGTGGTCTGTAATTCTATCTTTTGGATAGTACATTGGCCCTTCTGGTAAATGGGTTTCGATTACACTGAGTAGACGGTCAATGTTGTTACCCTGTAAGGCTGATATTGGGACGATATCACTAAACTCTAATTTATCTTTGTACACTTCAATTTGCTTTAATAGCTCATCTGGGTGGACAAGATCAATCTTATTTAAGACAAGAATAATCGGCGTCTTTGTATGTTTTAACATATCAATAATGTATTCATCACCGCGACCAATTTCTTCTGCAGCATTTATGATAAACAAGATGACCTCTGTCTCACGTAAAGTGTTTCTAGCAACCTTCATCATGTGTTCACCGAGCTGATGCTTAGGTTTATGGATACCAGGCGTATCAATAAAAACGATCTGACAATCATCCTTTGTATAGACTCCCTGCACCTTGTTTCTTGTTGTCTGTGGTTTATCAGACATAATTGCAACTTTTTGACCGAGTACCTTATTCATAAAGGTAGACTTGCCGACATTTGGTCGACCTATAATGCTGACGAAACCGGATTTAAACCCTCCAAAATCCATTACTCCATATCCTTTCCACTAAAACCGAGTGGTAGTAAATCATCTACTGTGCGCTCGATCACTTCCCCACTTGGGCTGACTAAAAATACTGGCATGTCATCATGGCATAACTCTTTCATAACCTGTCTACAAGTACCACATGGGCTAGCAGGTTCTTTAGCATCTGTAACGACAACAATCGCCTTAAATTTTCTTTTATTATTTGCATAGGCACTAACTAGGGCCGTTCTTTCCGCACAAATTGTTGCTGGGTAAGCAGCATTTTCAATATTAGCACCGTAAATATACTCATCTTCATCTGTAATTAGTAACGCACCGACGTTAAAGTTTGAATAAGGTGTATAGGCATTATCTTTCGCCTTTAAAGCTTCTTCTAACCACTCAGATTTGAATTCCATTCGTTTCCTCCTAAAATATCTGAATTATATAAGGTATAAACACAGTAAAACCAATCACTACAGCATAAATACATGCAAGCACTACAGCAAAAGCTGCAACGTCTTTAGCGTATTTTGCAAATAAATTATAAGAATCTGTCGATAAATCTACAGCGTATTCAATAGCCGTATTCAATACTTCAACTATTAAAACCATAAAGATTGCTGAAGTGACAAATAACCATTCGACCTTAGATATATTAAAACAGAATCCAAAGCCGATCACTAGTGCTGCAATGATTAAATGAACTAAAAAATTATGATCTTTTTTTAGTAATCGGTACAATCCCTGGAGAGGATACTTAAATCGACTAGGATTAATCTCTTGTCACTCCAAAGGCAGTTAATATTTCTTCTTGTTTTCCATTCATTTCTTTTTCCTCATCGCTCTCCATGTGATCGTAGCCAAGCAAATGTAGAAATCCGTGTAAGCTTAAAAATAACAACTCTCTACGGTAGGAATGACCGTAATCTTCTGCTTGTTCTTTAGCACGGTCTGTAGAAATAATAATATCACCCAATGTACGTGGTGCATCTTCATGAATTAAGTTGAGTTCATCTTCTTCAAGTGCAAAGGAAATCACATCTGTAATACTGTCCTTGTCACGGTAGTCACGATTAATATCTTTAATCTCTTCATTAGATACGAAAGATACCGACACTTCTGCAGGCCCTTCTTCTTTTAAATGTTTATACGCAAATGATAAGAGGTCACTAATATCGTTTTGTTCTTCAGTTGTAACAAAACTACCTTCATCGATGAAATCTACATTAATCATAAGTTCGCATCCTTTTCGTAGGCAACTATAATCTTAGAAACAAGTGGATGTCTGACAACATCACTCTCGTCCATTCGATTAATTGCAATACCTTTAATATTCTCCAATCGCTTAACAGACTCAACTAAACCACTCTTTGTAGAACCAGGTAAGTCAATTTGAGTTTCATCACCAGTGACAATCATTTTTGAACCAAATCCGAGACGTGTTAAAAACATCTTCATCTGCATCTCAGTTGTATTTTGTGCTTCATCAAGTATGACAAAGGCGTCATTCAAAGTACGTCCACGCATGTACGCTAAAGGTGCCACTTCAATAATGCCTCGCTCAATTAGACGGTCTGTTGTTTCAGCACCTAATACGGCATGTAAACCATCATACAATGGTCTTAAATATGGATCTACCTTTTCCTTTAAATCTCCTGGTAAGAATCCGAGGTTCTCCCCAGCTTCAACTGCAGGTCTTGTAAGAACAATACGTTTAACTTGGTTTTCTCTGAGCATCTGACAAGCGATTACCACAGCTAAAAAAGTTTTTCCGGTACCAGCCGGGCCAATTCCAAAAGTTAAATCGTGTTTTTTAATATTATCGACATATACTCTCTGACCTGTTGTTTTTGCTTTTATACTCTTACCTTTAGAGTCTTTAGCTATTTCTTCATTATAGAGATCTTGTAAATATTCAATGGTTTTATTTTTAGCCATCATTGCAGCAGATTGAACATCTCTAAGAGAAATACTCATTCCCCGCTGAATTATTTTTAATAAATGAAGCAACACATCTTCAACAAGTTCGACTTTTTCTTCATCTTCTCCGCTCACAGTAATTTCATTACCAAGCGTGTGAATTTTTACGTCAAACTCTTCTTCAAGATAAGTGATGTGTGAATCATTTGCGCCTATTAAAGCTTGAGCTTCATCTAGGCTATCAATATTAATAATATTAGGCATTTACAAACCCCTTTTTAAGTAGTGTTATTCTATTTAAATTTACCACTATAAAAGTACTACTGCAATTAAGAAGTCGTAAAAAAACATGCAGGTGGTTACCTGCATGTTCTTAATTACTGCTTAGATTTTGGTTTACCGAGAATTTCCGACATAATAATACCATTCACAACAGATTTAGAATCAAAACTGATATCACCACTTGTAATATTTGTTTCCTTGATTCTATCTTTATTTTGTCTATTATTTTGTCGTTCCTCAATCATATCTTTTGTAAGACCTTCATCCATTGTTATACGCTCATCATAAGCCTCAGTGAGCACTTTCTCTTTAGCTTGATTTGCTCTGTTTGAATGTCTAGAACGGTCTGTCTTACGTTTTTCATAATCAGATACATTTTGTGAAGTATTTTGACGATTGTTAGAGCGTTGAATTGTTTCTCTAGCTTGTCTTTCTGCCGTTTGTGTTCTAGACTGATTTTCAGCTCTTTTTCTAGGTTCTGTTTGAGGTTGTCCCTCTATTTCTTTCTCAAAATTCTTCATTTCCTTCTCAAAATTTTCTTGTAAGTTTTCAAAAAATCCTTTATTCTCAGTTGTTTGGTTTTGTTGATCTTGACGTCTTCTTGGTGCAGTTTTTGACTTACGATCTAATTTAGAAGGATCGATATTACGTTTTTCTTCATTCTTTTTGTTTGATTGACTACTGATCATTGAAGAAATAATACCGAGTACAATTATAACGATTGGAATTAATTCCATTACTCATCACACCCTATTCTTCGTCGTTGTAGCGTGTAGGGTTCGTCATCTTATTAATAGAGTCTCTCATACTTGTATCAGCTTCTACATTTTTAAGATTGTAGTAATCTGAAGCACTGATATTGCCATCTTCTAATGCTTGAGCAAAGGCAAGTGGTACACGTGATTCTGCTTCTACTACTTTCGCTCTCATCTCTTGAACGCGTGCTTTCATTTCTTGCTCTTGGGCAACGGCCATTGCACGACGTTCTTCGGCTTTCGCTTGTGCAATATTCTTATCTGCAACAGCTTGTTCCGTTTGTAGATCTGCCCCAATGTTCTTACCGATATCAACATCTGCAATATCAATCGAAAGAATTTCAAAGGCAGTACCTGCATCGAGGCCTTTCGATAGTACAGTTTGTGAGATTTTTTCTGGGTTTTCTAGTACTTCAGCGTGTTTAGTTGAAGAACCAATTGTAGAAATGACACCCTCACCAACGCGGGCAATGATTGTTTCTTCACCAGCACCACCGACTAGACGTTCGATGTTTGCTCTAACTGTAATTCTAGCTTTAGCTTTAACCTCGATACCATCAACTGCAACACCTGCAATGAATGGTGTTTCAATAACTTTAGGGTTTACACTCATTTGTACAGCTTCAAGTACGTCACGTCCTGCAAGGTCGATTGCAGCACAACGTTCGAAAGTTAAATTGATGTCCGCACGTTGGGCAGCAATAAGCGCATCTACAACTCTGTCTACATTACCACCTGCTAAGAAGTGTGACTCAAGCTGGTTCGTTTTTAATTGAATTCCGGCTTTGTGTGCTTTAATCATTGGTTCAATTACACGTTTTGGTTTAACACGTCTTAGACGCATACCAACTAAAGTGAAAATACCAACTTTAACCCCTGCAGCAATTGCAGAAATCCATAAACCAATTGGTACAAACGATAAAATAATTGCTAGGGCGATAAAAATAACAACAATAATCAATAGTGTTATTATTGTCCCACCAGTAATAAATCCTAATGCCATATGTTTCTCTCCTTTGTTTTACTGTTCTTCTAACGGTCTAACGACAACTCTAGTACCTTCTACATAAATAATTTTCACCTTTACTCCACTCGCGATATAGGCGCCTTCAGCTACTGCATCAATCCGTTCATCACCGTGTCTAATTGTTCCAGAAGGTCTTAGAACGGTATGAGTAACCGCCTCTTCACCAACTAGGTGAGAGCGATCATCAAACGATGTATAACCTGACTCCTTATCAGTTGCATCATCTAAAATGAGCTTACTTAAAAAAGGTATTCTTCTTTTCTTATGTTTCACAAATATCACCCACTCTACTACTGCTAATATAAGTATTACAGCTAAGAAAACGGCATATAAACCGGGATCTTCGCTTACAACCAAAATACTCGCAGCAAATAAAATTACACCAAATATTCCTAGAATCATGCCGATCACAAAAAATTCTACAAGAATTAAAAATGCACTCAGCAAAATAAGAATTAAAGCAGTATAATTTCCACTACCTGTAAGAAAGTGACCTGTAAAGAATACAAATATTGAAATGATACTTAAGACACCAATAATATTAATTCTTTCAGAAAAGAGTTGGTAGATTACACCGAGGAAGAACAATGCTAATAATAGAAATGCGATGGGTGGTGATGTAATAATATCTACATAGTTGTTCAATATATTATAAATGTTAGATAAATACACATTAACCATGCACATCCCTCCTACTTTCGATTATACATGACAATTATGGAATTGCGATAATAAAACAAAAAAACAGCGTACATTTTTGTACGCTGTTTTATATATCACTTATCAGAGGGAAGAGTGATATTACTTGAACTTACGCTTACGCGCAGCTTCAGATTTTTTCTTACGTCTTACACTAGGTTTTTCGTAATGCTCTCTTTTACGTGCTTCTTGTAGAGTACCGCTTTTAGAAACTGTACGCTTAAAACGTCGTAAAGCATCTTCTAGTGGTTCGTTCTGTTTAACAACAGTTTTTGACATGTGTTTTCCCTCCCTCCGATAATGCAAAAGGCTAATTCACATAGTAGATACTATGTACTTTAGTATTATAATATATTGTGATTGTTTCAGTCAATATTTAATTAATAATCATTATCCGAAACTGCACCATTAACAATCGCTATCCCACTAGATGCACCGATTCTTGTTGCACCAACTTCAATCATTTTCTGGGCATCTTCAAGTGAGCGTACACCACCACTTGCTTTAACACCCATCTCTTCACCGACAGTTAAGCGCATCAATGTAACTGCTTCAACGCTTGCGCCACTGCCATTAAATCCTGTAGAAGTCTTAACAAAGTCCGCACCTGCTTCTTTACTTAATTTAGATGCAGTCACGATTTCATCTTCAGTCAATAAGGCAGATTCAATAATAACTTTAACTAAAGCATCATTATCCGCAGCATCAACTACACTTTTAATGTCTGTTCTCACGTAATCTTCATTTCCATCTTTAAGTTGACCAATGTTGATGACCATGTCGACTTCATCTGTACCATTTTCAATCGCATTTCGCGTCTCAAAAGCTTTTGTTTCTGAACTTGTCGCACCATGCGGGAAACCGATGACAGTACAAACTTTTACTTCACTGTCTTTTAATGCTTCACTTGCTGTACTCACCCATGATGGCTGGATGCATACACTAAAGAAGCCATACTCGTCAGCTTCCTTGGATAATTTTAAGATTTCTTCCTTAGTCGAAGCTGGACTTAGTAAAGTGTGATCAATATACTTTGCAATGTTCATAAGGACACTCCTAATAATTAATTTCGAGCATAATAATAATAGCACATTTTCTTTATTCGAAATAGTTACCAATTACAGATAATGCATACAATGGTGCAGTTTCAGCTCTCAATATTCTATGCCCTAAGCTGACATTTGAATCATTCTTAAATAATTCGACCTCTTTAGATGTAAAACCACCCTCTGGCCCGAAGATGAATGCAATATTTTTGGCATTTGAATGCTCTAAGACAGAAGTAATTGGTATACCAGAAATATTGTAATCCTCATAAGCGAAAAGTACCAAATCATAAGAAGAAAAATCGATTGTCTTTAAGCGACCATCAAAAGACACTTGGGGAATAACAGTTCTCTTACTCTGTTCTGCAGCCTCTCTTACAATTTTTTCAAACCGTTCTAAGCGGCTCTTTTCCTTCTTTTGATCTAGCTTAACGACACTTCTATCCGCCTTGTATAATACGAAATCAGAGGCACCTAACTCAGTAGATTTCTGTAAGACAGTATCCATCTTATCACCTTTTAAAAGTGGACTAAACACAGTGATTTGAACAGGTAATTCCACATCACTCGTCAATTGTTCCAACACTTTATATTCAAGCGGTTCGATTGAGATCAACTGAACAAAATAAGCGGTGTTCGTACAATCTACAACAGTGAAAGTATCATCTACATTAGAACGCATGACATTTCTAATATGATGATGATGTGTAGGGTCCATCTCATAAACTCCACCTATTGAAACTTCTATTTCAATAAAATAACGTTGCATTATTTCACCTTTTTCGCAAGTATTGCCACCCAGCCATCTTGTTCTAAGACATCTTCAATATTAAAGCCAACTCGCTCCATATGCTGAACAATACTATCTCTCTTTTCTGTAATAATACCAGAAGCAATAAAACTACCATTCTCTTTTAAGGTATTATAAGCATCATCGATCATCACATCGATAATATGCGCTAAGATATTTGCTACCACAACATCATATTTGCCATCTTCAGTAGTCAATAAGTCTGCACTTTCTACTTTGATTGCATCACTGCATTGATTCAGCTCAAAGTTCTCTTTTGAAACTTGTAAGGACAGATCATCAATGTCAGTTGCCTTAATATTTTTAGCGCCTAAAAGATGTGCCCCAATGGATAAAATCCCAGAACCTGTACCAACGTCAATAACATCATCGCCTTTTTGTACTACATCTTCCATCAAAGTTAAACACAGGCTAGTTGTTGCATGGTCACCGGTACCAAAAGCCATACCTGGATCAATTTTAATGACCTTATCCTCACTTTGGATATTCACGTCATCAAACTCCCATGATGGTATGATAAAGAAGTTTTTACCTACTTTAAAGTTATGAAAGTGTTTTTTCCATTCATTTTCCCAGTCAGCTTCATTGATGATTGTATGATTGATTGTAATATTTTCCTTGTCGAATAATGATCCAGTGGCTATAAAGGAGTTTATTTCTTCTAATTTATCATTAATATCTATGGTTTCATCAAAATAAACTGTAATAGTTATATCACTTTCAGGATAAACATTTGGATCTAGACGGAATTTATCGTCAAAATCAGTTACACCTTCACGTAGTATATCTAGAGCATATTCAATAGAAACACCCTTGGCTATTGTATTTAAAAACATAGTAAGAGTCTCTTCATTTTCTTTTTTGGTACCAATTGTGATCTCATGCCATTTCATCATTTACTCACCTTTGAAAAATCGTTTTGTTTTATCGAAAATGTTTTCTTGTTGCTCGTTGATATCTTCACCATTTACTTTTGCTAACTCTTTAAAAATATCTCTTTCTTCTTCAGAGAGTTTTGTAGGTGTCACCACAGTTACTGTTACGAATTGGTCACCATAACCAAATCCTTGAACATTTTTAACACCTTTTTCTTTTAATCTAAAGCGTCTACCTGATTGTGTACCTGCAGGAATCGTTAACATCACAGATGAATTGATTGTCGGAACTTTCAACTCGTCACCTAAGGCTGCTTGAGCAAATGAAATTTTTAGTTCGTAATGAATGTCATCGCCATCACGCGTGAATTTCTTATCTTGTTTAACTCTAAAGACAATATATAAGTCACCTTGTGGTCCACCATTAATACCTGGCTCACCTTCACCAGAAAGGCGGATCTGTTGTCCGTTATCAATACCCTCAGGAATTTTCACTTCAATATCAACATTCTTACTTAATGTACCATGACCGTTACAGTTATCACATGGATGTTCAATTTCTTGTCCTGTACCTGCACAAGTTGGACATTCTCTTTGTGTTTGAACTCGCCCAAATGGTGTGTTTTGTTCTACAGACACATGACCTGATCCTGAACATGTTTTACATGTCGATTTAGAAGTACCAGGTTTTGTACCATCACCATGACACACATCACATGTTACATCTTTTTTGATTGTCACAGTCTTCGTTGCACCAAAGACTGCTTCTTCAAAAGTAATCGTCATTGTATACTGCAGGTCGTCACCCTTACGTGGTGCATTAGGATCACGGCGTGCACCACCACCAAAGAATGAAGAAAAGATGTCTTCGAAGCCGCCGAAGCCACTACTGAATCCACCGCCGCCAAAGCCGCCTTGTGAGTTCATACCTTCATGACCAAAGCGGTCGTACTGCGCACGTTTATTATCATCAGATAGTACTTCATAAGCTTCTGAAACCTCTTTAAACTTTTCTTCAGAGCCTTCTTTCATATCCGGGTGATATTTCTTTGATAGCTTACGATATGCTTTTTTAATTTCATCCTGACTTGCATTTTTATCTAAGCCTAATATTTCATAATAGTCTCTTTTAGCCACAATTTTTCCCTCCAACAGTCAATATAATACCATTTAAAAAGTCAAAGCCAAACACATTGGCTTTGACTTTTTTGGTCAACTATATTATTTCTTATCGTCTTCGTCGTCTACTTCTTTGTAGTCAGCATCGATAACATCATCGTCTGCCTTTTGTTCTCCTGAACCTTCAGCACCTTCTGCATTTGCTTGTTGCTCTTGTGCCATTTGTTCATAAAGTTTTGTTGTGATTGCGTGTAAAGCTTGTTCTAACGCTTCTTTTTTCTCTTTGATTGCGTCTAAATCAGAACCTTCTAGAGCAGTCTTCAAGTCTTCTTTAGCAGTGTTAATTTGTTCTTTTTCTGATTCTTCAACTTGTTCACCAAGATCTTCAATGCTCTTATCAGCAGAGAAAATCATTTGGTCTGCTTCGTTTCTAAGGTCTGCTTCTTCTTTTTTAGCTTTATCAGCATCTGCATTTTCTTCAGCTTCTTTAACCATTCTATCGATATCGTCATCTGTTAAGTTAGAGCTTGATTCGATAGTGATTTTTTGTTCCTTACCAGTACCTTTGTCTGTCGCTGTAACATTCACGATACCATTTTTATCGATATCGAATGTAACTTCTATTTGAGGTTGACCTTTTGGTGCTGGTGGAATATCTGTCAATTGGAAGCGACCTAATGTCTTGTTATCACTTGCCATTGGTCTTTCACCTTGTACGACATGAATATCAACTGCTGGTTGGTTATCCGCTGCCGTTGAGAACACTTGTGATTTACTTGTTGGGATTGTTGTATTTCTTTCAATGAGTACTGTAGATACGTTACCCATAGTTTCGATACCTAATGATAGTGGTGTAACATCAAGTAATACAACATCTTGTACATCACCTGTGAGTACCCCACCTTGTACTGCAGCACCCATAGCGACAACTTCGTCAGGGTTTACACTACGGTTAGGCTCTTTACCTAATTCCTTAGTGATTGCATCTTGTACAGCTGGAATACGTGTTGAACCACCAACTAAGATAATTTCATCAATTTCTGATTTAGAAACACCAGCATCTTTAAGTGCTTGACGTACAGGGCCCATTGTTTTTTCAACGAGTTTGTGAGTTAACTCATCGAATTTCGCACGTGTTAATGTTGTTTCTAAGTGTAAAGGACCTGCTTCTCCAGCAGAAATAAATGGTAATGATACTTGAGTTGAAGATACACCTGATAAGTCTTTTTTCGCTTTTTCTGCAGCATCTTTAAGACGTTGCATTGCCATCTTATCTTTAGATAAGTCAATACCATTTTCTTGTTTAAATGAATCTACTAGGTAGTCAATGATGATGTCATCAAAGTCGTCCCCACCTAATCTGTTATCTCCTGCTGTAGCTAGTACATCAAATACACCGTCACCAAGTTCAAGAATTGAAACGTCGAATGTACCACCACCAAGGTCAAATACGAGAATGTTTTCTTCTTTTTCAGTCTTATCTAAACCATATGCAAGTGCTGCTGCTGTTGGTTCGTTAATGATACGTTCTACTTCTAAACCAGCAATTCTACCAGCATCTTTAGTCGCTTGGCGTTCTGAGTCGTTGAAGTAAGCAGGTACTGTAACAACCGCTTTACTTACTTTTTCACCAAGGTAACTTTCAGCTGTTTCTTTTAAGTTTTGTAAGATCATTGCTGAAATCTCTTGAGGTGTATATTCTTTGTCTTCAATTTTCTCTACATGCTCAGTACCCATGTGTCTTTTAATTGACAAGATTGTGTTAGGGTTTGTAATCGCCTGACGTTTAGCTACTTCACCAACTTGTCTTTCACCATTTTTAAATGATACAACAGAAGGCGTTGTACGGTTACCTTCAGCGTTTTGAATTACTTTTGGTTCTCCACCTTCTAATACTGATACTACTGAGTTTGTTGTTCCTAAGTCTATTCCAATTACTTTACTCATAATTATATAGCCTCCATTATATTAAATATTATTACTCGCTCACTTTGACCATTGTAGGTCGAATGACACGGTCTTTTAAAATATATCCTTTTTGGAATTCTTCTACGACTAAACCAGCATCCTTACCTTCCACAGCTTCTGTCATCACTGCTTGATGGAAATTAGGATCAAATGGCTGATCTAGTGCTTCAATTGCTTTAATATCATGGTTTTTTAATGTGTCTAATAAGTTATTATAGACCATTTCAACACCCTTATTTAAAGCTTCAAAACTCTCAGTATCGCCTTCGATGCTGAGTGCACGTTCTAGGTTATCAATGACCGGCAAGAGATTTTCAGCAAATTTTTGATCTTTATATTTGTTGTTAATCTCAGCTTCTTGCCTAGTACGGCGTTTGTAGTTTTCAAATTCCGCATAAAGTTTTAAATACTTGTTTTCAGTTGCTTCAACTTCATTTTTAAGTTCAGCAATTACATTTTCTTGTTTTTCTTCTTCAGATTCATTCGAGACAGCTTCTGTTGTATTATCATCAGTTTCAGTGGAAACCTCTACCGATTCTTCCTTAGCAGAATCAACTGTCTCCGTGTCAAGTTCTTCTGAAGTGACATCCTTCTTCTCTTCTGTCAAAGTCTACACTCCTTTTTTAAATGAGTGAAGTAAGTTAATGACGTGCTTGTACCCCATTAATTCCGGGCCAATCACCATCAAATTACCACTCAGTCCTTGATGCTCAAAATTAGTTGTAATGACTGAAACAGCCTTGTAACTATCATCCAACTCATCACCAAAATAAATACTTACATCATTAGATGATAACTTTTCTACAGTTTGTTGCAATGATTCTGACTCAATATCCTCGTAAATATGTTCTAAGGTCTCTACTTCATCTTTCATATCACTCAAGAGATAGTTAAAACCTGCATAGCCGACTGTACGCTTTGGCTGTTCTACAGCAGCAGCGATTTGTGCAGTCAACTGATCATATAAATTTCGGATTTCATGCGGTACAACTGTATGCTCATTTAAAATAAACAATGAATCATCTAAACGCTTATCTTTAAGTAAACTAGAAAATAGATTACTCAGTTTTGATAAATCGTCAACTGAAACATGTTTTCCCGTCCTTACTGGAAGCTGTTTTACACTCCCTGTATTCAAGACGATAATCGCAATACCCGCACTGTCGGTTAGAGGTGTGATGTACATACCTTTTACCTTTTCATCATCAGAACTTGCTGATACTTGAGTTAAATAGCCTGTTTCTTTACTTATAGATGTTGCAAGCGTCTGTGTAAAAGCCTCAATATCATCCACCGAACTGACAATTTCTATTGTCTGTGGCGGTGATGCCTTAATCATAGCTTTTTGTTCTTCGATGTAGAATTTCAAAGCTTTTCTCGATGGCATTCGTCCCGAAGACGTGTGAGCCTTTAGTAAAAATCCTGCTCTTTCAAGTGCTGCCATTTCATTTCTTATTGTTGCACTCGATACATCAAATTTGTATTTGTCTAATAAATACTTTGAACTAATAGGTGTCATTACATCCAAGAAATCATCTACGATAAATTTCAAAATGATTTGCTGCCTGTTCGTTAGCAAGTAATCACCTCATTAGCACTCTTCTCTCTTAAGTGCTAATAATAATTTATCAAATAGGTCAAAGTATGTCAAGGGTAAACGTTTCTTCTTTTTTAGAGCAAGAATTCAGCGAATACATCATTACCAATCATACGTCCTGACTCAGTTAAACTTACAAATCCACGACTTTGAATAATCAACTGTTTGGACTTCAACTTATCTATTGTTGGCCCGTAAACATCCTCTATAGTCAAACCGTACTTTTCAATAAATCTTTTTTCGCTAACACCTTTATTTAACCGAAGGCCTAAGAACATTTCTTCTTCATACTTATCATTTAAAGAAAGATCTAATTTTTCTTTAACTACAGAACCTGTTTCATTCATGCTTTTTATATAGTGTGGGACAGGCTTAATGTTGTAATATCTATACTCACCAGTGTAGCCGTGGCTACCAGCTCCTGCGCCAATATATGGTTCATTTAACCAGTAAGTCTTATTATGGGTCGACTCATGCTCTAAAGTTGCGAAATTAGAGATCTCATATTGTGGATAACCGAGTGCAGCTAAATCATTTATCACCTTATTATATTTTTCGCCCTCTTCTAAACTTCCTGCAATGGACATCTTACCTTGCCTAATTTTGTTATAGAACACTGTATGTGGTTCAATGATCAATGAATACCATGAAATATGTTTAGGTTTCAGTTCTTTTACATACTTTAAACTCATATCGATATCTTCAAATGTCTCCCCAGGTAGATTGTACATTAAATCTAAAGAATAATTAGATAGTCCAATTTTCTCTAGGTGATTTATACTTTGAAAGATATCGTCAAAGCTATGTGTACGTCCAAGTACTTTCAATAATTCATTATTAAAGGTCTGCACACCGAGACTAACTCTGTTGACACCGTAATTTTTTAATATATCTAACTTAGTACTCGTCAGCTCATCTGGATTAGCTTCAAATGTAAATTCCTCTGTCACAGTAAACTGTTCAGTAACAAAGCTGAGTAGTCTATCTAACTGAGTTTCATTTAGAGCGGTCGGTGTACCGCCACCAACATAGATTGTTTTTAAAGTTAACTTGCCATAAGTTTTCAACTCTAAAATTAATGCATCTATATATTCATCAACAGGCTGATTTTTAATTAGTACCTTATTAAAATCACAATAAGTACATATGCGATTACAAAAAGGAATGTGGATATACATGCTATCCATATGCGTCCTCCTAAAACTAAAGGAGAAATCCGTCGATTTCTCCTTTGTTCTGATTAATTTATTCGTCATCCATTTTTAAGACGGCTAAGAAAGCTTCTTGTGGGATTTCAACATTACCCACGGCTTTCATTTTCTTCTTACCTTCTTTTTGTTTCTCTAACAATTTCTTCTTACGGGTAATATCCCCACCATAACATTTAGATAGGACATTTTTACCCATAGATTTAATGTTAGTTCTAGAGACAATCTTTTGTCCAATTGCAGCCTGAATTGGTACCTCAAATTGCTGTCTTGGAATGATATTTTTTAATTTCTCTACGATTGCCTTACCTCTATCATAAGCAAAATCTTTATGGACAATAAAGCTAAGTGCATCGACTTTTTGAGAATTTAATAAGATATCCATCTTAACCAATTTAGACTCTTTATATCCAATTAAATCGTAATCTAATGAAGCATAACCTTTAGTATTCGATTTTAATTGATCAAAGAAGTCGAATACAATTTCCGATAAAGGAATTTCGTAGATTATATTTACACGCACATCATCTAAGTAATCCATCGTTAAAAAGTTTCCACGTTTCTTTTGACATAACTCCATGACTGATCCTACGAAATCGTTCGGCACCATAATTTGTGCCTTGACATAGGGTTCTTCAATCTTGGTCACTTTTTGTGGATCTGGCATTTGTGCAGGGTTGTCGACATTGATAACTTCACAGTCAGTCATTTCGACACTGTAAATAACAGAAGGCGCTGTAGCAATCAATTCAATACCAAATTCTCTCTCAATTCGTTCTTGAACAATCTCCATATGAAGTAAGCCTAAGAAACCAGTACGAAAACCAAAACCTAGCGCCTGAGATGTTTCCGGCTCATATTGTAATGATGAGTCATTCAATTCAAGTTTCTCCAATGCTTCTCTTAGGTCATTGTACTTATTGGAATCAATCGGATACATACCACAATATACCATCGGATTCATCTTCTTATATCCTTGTAGGGGTTCAGTTGCAGGGTTATCTGCATTCGTAATTGTATCACCTACTAAAGAATCCCCAACTTTTTTAATCGACGCGATGATATAGCCCACATCACCTGCAGATAGATCATCAACAGGTAATTGCTTTGGTGTATTAATGCCGACTTCTGTCACTTCAAATTCCTTACCACTCGCCATCATACGGATCTTATCCCCTGCTTTGACCGAACCTTCCATAATTCGAATGGAAGAAATTACACCTCTATAGGCATCAAAGGAAGAATCAAAGATAAGCGCCTTAAGCGGTGCATCGATATCACCGTCCGGTGCAGGCACAGCATCTACAATACGCTCTAATATTTCCTCGATACCTATATTTGCCTTTGCTGAGGCATAGATAGAGTCTTCTTGAGGTAAGCCGATTACATCTTCGATCTCTTCTGCAACTCTATCAGGTTCAGCTGCAGGTAGATCGACTTTATTGACAACAGGAATGAGTTCTAAATCGTTGTCTAAAGCCAAGTATACGTTAGCTAATGTCTGTGCCTCAATTCCTTGAGCTGCATCGACAACTAAGATTGCCCCTTCACATGCTGCCAATGAACGAGAAACCTCATATGTAAAATCGACGTGACCCGGCGTATCGATTAAATGAAAGGTATACTCTTCTCCGTCTTTAGCTGTATACTTTAAACGTACTGCGTTAAGTTTAATGGTAATACCGCGTTCTCTTTCAAGATCCATAGAATCAAGAAGTTGTGATTTCATATCTCTCGCATCAACACTTTTAGTATTTTCTAATAATCTATCAGCAAGTGATGATTTACCATGGTCAATGTGAGCGATGATTGAAAAGTTCCTTATATTCTTTTGTCTTTTTAACCGTTCCTGTTTATCCATATAAAAATCCAACTTTCCTCGTGTTTGCAATGCTATAATTATATCAATGCTGCACATTAACTTCAATTCATTTCGGATTGATTATTGCATAAGCATCGTATATTTGGTAAAATATCTTGTGTTGCAATAAAAGTTGTACAACTTTATGTCGGAGGTGACATTATGCCTAATATTAAATCAGCTATCAAACGTGTGAAAACGAACCAATCAGCACAAGAAGCAAACATTGCACAAAAAAATGCAATGCGTACTGCTGTAAAACGTGCTGAAACAGCTAAAGCTGAAAATGCTGAAAACACAGACGCTTTAGTATCACAAGCTGTAAAACTTATTGATAAAGCTGTGAAAAACAATCACATTCATGCAAACAAAGCTAACCGTGTAAAATCTCAATTAATGGCTAAATAAGCACAAAACCTTCTTATCATTAAGAAGGTTTTTTTATTTTACCTATATTTCTAATATAAATAATTCAAATAAAGTATTCCGATCTAAATACGATGACTTAAATTTATAGTCAATATCTCGGCATAGCATCATCTTAGATAAGAGATTTTCTAAAGGGAATTTTCTAACGTGTCTAAGCGCCAACTTCACCCTGTAGGGATGCACTTTTAATGCTTTGGCGATATTGTCCTCTTGATAACCCTGTTGATTTAAAATCTTCACTTGGTAAAACAAACGGAACTGTCCTATGATTAGATGTAACAATTTCATCGGCTCTTCTTTTTGAAGTATGAGTTCGCGTCCAAGTTGTACTGCTTTTTCCTTTTCATTTTTCAAGATAAATTCTGTCAGTAAAAATACATTTTGTTCAAGGGAAATACTAACAACTTCTTTAACATCCTCTAAAGTAATGTCACCATCTGTATAAAGCAACAGTTTTGAAAGTTCATTATGAACATTTTCATATTTATAGCTCGTTCTTTCTAAAAGCAGTTCCAATGCCTCACTATGTATCTCAATGTTTTCTTGGTTAAGGACACTTTCAACATATAAAGAAAGCTCACGTTCAGTCATTTCATTAATTTCAGTGACCTTACCTTTTTCCTTTAAGACTTTCGTTAGTTTTTTTCGGTTATCAAGCTTCTCTGTGTACACAGTAAAAAGAATCATTGTATCATCATTCTTTTTTGTTAAATAATCAAGTAACAAGTCGATATTATGATTGACAGAACCTGTATTCTTGTTTGCAGTAAATATAAGCGCATCATCAATGACCAACACTTTTCTATCTGTCAAAAATGGTAAGGTTTGAGCCTCTTCTACAACCGTTTCAATAGATGTTTCTTTTAGATTCAAACGAGTGAAATTGAAGTCATCTAAGTCACCTGCATAACTTTTAGCGATTTTTTTAACCTCATCTTCAATCCGTATGATATTGGTGCCGTACATTAATTGTAGCAATTCCATTTATAAGGCTCCTTTAAATTTATAAATATATTATAGCTTTTTTCTTTAATTTATCCTATACTATAGGTAAGTGTTTAGGGGGTAATTACATGAATAAATTTGAAAAAAATGTACAATCTAAAAATAATGATGTAATTGATTCAGGCCTCGGTTTTATCGTAGGATTTATTGGTTTTACTGTAATCTACATCATTCCTCAAATTTTCTCTATCATAGCAGGTTAAGCTAAGCTTATTTAGAGCCGTTAACTGGCTCTTTTTTTATGTCTTTTTGTAAGCAAGACTGTCGTTGAGTTAATTTTTCATGAGTACATATTGTACCATCTTTAATGCCGAACTTCACCATACCGCTATCAGCTGTTAAATAAGTTCTTATGCCTTCTAAATTTTCTATCACGCTATTATGCGGATGACCATAACGATTATTAACACCAGCTGAAATGAGTGCGATATCTGGCTCTACTGCCTCTATAAAATCTAAAGATGACGAAGTATCACTACCATGATGTCCGACTTTTAATATGTCACTTTCTAAATTATATTTACCAACCAAATCCGCTTCACGTTCAATTCCTATGTCACCAGTAAACAGTACTTTAAACTGATCTAAGGTCACTTTCAACACGACGGATTGGTTATTTGAATCATCAAGCACATCCATACTATACAGATGTTGAATGTATATCGTACCCACCATAAAATCCTCTATATTTCGACTATCTATTATTTTACTTAGGTATTCTTTAGGGATACTACTCGACCACTCCTCAAACTTCTCATCATTAGTATTCATAAGGATATTTGTTGAATCTATCTTAGATAAAATATTTAACAATTCACCACTGTGATCAATATCTAAATGACTGACTACAATCAAATCAAGTTTATCAATACCTTGTTCTTTTAAATAAGGTAGTACTGTTTTTTCACTTAAGGGAATTACTTGTTTGTTATGTAAGAATTGCCCTCCAGTATCAATTAAAATGGTCTTATTTGCTCTATAATCCTCAATTATAAAGGCATCCCCTTGTCCAACGTCTACCATGGTAAGTGTGTAATTTTGTGTAAAATTTTGATGATTTGTATATAAGACAATCGTCATCATTACAGTAGCAGTAAATATTTTAAAATACGATTTTTTTAAAGTGAAAATAATCAAACCATAACTTAAGATAAAGAGGACTAGCGTACTTAGAGGATGTAAATTTTTAATTGGCATTCTATGTTTAAAACTATGGCTTAGAAAATCAATCAAACGCTTAATACAGCTGAAAGTAAAATTGTAAATTTCGTCCATAAATACAGGTAGATGTATAAAGCTTAAAAAATTAAAGATGAGTACACTAGGGAAAATAATAAAAGAAAAGAACGGCACAAAAATAATATTTAATATTAAGCCACTTAAACTTATTTCATTAAAATGTAACAGTACAATAACAATCGTGGATAATTCACATATAACTGTAATAATGACAAGTTGACCAATACTTGAAAACTGCATGAACAGTGGCCGAGTTAAAAGAATAAAATAAGTGGTTACATATGATAACTGAAATCCTGCATGGTACATTACTGACGGATTTATAAGTACTTGAACCAAGGCACTTAATGAAATTATCGTCATATAAGGTTTTTTATCGAAGAAGGAGCAAACCAAAAGGCATACACCCATAAAAACAGCTCTTAGGACACTCGGACTGAAAAAATTAATTAAGAAGAAGCATAGTAAGACGATAATCAATATAATTTTAATGTAGTGCACTGGTGTTCTGATCATTTTCAATGCACCATATATAAAAGCACTTAAAAACGCAACATGCGTCCCCGATATAACATAAAGGTGATATATACCTAACTTTTGTAAAGCATCAAAAAATTCAGATGTTATGTAAGACTTATTTCCAACTGCCAATGTGAGCATGTCAAATTTATAGTCGTATTCAGTAATATTCAAAACCTTACTCATATAAATAAATCTAATTTGATTTATTTTTGTTTTTAAGTTGAGATCCGCTTCCTTACACTCTACACCAGATAAATTGTCTAAATAAATTCGTCCACTTAACTCATTTAAAATTAAAGATGTTCGACTATCCTTCTTTACAAAATTTCTTTGTTCTTCAGGAATACTAGTATTAAAACTCCCTGTACACTTAGAACCAAGTGGTATTATATCTAGACCTTCTTCAATATATAGTTCATATGTTTCATTGTTATTTTCTACTATGTAGTGAATACTATCTTTATAATATTTGTAGTCTATGATGTGCAAGTAATCAATTCTCTTTTCTTCTAACGTCACGTCTAGCTGATTAATTAATAAGATAACAACAATAATGACTATTGACAGGAAACTTAAAAATTTTAAGGAGAATCTATTCACTCGACTACTCCACATTAAAATTGCATAAAAAAAGAAGCCCAAAAATGGGCTTTCTAAAAAGATATAACCAATGACAACAGCTAAGAATATGTATAGTAAGACCATTACAAGGCTTCGAAATAAGCTTTTACTTTTTCCGTGTCTGTTTCTATCAGTTCATAGTTTATATTATTCTTTTCTAATAACTCTATCGCATAAGGATGGTTTTTATAATTTTCCCGATAATAAATGTTACTGATACCTGCCTGAATTAATGATTTTGTACAATGCACACATGGGAAATGTGTCACATACACTGATGCACCTTCAGTTGAGACACCAAATTTTGAGCATTGGAGCAGTCCATTTATTTCAGCATGGATGGTACGTATACAATGACCATCCTCTACATAACATCCTTCATCTATACAGTGAACTTCACCTGAAACCGAACCATTATAGCCGCCTGCTATAATGCGATTGTCTTTGACAATCGTTGCACCTACACTTAATCTCTGACAAGTTGAACGAAGGGATAATAACATTGCTTGGGCCATAAAATATTCATGCCAATTTATTCTCATAAAGCACCTCATTCTATTGTAATATGTGGTTCTAAAGTTAGAAACGTCTTATCACCAATACCTGGAATGTTCTTTATATCTTCCAATTTCATAAAGACCCCCGTCTCTTCACGGTATTCTATAATCGTTTGTGCTTTTTTCTCACCTATACCGTTTAAGGTCATCAATTCATCCAAACTTGCTGTATTGATGTTAACTTTTGCCTCACTCGTCTCTTCCGCGCTTGGTACAGTCATGGCATGTTTGATTTCCTCATGATTAATTTCACCCTTGAATGGGATATAAATGACCATTTCATCAGTTAGCTTTTTAGACTGATTAACGGTGAGTAGATCTGCATTTTCAGAAACATTTGCGATATCTAGGGCATTCTTTACCCTAGCATCAACTGGAAGTTCATAGACACCTGGTGAGTTAACTGCACCCTTCACTTCAACGTACACCGTCGTCTCTATGTTTTCTAGGTCAGCTACTTTAGCATCTACTTCACTGCCCTCAATATCTTCACTGACGTTCATAGAGATATCCTCAATAGCCACAGTGTCTTCTTTCATAAAGATAAAAAGAACAATGACCAAACCAATGAATAATCCCCCACCAGCAAGGTAAAATTTATACTGTTCGAAAAAGGTTTTGAGTTCCAATCCATCTCCTCCTTAAAATAGCTCTCATACTATATATATTAAAAAAAGATGGATTTACTTTTTATCGGACAAGTTATTTAATTTACCTAGAGTCGTTTTAGAATATAGAAATTCCTTTCAGCTACTTCTGTTAATGGATTATCAATATCAAAATCACTAAAAGAGTGATGGATTGTAAAGCCGGCCTCATTAGCTAACTGTAATATGTCACTATGCTTATAAGTTTGTTGATAATGTGTTTCTTCAAATTTTTCATAGAGATCATTTTGAACTTTGATGAAAAATGTCAATTCATGCCAGACACTGAGTTCCGCTTCACCCGGTATCGTCTGCCAAGTATAGAATACATCATCGTTAGAATCAGAATACAGTTCATAGTTAAAATCTGTTTTCATCTTATATTCTGTATGAACATCAAAGATAAAGACGCCGTCTTTGTTCAAATGTTTGTATGCATTTTGAAGTACATTACCAAAGGCTGTTACATCTTTTGCATAATTGAGTACATCTGCTGTTGCTATGATCATATCAAAGGATTCACTCAAGTCGAATTGAGTCATATCGTCACAAAAATACTCGGATGTTGGATCATTTTCTCTAGCAATTTCCACCATTGTTAATGAATTATCGATACCAACTTTCCTTGGTACTTTTAATGCATTTAAAACAGTCCCCGTACCTGAGCCTATGTCTAAAATTGAGTTTACATTTTCACCGTAGTATTTAATGATATCGAGCCATAAGTTATATGGCATCTCATCATTAAATAAGTCGTAAACTTTAGAAAAATTTTCGTATTTAGGCACGTCCAAGGTCATCACCAGCATCCTTGAATAAACGTTCTAAATTGTAGTATTCTCTTTGAGTTTTTATAAATACGTGAACAATCACGTCTCCTACATCACAGAGAATCCACTGCCCTTCTTTATGGCCTTCAATTTTTACATCAAGGTTATTCTTAAAAGCGACATCTCTGATTTCATCAGAAATTGCTTGCGTTTGTCGTTCTGAATTACCGTGACATATTACAAAATAATCTGTCACAGGACTATGATCTTTTACATCGTAAACTTTTATGTCGAGGGCACGTTTATCATCCACGGCCTCAACCATTAAATCTAATAGCTTATTGCTATCCATACTTTCACTCCTTAGCCATATTGTAATAATTCAAGCACTCTAATGTTTTATAATAAATGGTTTGATCTTTTTCTAGTAAATGCTGCATATTTGCTTTAGTAATCTGATATACAGCTCGGTCAATATTTTCTTCTTTATAAATTATATCCCTGATGAAATCTACACCTGGCTGACTTCTTTCGGGCTCAATATAATCCGCAACAAATATAATTTTTTCAATGATACCCATCTGCTTTGCCCCAGAGGTATGGTGGGTAATTGCTAAAAGTACATCTGGGTCATCTAGACCAAATTTATTCTTAACTTTAACTGCTGCAATCGGACCATGTAATACTTCTGATTTGTACTCTAATAATTCAGGATCTAAGCCTTCAGATTGAACAGTTTGATACATCTTGCCAAGGTCATCATACTTGGAATAATCATGTAATACACCTGCAAGATATACTTTATCTTTATCTGCGTTAAAAATCTTTGCCATTTTTTCTGCAGTTTCAGCTACCCTTTGGCAATGTTTAAAACGTTTTTTTGGTAATTTTTCTTCTGAAACTTTTAAAGCTTCCTTACGTTTCATAAATACGCTGCTCCTTTATAAACTTAAATACGTTTGGATTAACAAGGTGTTGTATTTCTGTATTCGTCTTAAGTCGCTCTCTGATTGTTGTAGATGATACTTCAACAATATTTGTTTTTAAATATTTGAATGGTGATTTAATTTCAAGGTTTGAATCATCACGATTAATGACCACAAATTGAGCTAAATTATGGAGTGCTTCTGAATGCGCCCATTTGTCAAAATTTAAATAATGATCTGTACCAATAATGAAATACAAGTCATCATTAAGATATTTTGACTTTAAAGTGCTTAAAGTATCAAAAGTATAAGTGACTTCTGCACGTTCTAATTCACTTGTATCAATAGAAACAAATTCGAAAGGTTCAACGGCAAGCCTAAGCATTTCTAAACGCTCAGAATCACTTGAATTTGCCGAATTTTTTAAAGGTGAAACATAAGTCGGAACGATAATGATCTGGTCTAAATTCAGACCAATATATGCTTCCACAAAGGCATTGATATGTCCATTGTGAACAGGATCAAAAGTTCCGCCGAAAATGCCTATTTTCATGGTAATTCTATCTCTTTATGTTCATCAGATTCTCTATATAATACGATAGTATTTCCCATAATTTGAACAATTTCAGCACCGGTTGCTGATTCTAGCGCTTTTGCAATAGAATCTTTATCTTCTAAACAATTTTGTAGTACAGAAATTTTAATTAATTCTCTTTTGATCATGACATCGTCCACTTGTGCAATAAAATTCTCAGTCACACCATTTTTCCCAATTTGAAATAGTGGTTTTTCATGATGAGCGAGTGATCTTAAGTAGCGCTTTTGTTTTCCTGTCAATGTCATTATGATTCCTCCATATATTTTTCTAATTTGTCTTTTACTGATTTAGTGTCACCAGTTTGCCCTGTCCAAATTTTATAGGCATCCATCGCTTGATTAACTAGCATATCTAACCCATTAATACTGTGCTTAAAATATGTCATGAATGGTGTTGTTTTCGGATTATAAATTAAATCCATACCCACTGTATCATCATCAATAAATGATGGATCAATGCCCATTGTTTCAAATACATCTTCATGATTTAACCCTATAGGTGTAGCATTAATGACAGCATCATAATGCCGGTTTGTAAAATCGTTTGTCACAATACCTGTAAAATCATCAGACTTAAACGTAGCAAAACTTTCAAGTCTTCTAGCAACAATTGTAACAATATCACCATGATCAATATGTGCTCTGTGGACTGCTTTTGCTGCACCGCCAGCACCTAGAATTAAGATATGACGTTCTTTTTTTTTCCCAAATGCTGCATTAAAGGCAGCTATATATCCTGTTACATCGGTATTATACCCATGTAATTCACCGTCTTTATAATGAACAGTGTTCACAGCACCAATTTTTATCGCCTTAGGATCGATATAGTCTAAGTGAGCCATGATGGTTTCCTTATGTGGCACCGTCACATTAATGCCCGATAATTCACTGTCCATGATCCATTTTTTTATATCTTTAATGTCTTCTGCTAGGACTTCATGGGCAGTATAAGTCGACTCATTTTTTAAGGCGTCAAAGTTTGTTTGGTGTATAAGTGGTGACATGGTATGTTTTATAGGATAACCGATTACAGCATAGTTCATCTTACTGCACTCCTTTAAAAATGGTCGGTCGTACGGTAACATTTACATCTTTAGGTACTCGAACACTTACCTTCGCTTTCTTTGCCACAGAAATAAAGGCTAGACCACTAATCAATACATCACTCGCACCATGTAAATCGAATTGATATTCGTCGTAATTTGACGTTAAGAAATCTTCTTCTATGGTTGGGGGTGCCAACAATTCATTGAAATGCTTACTGTAAAAGTCATAGGCATTTGTCGTTTTAGTTCGGTGAACGGTAAGGTGTTGACTACAGTAGACAGAAAAACTATTTGAGCCACCTTCTGTATAGTCTATACGTCCAAGATTACCGATAAACAGAGTTTGATCACTATTCAACTGAAAAGTCTTTGATTTAATCTCTTTTGTTGGAGATACAAATTTTAAGTCACTTGCTTTTACAAAATGTGAGATTTGTGAATCCACAACAATACCTGGTGTGTCATACATCGTTTGATTATCACCGAGAGGAATATCAATCATGCCAAGTGTAGTCCCTGGAACATTGCTTGTCGTGATCACATGTTTTAAGCCCGTATTATCTTCTAGTAGTTTATTGATTAAAGTAGATTTCCCAACATTTGTCGTACCGACAATATAGACATCCTTACCTTGTGCCATACTACTTATCTTTTTCAATAATTCATCTAAGTGTTTTCCTTTAAGTGCACTGATTGCTATCGTATCATTTGCAGTTATACCTTCGTCCTTAAGCATTTTTTTGGCACGTTCAACTAATCTAGATGTATTCGTTGATTTTGGCAATAAGTCAATTTTGTTAATGACTGCTAAGACCTGTTTTTTTCCGACGATTCGATTAAATGATGGTATAATACTACCCTCAAAATCAAATACATCGATGACCTTTACAATTAAGCTATCTGTTTCATAAAGTGAATTCAACATGGTTAAGAAGTCGCCAGAATCCATAGAGACTTCTTGTACCTCATTATAATGTCTTAAGCGGTAACAACGCTGACAAATAGGTTCATCTTTCTTTAAGCCAGACTCTGTTATATAACCTTCTTTATTCTTATCATTGGTTTGGAGTACACTGCCACAACCGATACATTTTATGTCTGTCAAATTAATCCTCCCAGGTAATCATGTTCTTTTTCTTAAAGTACTTCATTATAACACGTTCTATACGGCGGTTTAAGTAGGTCGCCCATCCATCTTTTTCTTTGACAGGGATAACGAGTACACTTTTTATGCCAACCCGATTTGCACCCAGTACGTCTGTCATTAACTGGTCTCCGACCATCACAGTATTTTTCTTTTTAGTACCTAATAATTTCAAGCCTTTATGAAAGTTTGCAAGCATTGGTTTTCTAGCACTATCAATATAATCTATACCATGCGGTTCAGCAAATGCTTTTACTCTCTCATGACGTCCATTTGATAAGATGAGCAACTTGATATTGGAAGCTTCAAGTGACTGAATCCACTTAAGCACATTATCATCTGCATCCGCTTCGTCAAAAGCAACCAAGGTATTATCTAAATCCGTCATGACAGCACTAATATTATGCGCTTTTAAAAATTCAACAGTAATATCTTCATATCTATTCACAAAATGGCTAGGTAAAAATTTATCTTCAATAATTGTCATAAGCTCTCTCCAAATTAGTGATAATACACAAAAAAAGCACCTTAAATAGTTTAAGGTGCGCATTTTACTACTCGATTATTTCAGGGTCTTCCGTTTCAGTTTCTGTGTAAACAACAAAGCCAATAATAACCGTAAATACAATTGCAAGAATCATTAAGAATAACATAGCTACCTCCACATTACAGTTCTCTTAATATTGATTTTACAACTTCAGAAGAATGAACACAAGCCCGAGCTAAAAATTCATCATAACTCATGTCCGCACTATCATCCGCTTTATCACTCATCGAACGCATAATTAAAAATGGTGTCTCAAATTGATAGCAAGTTTGTGCAATACTACTTGATTCCATATCTACACAAAGTGCATCAGCAAAATTACTAAGAATGTTATCTTTTTCTACTTTACTATCGATAAATGAATCACCACTTACAACTTGACCACATTGTCCTTTAATCTCTTCGTTATTGTCGATTATAGATAGGGCGAGTGCTTGAAGCTGATCATCACTATGATAAACCTCTGGCATGCCAGGAACTTGGCCCAATACATAACCGAAGGCAGTTGCATCCACATCATGATGTGTGACATCTGTTGAAATCACCATATCTGTTACGTTTAATTTATTTGATAAAGCACCAGCGACGCCAGTGTTTATTAAATAATCTAAATCATAGCGCTCAATCATTAATGCCGTAATGATACTCGCATTCACCTTACCAATCCCAGACTGGACTAAGACAATATTCTGCCCATTCAACTGTCCAATACAGGCAGTAGTGTGAATAAGCGATTCTTCTCTCTCTATTGTCATCGCCGTTTTTAACAAGGCAACTTCAGGTTCCATTGCACCTACGATACCGACTGTAAACTTAGTCAATTTTCACGATTTTCACTTTCATTGAGTTACCATTTGGTAAGGGTACATCGACTTCGTCTTTTAATTTTGCACCTAATAGTGCTTGTGCCATTGGAGATTCGTTCGAGATTTTTCCTTCAAACGGATCCGCTTCTGCACTACCAACGATCTGATATGATTCTTTATCACCATCAGGCACTTCAGTAAATGTTACTGTATTACCTAAACCAACAGTGTTTTTATCTCCATTATCTTCAATGATAACAGCGTGTCTAATCATTTCTTCAATTTTAGTAATCTCTTTTTCAACAAAACCTTGTTCATCTTTAGCTGCGTCGTACTCTGAGTTCTCAGATAAGTCACCGAAACTACGTGCAACCTTTATTTTCTCAACCACTTCTGGTCTTTTAACTGTTTTTAATTCCTCTAGTTCAACTTGTAATTGCTCAAAACCTTCTTGTGTCATTGGGTATTCTTTTTTGTTTTCCATCGTAATCCTCCGTTAAATATAAATCTTTTATTCGTTGATTAAAGTTCTAATCTTCGTTGTAATGATATCGATTGCCACCATATTTTCCCCACCTTCAGGAATAATAATGTCACTGAAGCGTTTGGTAGGCTCAATAAATTGAAGATGCATTGGTCTAACAACTGATAAATACTGATCGATCACTGAATCTAGTGAGCGACCACGTTCTTTGATATCACGTGCCAAACGACGTAAAATACGAATATCTGAATCCGTATCTACATAAAGTTTCACATCCATAAGATCTCTAAGCGTTTCATTTTCTAAGGCGAAAATACCTTCAATGATGATTACTTCTTTAGGTTCTACCCTTATCGTTTCAGTACTTCTTGTATGGTTAGCATAATCATAAGTCGGTATATCAATCGTTTCCCTATTTATCAGCTGGTTGATATGTTGAATCAGTAGATCATTATCAAAAGCAAATGGATGGTCATAGTTGGTTTGTAATCTTTCATCCATGGTCTTCTCACTCTGATCTTTGTAATAGTAGTCCTGTTCGATAAGAACAATGCTGTGTCCTTCAAGTGATTCCATAATTTTTCTAGTAACTGAAGTTTTACCAGAACCTGAACCCCCAGCAATTCCTATTATCGTCGGTTTTTCCATTTGCGTACACACCCTTAGTAAATGACTAGTAAGCCGTCTCCGATATTTAAGTATGAAGTCGAATACTCACTATCTTTCATATTCTGATTGAATTCCCTAACCTTATCACGAAGTTTTCTTTTGTTTTTATTCTCAATTTCATCTTCAGTGATTAGCCCACGGATAAAAATATTGTCTACAATGATCAGTGCATCATCGGATAAATAAGTCTTATATTTATCGAAAAAGAATTGATTGTTTCCTTTTGATGCATCTATAAATAGAAAATCAAAATCTTTTTGATTTAGTTCAACTGTTTTAGCATCGGCTAGGATCGTTGTAATTCTATCCTTATATGGGCTGTTGTTGATATTTTCATTTGCAATATTATGACTCGCTTCGTCCTTTTCGATCGTTGTCACGTGAATATCGTCATCAACGCTTGCAAAATGCAAAGCACTATAGCCAATAGCCGTTCCAATCTCTAAGATGTTTTTTGCACCTTTAATAGATATGTACTGTTTAACAGCATTTAAGGCATCGCCATCAATGATTGGAACATGGTGCTTAACTGCGTAGTCATATATATCTATAAATATCTCAGCCTCTGTATTCAATTCTCTAATATATTGTTTTAGTTCCATCTGATCACCATATACAAAAAATACAACTGATAACAAAGTTATCAGTTGTTCATCCATTACGATAGATAATAACACATTTCAATTAATTTGAAAAGCGCATATTATTCTCCATCAATATATTTCTCTCTATTTTCGTTATGCTCTTCATAGGTTTCTGCAAAGTGGTTATTACCTTCACTATCCGCTAGGAAGTAATAATAATTAGTATCTGATGGATTTAATGTACTTTGAACAGATTCTAAACCTGGTGCAGCAATAGGTCCTGGTGTTAAGCCGTTGTGAATGTATGTGTTATAAGGATCATCAACCTCAAGATCTTCATACAAGACCACTTCTTGGTGTTCCCCAAGTGCATAAAGTACAGTGGGATCTGTTTGTAGTGGCATTGTTGGAACGGATGCCATGCGATTTAAAAATACACTCGCGATTCGTGAACGGTCCGCAAGGGAGGTCGCTTCTTCTTCAATTAATGATGAGAACGTCAAGAATTCATGGAATGTTAAAGTACGCGATTCACCTTCATAAGTAATTGTATAATCAGGTGACGATGTATATAAGTTATAACTGTTCTCTTTTGTTGCATTCAGCATATTTCTCACCAATTGTTTTAAGTCTGGTTCTTCTGTTGTAATATCATAGGTTGCAGGATAGAGATACCCTTCAAGTGCATACTTAATATCTTCTTCCTTAATTTCATCCGTTAGCATCTCTGGGTACTCACTTATCAATTCATCAATAAATTCCTCATCATTCATGAGTTCTAGGAATTCATCTGCTGAAGCAGGTGTATTGCTTTCAATCTGGCCAGCGATTTCTTCAATTGTATAGCCTTCTGGAACTGTTAATCTATACTGAACTTCCTCATATATCGTACCGGTTTCTAATGTTCGAGCGATCTGCTCGAAATCCATTGCGGGTGACATTTGATATGTACCTGCTTGATAGCTAGAAATACTATTTAAACGTAAGTATAACTCAAACATCGTACCATTCTTAACAATGCCTTCACTTTCTAATAAATCCCCAATGTCACTAGCAGAATAGCCCTGTTCTATGGACATTTCAATTGTTTCAGTTGAATCCTCATCGACGGGTTGTAAACCACTTCTAATATATAAAAAGGCTGAAATAATACCGACGATTAAAATAACAACTAAAATAATTACGATAAAAAGTGTGAGGTAAGACGATACATTTTTTGAAAATTTAACATCATCGTATTTACTCATAGATTTATCCTTTCTGAAAAAATAGCTTCCAATATTTCTATTGGAAGCTGGAGGGTATTACTCGTCGTAATCATCCATTTGTGTGTTTACAACTTCTTCGATCATGTCCCATTCATCGTCAGTTTCCACTGGTAGGAATTTACCGCCGTCGCCTTCTTCATCGGGAACGTTAATCATTGGGATAAGCTCGATATCCTCTTCTTCGTCACTAAAGTTTCCTTCTTCAGCAAGGATAACGTAGTTCTTATCAAATTCTGGGTGATAAAATTCGAGCATTTTTCTGTAAAGTACTTCAGAACCATCCTCATCATAAAGCGTAAGTAGTTCTTCTTCTTTGTTAAATTCTGTATTCTCGCTCGTCATATTCATGCTCCTTTATGCGGATTATCTAAGTAGCCTTGTAGTATAAATACTGCAGCCATCTTATCAATAACCGCTTTTCTTTTTTTGCGTGATAAATCAGCTTCTAGTAATGAACGCTCGGCAGCGACCGTGCTTAAGCGCTCATCCCACAGAGTTATTTTAACATCTGTGAGTTCAAGAGCAAGTGATTCGGCAAAATGTTGAGATCTTTCTCCACTTTCCCCAATCGTATTGTTCATATTTTTAGGTAAACCTACAACCACTGTATCTACTTCATACTTTTTAACAATGTCTACAAGTTCATCTATGCCGTAATCATCTTGATGCGTGTCTATTTTTAGTGTAGTCAGTCCTTGAGCAGTCCAACCTAAAGCATCGCTAATGGCCACACCAATTGTTTTTGTGCCTACATCGAGCCCGAGAATTCTAACCATTTATCTCTTTGTCGACATAATTCTTCACTAAAATTTCCATAATCTCATCACTTTCAACGTGTCTAATCTGATTACGAGCTTCATTATGGCGAGGAATATAGGCAGGATCACCACTTTGCAGATAACCGACAATTTGATTAATAGGATTATAGCCGCGTTCTTCCAAAGTGTTATAAACGTTAGTTAAGACTTTTTTAACGTTCTCTTCCTTACGTTCATCTACACTGAACTTCATAGTTTTATCGAACTGGTCCACTAAAAGCACTCCTATTCATACATCTATATTTGGTTCATATTATAACATTTTACAGCGTTTTATACATTATCTTTAATATACTCTTCAACAAATTGTAATGCTGCTGTTATACTCTCAGGGTTTGTTCCCCCTCCCTGAGCCATATCAGGACGGCCGCCGCCTTTGCCGCCTACAATTTCAGCCATGCCCTTCATAATTTGTCCAGCATGGAATTTTTCTGTCAATTCCTTAGGCACAGTGACAACTAGTGATACTTTGTCACCCGTTATTGCACTAAGCGCGATAACCGCATCCTGATTTTGTGATTTTATGACGTCCATTTGTTCACGTAATTCTTTGGCATTTGATGCCTCAACTTCTTGGCGAATTACATTGATACCGTCAATTTCAACTGTTGATGCAGATAAATCATTGAGTTTGGTTTCTTGAAGTTCACGTTTTAACCCATCATAAGCAATCTGTAATTCTTTTTTATCTGTTAATAGTGTTTCTAGTTTGTGAACCGTATTTTCTGGTTTTGATTTTAGTAATTGATCAATTTGTGATAGTTTATCTTCTTCTTCCTTATAGACATTGACTGCAAATTTACTTGTAACTGCTTCAATACGACGAATGCCGGCGCCAATACCACTTTCTGAAACAATTTTAAATACACCGATATCAGAAGTATTACCAACGTGTATCCCACCACATAGTTCGACTGAATAATTATCTATATTTACCACGCGTACAATGTCACCATATTTCTCACCAAAGAGCGCCATTGCACCAAGCTCTTTCGCTTTATCGATTGGCATTTCTTTAATAACAACATCTAAACCTTCATAGATTTTTTCGTTTACAATGTCTTCAATCTGTTGTAAATCTGCCTTAGATATCGACTCTAAATGAGAGAAGTCAAAACGTAAACGTTCAGCTTGTACAAGTGATCCCGCTTGGTTGGCATGTTCACCAATAACATCCTTCAATGCTTGGTGTAATAAGTGAGTTGCAGTGTGATTTTTAATTACAAAACGGCGTTTTTCTGTGTTTACTTGAAGTTGATAACTTTCTCCTTTGGTTAAGCGACCTTCTACAACATTAATCACATGAACATTTTGACCATTTGGCGCCTTGTAAACGTAGTCGACCTCTGCTTTACCAAACTGGTTAGAAATAATACCAGTATCTGCAATTTGTCCACCACTTTCACTGTAGAATGGAGTTTCACTGAATATGACTTCAACTTTACCTTCTTCAACTGAATCAACGAGTTGATCATCTTTTACAATATAATCTAAAGTTGATTCAACATATGTGGTCTCATAACCTTTAAATACACTTGGGGAGGTAATGCTATGGAAGGTTTCAGACTGCACTTGCATAGAGTCCCCGCTCTTTCTACCTTGTCTTGCGCGTTCTTTTTGTTGAGCCATCTCTTCATTGAACACTGCTTCATCAACTGTTAAACCATCTAAGGCGGCATATTCTACTGTTAACTCATAAGGGAAGCCGTAAGTATCATAAAGTTTAAATGCATCCTTACCATCAATCACACCATTCGTTTGTTTAGCACGATCACGTAATCCTTGATAGATTTTGATACCTTCATCAAGTGTTTGCAAGAACCGTTCCTCTTCACCTTTAATAACTTCTTTTACAAAGTCTTTTTTCTCAGAAACATTTGGATAGAACCCACCCATAACTTCACTTACAACATCCGTCAACTGGTACATAAAGGCTTGGTTAATATCCAAGTCTTTACTGAATCTCACAGCTCTACGAATTAAGCGACGGAGGACATAACCACGTCCCTCATTCGATGGTAGTGCGCCATCAGCAATCGCAAATGCAACCGTTCTAATATGGTCAGAAATGACCTTAAATGCAGTATCGTAAGTATCATTTACACCGTAGTCTTTCTTAGATACCACTTCAATTTCTTTAATGATTGGTGTAAATAAATCAGTATCGAAGTTTGTTTTCGCATCTTGAATAACGCTCGTAATACGCTCTAAGCCCATACCCGTATCAATATTTTGCTTTGGAAGTGGTGTATAAGAACCGTCTTTATTATGGTTGAACTCACTAAATACTAAGTTCCAAATTTCTAGATATCGCTCGTTCTCTCCACCAGGATACATTTCGCTTTCTGGGCTTGTCGTATCGTAAGCTTCACCACGGTCATAGAAGATTTCACTGTTTGGTCCACAAGGGCCTTCTCCTATATCCCAGAAGTTCCCTTCAATACGGATGATTCGTGATTCATCTAGCCCAATCACATCTTTCCATAGATTATAAGCATCGATATCTTCCGGGTGAATCGTCACATAAAGTAAATCTGGATCGAAACCAATCCAATCTTCATGCGTTAAAAATTCCCAGGCACGAATAATTGCTTCTTTTTTAAAATAGTCACCGATTGAAAAGTTCCCTAACATTTCAAAGAAAGTATGGTGACGAGCTGTAAATCCAACATTCTCTATATCATTTGTACGGATTGCCTTTTGTGCATTAACGATTCTCGGTTTTGTAGGCACTGTACGACCATCAAAATATTTTTTTAAAGTTGCGACACCTGAATTAATCCATAATAGTGAATCATCATCGACAGGTACTAGTGACGCACTTGGTTCTACCATATGATCATGTGACTTAAAATAATCTAAAAACATCTGACGAATTTCATTACCAGTTAACTTCTTCATCATTATCACTCCTGTTATTTTATAAAATAAAAAAATCGTCCCTTGTAAAAAAGGGACGATAGTTACCGCGGTACCACCCAGTTTATGACATAGTCATCACTTTAGCATTATTAGTATAACTGGAAAGTAGCACATAGACGGGGTCTCATTGCTTGCACCAACCGCAATGTCTCTAAAAAAACAATCCGTATATTTAAAATTCCAGTAAATTTAAATCAATTATAAAATCTTAAGGTTTAAGTGTCAAACAAATTCATACGGGGTAATACCCTCCATGCCAATCATTGGATCTACTAATTCTTTGTTGACGACTTCTTCCGTTAGATAGTCTGGCAAGGCTGTCGGTTGTAAAAAGGTTTTACAATACGTTCTTAGAAATTCCTCTAACATCGTATTTCTTTCTATTCCTTCTCTATTAATTGCACTGTAAAAAGCATTAGGGTCCCCACATAAGACCAAGGACTCCTTTGCACGTGTAATACCTGTATATACAATGTTCTTCAACAACATATGGTAATAACTAGAGACGATAGGCATAATGACAATAGGATATTCACTACCCTGTGCTTTGTGAATACTCGTACAGTAGGCATGTGAAAGCTCCATCAAATCTTTTCTTTCATAGGAGATATGTCCAGTTTCAAATTCAACGACAATTTTGTCCTTGTCAGTTTCGCCGTAGGATTTTAAAAAGATGTTGGAAATTATGCCAGAATCACCATTAAATACATTATCTTCTGTTCGATTAACAAGTTGAATGACCTTATCACCTTTACGAAATACTTTATCACCAAATTCTATTTCGGTTTTGTCGTCACCTTCAGGATTTAGAATACCTTGGAGTAGTTGATTAAGGGTATTAATGCCTGCAGGTCCTCTGTAAATCGGGGCAAGTACCTGAATATCTCTCATGTCATAACCCTTTTCAACAGCTCTTGTAGCGACCTTATCTACTACTTCTACAATTTGGTTCGCATTTGCAGGGAAAAACACCCTGTCTTTAAACTTATCTGTGATATTCATAGGATTACCATTAGCAATATCGTATGCAAGACTAACGATAGACGAACCTTCGCCTTGACGGTAAACTGTGTCGAGAATTGTCGTATTTATAACATTAGACTTAATTAAATCTTTAAATACTCGACCAGGACCAACTGACGGTAATTGGTCACTGTCTCCTACAAAAACGAGTCTGGTATGTGGCATTACATTTTGCATCAACTGATAAAATAACCATGTATCGACCATGGACATTTCATCAATAATTATTAATTCTGCATCAATCTCATTATCTAAAATCTCGTCAGCTTCAGTATCTTGACCCCAGCCGATCATCCTGTGAATCGTCTTCGCTTCTATACCTGAAGTATCCGCCATCCGCTTCGCTGCACGACCTGTTGGTGCCGCAAGTTTAATAGGATATTCCCCATCTTCATATTCACTGAAATTTTTATAGTCATACATTTCCTTATACAGGGCGATAATCCCTTTAACTATTGTTGTTTTACCAGTACCCGGTCCCCCCGTAATTATCGAAACCTTTTCAGTGATTGAATTTAATATCGATGTTCGCTGTTTGTCACTATAATTTATATCGAATGATTTTTCGATTTCTTTAATGGTATGTCTAGCTTCATCCACATCAATCTCATCGATTTTAAAATCCATAATATGAGAAAGCTTATTCGCTGCTTTATACTCAGAATGATAGATATTCGGCATAGTGACACGTTGATCTTTTAAGATTAGCTTCTTGTTTAAAGCTAAGGTCTCAAGCGCCACATCAATATCACTCTTGGTAAAGTAATTTTTTGATGTATTTAAGAGTGTTAGGGTTTTATCTTGTATTAAATCAACAGTCGTATAAGTGTGACCGACCGCATTGATTTCATCGCTAATCGTATACATGACACCAGCAACCAAGCGCTCTGGATCATCCGCATTAATACCTGAATTCAATGCGATTTGGTCAGCCTTTTTAAAACCTATGCCAAAGATATCACTGACGAGTTGATAAGGGTGATTTCTCAATATATTTAAAGTATCACTCTTATATGTATCAATAATTTTAGAACGCTTAGATGGTTCTATATTTAAATTAATCATCAACAAATAAGCTTCATCTGATAGGTTAGACTGTCTAACAGTATCAGTTATCATCTGTCTTTTTTGTTTTGTTAAACCCTTAACCTTATTTAGAGCATCGTCATCATTTGTAATGATACTAATGGCTTCTAAACCAAGCGTTTCAACAATTTTTTCTGCTGTTTTAGTTCCTACACCAGGAAACTTATCACTAGAGAAGTATTGAATCAGCCCTTCATTAGTATCTGGAATTTCCTTATGAAAACTATCTGCTGCAAATTGCTCACCAAATCTTTGGTGGCTTGTTACCTTACCAACAAAACGGTAACTTTCACCTTCTTCAATTTCATGAAAGAATCCAGTGACTATACCATCATCACGGAACTTAGTATTTGTCTTTGTAATATTAACTTTCAATACATGAAACCGCGAATCTTCGCTCATGAAGATAACGCGGTCCACATCACCGATAATATAAAGTTCGTCATATATTGAAGTTTGTCCGTGATCAGCCATAGAATCTACTCCAACTCATTAAATTTTTTTAAGGCGTGATGACTTAGATGATGATCTGCTTGAATTTCAGTCGCCTTCTTAAAATGTTCAGTTGCCTTACTCTTATCCTCAGTTAGCATGTATATTGCAAGTCCTAGATTATATTCAGCATCTGCATGATCGATTTTTTCTGTCACTGCAGATAATAGTTTAACCGCAGGTACATATTGTTCGACTTGACACAATGCTAAACCATAGTTAAACAATAAATCTGTGTCATCTGGCATGCTTTGATATGCTTTTTCAAAAAATGGGATGCTCATTTTAATTTCACCGGTATTGACGTGTGTGCGACCTAGCATGAAATTTAAATCTCCATCATCCATTTTACTACCATAAGCAGTTAAATAAACTGTTCTTGCTTCATTATAACGCTCAGCATCAAAATATAAATTACCAAGCGTATATAAGGCACTAAAACTATCTGGATTAATCACTAGTGCTTGTTGTAAAAAACGTTCTGCTTCTTCTATTTTACCTATAGTTGACAAAACAACGGCACCGTTTATATAGTGTGTGTCTTCTTTTGGAGATTCATCTATCGCTTTAAAAATTTCTTCTAAAGCTGCTTCATAGTCCCCTTTTTCAATGAGCGTCTTATATGCAAACATTAAGCCAGATACTCCAATCTCTCATCATTTCTATATACTGAATCAATCGTCGCCCCGCCAATTACAGTATCACCGTCATAGAGTACAACTGCTTGACCTGGTGTGACAGCATTTGCTGAATCGTAAGTGACCTCTATCTGATCGTCGCCCATCACTCTAACAGTTACCGGCACATCTTTTTGTCTATAGCGGAATTTCGCTGTTGCTTCAAAAGTATCTTCAACTGGGTTTATAAAGTTCACTTCACTTGCAAGTAGTCTCGTTGAAGTTAAGGCATTCGACCCATCACCTTGTACAACGTACAATTCGTTTGTTTCTAGGTTTTTACCTGCAACAAAATAGGGCCCACCATCTCCACCAATACCAAGACCTTGTCTTTGTCCTATAGTGTAGTACATTAAGCCATCATGACGTCCTTTATCTTCACCAGTTTCTAAGTTAATCATTCTTCCCGGATTTGCTGGTAAATAGTTACTTAAAAATTGTTTAAAGTCTCTTTCTCCGATAAAACATATCCCTGTTGAATCTTTCTTATCTTTAGTTGCTAGATCGTATTGATGTGCTAATTCACGCACTTCTTTTTTCTCAAGGTGACCGAGTGGAAACATCACTTTAGAAAGTTGTTCTTTAGATAATTGATTCAAGAAATAAGTTTGATCTTTATTATTATCTACCCCACGAAGCATACGTACATTTTCACCATCATGCTCAACTCTAGCATAATGACCAGTTGCTACATAATCTGCTCCAAGTTTCATTGCATGGTCTAAGAATGCTTTAAATTTAATTTCTTTGTTACACATCACATCTGGATTAGGTGTACGTCCTTTTTTATATTCGTCGAGGAAATACTGGAATACACGGTCGTAATATTCCTTTTCAAAGTTAACAGAGTAGTATGGTATACCGATTTCTTCGGCAACCAACCTCACATCTTCGTAGTCCTCAGTTGCTGTACATACACCAAACTCATCTGTATCATCCCAATTTTTCATAAAAATACCGATCACGTTATAGCCTTGTTCCAATAAGAGTTTCGCTGTGACTGAAGAGTCTACACCACCGCTCATACCAACGACTACAGTTGTGTCATTATTAGACATTTGTAAATCTTCCTTTCTTTTTCTTTAGCTTAAATAAAGCCGTTTTCATTTAAATTATTATATATTTTACTTAAAGCGCTCGAGACTGTTTTTATATCTGAGGGGGATAGTTGTTCTGAGAAACTAAAACGTAAAGAATGCTTGCTACGGTCTTTGTCGTACATGGCTGTAATAACATGTGAGGGGACGACTGTACCCGCATTACAAGCTGAGCCACCAGAGGCATATACACCTTTCATATCTAAGGCAGTTAACAAGTATTCCGATTCACTCCACGGGAAATATAAATTCAATATATGTCCTGTCTGATTAGAAATGTCTCCATTGATTTCAAATGGCACCTTATCATCTTCTAGTGACTTAATGAATGAATCTTTTAATAGATTAAGTTGCTCTGTATTTCTCTCTCTATTTTCAGCTGCCTTTTCTACCGCTAAACTCATTGCATAAGCATATAAAGTATTTTCGGTACCCGCTCGACGTTCCCTTTCCTGGGAGCCACCAGTAATCATGCGTTTAATATGTGTATTGTTTTTCACATATAAGACACCTATACCTTTAGGCGCATTTAATTTATGTCCACTTAAGGTGAGGAAGTCACAAGATAATGCCTTAACATCAATAGGTAGTTGCTTAAATGCTTGGACTGCATCAATGTGGAAAAGAGCATCAGTTTCATTCAAGACATTCGCGATCGCTTCAACAGGTTGAATCGTACCTGTTTCGTTGTTTACCATGATTATCGAGACGAGCTTTGTTTCTGGTCTAAGTGCGGCCTTTAGCTCATCGACATCTATTAAACCTGTCTCGTTGACATTCAAATAAGTAATATCAACATTCTCTTTTATATCATCAAAAGTTTCCTTAACAGAAGCATGTTCAACGTTCGTTGTAATAATATGAGGTTTTTCATAAAAACCACTAATCCCACGAATGACAAAATTATTTGCCTCCGTGGCACTCCCCGTAAAGACAATTTCGTCAGCTCTAGCATTTAGATGTTTGGCAACTCGTTGTCGTGATTGTTCATAAAAAGCTTTCGCTTCTTTACCAATCCGATGAATACTTGATGGATTTCCAAACTTATCCGCATTATTTAGCATCTCTTGTAATATTGATTCATCAATTGGTGTTGTCGCTGCATAATCTACATAAATTGACATACTATCCCTCTTATCTCATACATAATTCTTATAGATTTTATCATGTTCGAGCAGATATTTATACTTTTCTGTTTGGATATAAGAAAATGTAATAAATAATATAAATTCATGGAGGTTCACAAATGTCGAAAAACATTAATATATCTGTATTAAATTTAGTTCCTGTAAGAGAAGGTTCTAATGCTACAGGTGCTTTTGAAGATATGATTACTTTGGCTAAACATGTGGATAAAACAGCCTATCAAAGATACTGGATTTCAGAACATCATAATATGAGATCTCTTGCATCCAGTGCGACTAGACAACTCATCCAACATATCTTACAAAATACTGATGAGATTAGAGTAGGATCTGGAGGGGTCATGCTACCTAACCACTCTCCTTATATTGTTGCAGAGGAGTTCGGTACACTCCATGCAATTTTTGGTGATCGTTTAGACTTAGGGCTTGGTCGTGCACCAGGTACAGATATGTTAACTGCTAATGCAATTAGACGCAGTAATCACGAAGGTGTATTTTCATTTAAAGATGAAATAGAAGAGCTCCGTCGTTACCTAGCGGATAACGGGGCTGCCTTAGTTGCATATCCAGGTGAAGGATCAAACGTCCCCTTATATGTATTGGGCTCTTCAACAGACTCTGCCCACATTGCGGCGAAACTCGGCTTACCTTATGCCTTTGCTTCACACTTTGCACCTGCTCAGATGAATGAAGCCTTTATTATATATGAAAATAATTTTGTGCCGAGTGCCCAACTCGACAAACCGTATAAAATGGCATCAGTTAATGCTATTTTAGCTGAAACGACGTCTCAAGCAGAGCATCTAGCAACGACACATTACCAAACTATTATTGGACTAATTAGAAATAAAAGAGAACAACTTCAACCACCTGTTGATTCCATGGAAGGATTATGGACACCAATGGAAGAAAATACGATTAAGCAGCAGTTCCCAATTCAGTTCTTAGGTGACAAGGCGGACGCGATGGCGAGTTTAGAAAAATTCCAAGAGAAATATAATGTAGATGAGTTGATTGTTGCTTCGTATATTTATGATATGGATGCATTATTAAAATCCTACGACCTGTTTGCTGAGGTTGCAAGCGAATATAACAAACTTTAATAAAAGACAAATGTGCACCTGATTTTAAGTCAGGTGCACATTTTTTATTTCTGATAGACATTCACAATTCTATGCTCACAGGAGTGAATAGTTTGTAGGTGTTTTAAAACAGCCCTTGTATCATTTTCTTCAACTAATGTTAGAACTGTCGGCCCTGCGCCACTGATTACTGTGGCTAAGGCACCATTTTTGAGTGCCATTTCCTTAATTTCTTCAAATTCCTGAATTAATGGTTGTCTATAGGGTTCATGAAAGCTATCTTTCATCATTAAATGACCCATTAACTGATAATCTTGGTTTTGTAGTGCGAGAATCATCACATTGGCAAGGGCATTTTGCGCCACTGCCTCTACTCTTGTATAGGCATTTGGTAATACTTCTCTAGCCTCAATAGTATTAATCTCATAATCCGGCACACTAATAATTATTCCAAGTTCCCCAATATCGATATGATAATAATACAATTCATTATTTAAGTAGTAGCCCACAAAAGCACCGCCCGTTATACATGGGCCCACATTATCTGGGTGTCCCTCTATCTGACAGCCGATTAGTACTTTTTCGTGGTCACTTAAATTTAAGTCTAAATAATGATTTGCAATTTCTATTCCTGCAACTATTGCACTAGAAGAAGATCCTAAGCCATGTGAAAGTGGAATATCACTATCCATAATCATATGGATTGGTGGCAATGTTCGCTTATAATCTTTCGCTATTTTTAATGCAGTTTCAAAGACTAGATTGGTCTCATCAGATGGCAATACTTCTAGTTCTTTAGATTTAAATTCCACTTTAAACGCATCTGCTAAAGTGGTTTCAATAGTTAAAAACAGATCAACTGCAACACCGATTGAGTCAAAGCCGAGTCCTAAGTTAGCACTTGATGCGGGTACTTTGAATGATAACTCGCTCATATTATTGACCTAAACTCTCAATATAATCAACAATCGCTTGTTCATCTAATGGTAGTTTCTTCGGTTTTTCCATAGCTGTATCAATCGCTGTATCTGGGTCTTTAAGTCCGTTTCCTGTAAGTACAGTAACGACTGTTGTGCCTTTTTCAATTGACCCGTTATTCACTGATTTTATGACACCTGCAAGAGAAGCTGCGGACCCTGGTTCACAAAAGACACCTTCAGTTTGTGCAACTAATTTATAAGCGGATAAAATTTCATCATCTGTTACAGCATCAATTTTACCTTTTGATTCATCTCTCGCTTTTTCAGCCTTAGTCCAGGAAGCTGGATTACCGATACGAATCGCTGTACCAATTGTTTCTGGATTTTCAATAACTTTCCCTTTAACAATTGCAGCTGACCCTTCTGCTTCAAAGCCAAACATCTTTGGTAAACCAGATTGTTTTTGTTCATGGTATTCTTTAAATCCTTTCCAATAAGCAGCAATATTAGCTGCATTACCGACCGGAATTGCTAAATAATCTGGTGCTTTCCCTAATTCATCAACCACTTCAAAAGCTGCAGTCTTTTGACATTCAATACGGTATGGATTCAAGGAGTTTACTAATTCTACACCCTCATTTTTCAGAGCGATCTTACGCACAATTTTTAAGGCGTCGTCGAAATTACCATCAATAGATACCGTTTTCGCACCAGCCATCATCGCTTGTGATATTTTCCCTGCTGCTACCTTACCTTCAGGTAACACAACAATTGCATTAAGTCCTGCCCGAGCTGCATAGGCTGCAGCTGAAGCTGAAGTATTTCCTGTAGACGCACAGATTACAGTGTGTGCACCCTCTTCTTTAGCTTTTGCAACTGCAAGTACCATACCTCTATCTTTAAATGATCCTGTAGGATTCAAACCTTCGAATTTAGCATATAAATCGATGCCTAAAGTATCGGAAATTTTTTCTAATTTTACTAAAGGCGTGTTACCTTCAAATAAAGTGAGTTGAGGTGTCTGTTCTGTAATTGGTAAATATGCTCCGAATGCTTTAATTAGACCTTGCCATGCCATTATAAATCAGCCCCTAATATTTGGTATGAAACTTTTAATGTTAACTTGTTTGTAACTGTTATAAAAGATGATTCATCATCAACTGTTAAAATACAAACAGAGTTTTTATCATCTAAAATCTCATATGAAACGTTTTCACCATCTAGAACATTTTGAACTGTCTTAATGTCTTCACTAAAACGAATGTAATAATCTGCTTCAACTATGCTATTATTAATAACAGCAGTCGTTGTAGGTAAAGTTAATTGATTCACATCGATATTAAAGACGTTAATCATGTCACTTAGAACTGCTGAGGCCGTCTCTAAACTCCCTGCACCTGGTCCATAAAACATTGCTTCACCGATGCCATTACCTGTAATGTACACTGCATTTTTTTCATTTTTAACACTGCTCAGTTGATGGTTATTTGATATCAGTATTGGTGAAACAGATAAGTGATAAACCTCATTTACCGCTTCAGCTACCCCAAGTAACTTTAAAGTAAAGCCATTAGATTTAGCGATGTTAACATCTTTAATATCCACACCAGATATACCAGACATTGTGACTTGATTGAAGTCAAATTTCTTATGAAAGGCTAGTCTTGCTAACAATAAGATTTTTCTTCCGGCATCTATACCTTCAACATCTGCTGTAGGATCTGCTTCTGCATATCCAATATCTTGAGCTGTAGAAAGGGCTAATTCATAATCCCAACCCTCGTCTCTCATCTTAGTTAACATATAGTTTGTCGTACCGTTTAAAATTCCCATTACTTTATTAACTTTGTTACTGTTCAAGCTATATTTCATACTATTGATAATTGGAATACCACCAGCTACTGCCGCTTCATAAAGAATCTTAGTATTCGCTTCTATAGCTTTTTCCTCAAGTTCATCTATGTGTATTGCCAACATATCCTTATTCGCAGTGACGACAGGTATGCCTAATTCTAAAATCTGTAGTAAAAGGTCTTTAGTATCATCGATACCACCCATCACTTCAACGACTAAATCAATGTTATCTAAACTAATTTCTTCAATATTATCGGTCACATGAATGTCTGATACATCTACGTCTCTTACTTTTTTCGTATCAGACACTAAAATGTGTGTAATGGTAAAGGTAAGACCTGTTGTTTCTTTAATCAAGTCTTCATTTTCTCTGAATAGTTTGATCACACCACTACCAACGGTGCCCATTCCAAGTAAGGCAATTTTCTTTTCCATAATGACCTCCAATAATCTGTTATAGATTCTCATATTAGATGCGTTTTGAAAAAATTTCAAGACATTATTCAGAAAACTCTACACTTTTCTAAACTTTTCTTGTAATATAATAAACTAATAAAAATATATAAAAAAAGGTGTTAAATATGAAAGTAGCTAAATTCGGTGGAAGTTCCTTATCAAATGCAAGTCAAATTAACAAGGTTGCAGCAATCGTTAAAGGAGACAGTGACATTAAAACCATTGTCGTTAGTGCGCCTGGTAAACGTTTTGATGATGACGTTAAAGTCACAGATCTACTTATTGCGCTTTATACAAATAAAGTCGCAAATATGGATACTTCTAAGATAATAGATGAAATCATGGATCGCTATCGTTCAATCGCTGAAGAACTTTCTTTAGAGACAAAAATAGTCGAAAGTTTTGAGGCCATCTTAAATGACCGTTTAAACAATATAGAGGAACAAGCATATTTACTCGATGCGCTTAAATCATCTGGTGAAGATTTCAATGCTCAATTAATTAGTACATACCTCAATACGCTCGGCTTATCGAGTAAGTACGTCTCTCCAAAAGAAGCGGGTATTATCGTTTCAAATACACCTGCTAACGCACGCTTACTCCAATCATCTTATGATGAAATAAAAAAACTTAAAGACTATGAAGAAGATGTCTTAGTTATTCCAGGATTCTTTGGCTATTCAGAAGATGATGACATCATCACTTTTGCGAGAGGTGGATCAGATATAACTGGTGCGATCATTGCCCGAGGACTATCTGCAGATATTTATGAGAACTATACGGATGAGTCTTATATTTTTGCAGCACACCCAGGTATTATAGATAATCCTTATAAGATTAAAGAAATCACCTATAAAGAAATGCGAGAATTAGCCTATGCAGGTTTTGGTATCTTCCATGATGAAGCGCTTGAACCACTCTATCAGGAAAAAATCCCTGTCATGATTAGAAATACAAATGATCCAACTGTTGAAGGAACAAAAATTGTTGCCGAAAGAGCTTTAGATCCAAAAGTTCCGGTAATCGGCTTTTCATGTGATGAAGGTTTTATTTCCATAAACTTACACAAGTATCTTTTAAACAAGGAAGTCGGATTTACAAAGCGGATTTTACAAATACTTGAAGATTACAACATATCTTATGAGCATATGCCTTCAGGAATTGATGATATTTCAATCATCATACGTTCCAATCAATTTGAAGGCAACGACAATTTAGAACGTGTCATTGAAGATATCGACACACAACTAGAGCCTGAATGGATTGAAGTCGAAGATAATCTTAGTCTCTTATTCATTGTCGGACTTGGTATGGCTCGGCAGGTCGGAACCGTTCAGCGAGTGACTACCGCACTTGCTGACAGCAATATAAATATTCGTATGATGAATCAAGGTTCGACTGAATATAGTATGATGTTTACCATACAGTCACAGGATCATGTCCCTGCGATTAAAGCATTATTCAATCAGTTTTTCTAAGTCCTATACTTTAACTATTACTTTAGTTTATTCTATAATAGACTTAAGCGTTTTTTCATATAGGAGTGATGGTTTATGAGTCTGCAAACACGTGTGTCTTACATTAATCGCTACAGAGAAATTGCAATTGCAATTTCAAAAAGTGGCTTTGGTTATATTATTGAGGAGCTCGGCCTAGATAAGGTAATTTCCCTACCAAGAAGATTACTAATTCGTCAAAAAGATGATGAAGTTCAAGAATTAACCTATGCAGAGAGAATTCGCTTGTTTATCGAATCGATGGGGACCACCTTTATTAAGCTAGGTCAAATTGCTTCTACACGTGGTGACTTACTCCCACCAGAGCTCATTAAAGAACTTGAAAAACTACAGAGTCACGTGCCAAGTTTTCCGAGTGACAATGTGAAGACGATTATTGAAGATGCACTCGGCGCTCCAATGGATGAAATATTTATGATCTTTGATGAAGATCCAGTCGGGTCTGCCTCAATTGGTCAAGTTCACCGGGCAATGTTATTAAGTGGTGAAGATGTTGCCGTTAAGGTGCAACGTCCAAATATTGAAAAGACTGTCCGCACAGACCTTGAAATTCTCAGGCATTTAGCAACACTCGCTGAGTCAAATCTTGAGTGGGCAAGAAACTATCAAGTTACCGATATGATCGATGAATTTTCAACCGCTTTAATCAATGAATTAGATTATACGATTGAAGCGAGAAATATGGAACGCATAAGTAAAACTCATAAGCATGACAGTCGTGTAATCATCCCTGGTATTCATTGGGATTATACGACTAAAGAAGTTTTAGTGATGGACTTTATAAAAGGTACACCTATAAACCAATTCGATAAGCTCGATGCATTAAATATTGACCGAAGTAAAGTGGCAGACACACTAGCTAAGTCAATTTTTAAACAAATCTTTGAAGATGGCTACTTCCACGGTGATCCGCATCCAGGTAATGTCAGTGTGTTAAATGACGGCAGTCTCGTCTTTTTAGACTTTGGAATGATTGGTCGCTTGACAAGTGATTTAAAAAATAACTTTGGTTCATTACTGATTTCATTAATGAAAAAAGATGCATCAGGTGTTGTTAAATCTATCGTAAAAATGGGTGTTGTCCCAGCTGATGTCTCAATGAAAAAGTTAAATCGTGAAGCGGAAATCATGAGAGATAAATATTATGATGTTCCCTTATCCAAATTGAATTTCTCTGATGCAGTCAATGATTTATTTGGCATTGCGAATAAGTATAAAATTAAGTTACCTCAAGACTTCACAATACTAGCGAAGACACTCTTAACTCTAGAAGGTGTCGTCAGTAAGCTGGATCCAGACTTTAGTATTATGGACGTTGCTGAACCGTTTGGTAAGGCTTTATTACTTGAAAGATATAACCCTAAAAACTTAATCGATTTTCAAATCGATGAGCTCCAGCAAATTGGTACAGAACTTAGAGATGTAACTTCTAATGTGCACCAGTTTTCTAAAGGCTTAAAAAACTCTAATTTACCGATTGAAATTGATGTTAAAGGCCGTTCCCAATTTTCAAAACATCTAGATAGAGTCATTAACCGACTTAGTTTCTCTATTGTTTTACTTGCCTTTAGTATTGTCATGGTAGGACTTATAGTCGGCTCAGCTATACTCGGTGAAGGTAGTATTATTTTTAGAATACCTATCATTGAAATTGCAGCTATTTTTGCAATGGGCATGTTTATTTGGCTCCTCTGGTCAATCGTTAAATCAGGTAGGTTCTAAAGAATAGGTATATAAAAAATGCCCTTAGATTTTTTAATCTAGGGGCATTTAACATTTAGATATAAAACATATATCCATCAAATTCATCTGTATCATTGTCGATAATATCGTGTAAGGTCGTGTGATCTAACACATCGTTAACGGCATTACCAATACGTTTCCACAAGAAGCTTTCATTTTTACTCTCATGATCGTCGGAATCAACCACCATGACATTTTCTTCTACTGCAGAGAACACTTGCCCTACTGTTATTTCTTTTGGTGGATAATTTAGTTCATATCCCCCGTACGCACCTCTTGTACTTTTAACTAAACCATCTTTCTTTAAGTTAGCAACAATCTGTTCTAGATATAAATCACTAATATCTCTTTCTATTGCTACTGATTTTACACTACGTTTTTTTATGCCATATTCTTTTGCTAATGTCAGCATAAAATATAATCCATATCTACCTTTAGTGGATATTTTCATTGTTACACCTCTAAAATTTAAGTTCATAAAGATTTTGTATTATAATTAAATATAACATATCTTTAAAGTAAGGTGAAAAACTATGAATAACCAACCGTTAAGCTATCGAATGCGTCCTCAAAATATTGATGAAGTCCTAGGTCAGAACCATCTCGTCGGCCAAGGTGGTATTATAAGACGTATGGTCGACGCAAAAAGATTGTCATCAATGATTTTATATGGCCCACCGGGTATTGGTAAGACCAGTATAGCAAGTGCCATTGCTGGTTCAACTAAATATAAATTCCGCACTTTAAATGCGGTGACGGATACTAAGAAAGATATGCAGATTGTGGCAGAAGAAGGTAAAATGAGCGGGAGTGTCATCTTACTCTTAGATGAAATCCACAGGCTGGATAAGGCTAAACAAGATTTTCTTTTACCTCATTTAGAGAAAGGTACGATTATTCTAATTGGGGCGACAACCTCCAATCCCTACCATGCAATTAATCCCGCCATTCGCTCAAGAACTCAAATTTTTGAACTAAATCCATTAGAAACAGAGGATATTAAAACCGCAATCCAGAGAGCTCTTAACGATAGTGAACGTGGTTTAGCTGATTTAAATATAACAATTGAAGACGATGCAATTGAACACTTTGTTTCCTCTTCACATGGTGATGTAAGAAGTGCTTTAAATGCTCTAGAGCTTGCTGCCTTAAGTTCTAACAAAGAAGATGGTACTGTTAACATCACCTTGCAAGATGCCTTAGATTGTATGCAAAAATCAGCATTCTTACACGATAAAGACGGTGACATGCATTATGATGTAATGAGCGCCTTACAGAAATCTATTCGTGGTAGCGATGTCGATGCAGCGCTTCACTACCTAGCACGTTTAATTGAAGCTGGTGATTTGGTTACAATTGCAAGACGTATACTCGTCATTGCTTATGAAGATATTTCCCTTGCAAATCCAAACATCGCATCAAGAACACTTGATGCGATAATTGCTGCAGAACGACTTGGTTTTCCAGAAGCGCGTATTCCCTTGTCACAAGCTGTAATTGAGCTCGCCTTAACACCTAAATCAAATACAGCAATTACAAGTATTGATCAGGCATTATCTGACATACGTAAAGGAAAAACCGGTGCAATACCTCGCCATCTAAGGGATGGACATTATAAAGGTGCTAAGGAATTAGGTAATGCCATTGGCTACAAATACCCACATGATTATCCTAACCATGTTGTTAGTCAACAATATCTACCTGATGCGATTAAAAATAAGAGATATTATAAAGATGATGGCATTAGTAAATACGAGCAAACTTTAACCGAAACCTATCGCAAACTTAAAAATTTAAATAAATAAAGCGGTGTGGAAAATCCACACTGCTTTTTCTCATAAAAAATAACCACCAAGAAAACTTGGTGGCTACCGAAATACCCAACATAAGCCGTGTGTTATTGTTGATTATTTTGGCCTGCTATTTGCAGGTGGGTGCCCTGTTCCCAACTCCAAACGTCCTATTGCGTTCATAGGCTTGTTTTTCGAAGGAAAACCAATTAGGCTCCCGTTTAAAAAGGTGTTAGGTCAAAATATAATTCAACACATCACGAACTCTTCAGGAATTTCTATTAATATAATAATACCACAAAATATATAGAAGTAAACTAAAAAGTCTGAAAGCGCTTTAAAATACTTGGCAAACATCTATATGACAGTCTTCACAATTAATCATATGTCGTAGTTTTTCGATGTTATGTATTGTAATTACTTTATTTTCTATTGTAATCAATTCCTGCTGAATTAATTCTCTCAATAATCTATTAACGACCTCTCTAGAGGTTCCACACAATTGCCCCATCTCTTGGTTTGTAATCTTTGTTTTAATTACAATCCCTTTTGAAGTCTTTTCACCAAATGAATTGGATAAGCGAATTAAAGTTGAACAAAGTGCCCCAATTTTACCGTACATGATATTGTCTCGCATTTTAGTAATTGAGCGTTGTCGATCAATCTCTACCCAGTGCATCCATTCTGTTTTTATATCTTCATTTTCTAATATTAGAGTCTCAAATCTCTTTCTAGAAATTTTATAGATTTCTGTATTTACTTTTGCCTTAGCGTAAGTTGCATGAACTTTCGGTCCACAAAAGAGTGTTACAGCACCAAATATGCCTTTCTCACTAATTAAATTTGTGGCCAATTCAACACCTTCTGGTTGCATACGACTAATAAATACTTGTCCTTTTTTAATGGTGCATATGTAGGTTGTTTCATCACCTGGATAATAAATATAATCGCCTTTGTTAAAGCTCATTTTTGAGCCGTGAGTTTCTATAAGACTAATGAGTTGGTCAGGATAAAAAATTGTATTATTCATCATAATTTAACCTCCAGTCATTTGAGTAAATTTTATCATAAAGTGTGACAAATATCACTTTTTTCTGAGGCCTACTCGCTTACAATTTATGTATAGAAAACATTCGTAAAGAAGGTGAAAGTATGACTGAGAAGAAAAATTTAGACAAAAAGAACGAAGAAGATAGCCATCAAAATATGGATTTAAGAGGCACATTTATGATGGTACTTTTTCTCGGAGGTTTAATGTTACTCAGTTGGTTCGGTGCATTTATTTTATTCATGGAAAGGATGTAGGTTAACACATGCACAAGTTTGAGAAAATTTGGATTACGCTTGGGACCGGTTCTCTTGCGATATTTTTAATTATTTTAGGTATATCTGCAGTCCATGGTGGGCACACACCTGCTGCAAGTGGTATTGAAACTATAAATCCTGAACATGTCAGAGATGATGAACGATTTAAAGAGCCCGGACTCGTCGAGGCAACTTCTGGAGATCATGATTATGATTTATATTTTGTTGCGAGTGCTTTTATGTATGAACCAGGTGAAGTTGAAATTCCTGTGGGTTCTAAAGTTAAAGTCCATGTCACCAGCCCAGATGTTGTTCACGGCTTTCAAGTCGTTGGGACAAATATCAACATGATGGCTGAACCGGGTCTAATTTCCACATATGATATGACCTTTGATGAGCCTGGAGAACATCTAATACTCTGCAACGAATATTGTGGTGTCGGTCATGCTGATATGACATCTAAATTGAAAATCGTAGATGGAGGTACAACGAATGACTAATTTCACAACTGCTCAAATGTTTGCACCACACACTAAGGTAGATTCTAAAGATAGTAAACTTGTTTTAGCAAACATGTTTTGGGTTGCATTCGCCTTACTTATCGGTGGATCTGCTGGTCTCCTGCAGACCTTAGTACGTTCAGGTCAATTCGAATTACCTTTTGGTATCGGTTATTATCAACTTTTAACATTACACGGTGTTATACTTGCCTTAGTCATGACATTCTTCTTTATAATGGGCTTTCAAATTGCTGCGCTTTCAAGAACTGCAGGTCCGTTAAACAACAAAGAACGTCGACTCGGTTGGATTGGCTTTTGGGTAATGACTGTCGGTACGCTTATGGCCGCGGTGATGATTGCGACTAATGAAGCTTCAGTTTTATATACTTTTTATGCACCGCTTCAAGCACATGTTATTTTCTATATTGGATTAACGCTAGTCATCGTTGGTACATGGTTGTCTGCTTTAGGCCAAATGATGCGTTACTTCCGTTGGCGCAAAGAGAATAAAGGACAAAAGACACCTTTACTGAGCTATATGACAGCTGTAAATAACCTTATGTGGTATGTCTGTACAATAGGTGTTGCAACAACAGTACTATTCCAATTTATTCCTTGGTCCGTTGGTTGGGTTGAGACAATAAATATTACACTAAGTCGTACCTTATTCTGGTATTTTGGTCATGCCTTGGTTTACTTCTGGCTCTTACCTGCTTACATGGTATGGTACGCAGTGATGCCAAAAATATTAGGTACAAAAGGATTCTCAGATAAACTAGCGCGTCTTGCTTTTGTATTATTCTTATTCTTCAGTATCCCAGTTGGTATTCACCACCAACTCGTTGATCCTGGTATTGATGCATTTTGGAAAGGACTACAAGTTGTTCTAACTTTCATGGTTATTATTCCATCCTTAATGACTGCCTTTAGTATGTTTGCTGTATTTGAAACTTATGGACGTAACAAAGGCGCCACTGGTTTATTAGATTGGTTTAAAAAATTACCATGGTCTGATGCACGATTTGTGCTGGTATTTATAGGTATGCTCTTCTTCGTTCCAGGTGGACTTGGAGGTATTATTAATGCATCCGGTCAAATGAACCAATTGGTACACAATACGATTTGGATTGTGGGTCACTTCCACATCACAGTAGGTGCACCTGTCGTACTTACCTACTTCGCAGCAATGTTATTTTTACTTCCACATATTACAGGACATAAAATCGACCGCATTGCGAACAGATTGGGACTGATGCTCGCTTACACATGGGCACTGGGTATGGGTATTATGTCTGCAGCTATGCACTTTGCAGGATTAAGAGGCGCTCCACGTCGTTCAACCTTCTCTGAATACGGCGGTGCGCCAGTCGCAGAAGAATGGATTACTTATCAGGTCATGCAAGCCGTCGGGGGTTCTTTCTTATTCATTGCAATTATTATCGCAATACTAATGTTCCTGAAATTGATTACTGGACCAAAAACAGATGAAATTGAAGAATTTCCTGTCGCAGAATTCCTTGATCAGAATGATCCGCCAGTCAGATGGGTCGATAATTGGAGGCTGCTCTTTATAATTACAGCCTTTTTAGTACTAATTGCCTACACGGTACCAATCACACAAATGTTTACAGAGAACATTCCAGGTGCTAAAGGCTTTAAGTTATGGTAGCAAAATAAAAATGGTGTGAACATCTTAAACAATGGATGTTCATACCATTTTTTATATTGCCTGCTTGTTTTTCATAAATAAAGTTTAATTTTCTTTTAATCGACTCTTTGTAATATAACGGAACATTGGTATAACTGATTGTATCAGTATGCCGACAATAACAAAACCAAACATCACACCAGAAAGTGTAATAATATAATATTCGAACTCTCCTAAGTCTTGCCAGAATGGCCGGTCAATAGTGTAGAAGTAATTACTACCTATTGATTTATTTAATAAGTGTGCAACTGTCATATATACCATAAAACCTAATGCAGAAATTATTGAACCTTTGATATTAGGTACAAAGCCATTAATGGCATGTCTGATATATGGATATACGATAATTAAACTATGCAGGATAAAGAATGTTACACCAAGCATGTGGAATGGTGATGAGATGCCTACAGGATAGATGAATGATGCGTAAGCAAAAATTCCCCAATAAAAAATAATTTGATCCAACCAAGCTTTGTTTACAAAGAACTGAATGATAATCAGATAGCAAACTAAACGGCAAATGTGCAATGGTAAGGACTCAGTTAATGAATAATCAGTGAATCCGACAAAGTAAATGACACTCAGAACGCGCTGTAAAACGGCAAATGAAAGTATTATCACCATTGCCTTTTTTGGTTCTTCTTTTACCCACCATCTGTTCTTGATTAAAAATGCAATAACTAGGGCAAATCCAATCAAATAAATGATGTGCTCTAAACTGCCGAGTTCAATTGTCGCTGCATTTGGATCAACGAATGTTTGCATTCCCCGCCTCCATAATTTTAAAAATAGACTGAGATGAATTCATCTCAGTCTAAGTGTAAACAATTTTCGTCTTATTTGCCAATGTCTAAATCAATATTTAACTCTTTTAATTGAGCTTTAGAAACTTCAGAAGGTGCTTGCATCATTAAATCACTTGCATTTTGCGTCTTAGGAAAGGCAATAACATCTCTGATATTATCAGATCCTGTTAATAGCATTACAAAGCGGTCTAACCCATAAGCAATACCACCATGTGGTGGTGCACCATATTGGAAGGCTTCAATTAGGAAACCAAACTGTCTGTCTCTTTCCTCATCAGTAAATCCAAGTGCTTTAAACATTTTTTCTTGAAGACTTGAGTCTGAAATACGAATCGATCCACCACCGAGTTCATAGCCGTTTAAAACAATGTCGTAGGCGTTTGCTTTTACTTCTTCAGGTGCTGTTTCTAGTTTATCAATATCTTCTTCTCTAGGTGAAGTAAATGGATGGTGGGCCGCAAAATAACGTTCAAGTTCTTCGTCGTATTCTAGTAATGGCCAGTCGGTTACCCATATGAAGTTAAATTGTTCTGGGTCGATCAATCCTAAATCTTTACCTAATTTATTTCTTAAGTTACCTAGGCTTGCATGTACAACAGAAGTTTTATCTGCAACGAATAGGACAAGGTCATCAGTTTTAAGGTCAAGTTTTTTAAATAATTCCTTTTGACTTTCATCATCAAAGAATTTTGCAATTGGACCTTGTAACCCTTCTTCACTGACCTTCAACCAGGCGAGACCCTTAGCACCGTAATTTTTAACGAATGCTTCAAGCTTATCAATATCCTTACGTGAATAGTTTTTAGCTTGGCCCTCTAGTACTAAAGCATTCACCATACCTCCGCTTTCTACTGCAGATGAGAATACTTTAAAGTCTGATGTCTTAGCAAATTCACTAATATCTTGTAGTTCTAAAGCAAAACGCGTATCGGGTTTATCTACCCCGTATCTCGCCATTGCTTCATCGTAAGTGATTCGGCTAAATGGTGCAGGCACATCAATATTTTTAACCTTTTTCATAACAAACTGAATTAACCGTTCATTCATCTCAATCATATCTTCTATGTTAGTAAATGATTTTTCAATGTCTATCTGTGTAAATTCTGGCTGACGGTCTGCTCGTAAATCTTCATCTCTAAAGCATTTAACGATTTGGTAATACCTTTCTAGACCAGACAACATTAATAGTTGCTTATAGATTTGTGGCGATTGTGGTAGTGCATAAAATTCTCCTGGATGTACTCTAGAAGGTACAAGATAATCTCTCGCACCCTCAGGAGATGATTTAGATAAAACAGGTGTTTCAATATCCATGAAATCTTCTTTATCTAAGAAATTTCTGACAGCTTTATTAATTTTATATCTCGTACGTAAAATATTTTGTAGTTTTTTACGACGGAGGTCAATATAACGATATTTTAACCGTGTATCTTCATTTACCTTGTCTTCGCTCACTTGAAACGGTGGCGTCTTAGCTTTTGCTAAGATTTCAATGTCACTCGCTAAAATTTCAATGTCACCAGATGGAATATTTTTATTCACTTGAGATTCATCTCGTTTGATTACTTCACCATGAATACTCACAACATATTCTGTGCGGATTGTATCTGCAATCTTAAGCGCTTCAAGAGACACATCTGGGTTGAAGACGACCTGCACTTGCCCTTTTAAGTCACGCATATCAATAAAAATTAATCCACCTAAATCACGACGCTTTTGTACCCATCCTTGTATATGAACCTGCTCACCATCCTTGTCTAAGGTCACTTCATTTGAAAATATTCTTGTCATTTATTGGTCCTCCAAAAATTGTATTAATTCGTCGAATTTCACATTTTTACTATTGCCAGTATCCATCTCTTTGATATCAACCGATTCACTACTTAACTCATCATCACCTAAGACGATGGTATAACGTGCATTTTTTCGGTCTGCGTCTTTCATCTGAGCTTTCAGTTTTCGATTTTCATAATCCATTTCTGCACTAATATTGTTTTTTCTAAGCTTGTGAAGTAAAGTACTTGCAACATCACGCGCTTCATCAGTCATTGTACAAATGTATAGTTCAATGCCACTTTCATCTGGAATTGTGATACCTTCAGCTTCTAGTGCCAAAAGTAGACGTTCAATACTTAAGGCAAAGCCAATACCCGTTTTTTGTGGCCCATCTAACAGCTCTAAGAGTCCATTATAACGACCGCCACCACATAAAGTTGTTATGGCTCCGAATCCTTCAGAATCACTCATTAACTCAAAGGCAGTATGCGTATAGTAATCTAAACCACGTACGAGATTATAATCTACTTCGTACTCGATATCTAAATCATCTAGTTTGTTTTTTACTGCCTCAAAGTATGCTTTTGATTCGTCATTCAGATAATCGTACATTCTCGGAGCCGTTTGAACAAGTTCATGGTCCTTATCCTTCTTACAGTCTAGAATTCGCATTGGATTGGTGTTAATTCTGCTTTGACAATCACTACAAAATTCACCAATTCTTGGAGAAAAATGCTCAACCAAGGCTTTATTATATTCATTTCTAGAATCGATATCACCAATTGAATTTATCTTAAGCTTAAGCTTTTTCAAGCCAAATGATTGGTAAATATTCATCAACATACTGATGACTTCAACATCGATTAATGGATCCTCTACACCAATTGCTTCTATACCAAATTGAACGAATTGACGATATCTACCTTTTTGCTTTCTTTCATAACGAAACATCGGTGCTAAATAATAAAGTTTTGTGGGTTGCTCAACATCATGTTGCATCTTATTCTCTATATAACTTCTTACCACGGGAGCAGTACCTTCAGGGCGCAATGTTAGACTACGATCACCCTTATCTTGGAAGGTATACATTTCCTTATTGACGATATCAGTTGATCCGCCGACACCTCTGACAAAAAGTTCAGTTGATTCGAACACAGGTGTGCGAATTTCTTTATAGTTATAACTTTTAGCAACTTCAGCTAGTTTTTTTTCTATAAACTGCCACTTATAAGATTCCGACGGTAAAATATCTTGGGTACCTCTTGGTACTTGAATCATATTATCTCTCCTAAATAAATTATTTAAATACAAAAAAACCTTATACCAAAAATGGTATAAGGGACGAAATGGTCGTGGTGCCACCCTATGTTCAGTACGAGTATCGTACTCTCAAGACAGATAACGGTTGTTGCCGCTTATTTTCAGATGTGTGAGCAAAGTGTCGGCCAATATCTTTTTAAGCATTCACTTCCAGCCTAGGTGAATTTCTCTATTGCTTTTTATATAGATACTCTCTTTGCAAAATTAATTATTTATAATTAGTCTCTTAATAATAGTCAGAATTATTGTTTATGTCAAGTTATCTATGAACATAAGAATTAATACCTTCTATTAACGCTGTCACCATCTTATCTTGATATTCCGTTTCATTTAAGATATAGTCATCAAACTCATTTGAAAGATAACCGAGTTCAACTAAAACCCCAGGATAATCTAACTGCCATGTGACCTGATAGTTCATCGTTTGATTCCCACGATTATAAAGGAATGAATGTCGATCTAAGGCTTCATTTAAATGTTGACCGAAGGCTTCTTGTTCTGGATAAGTATAAAAAGTAGTAAAACCAGATATAGCAGGATCATCAAAAGCATCACTATGTAAGCTTATAAATAAATCTGCTTCAACCTTCCTATCGTCTAAACTCTTCGTTTCTTCTTCGCCGCGTGTCATAATGACTTCAGCACCTGAATCCTCTAAAGTGGTCTGTAACTTAGAAGCAATCGAATAGACAACATTATCTTCATTTTCACCGTACTGACTTGGTGCACCCGGATCTTCACCGCCATGGCCAGGATCAAGCGCCACAGTGACCCCACTTAAATCATAGGTTGGTGCTTCTGTTTCATTTGAAAAATCCATTGTAATTGTTTGTTCAGGTTCATGAATCACCGTTCTGTATATATAAACAGCTAAATATAAAATTCCAACTGCAATAATTAAAATGAATAAAGGCTTTACATATAAATGTTTTTTATATTTTAAGAAATATAAAATATTCGATACTACTTTTTTAAAAAATGCTTTGATTGTATCCATCAGACTATTTTTCCATCCACAGCTTCATAGATGAGTGTAATCGGACCGTCATTCACAATTCTAACGTCCATATGTTCACCAAAGAAACCTTCTTTAACTATGAGTCCCTCATCTCTTAAACCTTCATTGAATGCTTGATATAAATCTTTTGCCACGTCACCAGATGCAGCATCGGTAAAGCTCGGTCGATTCCCTTTTTTCAATGAAGCATATAAGGTGAACTGAGAGATACTTAAGATTTGACCGCCTACTTCTTGGATTGATCGATTGATTTTACCTTCTGCGTCTTCGAACACACGAGCACTGGCAATTTTTTTAGCGAGTGCCTTGGCATCAGCTACAGTGGATGATTGACTCACACCTACTAATAAGCAATAGCCATCATTGATCTCATTATACATTTCGTTATTGCTAACTAATGCATGTGATACTTTTTGTAATACAATCTTCATCGTCATCCCTCACTTAAATACGCGTTCAACGCTGTATATATCTTGTAATTGTCTAATTCTATCTACAACACGGTGTAAGTCATGTTTGTTCGGTACCATAATCGATAAACTTACCCTAGCTTGTTTTGTTTCATCAGCTAAGCCATTTACTCTCGTAATTGGCACTTTTAAGCTTGAAATTAAATTTAGTATTTCATTGACTAGGCCATTTCGGTCATAACCAGTAATTTCTAAATCAACTTGATATCGCTTGTTCTCTTCTTTGTTTCCAACCCATTCTACATCAATTAAACGCTCAGTTTCATTGATAATGTTTGGACATGTACTAACGTGTACTTTCACACCGTGTCCCTTAGTAATGTAGCCGATAATGTCATCACCAGGAATTGGATTACAACATTTGGATAAGTTGATCAACATATTATCCATGCCTTCAACATAGACACCGGATTCAGTTGCTATATCTTTATATTCCTTAGTTCTGTCTATCTCTTCAACATTATTGGATTTAAGTTCTGCTTCTTTTGCCTTAACCTTTTCTAATAAGCGGTTAGTCACTTGGTTAGCAGTTACTCCTCCAAAACCGATCATCGCGAAAAGGTCATCAGCCTCACGTAAATTATAGCGGTCTAAGACGGCATCAATATAATTTTCTTTCCATATTTCATCAGGATTATAACCACGTTCTTTGATTTCTGCCTCTACAGCAGTTCGCCCTTTTTCTATATTTAAAGCCTTATCTTGTTTCTTAAAGAATGACCGTATCTTATTTCGAGCAGAAGATGTTTTTACCATCTTAAGCCAGTCAATACTTGGACCATATGATTGTTTACTTGTTCTAATTTCTAAGATGTCACCAGTTTCTAACTCATGATCAATCGGAACAATTTTACCATTCACCTTCGCTCCAACCATCTTATTACCCACTTCTGAGTGAACCTGATAGGCAAAATCAATCGGTATGGCACCTTTAGGTAATTCAATGACATCACCATCTGGTGTAAAGACATATACTTTATCACTCAATAAGTCAGTTTTTAAGGCTGCCATAAATTCTTCGGCATCTGGATTATCAGAAACATTTCCTACTATTTCTTTAAACCAGTTTAGCCTAGAATCTAGCGATACTTTCGATGCATCAACACCTTCTTTATAGGCCCAATGTGCAGCGACCCCGTGCTCAGCAATTTCATGCATTTCATGGGTTCGAATTTGTATTTCCAATGGATCACCATTCGGCCCAACGACCGTCGTATGTAGCGATTGATACATATTCGGTTTCGGCATAGCAATATAGTCTTTAAATCGTCCTGGCATCGGTCGCCATATAGTATGAATAATACCAAGTGCTGCATAACAATCCTTCACATCGTCTACTAAGACACGAATTGCAAGTAAATCAAAGATTTGCTCAAAATTCTTTGCCTGTTTTTGCATCTTTTTATAGATACTATAGATGTGTTTAGGTCGTCCAGACAGATTATGATTGACTTGACTATCTGTAAGCTCAAGGTCAATCTTTTCAATTGCTTCATTGATAACATTTTCTCTCTCACTACGCTTTTTCTTCATCAGGCTAACAATACGGAAATATTGACCAGGTTCAATGTATCTTAGTGAAGTATCTTCTAGCTCCCATTTAATACTTGAGATACCAAGTCGATGTGCTAGTGGTGCATAGATTTCTAATGTTTCCTTAGAAATTCTCACCTGCTTTTCCTCAGGCATTGCCTTTAGCGTTCTCATATTGTGTAAGCGGTCTGCCAGCTTAACTAAAATAACTCTTATGTCTTTAGCTATTGCAATGAAGAGCTTACGGTGGTTTTCAGCTTGCTGCTCTTGATGAGAACGATATTTTACTTTTTCTAATTTTGTTACACCATCTACAATAACCGCAACTTCTTCATTAAACATCTCTGCAAGATCATCAAATGTATACGGCGTATCTTCTACGACATCGTGAAGAAAGCCTGCGATAATTGTTGGTGCATCTAGTTTTAATTCTGTTAAAATGCCTGCAACTTGGACAGGATGTGCAATGTACGGCAGACCATTTTTACGGAATTGCCCCTCATGAGCTTCTTTTGCAAGACCATATGCTTTTTTAATAAGACGGACATCGCTGTCATCTATGTATTCACTGCACATGTTGAATACGTCTTTCGCACTATATGGGTATTCCTTATCCATGATCAGACCGCCCTTCTTAAATTAGATATAGCATAATAATACTACAAATAAACGTTGAATAAAACATTTGCTATATAAAAAAGCCTGTATAAACAGGCTTTAACTTAATCTTCGTAACTTATTAAGGAAATGGTATCATAACCTTCTAGCAGTTCCATACCATTTAAGTATTTTAGTTCAATTAAAAATGCAATTCCCGCAACAATACCACCAAGTGCCTCCACAAGTTTGATTGTCGCTAAAATCGTCCCACCTGTAGCAAGTAAGTCATCAGTAATTAAGACGCGTTGGCCAGGTTTGATTGCATCCTTATGCATCGTTAGTACGTTTGTACCATATTCTAGCTCATATTCATATTCTAACACTTCTCTTGGTAACTTACCTTTTTTACGTACCGGTGCAAAGCCAATTTCCATGCTGTAAGCGACTGGACATCCGATAATAAAGCCACGTGCTTCTGGTCCAACTACAACATCGATATCTTTTTCTTTCGCATAAAGAACAATCTGATCAGTGGCATACTTATATGCTGGACCATTATCCATTATTGTTGTAATGTCTTTAAAACTGACACCTTTTTTCGGCCAGTCTTCTACTTCTGATACATACTGTTTTAAATCCATAATTTCCTCCACATTTACGTCGTAATTAATGTCCGTAAATAATCTTTCATTTTAATCCCAGATGACATTTTTAATTTTGCTTCCGCTTCAATTTTATCAGTCAAGCGTCTTAAATGCACGCTCTGTTCAATATCAATATCATCTTCGATTTTATCCTTATATACTATACCATGTTCTAACGTAATACGGCTTAAATCCACTAAAATATCTATAATATTTTTCAAGTTCTTCATAGATATATCAAGTTTACTAGCTAGGTACGGTGCATGAATTGTAAGATCGATTGAGCCATTCTCCGCTTTTTTAATGACTGCATCTGTCTTTTCAATAATTTGTTTACTAGGTAAACCTTCAAAGAAGAGCTCATTTTTATCGTTAAAAATAACGATGATTTTAGAGGCTTGAATACCGGATAAACTTTCTTTTAGTGCCGAAAGGGAGTAAGGAATATCTCTAAGTACAAGTGTGTCCATTGCTAAAGGTAATTCCTCACCGTAAACAAAATAGTTTCCTTTTTCCGTCTCATTTACATCAGACGTTAGAAAGGTATCTTCTTTAGATACTAGTGAGAAGTCTTGGTCATTTTTCGCCCTCATATCTAATATCTGTAGGTCATCCACTCTTGCATCTGAAAGAATCATCTGAAGACTTCTCTTATGATTGAATTCATTGATATCTAAAGTGCCGATAAGAGAAATCCGGTCTCCTACTTGTACTTCATTATATAAGTGACCAAATTTAAAACCTATGATATCAATATCCGTATCATCTAAATTAATTTTAATATGTGTCTTATCTTTACCAACTTGGCGAATGCTCTTGATTGTTTGATTAGTAATCATGAATGTGGGTACGTTAAAGTCTTTACCAAACGGTTTGAGTCTAGACATTCGTTCAAAATCTTTCATGGTCAAATTATCTTTAGTAATTTTATAATCTATAAATTTAACTGGTTTTAACTTCAAGTTCAAATTGTTGAAGTGGTCAGTAACGGTCGTTTTAAATTCTTCTGCCCCACTCTCGTAAATCGCTAGACCGAGTGCCTGAGAGTGTCCACCCAGGGATTCGAAATACTCAGGGTACTTCCTCAACGCTTCAAGTAAGTTTACACCGTCTATAGACCGTGCAGAGCCTTTAAAAAGCTCAAAGTCTCGGCTTAAGACGATAGCTGGTTTTCCAAAAGCATCGGTGAGTCTAGAAGCGACTATACCTAATACACCATGATGCCAGGTCTCTCCAATAACAATATTAATTTCATTACTCTCATCTATCTGTTGTACCGCTTCATTGTATATAGTTTCTACAAGTGCCTTACGCTCCGTATTTAAACCATCAACCACACTTGACAGTTCATAAGCCTGGTTTTCATCCTCGGTGAGTAGGAGTTCTACACCAATAGAAGCCTCATCGATTCTACCTGTTGCATTCAGTCTAGGTGCGATTGTAAAACCTATCGTCTCTTCATCAATCAATCCACTGTGATTACTCGTTTTAAGTAATGATTTTAATCCAAGTGGAAGTTGTTCGTTCAGCACTTTTAAGCCTGCTTTTACTAACATTTTGTTTTCATCTGTCATTGAGACAATATCTGCCACAGTACCAATAGCAAGTAAACCGAGATATTGGTCTTTCATTAAGTCTAAACCTTCAATCACCTTGTATGTCACACCTGCTGCTGCGAGTTCCTTAAAGGGATAGGCACTCTCTTTATAGTCAGTGTGAACAATGGTTGCATTTGGAATTTCTTCTGAAAAACTATGGTGATCAATAACGACAACTTCAATGTCATTATCTCTTAATAAACCGATCTCTTCACTGTGTGCCACACCATTATCTACAGTAATAACTAAATCGACGTTGCCCACAACTTCAAATTCAAAAAAATCATAGTTCGGCCCATAACCATGTTCTATACGGTTTGGAATAAAATAAGATACATTGTCACTTTTACCTCTTAAAGCGTCATACAGCATAGCAGTAGATGTAATACCATCAGCATCGTAATCTCCATAAATTAAGATGCGACTATTATTTTCAAGATGGGTATTAATTATATTGATAGCATGCTGGATGTTCGGGATATATTGCCAATTATAAGTTTGTGGATTTAGAATTGTCTCCACTTCAACGCTTGATGTATAGCCACGATTTTCTAGTAATGTCTGCTCTAAATGGTTTAATTTATATTCTTTAATTAGCTGATCTTCAATTTGGCTCGTTCGTTCTCTTACTTGCCATGTAAATTTTGACGTAAACACTCAATCACCTCTTAAAAAACGCCCGGCGTAACCGGACGTTTGAATGTACTAATGTTATACTACCACTTTATCATCATTTTTTGGTTTATCAGTATAGACAACTAATTCTCCACCTGCTTTTCTAAGCTGTCTACGTTTAAGCACTCCCCATAGTTGAATAGCAATGAAGAATGAAGAATATACACCACTGATTAAACCAATGAGTAAAGCTAGTGAGAAGTTAAAGATTGAAGTCGCTCCAAATAGTACCAAGAGGACGACAACTATAATAACTGTCAATACTGTATTAATTGATCTTGTCGCTGTCTGTCTTAAGGAACGATTGATGACTTCATTAATTTCAGCTTCACTTCGGTATACTTTAACTTTTCTATTATTTTCCCTAATCCTATCTAAAGTAACAATTGTATCATTGATACTATAACCAACGACGGTCAATACTGCTGCAATGATAGTTATATCAACCTCAAGCCTTAAGATAGAGAAAACTGCAATAATTATAAAGACGTCATGTAAGAGCGCAAGTACTGCTGGAAGCGCCATTCGCCATTCAAAACGAATCGACGTATAAATGATAATACCAATCGAAGCAATAATTAAGGCTACTATTGCATTTTGTACAAGCTCCTGACCAATCACAGGACTCACCGTACTAATCATTGGTTCTGAACCATAAAGTTCATTAAAGTGATTTTGTAAGTCAGTGACTTCCTCTTGACTCAAATCAGTCGCATAGCGTGCTACAAATGTATCCTCACCTGACATTGTAATTGACTCTGCTGGAACCCCTAGGTCACTGAGCTCTTCTGTGACTTCACTTTCAGTCACATTACCATCTGTCGTAATATCAGCACGTGTCCCGCTTGTAAAATCGATACCTAAATTTAATTTAAAAATAAAGAGAATCACAATACCCGCTACAATCATTAAACCACTAAGGGCAAAGAACTTGTTGGCATGTTTGACAAAGTCAAAACGGTCCCAAATTGATGAAAGATCTTCAATGTCTTTACCTTCAGTAATATTATGAATGTTCTTTTTAGCTACACCAAACCAAGATATTTTTTTATTAAAGTAATTTGAATTAACGATTAAATTCATAAGTACTCTCGTTAAGACTACTGCTGTAATAAAACTCATTAGAATTGATAAGAGTAGCATTGTTGCGAACCCTTTAACACTACTAGTACCAAATATAAAGAGCACAATAGCAGCGATTAATGTTGTTAAGTTCGCATCTACAATCGTCCATAGGGATGAAGATGCTGCTTTTTTATAAGCTTGTTTTAAGCTTCGGCCAATCCTAATATCGTCTTTTAATCGCTCGTATAATATAATGTTCGCGTCCACAGCCATACCAACACCCAGTATGATTGCCGCAATACCTGGGAGGGTCAATGTACCACTGATTGCATTAAAGCCAACTAATGTAAGATAGATATAGATTGTTAGAGTAATCGCCGCAATGATGCCAGGTACTCTATAGAAGAAAATCATAAATATAAATACTAAAGCAACACCAATCAATCCAGCAGTGACCGTTTCATCTAGAGCTTGTTCACCAAACTGTGCACCAACTGAAGTCGAATAAATCTCAGTTAATTTAACAGGTAATGAACCAGAGTTTAATAGTGCTGCAATATTTTGTGCACGTTCTACACCTTCTTGACCGTCAAATCCGCCAGAAATCATGACATCTGAAGAATTAATCGGTTGTGAAACAGTCGGTGCAGAGATAAATTTAGGGTCTTCCTTTTGAACTTCTTCGGCGAATGAATCTTCACCTTCTACAAAGTCCATCCAAATCACCATCAGGTTTTCACCTTGTGGTTTAGAAGAAATTTCCTCAGTGACTTCTTTAAATTTATTACTATCACGTAGTTCAAGTGACACCATTGCATTATTCAGTTCATCATAGCCCTGAGATGCGCCGCCCTGAACTAAGTCTTTACCAGAAAGTAAAACATTATCATCAACATCACGGATGGTCAGTTCTGCCTGTGTACTTAATAATTCACGTGCTTCTTGCTGATCTTCTACACCTGCTAGCTGTATTCTAATTCTATTATTATCCTCGATTTGAATACTTGGTTCTGATACACCGAGCACGTTAACACGTGAATCTAACGTTGATGCGGTCGATTCAACAGCACTATCGTCAATCGTATCCCCCTCTTCTAAAGGATCAACTTGATAAAGTACCTCGAAACCACCTTGTAAATCCAAACCTAGATTGACGTCTTTTAAGACATCTTTTAACGTTAAACCAATTGCCGTAAAGGACACGACAACAATCATTAATGCGATTATTATTTTATTAATTTTCTTTTTCACTACTACACCTCTAGTTTCAACAGTGAGTTCATTATAACGCTAATGAAAAGAAAGATAAATATAAAAAAAGCCGACTACAGTCGACTTTATTTTCATTATTTAACTACTTCTTTTAAGGCAATACGGTCAAATTTAATGACAACTGATTCATCTGTACGCACGTACATATGTTTTTGGTCAAATGATTCAATTGTACCGTGCATTCCACCAATTGTAATGATGTCATCGCCTTTTTGAAGATTAGCTTGCATGTTTTGAACTTCTTTTTGTCTCTTCTGTGCCGGGCGAATCATCAAGAAGTACATAACAAGTACTAAGACGATTATCGGCGCTAATGTAACTAATAATTCCATCTAGCTGCTTCCTCCTGCTTAGAAATTTTTCGGATTTTCTTTATTCAATCCGTAAGATTCGAAAAATGCTTCTTTAAAATCTAGTAAGTTATCATTTAAAATTGCAGTTCGAACATCTTTCATCAAGTTTAACAGAAAATACAAGTTATGATAAGTAGTAAGTCGTAAACCGAGAATTTCATCCGCCTTGAACAGGTGACGTATGTATGCTCTCGTATAATTCTTACAAGTGTAGCAATCACAGTTCGGGTCTAGCGGTGTAAAATCTCGCTCATAGACTTTGTTCTTAACTACGACTCGTCCTTGTGATGTCATTGTAGTACCATTTCTAGCGATGCGTGTCGGTAAGACACAGTCAAACATATCCACACCACGAATGACACCTTCGATTAAAGCGTCTGGAGATCCGATACCCATCAAATATCTTGGCTTATTTTCAGGTAATAAGGGTACGGTTTCTTCAAGGACTCTATACATCGTTGGTTTGGGTTCTCCAACGGATAAGCCTCCAATTGAATAGCCTGGAAAGTCCATAGACACTAAATCTTTGGCACTTTGTTCACGGAGGTCTTTATATTCTCCACCTTGGACGATACCAAAGAGTGCCTGGTGTTTATCGTGTCCTTTTTTAATGTGGTGATTCAAGCCTCTTTCAGCCCATCGAGATGTTCTTTCTACAGACTGTTTGACGTAATCATGTGTTGATGGAATCTCAGCACACTCATCAAAACTCATCATGATATCTGAACCGAGGTCATGTTGGATATCCATAGCACCTTCAGGTCCTAGGAATAAGTTTCTACCGTCTAAATGACTTTTAAAGTGCACACCATCTTCAGTAATTTGTCTTCTATGACTCAAACTAAAGACCTGGAAACCACCAGAATCAGTAAGGATTGGCTTATCCCAGTTCATAAATTTATGAAGGCCACCCGCTTCTTTAACAATTTCATTACCCGGACGTAACCAGAGGTGATAAGTGTTCGATAAAATAATCTGTGAGCCGATATCAGCGAGTTCTTCCGGTGTCATCGTCTTAACTGTTGCGAGTGTGCCAACTGGCATAAAAATTGGCGTGTCGATAACACCATGCGGTGTATGAAGCTTTCCTAGACGTGCACCAGTTTGTTTACAAGTTTTTATATGTTCATAACGTATAGCCATTTTGTCACCTCTTTAATATAAAATCATTGCATCACCAAAACTAAAGAAACGATATTCTTCATTTACTGCATGGTGGTAAGCATTTAAAATATTATTTTTTGTCGCAAATGCGGACACTAACATAACTAACGATGACTTAGGTAAATGGAAGTTAGTAATCAATACATCGACAGCTTTATATTCAAAACCTGGGTAAATAAAAATATCAGTAAAGCCTGATGCTGCCTTAAATTCCCCGTGATCATGCATAATAGTCTCAAGTGTTCTTGTACTCGTCGTACCCACACTGATTATGTTATTTCCAGCTTGTTTTGCTTCATTTAAAGTTTTTGCTACACTGTCAGTCATGGTGTAAAACTCACTATGCATAACGTGATCTTCAACCGTGTCTACTGAAACAGGTCTAAAGGTACCGAGACCAACATGTAAGGTAATGTAGACAATTTTTATGCCTAATTCTTCGATTTCACTAAGTAAGTCTTTAGTAAAATGTAAGCCAGCAGTTGGTGCAGCAGCAGAACCTGACTCACGTGCAAAGACTGTTTGGTAGCGGTCCTTATCTTCTAACTTTTCTTTAATATAAGGTGGTAGAGGCATCTCACCGAGTTCATCTAAGACATTTTCTAAAATGCCATCATAGCTCAACTTCATATGGTGAATACCTTCATCAAATTTCTCGACACACTCCGCAATTAAACGCCCTTCACCAAAGATCACTTTCGTTCCCACTTTAACCTTTTTAGAGGGTTTTAGAAGCACCTCATAACCTACTTCTATCGGTTTTAAAAGTAGCATTTCAACTTTGGCGTGAGTATCTTCTTTAACACCAAATAGACGTGCCGGTAAGACTTTTGTGTCATTTAAAACGAGCACGTCACCACGCTTAAAGTAATCCGTCACATTATAAAAATGTTTGTCTGAAAGTTCACCTGTCGATTTATTGACTGCGAGTAAACGAGAATGTGTACGCTCTTTTAAGGGTGTCTGTGCAATTAAATTTTCAGGTAAGTCGAAATCAAATTCGTCTAACTTCATGTGTATCCTCCACTTTAACTTAGTTCGTTTTGCTGTCTTTAAAATATTCGAAGGATTTAGCAGTCGCTTTACGTCCTCTCGGTGTACGTTCTAAAAATCCTCGTTGAATTAAATAAGGCTCGTACACATCATTTAATGTTACAACTTCCTCACCAATCGAGACTGCAACTGTTTCTAGTCCAACTGGACCGCCACCGTATGTTTCAATAATCGTCCGCATTATTTTGTGATCCACTGGTTCTAAGCCTTCTGGATCAACCTCTAAAACTTTTAAAGCATGGTTCGTAGTCTCTAAAGTAATCTCATCCTCTTCTTTTACCATAGAAAAATCTCTCACACGTCTGAGTAGACGATTGGCAATTCTAGGCGTACCACGAGAGCGTCTCGCAAGTTCATTCATACTATCTAGCGGCAAGGTGACTTCAAATATATCTGCAGTACGTTCGATGATATGTTTAAGACTTTCAAGATCGTAATATTCTAATCTAAGTTGTACCCCAAAGCGGTCTCTTAACGGCGCAGATAAAGAACCGAAGCGCGTTGTGGCACCAACCAGCGTAAAAGGCGGCAAGTCAATTCTTATACTCCTCACTTCATCCCCACTACCGATAACGATATCGATGAAAAAGTCTTCCATAGCTGAATATAAGACCTCTTCAACGACTCTCGGAATTCTATGAATCTCATCTATAAAGAGGACATCGCCAGGTTCTAGACTAGATAATATGGCAGCAAGATCACCTGCTCGTTCAATTGCTGGTCCTGAGGTGGTCTTGATGTTTACATCCATCTCAGCAGCAATAATGTTTGCCAATGTCGTTTTACCTAAACCTGGTGGGCCATGTAAGATGACGTGATCAAGTGCTTCTTCACGCATCTTTGCTGCTTTTATGAAGACATTTAAATTTTCTTTAATGGCATGCTGTCCGATATATTGTGATAATTTAACCGGCCGTAGCGAGAGTTCTAAGGACGCTTCATCACCGTGTTCATGTTCATCGAGAATACGTTCATCCATAATGTCACTCCTACCATTAGTTTAATAATAAGTTTAAGCCTCGTTTTACGTTAGCATCAACTGATTCCAATGATTCATCAGCAAGTTTCTTTTCAACTCTTGTCAGTTCTCTCTTCGAGTAGCCTAAAGCCTCTAGGGCTAAGAGTGCTTCACTTAGATAATCATTAGTAGTCACAGACTTATTGGTCTCTTCAACATTGTCAGTAATTTGCAGTTTGCCTTTTAAGTCTAAGATAATTTGACTCGCCGTTTTTTTACCGATACCAGGAAACTTCTGCATAAAGACACTATCTTCGTTTTCTATGGCACGAATGATATCACTCGGTGAAGCCGACGCAAGAATTGCAAGCGCACTCTTCGGACCAATTCCAGTTACTTTCAAGAGTGAATTAAACAAGGACTTTTCATCCTCAGCCATAAAACCGTATAGTAACTGTGCATCCTCACGCACTATAAACTCAGTGTAAATTTTAACTTCCGTATTAATATACTGCTCTAAACGAAATGGATTCGCGACTAATAAATGATAGCCAATACCACTGTTTTCGACAGTGACACCTGTCGGTTTTACTTCTGTGAGTTGTCCTTTTATATATTGGTACATTATATTCACCTATTCTACAAATTCAAACTCTCCGCCTAATATACGAACGATATCTCCTGCTTTAATGCCACGTTCACGAAGGGCATCATCAATTCCCATTGTACGCATCTGTCTTGCAAAACGACGTACCGCTGCTTCTCGGTTAAAGTCAGTCATCATGAAGAGACGTTCAATCGAGTGTCCAGATACGACATAAGCACCGTCGTCATCTCTAGTAATTTCAAAGCGATCAGGATCTTTTTCGTGTCGGTAAATTACACGGCTTTCCGTTTCGATTTCTTCTTTCACTACAGGTTGACTCTCAAGTAAGCCTGCAACTTTATAAAGTAATTCATCTAGGTTTTCACCTGTTGCTGCTGATATTTCCACAATATCACTATCTGAGTCAATGCCAGCCTTAAAATGATTGATAATTTCATTATCGTGATCGATTAATTCAACTTTATTTAAAGCAATAACTTCAGGAAGATTTAGAAGTTCTGCATTAAACAGTTCCATCTCTTGGCGAATCGTCTTATAGTCACTAATCGCATCCCGACCATCTACCTCAGCAATATCAATAACATGAACGAGCACTTTTGTACGCTCAATGTGTCTCAGGAACTGATGACCAAGACCAGTACCATCTGATGCACCCTCAATTAATCCCGGCATATCTGCCATGACAAATGTACGTCCATCCTGTGTAGACACTACACCTAAGTTGGGTTGTAAGGTTGTGAAATGATAGTCGCCTGTTTTGGGTTTAGCTTGTGATACAGTTCCAAGCAATGTTGATTTACCTACACTTGGAAAACCGACTATACCCACATCTGCCATCATTTTAAGTTCCATAGTAACTTCTAATTCTTCTCCTGGTTCACCGTTTTCGGCAAAATCAGGTGCTGGATTACGACTGGTCGCAAATCTTGAGTTTCCACGGCCGCCGCGTCCACCTTTAGCGATGACTGCTTGTTGACCATGTTCAACTAAGTCAGCAAGTGTCTCACCTGTTTCTTTATTTTTAATAATTGTACCTGGTGGTACTTTTAATACTAACGGTGCACTATTTTTTCCGTGCATATTAGAATTCATACCATTTTCACCGTGAGTTGCTTTAAAATGACGCTGGAATCTAAAGTCCATCAAAGTTCTAAGACCTTCGTCAACTTCCATGATAATGTCTGCACCATTACCACCATCACCACCTGCTGGTCCACCCAGCGGTATATACTTTTCTCGGCGGTAAGCAACTAAGCCATTACCACCATTACCAGCCTTTAAAAAGACGGATACGTAATCTATAAACATAGATTCACCTCCATGTATTTTTCTCTAATTTATATTATAGCACTCATAAAAAAAGGCATCAGCAGAAGCTGATGCCACAATAGTCTTATTTCGCTTCCTGGTATACAGAAACACGTTTTTTGTCGCGTCCAACACGTTCGAATTTAACAACACCATCGATTTTAGCGAATAGTGTGTCGTCTCCCCCGCGTCCTACGTTTTCACCTGGGTGAATTTTAGTTCCGCGTTGACGGAAGATAATAGATCCTCCAGTTACGAATTGACCGTCTTGTCTTTTGACACCAAGGCGTTTTGATTCTGAGTCACGACCGTTTCTAGTCGAACCTACACCTTTTTTCGATGCGAAGAACTGTAAGTCTAATTTTAGCATGTAAATACACCTCACTTGTATTCAAGTTTTATAAATTCCGTATATTCTGATTCAATAGTCTTCAATGAAACAATCATAGTTTCCAAAATCAATTGAACTTTGTCGTCATCCGGATTTTCAAGTTTCATACTTAAGTATCCGCCATCATCCGCCATGTCGACGTCAGGTTCACTTGCAGTGAGTGCAAATAGTGCATTGACACAACCGAAAACAACTGCCGAAGCACCTGCACAAACTAGATCCTTACCGTGGACATCATAGTCCGCGTGACCTGTCATAGTAAATTCGGTAATCTGTGACTCACTGTTACGTGCGATGATAACTTTAATCATTATGCGTTGATTTTGCCGATTGTTAATTTCGTGTACGGCTGACGGTGACCTTGCTTACGGCTATAGTTCTTTCTACGTTTGAACTTGATAATGTTGATTTTCTTGCCGCGACCGTGTTTTTCAACCGTTGCTTCAACAGTAGCACCTTCAACTGTTGGGGCACCAACTTTAACACTGTCTCCACCAACAAAAAGTACTTTGTCAAATGTGAATGAAGCACCTTCTTCAGCGTTGATTTTTTCAACGAAGATTGATTGTCCTTCTTCAACTTTTACTTGTTTTCCACCTGTTTCGATGATTGCAAACATACTTACACCTCCTATTTTTTAAGACACGCCATTATAGGTGGGTTTCCCGCTTAGACCTATATATGAGCGGTTGATGTTCACTTTTCATCAACTACTGTATTATACAAATTTTGTACCACCATGTCAATTGTTACTACGTAATTCTTTTCTCACTTTTGCTGTTTGTATGGCTAAGACATATATAATTGTAAACATAATCGCATTAACCAATACACTCGGTATTGCTCTTAAGGCAATATAATCAAAGAATGGCATAGAAATAAATTCTAAAATACGATAGATAAGATACTGATATAAATCAAAGAAAAACGAATTCAGCAATACAACAAAAGCCATAGCTACAAAGTCACGGTAAAATACGCGAAATGCTGTTTGCATGAATATAACAAAAGCAATAAACCCAAAACTATAGATCCCATAAATCGAACCGATATAGACATCGAGCATGACGCCGAACAGTAGCGCGAAAAACATGCTTACTTTTGGTCCCGCATAAATAGTGAGAAGTAAAATATACATAAATAAGAACTTAGGTACAAAGTATACCTCAACACCAAACAACATCATGGGACTAAAAGCTGTAAATGTCATATCGATGTACATGAGTATAATTCCCAAGATGAAGATGACAATCATCTGCATGATTTAGTCCTCCAATGATTCAGGATCTCGTTTTAAAACAAACACCGTATCCACGTCATTTAAGTCGCTGTTCATTTGGACGTAAGCATTTTGACTCAGACCATACTCATCATTTTCTACTTCTACTACCTGACCGATTACAATACCTTCAGGTAAAGAACCTGTTAATCCAGAAGTATAGACCTCATCACCTTGTTCTATCGTTACCTGATTTTTAATGTTTTCGATGACTAAAACATTTTTGTCTGTATCAAAATTTCTAATGTTACCATAAACTGTCTCGTCACCATGTTTGACCTCTACAGATAGGTTATTTTGAGACGCATTGGATGAAATAATCTCCACAAAGGCTGAACCACCGTTCACCCTATTAACAATACCAATCAATCCCTTAGAAGTCGATACAGCCATACCTTCTTTTAGACCATCTTTCTCACCCTTATCAATAGTAAAAGAGTTTAACCACTGGTCAGGGGACCTTGAAATGACATTTGCATTAATTGTTTCATAATCCATATTAGAACTAACGTCTAGGGCTTCTTGAAGCTTTTGGTTCTCTTCAGTTAACCGCTCATTATCCGCCTGTAGTTGCGGTAACATATCTAGTTGTTTTTTTAATTCTTCATTCTCTTCAACTGCACCAAACATATTAAAAAAATTTGAAAATATATTGCCGATAAAACCAAATGGTGCATTAACGGTTTCTTGTGTAGTTGCGACCGCATCGCCAGTAAATTGTTCAGCTTTTGTCGTCGTACTACGGTCTGTTAATGAAAACCCTATTAAGGCAATCAAAACAATGATCCCAAATAATACGATGAGCAAGCGGTTTCTATTAAAAAACTTAGTCACTCTCCGTCCGCCCCCAATAAAATATATCTGAAATAAATAATAACACATTTAATAAGGGACTAGCACTAAACTTACCAGAGATTTTTAATCTCTTTTAGCCTGTCGACAAAAGTTTGTAATATCGAATCCTCTACGGCTAAAGATATTCTAATATAATACGTCCCTCGGCTACCGAATGGAATACCCGGCGTAGTCAAAATCGACTGATCCTTTAATAAATACTCAACGAATGTTTCACCTGTAAATCCGTCCGGTACTTTAATCCAACCAAAGATACCCCCGTCGATATGCTGAATTGGAATATTTAATGCACTTAAAGCTTCATTAATATATGTCTTTCTCTTGTTAAAGATTTCATTTTGTTTTGGTATCAGTTCATCTGCATGATCTAAGGCTGCCACTGCTGCATCCTGAGTGACACCAAAGACACCAGCATTTGTATGATCTTGGAATCTATTAATGCTTTCAATCATGTCCTTATTGCCGACAGCAAATCCTATACGATAACCTGACATATTAAATCCTTTTGACAGTGAGTAGACTTCAATGGATTGTTCAAGATTTTTATCACTCGTTAATATGCTCGGATGTTGTTCGTTAAAACCAAATGCTGCATAGGCGAAATCATGAAGAATCTTTACATTCGTACCTCTGAAGCGATCAATTGTTTCGTCGAAAAACTCTTTTGTTGCAACTGCACCGACTGGATTAGAAGGATAGTTTAAATAAATTAAATCCGTCTCTTTAAGTTCTCTTTCTAGGGCATCGAAATCTGGTAGATAATCATTTTCTTCAAGTAAAGGCATATCAATGGCCTTTGCACCAGCTAATTCAACAGCTGTAATGTAATCGGCATATCCTGGGTTTGGCAACATAATTCCAGAACCAGGATTTAAATGTGCGAGTGGGAAATTAACCAAGCCGTTTTTAGTACCAAATAAAATTGCGATATTCTCATCATTTAAATCGACATCATAAGTTCTCTTGTAAAAGTTTTTAATACTGGTTTTCAATTCTTCTTTACCACGAAAAGCACCATATTTTTGGTTTTCTTCCTTATCAATCGCAACCTTAACAGCATCAGTAATAACTTTTGGTGTTAGACCATCAGGGATACCCACTGCTAGATTTAAGAGTGGTTTTTCCCCTGTTTCTAATTTTTTGTTCATCATGCTAGAAAAGTAGCTCGGACTTAAACTATTCAATAAATCACTCGCCATTATTCATCCTCTTTTGGTTTATCGAAACCTTGGAAATCCGCATCAATGACTTCATTAAATTCGTCTGATTCTACAGCATTGATAAGGTCTTCCTCCATTTTGCTACCAGCGTCTTCACCATTAATCACTATTTGATTTCTAAAATATTCGTTCATATTCTCTAATGACAAAGCATCTTCTAGCTTCATATCACTCGCAAGTGCAAAGTTCCCAGGCACTAGAGACAGACCAATCTGATCGACACTTCTAGGAAGTTGACCAGCATCTTGGAAGATAAATTCTAAGTTTTTCTTGTTATCAATAATGTCTGCTTCTTCAATAGCAAACATATCAGCATCTTCACTAATAGTTATGAGGCCAGCATCTTGTAAAGTTAAGAAACCTCGTGAAGCATTAACAGGGTCTAAAGGCAGAGCCACTTCACTTCCCGAAGTAATACTTTCTATACTGTCGAATGTTCCACTGTATAGCCCCATGGGCGCCGTAGGTACTTGAATGATATTCTTTAATTCAGTATTATTTTCTTCATTATAACTATCCATAAAGAGAACATTTTGGAAGAGGTTCGCGTCAATATCACCATTGGCTAGAGCATTATTGGGTTGAATATAGTCACTGTACTCAATAACTTCAACTGAATAACCTGAATCTTCCAGTACTGGTTTTAAAGCATAGGTTGCCATATCAGCAAATGGTCCACTAGATGCACCAATAGTAATCACTTCACCTTCATCCTCATGGAGTAAAACTGTTGTTAGAACGATGACAAAAAGTGTACCAATTAAAAATGTTATAATACCTCTCATTACTTATCCTCCGCTCTGTTTGCAAGTCGGTCGCCGACCCACTGAACAATTTGTACGATAATGATTAAGACAACCACTGTCACAATCATCGTTAATGTGTCATAACGGTAATAACCGTAGCGTATGGCTAGGTCACCTACACCACCACCACCGACAACGCCTGCAGTCGCTGAGAAAGCAATAATTGAAATAATTGTTAGCGTAATCGCTTGGGTAATACTCTTTTTCGCTTCTGGTAACAAAACATCCGTAACGATTAAGAAAATTGAAGCGCCACCAGCAATACACGCTTCAATCACTCCGTCCTTAACACCGTTGAAACTAGATTCAACGAGTCGGGCAAATAGTGGTACTGCAGCTATTGATAAGGCCACACTTGCAAATACTGGCCCATGTGAATCATTGACTAACCAAGTTGCAAAAGGCATTATCGCAACGATTAAGATAATGAAAGGGAATGACCGTATAATATTCATCACCCATCCAAGAACACTGTTTAAAGATTTAATTCTAAAAAGGAGTGGATGCTGTGTAATATATAAAAGGATACCAAGTGGTAAGCCTAATAACACTGCAAAAAATATTGAAATAGAAACCATTTGTACGGTCTCAAGTAATGCTTTATATAAAATTGGCCATAACTGACTGAAACTATCCAATGTAACCCACCCTTTCTATGCCGTTCGTCTGGTCAATATGACTTTTCAGTCTATTAATTTCTTCTTCTTTACCAGTCACTTGGAACATTAAAAAACCAAGTGGTTGATCCTTAATGTATTCAATACGTCCATTTAAGATGCTTATGTTTAAATCAAAATTACGGTAGAGTTTGTTGAGATAATTTTCCTCTGCATTTTCACTGAGAAACTGTATTGTAATCACTTGATTCTCACGCGTTGCCTTAAACTGATTAGGGACTTCAAAATTATAAATTTCTTGAACAAAGTCTTTAGTAATTTCATGCTTAGGATGACTAAAGACATCGTAAGTATGACCCATTTCTAAAATTTCGCCTTTAGACATTACACCGACCCGGTCTGCAATCTCTTTGATGACTTCCATTTCATGAGTAATAACGATAATCGTAATACCTAAATCCTTATTGATTCGATTCAATAATTTAAGAATACTCTTAGTCGTGTCTGGATCTAAGGCACTTGTTGCTTCATCACAAAGCAAAATGTCAGGATCATTTGCAAGTGCACGAGCAATACCGACTCTTTGCTTTTGCCCTCCACTTAAATTTGATGATTTAATTTCAGCCTTGTCTCCAAGACCAACCAGTTCCAATAGTTCTTTGATACGGGCTGTTCTGTTCTTTTTATCAAATTTTGAAGCTTTTAAGACAAACTCAATATTTTCATAAACGGTCTTAGATTCAATGAGGTTAAACTGCTGAAATATCATGCCAATTTTCTGTCGTTTCTGTCTGAGTTCATGCTTAGTGAGCTTTGTTAAATCTTCACCAGCAACTGTTACAGAACCCGTTGTTGGTTGTTCTAATAAGTTGATTAGTCTAACAAGAGTAGATTTACCTGCACCTGAATATCCGATTAAACCAAAAATCTCACCTGATTTAATTTCTAATGATGTTTCTTTTAATGCTTCAACCTTACGACCTTTTAATTGATAGGTTTTTGAAACGCTCTCCAATTTTATGCTCATGATCTACCTCCTCTTTAAAATAAAAAAACCATTCATCATGTAGACAAATGGCGATGTTTGATTATCTTCCAAGCCGATGCCTGCAGGATTTAGCACAGTACTTAAATAAGCCCGCTGCTGAGACTTCATAGGGCCCGACCCTCCATCTCTCTTGATAATTTCATATTCAATTTAGAGTAATACTATATGATTTAATTCTAAAAGTCAATATAAGGCGACTCATTACTTTGACCGAGATAAGCAAATCTCGAATGACAACCTGCACAGACATACCGCTTCTCATAGCCCTTCATACGTTTAGTAAATTTATAATTACAGTGCATACATTGATAATGATGTAAAATGCCTTTGTATCTATAGGTTCTTGTTAATGAAATGTTGAGCTTCTTGAGTGTATTCTTAAAATAATCATCTTGATCTCGGTAAGGTTTGTTTAGTCGATATAGACAAAAATGCACACATTCATGGTGTAGGACATCAAGAATTACGTGCCTCGGATTATTGTCAATAAAGGTTTTCGACATGACAATCTCTTCGTTAATAACCCTGTTGTGTCTCGTCTTAATTACAAAAGCGCCAAGCTTTGCAGTCATTCTATTTGAGATTCTTAGTGAAATATTAAAATCCACATTAAAATGCTTCTTAGAGAATGCTACTGCATATTCTAATAATTCTTTTTCGTCCACCTTACTCACCACTACTTATAAATAGTCATAAAAAAAGAGAGACTCGAAGTCTCCCTAACAGATAAATAATATAATATGATATCTAGGCCAAAGGCACTATCAAAGAACGATTGAGCTAATAATATGAAGTATAGCTATAAATTAATAGGTCGTTCTGTTATGTATTTCTTAATATATTTTCATTATATTTTAATCTTTGGGTTATTTCAAGCCTTAATGTGAAATAATTATGTTTGTAATATCTTTGTAATATAAGCTCAAATATTTCAAATAATAGCCCATAAACAGTATTATAACGCAGTTTGATAAGATTACAATGACAGTTATTTCAATATTTCGCTTGAATAATGTGTAAATCTACAGTAATTATTTTACTGCTTGTTTCAGTAAAATCTTTAATCTCTTGCTGACTTACGTGCCAACCGAGCGGGGTCATCTTTATTAAATCTTTTAAAGCGACGCTAGCCAGTTCAACTTCATATGTTATTCTCTCTTCGGAAATAACATCTACTTTATTTCTCATTAATTCCAAGGTATCCGTATTCTCATATTCTTGACTATCACCAGCTAAAGTTTCTCTAATTTCTTTTAAGTACTTGCTACCCGGAATAACTTTGATCAGTATGCCGTTCGGCTTTAAAATACGTTGAAATTCTTCATAATTCGCAGGAGATAAGTAGCTTAAGATTACATCTATACTACTCTCTTTAAACGGTGTACGACTTAAATCTCCGACCACCCAGTTTTCATGACTATAGTTTTTACTCGCGAGTAAAACACCATCTTTTGAGATATCTAATCCAATACCATGAGTGTTATCTTTATCAACTAGTTTTATAATTGAACGTAAATGTGAACCTTCACCAGAACCTGCATCAAAAATAAGGCGGTTTTCATTTGGAAGTGCATTAATTATATCAGCAACTTTTTGATGAATTATTTTGTAAAGATTATGAACTGATATAATATTATACCTCGCATCAAATAAGTCTTGATCATACATCGAAGATACTTGTTTTTGCAGCATATTGACGTAGCCTTGTTTTGCTAAGTCATAACTATGACGTTTTACACACACTAAACGATTTGAATCGACGACATTTAAATCAGCACTACAAATCGGACACTGTAGATTCGATTCTAATTTCTGAAAACCAAGCGCTGCAATTTCTCTCTTTTTCATTAATTCACCTACTTTATTTCAATTACATTATGAATTGTAAAAGAATATAAATTTCTATAGTACTCAATAACTTTAAATGGTATTCTACACAAAAACAAGTTTTTAAGGAGGATTAAATGAAGCGATTCATGCTATTACTTGAAATATATTTAGTGTCCACAAGATTAGGCTTAACTTCTTTTGGTGGACCCTCTGCACACCTCGGTTACTTTCATACCGAGTATGTCGAGCGTAAAAAGTGGATGGATGAAAAGAGTTATGCTGATCTTGTCGCACTTTCTCAATTTTTACCTGGTCCCGCGTCCAGTCAGGTAGGTATCGGAGTCGGTGTCATGCGAGGTGGCGTTTTAGGTGGTATCATCTCATTTTTAGGATTCACCTTACCTTCAGTCATTGCACTAATTATTTTTGCTAGTCTTTTAACAACCTTCAATATTGCTGATGCAGCTTGGATTCAAGGCTTAAAAATTGTTGCAGTAGTCATCGTCTTACATGCAATACTTGGCATGGCTAAAAATTTAACGCCTGATTTAAGTCGAAAACTGATTGCGCTCTTAGCCGTTGTTATTATACTTATCTTTCCATCAGTTATTACACAAGTTGGCGTCATTCTAATTGCTGCACTGCTTGGATTTTTAATATTTAAGGACCATGAAGCTGATACGAAAAGAACTTTGTTCCCAGTTAACAAAACTTTTTCTATCATCTGTTTAAGTTTATTTTTTATATTGTTATTCTTACTACCCATGTTAAGAGAATTTACGGGAAATTATTGGGTATCTGTTTTTGACAGCTTTTATCGTGCTGGCTCCTTGGTTTTTGGAGGTGGTCACGTTGTTTTACCACTTCTAGAGCAAGAACTTGTACCAATGGGCTGGATTTCACAAGAGGCATTTTTAGCAGGCTATGCGGCAACTCAAGCAGTTCCAGGACCGCTTTTCACCTTCGCTTCATACCTCGGCACTGTTATGAATGGCTGGCTCGGTGGCTTATTTGCAACATTCGCAATATTCCTACCAGCATTTTTACTTATTTTAGGCAGCCTGCCCTTCTGGGATATGATAAGAAATCATGCTAAAACTAAAGGGGCTGTAATGGGGGTTAATGCAGCAGTGGTTGGTATTTTAATTGCTGCACTTTACACACCAATCTCAACTTCTGCCATTAATCAACCAGCAGATTTCGCCTTAGCTGCAATACTATTTGTCATGTTGAATTACTTAAAATCTCCACCTTGGCTCATTGTGGTTAGTGGTGCAATTGGTGGTATATTAATTTCTTTCTTATAAGGTAAGTCCCTGAATACCAATATTGGCATTCAGGGATTTTACATTCACTCTGGTGTCTTTGATTTATTCATACCAATCACAATATTGATATCAGTATGATCCACAATTTTATTTTGACTTCCATCAAAAGCTTCAATGATTCTCATATCAGCACTGTCTAGATTAAAATCGTGGATATCTAGATTTTCAATCATTCTATCTTTATTTACAGACTTAGGAATAATAACGATACCATTATCGAGGTGCCATCTAAGGATGACCTGTGCAACGGTTTTTTTATGCTTCTGTGCGATATCTTGTAATTCTTTTTCTTCTAAAATACCATGTTTAGCTTCTGCTAAAGGGCCCCATGACTCTACTTGAACGCCATATTCTTTCATCACCTTGATTGCTTCTTTTTGTTGTAAAAATGGATGTAGTTCTATTTGATTAATCTGAGGTACAATCTCATTATTCATAATCAAATCAACTAATCGTGCGGAATCAAAGTTTGAAACCCCAATCGCTTTAATTTTTCCTTGCTTATACAATGCTTCCATAGCACGGTATGAACCATAATAATCCCCGAATGGCTGATGAATTAAATATAAATCTAAATAATCGGTCCCTAAACGCTCTAGGGATTTCTCAAATGCCTTTAAAGTTGATTCATAACCTTGATCTTCCACCCATAATTTACTAGTAATAAATAAATCTTTACGATCAATACCTGATTTTTTAATTGCAGTACCAACACCACGTTCATTGCCATAGGTGGCTGCTGTATCAATGTGTCTATATCCAACTTCTATTGCATCTAGTACACACTTCTCAGTTTCTTCCGGTTCAATTTGAAAGACACCAAAACCTTCTATTGGCATCTCAACACCATTATTTAATGTCACGAATTCCATATTTTCTCCCACCTTGCTTATGTTTACTATTATTATACAATATTAAAGACCAAGTACTTTAAATTTTAAGAACTTGGTCATAATTATTTCATCCTATTCGTATATCTCGTCAGGAACAGTTATACCATCATCATCAAATTTTCCATAATCTTTATATATACCAGACATTTCTAAGTGTATTGCACCCTCACCATTCTGAGATGGTGCTGTAGAGATATAGGTTACTTGACTCAATTCATTTGTTTCCTTATCTAAAACACCAACGATGGCATTCACTTGTTCATCTTCAACACCATTATTGATTTCTGCTCCAAATATCTGACCAAATGTATCATGAATTTCCATATCATTTGAGATGTTATAAAGATAATAATAGTCATCATCTACTTTAACATCGAGTAGTTCCTGGTTTTCCATGAAGACATCATACATATTACTATATGTGGGATTATAAACGTCTTCTACATTCCCTTCTGTAGACAGATCATTCCATTTACTTCCATCATATTGGAAATAAATTTCTTCACTTGCATAAACAGATGGTTCTAAGTCCTCGCCATTATTCGCAACTTCAGAGTAAACTTCTAATTCATCTTCGACTTCATAAATTTCAGCAGTTGCTTTAACCGTTTCTTCCCTCTGTTCATCATCAGATTCACCGATTAAGCGTACCATTGCATCAAACTCTGAGTAATAAGAATAAATCTCGCTTTTATCTTTAAAGATTTCATCAATTTCAACATCCGTATCTTCAGCTTCTTCAAGTGCTGTTGATAAGCCTTGGTTATTTTCTTGAACAGAATTAATTTCTGCACCATCTTTACCTGTCAAAGTTTCTCCTTCAACTTTTCCAGTACTCGATGCATCAACACCACTTCGATTTTCGCTACTCTGTTCACCAACTTCAATTTCCTCACCTTCAGTAGGTTCTGTCACACCATCGTCGTAGTCGCCGTAATTATCAAACTTAGCAGCAACTTCGATTTGTAGTTCTATCCCTTCAGCTAAACCTTTGGCATTACTAATGTAGGTGAGGTCACTAACTTCATTTGAGTCTTTATCAACTATTGCAAGTACTGCATTATTTTGTGATTCCTCATCTGCATTTTGGAACTCGACTTCATAAATCGAACCAAATGTCTCATGAAGGACTTCTTCTTGACCGACATTAATTAAATAATAATTATCATCATCTTCAAAAATTTCTATGACATCCTCACTTTCCATTAATGCATCGTAAACGCTTGAATACGTACCGTAATATATTTCTTCTGCTTCAGCTTCACCTGTTATATCCGTCCATTTATCCTCAGTTATATAAAGTAAAGTGTCACTATCTGCATATGCATATGGGTAGATGAACTCATCTTCTTGATACCACTGACCTGAGTAAACTTGAAGTTCATCCTCTTCGTTGATTTCTGCAGTCAAACCAATTAAATCTGTATCAGCTGGCTCATCAGACTCAGCTTCAAATGCGTTAATCAACATGAAAGTTTCAGAATAATAGCTTGTGACTTCATCTTTCGGTTTTAAGACATCTTCAAGGTCTACATCCGCTTCCTCCGCATCTTCAAATGCCTCAATCGGTTCAGCATTATTTTCAAAAAGTGCTGTAATTTCCTTATCATCAGGACCAGTTAAGGTAGTTTCTGTCATTTCACTAGATACTTTTCTTGAACCGACGACTCCAGTTTCTTGGTCGGCTTCATCCTCAGCTTCCTCGTCTTCTTTAGAAGCTTCTGTTTCCTCACTTTCATCATCTTTGTTGTCTAGCTGTTGCACCAAAATGTTTGAAGTGTTATCACTGTCACCCTCTCCACCGAAAAACCAGAAACTAGATAGTAATAGAACCAAGTATTTAATGGCAAACATCCCCTTTTAATATTTTAAAAATACACTTTTATATTAAATAATCCCCTAAATTTCTATCTAACAAACCAGAATTATCACATTTTTGACATATTTCATTCATAATTGATTATATTCATTTAAAAAGACCCGTGTAGATGGTGTTCTACACTGGTCTTTATCCTACCAATTGGATGAATAGTATAATTTATATTTACTGTAGTCTATGAATTTTGCATGATAAAAATCATTAGCTGCTTGGTTTATATAAGAGTGATATAAACGATCGTAAGTCATTCGTCCAAAAAATGGACCAGCATAGGTGGGTAGAATTAAATTTGCTTTTTCTGGTGCATAACGTATTTCGTTTAACCTGATATAGACATCATTAATTATATCCATCGTAAGTTCTATGACCCCAGGATTTTCAATATTATAATTTGATTCAAAGTAACCCTGCAGTGCGTTAAATTTCCTATAATATGCATACTCAATTTGCTCTTTTGTCGTTCGATCTTCTAGTACTAAATACATATCTAATCCCATAGTATACTCCTTATATATAAGACATTTCTTTTAAGGAGATGTATTTACCATCTCCAATTATAATATGATCTAAAAAATCCACACCAATAAGGTCTCCACAATCTTTTAATCTTTTTGTTACTTCAATATCTTCCTTTGATGGAGTCGGATCTCCGCTGGGATGATTGTGCACACAAATAAACGCTGCAGCACTTCTTTTCACTGCTTCACGAAAGATTTCTCTTGGATGTACAATACTTGAATTCAAAGATCCTATAAATAAAGTTTTTTCTTCAATGACCATGTTTTTAGTCGTTAGAAATAGGACGATAAAATGCTCTTGATTATAGAACCTGACTTTTTCCATCAATATATCTGATACATCTTTAGGTGATCGAATAAATTTTTCTTCCTCTCTAGAATGTGTATGCATACGAATAGCAAGTTCTATAAATGAAAGTATTGTAATCGCCTTTACCTTGCCAATTCCTTTAATTGAGGTTAGTTCTTCATAAGTCAGTTCTCTTAATTCTCTAATAGAAGGTAAATCTTTAAGTATTTTTGCAGCTAAAGATAGACTTGATTCATTTTTATTACCTGTTGCAATGAGTATTGCGAGTAATTCCTGGTTAGTAAGTTTATCCGGACCATATAAGAGCAATCGCTCACGAGGTTTATCGGAATCATGCATTTCTCTAATCATTAATTCGCTGGTCATAGGTGTCCTCCAAAGTAAATATCATTGTAGTCAATATATAGGAAGAAAGTAATGATAAGGCTCGTCGCAATAAAAGGAACTAAAGGCACTTTTACAAGGCGTTTTTTAGAGATTAAATCTAATACAATAACGGCAATCCCACCGATAATATAGGTAAACAAAAAGGAAAAGATAAAAAAATCTAGAGGGGTAATTACAGTCAAGACAGAGAACAGCTGTATGTCACCATACCCAATCTTATCTTTTAAAATGAAATAAAAGATATGGAGTAAGCCAACGATTATCAAGTCAAGGAAAGGATCAAAGTTTATAAAATTCGTGAGGAACAAACCGGTAACTAACAATATTAAAAGCATGTGCAAGGGAATTAACATCGTTTCATAATCATATATTGAGAGTGGTATTAATATACTGACGAGTAAGTAATATAGAACTAAATTATCATAGGCTAATGGCGTAATAGTCGGCAATAAAAACAAACTGATCATTATAAGCTCAACAAAGAAATAGTTGATTGATATTTTTGTATTACATGCTTTACATCTCCCTCTGTTTATTAAAAAGCCGACAACTGGAATAAGATCTATTACGTTTAAAGTTCTGTCACATGAATCACATGAACTCCGTCTAGTTAAAAAGTTGATATGACTATTTTGAGTTAAAGCATACATAAAAGAAGCTAACACACCACCCATTGTCATGATTAAAAGCATAAATGTCCTCCTCTAATTGATTTAAATCCAATATATTCTCTATTTAAATTGTTGTAAAAAAGCAGTAATTCCAAAATTGTATGAAAAACACTACAGTTTCATTGTTTTATCTAAAAATCACGACAATTTTCTTAAAATTACAGACAAAAATAGAAATATTGTTATTTTTAAATATATTATTCAAATATAAAGAATTATTTGTCTATTCTAAAATCCAGTGATAGACTAAATTCATAAATATAAAGGAGGATATACAAATGAGTTTGAAAGACAAATTATTTAAAAAATTAGAAGAAAGTGAAGCAGCTATGATTGAAACAAGACGTCATCTGCATGCTAACCCAGAACTTTCTTTTAAAGAGGAAAACACTGCCAAGTATATTGAAGATTTTTATAAGGGTGAAGATGTTAAAGTTACGACCCATGTTGGAAACGGTTACGGCATCATCGTTGAAATAGAGGGTAATGGCCCTGGACAAACAATTGGACTACGTGCAGATTTTGACGCGCTACCTATACAAGAAGAAGCAGATGTTGAATTTAAATCGACAAATGATGGTGTCATGCATGCGTGTGGCCATGATGTACATACTGCTTACCTACTCTATTTAGGTAAGGCGTTAATCGAATTAAAAGATGAGTGGAAAGGCAAAATTAAGCTTATTCATCAACATGCTGAAGAAGTGCCACCAGGTGGTGCCAAAAGTATTGTGGAATCAGGTATTTTAGATGATCTAGATGAAGTTTACGGCATTCATATCTTCCCAATGTTAGAACTTGGTGAAATTGGTCTTATATCTGGTAATGCTATGGCAGGCCGCTCAAACTATGATCTTAAAATTCAAGGTTATGGTGGTCACGGTGCCATGCCACACACAACACATGATGCACTCGTTGCTGGTGCATATTTTGTCGCTGAGGCACAGACTATTGTCTCTAGACGCATGGATCCGATGGATAGTGTCGTCGTTTCTGTCACTGCCTTTGATGCACCAGGTGGTTATAATGTGATTCAAGATTCAGTCACCTTAAGAGGAACAGTCCGTTATCTAGATGAAAAGAATAAGGTACCTGCTTATGAGGCAATGAAGAAAATTGCTACAGGTATTGAAAGTTCATTTGATGTTACTTGTGAATTAGATTATGTCTATGACTATCCAGTGACTTATAATCATCCAAAAGAGACAGAGCAAGTCGAAGAAATTTTAAGTGAAAACGTCGGTGACTATTTCGATACAATTTCTCATCCTAAACCTTCAAGTGGTTCAGAAGACTTTTCATTCTATACTCAAAAAATACCAGGCACTTTCATCCAAGTCGGTGCCAAACCAGATGGTGTTGAACTAGAGGATGTTTATCCGAACCACCACCCTAAATTTAAGGTGCACGAGGGCTCACTCTTAATCAGTGCAAAAGTACTTGGTCAAGTTGTCTTAGATCGCTTAGAAAAATAAAACATATAGATAAACAAAGGGGCGTCTTAAATGACAGGAATGGATTTCGCTAATTCACCAGTTGTATGGACTTTTGCTGGTGCAATAATAGTCTTGGTAATATTTCAGGCAATCAAATTTTTATCCTTATCGAAAAAAGCAGCTCGAGATGTTGGTATTTCTGAAACAGATATTAAACGTGCAGTAAAGACTGGAAGTATAACAGCTATCGGACCTTCTATTGGTATTATTATCGTTGCTGTTTCCTTAATATCACTCATAGGTAATCCATTAACGATGATGAGAATTGGTGTGATTGGCTCTGCACCAATCGAAAGTATGGGTGCGCAGCTATCCGCGCAATCTGCAGGTGTGACCTTAGCAGGTGATGGTTTCTCTCCCGAGATTTTTAACCTTGTAGTATGGACCTTATGTATCGGTGGCGCCGGTTGGATGATCTTTACTTTCTTTGCGACACCATACTTAAGTAGGATTCAGACTAAGTTAACTTCAAAACCCAAAGGGGAATATCTGATGGGGATTGTGGCAAGTGGTGCAATGATTGCAGTTTTCGGTTCTCTAACAGGAGCTGAAATGATTAAAGGCGCACCATATATATTCACTGCAATTGTAGCAATTATCTCATCGTTAACATTTAACTATATTGCCAATAAAAAAGGAATTAACTGGCTAAAAGAATGGTCATTAGGATTCTCTATCCTCATTAGTTTAGTCGCAGTTTACTTCTTTATATAAATGGAGGTTAATCATGCAGGAATTTAGAAATGCCTCACATAAATGGGGAAAAATCACATTAGGCATTGCAATTTTAATATCATTTGCATTGCCTATATATATATCTTTTGTGATGGGTTATCATCCAGGTTTCTCATTAATATTAAATAGTTTTCTTGCCTATGCTGCGGTCGTTGCAATTGTATGGTTCCTAGAACCAATTATGTACTTCCCTGTTCTCGGGGTTTCTGGTACCTACGTTGCTTTCTTTACAGGTAATATTTCAAATATGTGTTTACCTGCAGTTGCATCATGTCAGGAAGCTGTCGGTGTAAAACCAGGTACAGATGAAGGAGAGATTATTGGTACTCTAGGTATAAGTGCCGCCTCTCTTGTAAATAAGATTATTTTGATTCCAGTTATACTAGGTGGACTTTGGCTACTAACTGTCATTCCAGAAAGTGTTCAAGAAGTCTTTCCATTTGTCCTACCAGCAATTTTCGGGGCTGTACTTGCTCAATTCGCTGGTAAGTTTCCACTCTATGGTGTACTCGCATTAGTTATTGGAATTCTTATTAATGCGGCCCCCATTCCACTATTTACGAAAAATGTACTCTGCATTATTATATTAGTCGGGATCATGCTCTTAATAGGGAAAATTAGGAACAAAGATAACACTGCAAGTGAATAAATAAATAATAGATGGTGATAAGTGATCTGACTAGTGCTCACTTATCACCACTTTTGTTTGTTTTGGTGATAAGTCCTTTGAATTGTGCTCATTTATCACCGCTTTAATCCTTTTCGGTGATAAGTCTTTTAAAAAGTCCCCCTTTATATTCATTCCTATAATTTTTGTTACATCTGCACAAAAAATATTGTTATTTTTTTCACATAAAGTCTTCCCAAAAAGTATAATCCAGTATAGAATACTAAGTGAATTAAACATTGTGAAAAAAATAACAATATGAGGAGGAAACACAATGAACCTTTGGGAAGTTATCGTCTTAACATTTACTGATATGGGCTTCTTAAGTGCCATCGCATCAACTATTCTTATTATTTTACTTGGATTTTTCTGTAGAAAGCGAGGCATTTTCAATGAGAATGTCGGTAAGACGTTATCAAAAATTGTCTTAACTGTTGGTCTACCTACCCTAGCCTTTACGGCATTTATGACAGACATTGATGGCGAGCAACTCGCACAAGGCTTAAACGTTTTAATCTGGGGAATATTAATGTATATCGTATTAATGTTTGCAATGAAACCATTCTATGCAAAATTTACTGGAGACCGTAAAACGACTTTAGAAGTATTATCTATTTTTGGATCAACAACATTCTTCGGGATTCCGATTGTCAGTGCAATACTCGGTCCTATCGGTGTAATCTATGCAAATATCTTTAACATTGGATACCGTATTTTCCTATATTCTTATGCATATATCCGTATGAGCGGCTTAAAAATGGAGCTTAGAAACTTAAAAACAATGTTCTTAAACCCAATTGTTATTGCAACATTCTTAGGTCTTGCAATCTGGCTTTTACAAGACTACTTACCACAAGTTACAGTTGCAGCAACTGAAACTGAAACTGCAAGGGAAGTTGCATTCTTAAGAATTGACCAAACACTACCTTGGTTGTATGCACCAATGGAATACTTAGCACGTCTCGCATCACCACTCGCCTGGTTATCAATCGGGGCAACTTTAGCTGAAATTAATATTTCACAAGCTGCAAAATCTAAAGCTTCTTGGTACTACGCAGGTGTTAAAACAATTGCAGTGCCTGCCATTAACTTAGCAGTATTCTTTTTAACAACTCTAACTGGCATTTTAGTGTTCGATATTGATGCAGTTACAACAATGATTGTAATGATGGCAACCCCTGCTGCTACAGTAGCAGTCGCCTATGCAATTAACTTTGAAAAAGAAGCAATACTCGCATCTAACGCTTCACTTTTATCTACACTAGCGGCAGTTATAATGATACCAACTTGGTTGGTAGTATTAAACATCATTGGTAACTTAGGCATATTTTAAAATCTAAAATTAGAAAGGAATTTATATAATGATAAAACTAATCGCATACGGTGTTAGACCGAATGAAGTTGAATATTTTAAGCAATTAAATAAATATAATTTCGAATTAACTCTAATCGAGGCGCTATTAACTGATGATAACTTAGACACAGTAAAGGGACACGATTCTGTACTCCTAAGAGCAAACTGTAAAGGTGACCGTCAAGCCCTAGAATTTATGAAAAACAAAGGCATCAACTACGTCTTCACAAGAACTGTTGGGTACTCTCACATAGATTTAGATGCTGCAAGAGACTTAAATATCAAGGTCGCAAGAGTACCGAGATATTCACCTAATGCTATTGCAGAACTTGCTGTTATGTTAGCGATGAATTTACTTAGAAATCTTCCGTTCACACTAGATCGTACCAAAGAAAAAGACTTAAGAGTCGTACCAGAAATGTTTAGTAGAGAAATTAGAAACTGTACAGTTGGCGTATATGGAACTGGAAAAATAGGTCTAACAGAAGCAAAATTATTCAAGGGCTTAGGGGCTAAAGTCTTCGGTTTTGATCTATATCCTAGTGAAGCAGCAAAAGAAGTCGTCGAATTTGTTTCAGCTGAAGAATTGCTTAAAAATAGCGATATCGTCAGTATGCACATTCCACATATTCCAAATGAAAATGATGGTATGATTAATGAAGATTTCATCAGTCAGATGAAAGACGATGCAATCTTAATTAATACAGCACGCGGGGAACTCCAGGATAATGAAGCGATTATAAAAGCAATTAAAAATGATACACTTCGTGGGTTCGGAACAGATGTTATGCCAAATGAACAAGATGTCTTCTTTAAGAAATTCACTGATGAAAATCCGCTTCCTGATAAAAGCGTTGAGGATTTACTTGCACTCTTCCCTAGAGTACTCGTCACACCACATATCGGTTCAAACACTGACGAAGCCCTATCTAATATGATTGAAACTAGCTTTGAAAACTTCTATGAAGTCATAGAAACAGGACAATGTGATAACTTAGTTTAATATTTAAGAAAAGAGTGGCTAGATTCTTAATGAACCTAGCCACTCTTTATCTTTACAGATTTTAATTTTCACTGTTGTAGTCAACTAATTTTTCAACATCTGAAACAATTTCTTCTAATGGGAATTGATTATCTCCAGAATCAACACCAGCGTAGTCTTTAAGTATCGTTCCATCTTCATCGATTAAGTAAAATGATGTACCGTGTGTAACTTGGTTACTACCTTCTGGTGGTGGTGCAACGATAGTCTTAAAGTTATCTTCAGCAAAACCTCTGATGAAGTCGTAATCATAATCCGTTAAAAATTGCCATTCTGTACTTTCTGGTATATCGTACCAGCTCGAATACTCTGTTAATACATCAGGTTGATCGGTTTCAGGATCTACCGTAAAGCTCATTACTCCATAGTCTTCAATGCCTTTTTCTTCAAGTGCATTTGTTACATCTGTCATATTTTGAGTCATCGGCGGACATACTGTAGCACAGTTTGTGAACATAAAATTCATCAGCCAAACTTTTCCATCCATGTCTTCACGTGTGAAGGTCTCATCGTCCTGATTCGTCACTTCAAAATCCTGAATTTCATCGCCATAGCGGCTCATTGGTTCAATCGCACCTGAAGTACAAGCCGATAAGATTAATAAGACCGGTAAGATGACTAGTAACCACTTTTTCAAGTGACTCCCTCCTCAGTTTCATATCTAAATTAATTTTATCAGAATTCTAGAATACAAGAGGGTCAATTTTACTATATTTATGACTTTTCATTGACTATAAGCTTGTGATAGATACTGTACTCTTCCCATTTTCCGGACTGACCGTTAAAATGTTCTCCATTCTATCTTTAAGTTCTTCAACATGTGAAATAATACCGATTGTTTTGCCTGACGTTTGGAGGTCTATTAATGTTGTTATCGCAACCTCTAAAGTTTCCTGGTCTAAAGTACCAAAGCCTTCATCAATGAGCATAGTGTCCAGTTGAATACCACCAGACTCTTGTTGGAGTGCTTCGTTTAGAGCAAGTGCAAGAACAAGAGATGCTTGGAAAGTTTCCCCGCCAGAAAGTGTGTTTATATTACGTTCTTGGTTATTGTAGTAATCAAACACTTCAATATCTAAGCCACTATAACGATTCGTCCGCTTCGTACTTCTTTGTAATTTATAACGATGATTGGTCATCTTCAGTAAACGAATATTGGCAATATCTAGAATACGATCTAGGTAATAAATTAAGACATAACGCTCTAATGACACCTTCTGGCCTTTTTTTCCTTGAATTGCTTCTGTCAGTTCTACTAATTTCATATAGAACTCATAAGATTGACGATGTTCAGTGATTAAGTCAGACAGTTTCACTTTAATATCTTCGTTTTGCTGACGCTTGGTCCTGACTTCTGCATAAAATTCTCTTGCCCGACTTAAGGAATCATCCGCTTCTTTTAAGGCGGCCTGATCTCCTTCAATATTGATAGAATCCTTACTTGTCAGTACGCTTTCAACTTCTTTGATGTAGGCTTGTAAGGTCATTTTCTGATCGTCATACTGCTTGACCTCTCGCCTTTTATCTTCAATATTTGGATTATGAACAAGGTCGTATAATTCCTCTTCTTCGTTAAAATCACTTGAGGTTAGGAAATTATTAATAGTGGTGGAGAGTTTATCTTGTTCGATTTGGTACTTCACTTTTTCTTTTTCATTTGATTCAATCTTAGACTTAGCTAATTTTAAACTTGAAGAAAGCTGGTTGACCTCATCCTTCACCTCAGCGTAATTTTTCTGATAGGCATTTAGCGTTTCATACTCACTATCCATATGATTTTTAAAGGATTCATAGTCTTCAAAATCTGTGACTTCAGTGAATTCAGCTTTCTTATTTTGTTCGTTTTTTAAGTCAGCTTCTTTTTGAGAAAGAGATTTTGTCAATTGATCTTCCTCTTCTTTTAAGCCGGCAACTTCTTGACTTAAGGCTTCTTTCTCCTTAAGTTTCTCTTCAATCGTTTCCACTTGATTGACTAGCTTCTCTTTGTCAGCACTTAATTTATCTCTTTCTTCTTTAAACACACTCGAATCATGGTATTCACTTGAATTTAATAATTCTTCAATGACATCGAGACGATTAACGAAAGACTGATTCTCTTTTTCTATCGCCTTTAAGCGTTCGCTGAGTGCATTAAACTCTTCCTTATGCTGCTGAGTGAACTCACCGTGCTCAGGCAATTCGATGACGGTCTGCTCACAGACTGGGCAAGTCAATCCAACTTCTAAGTGACTAACCAGGTGATTGATGACAGACAAGGTGTCTTCATCATAATTTTCAAGCTTTGCTGAAAAACTTGCGAGCTCATTTTTACGCTCCTCAATTTCCTTATTATTATCACTTAGTTTGGCCTCAATATCTTGCCTCTCTTTAACCAAGGCTTCAGATTTTTCAGCCTGTCTCACCTTATCCTCTATAGCTTCAAGTTTATGACCATTGTCAGTCAACAAACTCTTAGATTCAAAAAAGTCAGCTTCTTTATAGCTAATCTGTTCTATCACATCATTTTTCTTACTAATTTTCTCTTGATGAATTTTAATCTCTTCGTATCTTGCCTGAACATCTTTAGTCAACCGCTCTATAACATCGTTTAGGTTTCGGTAGGTATCAGTTAAAAACCTTTCATGCTTATAATAGACCTTTTCTCTATCATTAATTTCAGGTCTTTCTCGTTCTATACTTTCAAGCGTCTCAGTCTTAGTATTCAATGTATCCGTAATATTCGCATGAACACTAACCGCTTCATTCAATGCTTCCTTATTTTCACTTATCGCTGTCTCAAGCTCTTTTTTTCTTAATAGTTCATATTTGATTTTAGACGTCTCATCAAACTGTTTAACTGTCTGACGATTTTTTTCGATAAAGTCCGACTGTTCAACTAAAGTAGTCAATTGTCCTTTATAATTGTTTAGACGGTCAATTTGTTCATTATGTTTAATTTTTTCTTGCAGACGTCTTGATAGCTCATCTGCCTCTTCTTTTCTTTTAGTACCGAGTGTTCTTAATTCTTCGAGTTTTTTATCGTATGAATAGATGACCCCGTCGACATAGTCCACAACCATATCGTAATTCGGAAATTCAGTGACCTCATCAATATCAATTTCTTCAGTGTTTATATATTTAATCAGCTCAGAAATTCGAGTATCAAGGTGGGCTGCTGCACTCGAGCGTTCCTTTAACTCATCTCTAAGATTATTCTCAAAATCTAAGAAGCGTTCTGTTTGAAAGAGTGTTCTTAATATGTCTTGTTTTTCCTGACTTGTTGAGACCAGTAGTTCCTTAAATTCACCTTGAGGTAAAATTAAGATTTTTCTAAACTGAGCTTTTGTTAATTTTACAATATCTTCGATTGCATCCCTCACATCAGTTAAGGATGATGCGATGATTTGCCCTTGGTCATCATATAAGACAGCCTTCGGTGGTGTGGCTGATTTGTTACCTGGTTTTTGATACTTAAGGACACGCTCTACTGTATAGGCGCGGTCTTTAACTTCAAATTTCAGACTTACTTCACACGGCGCATCGTCTGGTGCGAATTGGCTTCTTAGAGATTCCTCATCCCGACCTGTCGTTGATGCTGAACCATAGAGGGCCGTAACAATCGCATCAAAGATCATCGTTTTACCAGAACCTGTTCGTCCGCTGATTAAAAACAACCTATCGTTTAGACTATGAAAATCGACAACTTCTTTTTCAAAAGGGCCGAAATATTTCATTGATAATTTACTCAGTTTCATTGTCTTCACCTGCAAAGTGTTGATCGAACATGTCCTTATCAAAGTCAGTCATTGTTCGGTCAAATGTGTGTTCTATAAATGATTCATAAATTTCAATATCAGAAGTTGTAGAAATATCCACCGCTTCAAGGTCACTTGCCACGTCTTCAATTAATGGTTTTAACTCTAAAGTGTTCGGATATAGTAGCTTAATTTTACTCATCGGCTCATTGACATAAGACATATTGGATAGCTCAAACTTAAAATAGGCTTGGTCATCGTCGAAAGTCACTTTTTGCTTGATTAAATCCTCATAATCTCCACTGTAAACCTTCACTTCATGTAGCGGTTTTATGGGTGCGAAGGTCACTTCTTTTTTCTTAGTGTCAATAATTCTATAGCCCTTCGGCTGATTCGTTTCAGAAAATGAGTACTTCAGTAAAGACCCACTATAAAATGCAGTCCCATGATCCACTGCAAAAGGATGGTGTAAGTGACCGAGTAAGGTGTAGTCAAAATCACTAAAGACATCCGCACTCACTGCCTCACTCAGCCCCATAGATAAAGGTCTCTCAGAGTCACTTTCTATACTTCCATTTAGATATAAATGGCCAACTAAAACATTTGTCTGTTCTTTATTCATATGTTTATTAATTTCTTTTACGATATTTTCATATGCATCTTGATGAGTTTGGATCGTATCATCATTAAAATACACTCGTGCTTCTAGCACTTCAACATGCGGTACAAGATAAAAATCAACATCGTCAATTGTCACAGGCTCAGCAACCTTAGAAAGGTCTGTATTTATATAAAAATCAGTTGCTTTAAACCACTCACTACCGTAATTGATTCTTTCACGGCTGTCATGATTTCCTGATATAACGATAAGATTTTTGCCGAGTTCTATATTTATTTTATATAGCGTATCGTTAGCTAGCTTTAAAGCGCTTTGTGAAGGGTTTACACGATCAAATATATCACCAGCAACGACAACAGTATCAATTTGATTGTCTTCGATCGCTTCTTGTAGTTGGTCTAATATATAACGCTGGTCATCTATTAAATCTAAACCATTCATTTTTCTACCGATATGCCAGTCCCCAGTATGTAATATTCGCATGATGGTCACCTCTTACAGTCATTATACATATTTATATGTTTAAACGATATGAAGATATATAAAAAACCACACTCAATATATTATTGAATGTGGCGTCGTTTATTTGAGACTTTGAATCGTAATAATTAAATCATCCAATTTGTTTTCCACTCTGTGGAGTAAAAAGAATGTAATGACCGCAGGGAAGCCCAAATCACTGACGAATGGTAACCAATCCATTATTTAAGGACTGTTGTTGCAGTGTTTACAATTTTAGCTGAATATAGAGAAACTGGAATGCCTTGATTTGGACGTAGGATATCTTCATCAATAATCTTTTGTGCCTCAGCTTCAACCTCTGCAGCCGTAATACCTTCTTTAGGGTTATTAATCGTTAATGTAAAACGTTTGTCTTCGTTAGTGGTAAATACTAATACTAATTTTTCAGTCATTTTAATTTCTCCTTTTTATTTTTTAGACTACATGAGTGATAACTTTTTCAATGTTGTAATAAGATTCTCCTGTTAAACTTTCATAGACTGCAGCTAAGGCATTCAAATTCGCATCTGTACCATCAGTGTTCAGGTTGTTCAAACTTCTTGATTTTGTCACATCTTTACCCGACTCATCTGTGACAAAATGAAACATTTTAAGGCTCATGTTCTTTATCATGTCTTCACCTCCCTTCACTCTATATATCGTCACAAATTATTAAATGGACAAAAAGATTTTAAAGACGGTATAATGTGAGATAAGTGAGAGGTGAAGAAGATGTCATTTGATGTTTTTATGATTCTAATCGCAATCTGGACCTTTATCATGTTGGGCTTAATGACCATTGGTGGATTTTTCATGTTCCGAAAGTTTCTTCGCAGAATGCCAAAAGGTGACGGCTACTCAGAATTAGATTGGCAGGACTATTATATTGAACAGGCGCTTCCCTTATGGAATGAAGATGCTAAAGCCTTGTTGAATGAATTAGTCAGTCCAGTTCCAGAGCTCTTTAGAGATGTCGCTAAAGAAAGAATTGCCGGTAGGATTTCTAAGATTGCACTAGATGAGAAAGTTAAAACAATAGAACTCGATCAGATCATGAAGGGTTATATTATTGCAACACCTAAAAAAGACCATAAGTTCATGAAGAAAAAATTAAAGCAACTTGATATAGATTACACACCGTACTTAGATCTCTTTGAATATGCAGATGATGAGAAACAGAAGTTCTCTATATTCGAACAGACAGAAAAAATTAACAGCAGACCCTCATAGGGACTGCTGTTTTTTGAATTTCATTAATTTCATTAACATGGATAACCGCCACAATAGAATCATTACAAAGGCAAGTAAGAAAAACATGCCGCCCATTTCTCCTGGTGTCGTGGACAGTGAAAATATATATTTTAAAGCAATTCTTAGAATTAATAATGACATTAAAATAATTGGAAAAGCTTTTGTCGTTCTCACATATAAATCATCAGCCTTAACTTCATACTTCGTCGTCCATATAATAACAATAGAAAATAAGAGACCGATTAAAACTGACTCAAAGATATGAAGTGGTGATAATCTAAAGTATGGGAAGACAAACATTAATGCACCAGTTGACATTGCAACAGGTGGAATCAGTATCTTCTTCATTGTCAATGGCGTCTTACTTGCCTTTTGGCGAATGACAATGACTAGGATACCCATCACGACTGCACCTAACGATGCAATCATGAACAATGTATCTTCAATTGATTTTAAAAATTCTAGCATCTTAGAATCCTTGGAATTCTCCAAAGAATGGCTGTAACCAAATGATAATTTGAGTTAGACCATCAAAATATAACAAGATTCCCATTAAGATCATGATGACGCCACCAATTTTCATAATCTTACCAGAATACTTGAGCATCCATCTCGTCTTAGATACAAAGAAACTTAAGACAAAGAATGGAATACCAAAACCAACACAATAAACGAGCATTAACATCAAAGCATTGTTAGGCTCAGTTGCACTCATGGCGAATATTGCACCAATAATTGGACCATTACATGGTGTCCAACCTGCACCAAAAGCCATACCAATTAATATAGACCCGATAAATCCTGACGGTCTATTTTTAAATTCCACCTTGTGGTTTTTCATTAGGAAATCAAACTTTAAGACTCCGCTAATCACTAGACCGAAAACGACGATAAGTATTGCGCCAATTTGTCTAATGAGATTTCCGTACTCAACTAAGTATCCACCTAAAAATGATGTTCCAAATCCTAAGGCAATATAGATTAAGCTAAATCCTATTAAGAAAAACAATGTATGTAAAATGGCTCTTCCATTGAATTGCTGTTTCTCAATCTCGTTATAGCTCATCCCGGTAATATACGACACAAATGCAGGAAATACCGGCAGTACACAAGGGGACACAAAGCTTAGCACACCAGCACCAAAGGCGAGAAAGAATGTTACTTCTGAACCCATTAAAAATACCCCCATTCAGAAATAGTATATCAAATCTAAAGGGGGTGATGAATGCTTATTCGAGCTTATTTATGACAAATTATTGTTGACTGTTTTGTAATTGATACATTTTAAAGTAAATACCATTTAATTTCACCAGTTCATCATGGTCGCCTCTTTCAACTATTTCCCCCTTGTTTAAAACAAGTATCTCATCAGCATCTTGAATTGTAGAAAGTCGGTGGGCAATCGCCAAGGTCGTTCGTCCCGTGCGCATCTTTTGAAGAGATGTTTGTATGACGGTTTCTGTCGTTGAGTCAATGTTCGCTGTTGCTTCATCCAATATTAAAATTTTTGGTTCCTTAGCCATGGTACGTGCAAAGGCCAGTAATTGACGTTCCCCACTAGAAAAGTCAGTACCTTTCTCCGTGACCTTTTCATCATAGCGGTTCGGTAGCTTATTAATGAAACTATCAGCATTAACAAAATCTGCTGCCCATTGAACTTTATCTATAGTCATTTGACTATCATACAATTCTATATTTGAACGTACTGTCCCGTAAAAGATAAAGGGATCTTGTAAGACGAGACCGATGTTATTCTTCATGTCTTGTTTGTCGAATGATTTAATCGATGTGCCATCAATTGAAATTTCACCTTGATTAAATTCATAAAAACGCATGATTAAATTAATAATCGAACTTTTACCAGAGCCCGTATGACCGACAAGTGCAGTTGTCGTCCCTTTTGGAACGGTGAAAGTTATATCTTTTAACACATCATTCTTACCATCATAAGAGAATGTCACATTTTTAAACTCGACCACTCCATCAGTAATTTGTCCTGTTCCCTCATTATTTTGAGCGGGTTCTAGTCTGTCATCATCCATTAAGGTAAATACCCTACTCGCTGCAACAAGTGCCTGCTGGAAAATATTTAAACTCATACTCACCTGATTAATCGGTTCAAAAAAGCGTTCCATATACTGAATAAAGGCGAATATTACACCAGCTGTAACAGATGTTTCAAAACTTAGAAAACCAAAATAAGTCAAAATGACAATGATTGATAGAATATAAATCATATCGATGGCTGGTCTTAATAGAAGCCCATCGAGCTTTATGTTTTGCATATTATATTTATAGTGAGATTCATTGATTGCTTCAAACTCCTGTTGTAAACGTGCTTCCTGATTAAATACTTGAATGATCTTCATACCTTCTATTGATTCTGCAATCTTCGCATTCATATCACTTAAAAGTGCTCTAGCATGCGAGAAATATTTAGCAGAATATTTTCTATAGACGAGTAAAATCAAGATGATTAATGGCATAAAAATTAGTCCAATAAATGCGAGCTTTACATCTAATATAAACATCATCACAAAAGATGAAACGACCATAAACAATGCCATTAGGAATGTTCCAAGTACATTGGTAAACATATCAACGATGGCCTGGGTATCGTTGGTTAATCTAGAAACCACACTACCTGACGGCACTTTATCGAAATACTTCATACCAAGGTTACCGACCTTTTCAAACGTATCAATTCTCAGTTGTTGTATAACTTTTAAGGCCAGTTTTTGCAAATAGTAGATTTGAGCGTAGGTTGTGACGATTGCAATGAGGTTTACCATAATAAAAGCAATAATCAGCCACATTATATCCGCTTCAGGAAAATATGATAATGTTAAATAATTATCAATAAAAATCATGACCAAATAAGGGGTCATTACACCCATGACTGTGGATGTCACGAGCATTAATACACAAAGTGCGATTAATCCTTTAAATGGAAGTGTATACTTTAGTAGTCTTAACAAGACTCTCAGCTGATCTTTGAGTGTTAATGTAAGGATTTCAGTTTGTGCTTCCATTAATCTCTCCCCCTTTCTAGAGAGTCATTTAGCGCATCATTTAAACTTTCTTTTAATGACTGGGCACGGAAGGTTTCTTGATACCAACCATTGTTCTGCATCAGAGCTTCATGATTGCCGCGTTCAGCAATGTGTCCATCCTCCATGACTAATATTAAATCTGCATCTCTGACTGCACTCATCCGGTGGGCAGTAATAATATTTGTCTTATCACTTCTTACCTTCTTAATATTAGCTAAAATCGCCTTTTCAGTTTCCGCATCGACTGCAGATAAGGAATCATCAAGGATTAAAATATCAGGTGATTGAATCAGTGCTCTCGCAATTGAAATTCTTTGTTTCTGACCTCCCGACAAGGACACACCACGTTCACCAACGATGGTTTCGTAACCGTTGTGAAAATCCATAATATCATTGTGAATATATGCTAAATCTGCTGCCTTATGGATCGTCTTATCGTTTAATGTTGGATCAGTAAAGGCAATATTATTTCTTATGGTTGTTGAGAATAAGAAATTATCTTGTGGTACATAACCAAACTTCTCTCTTAAACTAGAAATCTCAATATCTTTAATATTGACGCCACCTATAGAAATAAGACTATCTGAGTCGGTATCATATTCTCTTAGTAAAAGTCTGATAATCGCACTCTTTCCAGACCCCGTTCTACCGACTATCCCTAAAGTTTGACCCGGCTTTAATGTGAAGGATATATCCGTTAAAGCACTGTCATCAGACCCATCGAACTTAAATTGATCAATATCAAATACGATGTCGCCCTTAGGTAGCTGACGCGTAGTAAAATTCGTTCCTATGCCACTTTTTGTTTGAAGCACCTCTTCGATTCTGTCGTAAGAAGCTTTTCCACGTTCCATTAGATTAAAGAACCAACCGAGTGCTAAAAGCGGCCAAATCATCATACCTAAGTAAGTTGTAAAAGTGACTAATTGACCGAGACTAATTTCTTCATTGATTACCATCCTCGCCCCGAAAAATATGGATAGGAAATAAGAAATTGCAATAATTAAAGTAATCGTTGGATCAAATAATGCATCTACTTTCGCAACTTTTAAGTTTTTATTTACCACATCTTCAGATAAGTCTTCAAAGTCTTTCAAATCATCTTTTTCATATCCGAATGTTTTAATCACTTTGACACCCGCGACAGATTCCTGACTTTTATCGTTCAGTGAAGAAAAAGCAGCTTGTGCCACTCTGAATAAACGGCTTAATACTGAACCATAGTAACTCGTTAGTATGACCATAAAGGGAAGTGGAATCAAAGCAATTAAGGTCAATTTAGGACTCACTGTCACTGCCATTGTGACTAAGACTGCAGTGCCCATAATAATTGAGTCCGCTATGGTTAATATGCCTTGACCTGCGGTCATTTGAACAGCATTAATATCATTTGTTGCATGTGCCATTAAGTCACCCGTACGTCTTTTACCAAAAAATGTCGGAGACATATCAGAATACTTTTTGAATAAGGTCTTTCTTAACAATTTTCCCAGTCTATTTGCCGCACCAAAAATCATGACCCGCCAGAAAAATCTAAATATGTATGCGAGTATTGCAACTAACAGCAATATACCGGCGAACATGAACAATGTATTTACTGTGAGCGTCTCCATTGTAATACCATCTATAAAGCGACCGATAATCTGAGGTGGTACCAGTTCTAATAAAGCGACTAAAATCAGCATCAATAAGCCTATCAAATAACTTTTTTTCTCACTTGAAAAAAACCACCATAAATCCTTGAATACTCTCATGAAAACCATCCCCTTTTTAACCCCAATATCACTTCAAATTTTACCATATATTTCGGATTATGAAATAATACTTGAGATGGATATTCTGTATTTTGCCAACATTATTAAAGTGGACCTTCGTCAAGGTCACTAAATCAGAATACGTGCCGTCGTTTCTCTATCCCAGCACAGCTAATGCTTGAAACAAAAAATCCCACCTGGTAATCACCAAGTGGGAAAAACTTTAATATGAAATGCTTGCACCTGGTCCAAATGGAATACCAAATAGATACCAAACAACAAACAAGATAATCCAAGTAATTAAGAAAATAATTGAGTATGGAAGCATGAGCGACACAACTGTACCAATACCGTTGTTCTTACCATATCGTTGTGCGAAAGCGACAATTAATGGGAAGAACGGCATGAGTGGTGAAACAACATTCGTAGTTGAGTCTCCAATTCTATATGCGGCTTGACTCACTTCCGGAGCGATACCAAGCTGCATAAACATCGGCACAAAAATCGGCGCCATAATTGCCCATTTAGCAGAGTCTGCAGCGATTACGATGTCAATAATTGCAGAGACCAAGATAAATGTAACAAGCACAGGAATCACACCAATATCCATGCTTTCTAAAAGTTGTGCACCATTAACAGCAATAACTGTACCTAAATTCGAATAAGTAAAGAGTGCAACAAACTGTGCGGCAAAAAATATCAAGACAATAAAGCCTGCCATAGTCGAAATAGATGAATCCATTAGCTGTACTGCGTCTTTATCGTTTCTAATCGTCTTATTAATAAAACCGTAAACCAAACCTGGTATTAAGAATACTAACATCATAATGAAAATGATACTTGATATGAACGGTGAACCGATTATGCCGCCGTCATCACCACGTAAAGGTGAATTAGGGAAGGCAACAAGTGCAAGTATTCCGATTATAGTTAACACTGCAGCTACATTCGCCCATCTTAATGCTTTAGTTTCTCTACTTGTAAGATAATCATCTGGGCTATTTTGATCTTTATCAAAATTATAAGCACCTAATCTTGGTTCAATTACTTTATCTGTAATAATTGTACCTAAAATTACAACTAAGAAAGTCGATGCAAACATAAAATACCAGTTATCAGTCGCTTCAACAATATATGAAGTATCTAAAATTGCTGCCGCTTCTGTTGTAATTCCTGCTAAAAGCGGATCATTTGTACCGATGAGTAAGTTTGCTGAATAGCCGCCTGCAACACCTGCAAAGGCTGCTGCAAGTCCTGCTAATGGATGACGTCTAAACCCTAGGAAGATGATTGCTCCAAGTGGCACTAAAACAACATAACCTACACTTGCTGCAACGTTGGACATTACACCCATAAAAACAACAATTGGTGTGATAAATATCTTAGGTGCTTTCGTTACGACATTAGTCATTAAGGCACTTATGTAACCACTTTTCTCAGCTACTCCAACACCTAACATAGCCACAAGTACAGGACCTAAAGCGACGAAAGTCGTAAAGTTCTCAACAACACTAGTAAAAATATAGCGAATGCCATCAGTGGTTAGTAGACTAACGACTTCAACATTAAGTTTCTCTTGATTTCCAGTTTCAGGATTTACACCTGTATACGATACAGTGACTCCAAATAGATAAGCAATATGAGAAATAATAATTACGAGTAATGTAAAAATTAAAAATATAGTAACAGGATGCGGTAACTTATTTCCCCCATATTCAATCCAATCTAAAATAGAGCGTTTTTCTTTAAGTGAATTATTCATAGAAAGCTCCTCATTATTAGAATACTAAATTATTATACACAGGGCACTTACTTTTCGCTACTAAGTAATACTATGTTAATTGTTGAATACGTTTTCTAGAGTTAAATAGGTATACTATTCTCAATAACAAAAACTCTCGACGACCTGTTCGGTTATCGAGAGTCTTGTTACACTTTTTAATTAAATGATACATTATCAAAGTGAATTCGACCTGTCGGATCAATCTCCACCCCACTCACTTCTGTGCTATTATAACCAACAGCAAATTGAGCATGGAAAAGATATGATGCTGGAACTTCTTCGACTAAGATTTCTTCGACTTCAGTATAAACTTCTTGGCGGGCAGCTTCATCGACTTCAGCACGGCCAGCGTCTAATAATTCATCGACCTCATCGTTTGCATAGAATGAACGGTTCCCTGCAGCACCAATATTCTTAGAGTGGAACAAGGCATATAGACCATAGTCCGCATCCCCTGTAACAGTCGTCCATCCTAGGATGAACATATCGTGATCACCATTTGCTAAGGTCTCAAGATATGCACCCCACTCAAATTGCTCAACTTGAACATCGATATTGAGCTCTGAAAGTTTGTTTTGGATATAAACAGCTGTATCAATAATTTGCTGATCATCATTTACCCAAAGCGTTGTTGAGAATCCATCTGCCACATCTGTTTCAGCTAGTAGTTCTTTCGCTTTTTCTAAATCAAATTCAACACCTTCAAGGTCTTCATTATAGCCCCATACATCAGGCGCCAATGGTCCTTTCGCTGGAATTCCCATACCATCATACACACCGGCTACGATTTCTTCACGGTCAATAGCGTATGAAATTGCTTGTCTTACTTTTGGATCATTGAAAGGCTCTTTCTCTGTATTAAATCCTAAGTATGACATACGTACTGAATCTTTAATTTCTAAAGCTGTGTCTGATCCATTTTCAACACGGTCTACGTTTGAAGAATCAATATCTGTCGCTATTTGAATACCACCTGTTTCTAATTCTGCAATTCTAGAACCAGTTTCAGGAATGACTCTAAACTCAACAGTTTCAAAGTAACGATCGCCACCTTGGAAGTCGTCAAAGCGCTCAAGTGTTACTGAATCTCCTGCACTACGTGATACAAATTGCATATGGTTAGTACCGTTAGGTTCAGAACCAATTACAGTACCTAAGTGCTCACCTAAGTCATCCTTAATTTCTTCATATGCGTCACTTCCACTATCACGTGCTTCATAATACTCTTCTAAACTCATATCATTTCCAGCCGCATCTAGGGCTGCTTGATAATCACTATCGATTAATTCTTTAGGCATAATTCCCGCAGTACTATGTGCTAAGTGGCTAGCTAATGGTGCAAATGGAATTGTGGTATGTATATTGATTTCATAATCATTGACTACTTCAATTTCATCAATCATTTCATACAAGAATAAAACCGGTGAAGCAAGTGCTTCATCCCTCACTCTGTCAAAAGTAGCAACTACATCTTCAGCAGTAAAGTCTTCACCACCATGGAAAGTTGTCCCTTCACGTAATTTGAAATTCCATGTTGTTTCATCGACTTGTTCAAATTCTGTTGCGAGCCCTGGTTGTAATTCCATATTCACATCTTGATTTAATAATCTTTCATAGATATTTGTTCTTACCTGACTTGATGCAGAGTCGTTAGAACCATGTAAATCTAGCGATACAACATCCGCCAATGTCCCTACAGTTAAATCACCCGTGTTTCCACCTTCAGCCCCTTCTTCACCGCTTGCTGCTTCATCTACATTTTCATCACTCGAACATGCTGATAAAATAAACAAGAAAGCGATTACAAAAAACGCCAAAAACTTTTGCTTATTCATTGCTGTTTTCCCCCTTTTGCTTGATAATCTATTATATGCATGTTTATTACCAATTTTCAATATATTTGTAAAATTCACAGAAGTAAATATAATAGAATGAAAGAAGCCCTGAAATCCATACGGATTTCAGGGCTTCTTTTACGCATGAGCCTACTCACTCATTTTAATTTACTTTTTTGTGCCTTTTTTTGCTTGTTCAGATGATTTATTCATCATGCTCAACATCTGATTAATTTTCTTCTGAGATGGTTTTTGTCCCATTTGCATCATCATGATTCTGAGCATGTCTTCATTAATAGGAGGGTTCTTCTCCAAATAATCCATCATGTATTTTCTAGAGATCCAAAATCCTAATGCAAAACCACCAATGAGGGCTACAATTACAATTAGTATCCATATCCAAGTCGCCAAAATGCTCACCTCTTTCCCGTGTAAACCACTATTTAGTTTACAATATCAAACATCTAAATTCAATGTTTATTTGTCACGGATAATGCGAGCTAAGTTATCGACTGTGAATCCGTAACGTTCTACAACTTCACCGCCAGGTGCACTCGCACCAAAAGTATCAATCGTCAGTAGTTTTCCTTTGATACCAACAAATCTATGCCAACCATGACTTGCAGCCATTTCAACTGCTGTACGATTTTCAATATTTGTATTTAGAACTGACTCAATATAAGCTTCGTCTTGTTGTAAGAATGCTTGAACATTAGGTATAGATGCTACTTTAATATTCATGCCTTCTTCTTTAAGTTGTTTCGCTGTATTAACAGCTAAGGCCACTTCACTACCAGTCGCAAAGACAATCCCATCATCACCACCATCATAGACGATATAGCCACCTTTTTGAACACCTTCAGATACAGCTTCACTTGATACATTTAACACTTCGATATCTTGACGTGTTAACACCAATGCTGTCGGTGTATCTTCTGATTCCAATGCAACTTTCCATGCTTCACGTGTTTCATTGCCATCAGCTGGACGAATCACGTTTAAGTTTGGAATTGCACGTAAGCCTGCCAACTGTTCGATAGGTTCATGGGTTGGTCCATCTTCCCCTACAGCAATTGAATCATGTGTTAATACATAAGTTACAGGTAATTTCATTAAGGCACTTAAACGTACCGCTGGTTTTAAGTAATCAGAAAATACGAAGAATGTACCGCCGTATGGATAAACGCCACCATGCGCAGCCATACCATTTAAGGCAGCCGCCATTGCAAACTCTCTCACACCAAACCAAACATTACGCCCAGCGTAATTGTCTTTTGAGTAGTCTGTTGCATCCTTAACATTTGTTTTGTTACTACCTGCTAAGTCCGCTGCACCACCGAAGAAAGTTGGGATTGATTTAGACAATGCTTGAATCATATCTCCAGAATTACCACGTGTTGCCTTTTTACTTCCTGCTTCATAAGTTGGTAGTTCATCACTGTAGCCTTCTGGAAGCTTACGGTGAATTGCATCCATAAATTGTTGATGAAGATCACTATTTTCATTCTTAAAGTTATCCACTAATGAATTCCATGCGTCTTCTTTTTCCTGACCTCGAGCAGCTAACGTCTCCTTGAAACGTTCGTAAACACTGTCATCAGCGACAAATGTTTGTGTGTGATCTAGGCCGTATGCTTCAAATGCACCACGACGCTCATCTTCACCAAGTGGCGCCCCGTGTGAATCTGACTTACCAGACTTCGTCGGTGCCCCGTAGCCAATTACAGTTTTCACTTCAATTAATGAAGGTTGATTTGTTGTTTTAGCCTGTTCAATAGCACGGTCAATTTCATCTAAATCATTACCATCATTGACTCGGATATAGTCCCAGTTGTAAGCTTTGAAACGCTCAGCTACGTTCTCTGAGAAACTCTTGTCTAAATCACCATCTAAGGAAATATCATTAGAATCATAAAGGACGATTAATTTACCTAAACCTAGGTGACCAGCTAGAGAAGCAGCCTCATGAGAGATCCCTTCCATTAAATCACCATCAGATGCAAGTACATATGTATAGTGATCAACAAGTCCATTATTATCCTCAGAATTAAATGTTGCAGCTAAATGAGTTTCTGCCATCGCCATACCGACACTCATTGCAAAACCTTGACCAAGTGGGCCAGTCGTTACCTCAACACCTTCTGTATGTTTAAATTCAGGGTGTCCTGGCGTTTTAGATTCATACTGTCTGAACTCTTTTAAGTCATCCATTTCTAGAATACCCGATAAGTGTAATAAGCTGTAAATCAACATTGAACCATGACCAGCACTTAACACAAAGCGGTCTCTGTTAAACCAATTTACATTTTTAGGGTTGAAGTTCAAGTGCTTCTGCCATAATACGTAAGCCATTGGTGCCGCACCCATAGGTAAACCGGGGTGACCTGAATTTGCCTTCTCAATTGCATCAATGCTTAAAGATCTAATGGTATTTATTGCGAGTAAATCCGTCTTATCAAATGACATATCATTTGTCTCCTTTATCACTATCATTGTTTTTTTGTGCTTTTATATCTTTGACCTTTTGGGGCGTAACATCATTACCCTCAGGATCAATGACCTTAGTACTTTCAATGTGATTTCTAAAAGAATTTCTAAAGTTTGATAGATATTCTTTTCTCAATTTAGTCAGCTCTCGCATTTCAGATTCAGAAATATTATTTTCCTTTTTCTTTCTTGCAAGTGAATTGAGGTTTTTAATCTTGTCATCATCTAACATAAGCGTCATCCTTTCTCATATAATTTACCACAAAAAGAGTGCAGAAACCAAACGGTCCTGCACTCTTTTTGAGAATAAACTCACAATATATCTATTTTACACTCGAAACCTCATAATTCATGAAGTGTTCTGTCATTCGATTTGCCAATAGACCTGTATGAACCACACCACTCACGAGTTCTTCCTCTAAGATATTTTCATTTGCTTCAGACACCAAAGTGTTCGCTTCTTGTTCGCTATCCATTTCATTTACAACTTCTGTACTCGCTGTAGTTTCAGAAGAATAAACGTTCTCTCCCTCTACTTGTTCCGTATTAGTAAAACTATATAAAAGCACTAGACTCAACGTCACGGTAAACAATCCCATCAATGATTTCAATTCTTTAATTGTCATTTACATTCTCTCCTTCGAACAAATGTTTGTATTAATAATATAACAGAACACTTGTTCTTAGTCAACAATTATACGAACAAATGTTTGTAAGCGTACTTACAATATGGTAAAATTTAATTAACATAAGGTTGGAGGTAAAATGATGAAAGATTTAACAGAGAGACAAAAAGATATATTTCAGTTTATAAAAAGAAACGTTAACGATAAGGGATATCCACCAAGCGTTAGAGAGATTGGTAATGCAGTAGGTCTACAATCCAGCTCAACCGTACATGGGCATCTCGCTAAACTAGAAAGTAAGGGCTACATTAAACGTGATCCTACCAAACCACGTGCGATTGAAATCGTGCAAGAATCAGATGTAAATGAATCTCCGGTTATTCACGTGCCTGTCCTTGGTAAGGTCACAGCTGGTTTACCGATAACAGCCGTGGAAAATGTTGAAGAATACTTCCCCCTCCCAGAACATTTTACTGCCAACCATAATAGTGAAATCTTCTTATTAAATGTTGTTGGTGATAGTATGATTGAAGCTGGCATACATGATGGTGACAGAGTCATTGTTCGCAAGCAAAACATTGCACATAACGGTGAAATTATTGTTGCCATGACTGATGAAGATGAAGCAACAGTTAAACGTTTCTATAAGGAAAAAGGGTACTATCGTTTACAACCTGAAAATTCTACAATGGAACCAATATTCCTTGATAATGTGAGTGTCTTAGGCAAAGTGGTTGGTTTATTTAGAGAATTTATTTAACAAAAAACACTCAGAATCTTAAAGAAAAGATTCTGAGTGTTTCTCTATACATTATTTATTATTGTAAAAAGTTTTCAGTATAAAAAGGCACTTGTTCCTGATCATACTCAATCCCTATGCCCACTGATGTGAACTTATCATTTAAAATATTCACTCTGTGAGATGGTGAGTTTAAAAGACTGTGGTGAGCGAATATTGGAGAAGTATGTCCTGTTGCGATATTTTCACCAGCATAGGTATACCTCACATTTTCTCTTTCCAACCTTTCCTTTAGACCATTTCCATCAGGATTATCATGATTAAAGAACTTACGTTCCGCCATGTCTACACTGTGATAGTAAGCAACATTATCCACTTCGGCATTTCTATCTAACATGCCATAGCCGTATTCATAACGTGTAGCATTTAAGAGATAATAGTGCATGAGTTCATTATCTTCTATTGATGGATGGTTATACAGTTCACTGATATCAATAATCTCGTCCTTATGTAAGACAAGCATACCATTGGCTTGATAGCCTTCATGAATATCATAAAAGAAGTAGACATAGTAATTTCCGACATCAAAGACATCATATTCTTCATTTTCTACTTTCAGTCGTTTCCACTGCTTTCTAACATACTCCACCGGTTCACCGTAAGTTTCTCTGGCCTTTTCTCGAGTCATCTTGTCTATACTCATCTTGCCGAGTGATACGTTTGGTGAATTAGTATATCCACCAGTCAGTTCTCCGTCTCTTACGAGTAACATGTGAAAAGCACCAGGCTCATTTTTAATCACAAAAACACCTTCGTACTCGGAGTTTAAAACAGTTTCCCCTTCTGTCGTCACTGAAGAACCTAAGGAATAATCAATGTTGGTTTCTTGACTACCATAAACCTTTTCAATCTTCGTCGTATCATAACTGGGTATGAAGTGGCCTTCAAACCAATGACTGAAGTAATCTTCGTTCAACCCATTTCTAAAATCATAAGATTGAATGACTGGTACGATAAAAACCACTACCAAATATAAAATTACTAATCCAAGTGCGCGTCGTATCCAATTCATTCAAACTATTCCCCTCTAAATACTGACGTATAAATTATCGATGAGACGTGCTTTAGAAAATTGTACCGCTATGAATATGATAACATCACTGTCAATTTCATTAAGTTCACCAAGATTATCAGCCCTGTAGATTGCTAAATCATCAATTGACCCACTCGTATTTTGTTCGATATGGATCTTAATCAATGATTGGATTTTATCGACATTGGTTTCACCGTCTTTAATTTTCAGACTCGCCATCTTTAATGCTTGGTAAATGTTCGGTGCTTCTTGATATTCCGTTGCTGTTAAATTCACATTTCTTGAACTTCTTGCAAGTCCACTCTCTTCTCTTTTTGTTGGAACGTCTTGAATTTTAACTGGCACATTAAAATCTTGAACATAACGTTTGATAATCATAAGTTGCTGGCGGTCCTTCTCTCCAAAAAACGCCATAGCTGGTTGAATAATATTAAACAACTTACTCACTACAGTGACGACACCTTCAAAATGACCCGGACGTTTTACACCATCAAGTAGATTTGCCATTGATTTAATACCGATGTTAAATTCCATTTCACATGGGTACATCACCTTTTCACTAGGTGCAAAGACAAGATCCACGCCGTAGCTTTCACATAAAGCTAAGTCTCCTTTTAAATCTTTGGGATAGCTTTCAAAATCTTCATCTGGTCCAAACTGTAAAGGATTTAAAAAGATACTGACGACAACGATATCACAAGCTTCTTTGGCAGCTTGGATTAAGGCTCCGTGTCCTTCATGTAGTGCGCCCATTGTCGGAACAAGGCCAACAGTCTGACCCTTATATTCACTTAAAATTTCTCTAGTTTCGTCAATCATTACACTGTGTTTCACGCTTCGTACACCCGCTTCTTATAAGTGGTTTCTTCATCTGGGAAAGTGCCATTCTTTACTTCATCTCGGTAGGCTTTTAAGCCGGACACCGCTGGTTCTGTTAGATTACCAAATTTTTTAACAAACTTCGGTAATCTGTCTGACCCATACTGAAGTAAGTCATGGTAGACAAGTACTTGTCCATCTGTGTCAACACCTGCACCGATACCAATAGTCGGTATTCTGACTGCCTCTGTCACTCTTTTAGCAAGATCGCTCGGAATCGCTTCTAAAACCATCATTGATACACCAATTGACTCTAAAGTTTTCGCATCTTCTATTAATTGTTCAGCCTGATCTGTATCTCCAGCCTGCATTTTAAAGCCAGTAATACCGACATGTTGCGGCGTTAAACCTAGGTGTCCACATACCGGTATGCCTGCCTTAATTAGACCTTCAATAACATCAACACGCGCCGAACCTTCTAATTTAAGCATGTTCGCATTCGATTCCTGGTATAGCTGTATACCATTACTAATCGCTTGATTAACATCACCATGATAAGATCCAAAAGGCATGTCTGCAATAATATATGTGTCATTTGCACCACGGCGTGCTGCCTTAGTATGGTGAATCATGTCAGCCAAGGTCACCTTAACAGGAGAATCATAACCAAGCACTACCATACCTAGTGAATCTCCAACAAGTATAATATCGACACCAGCCGCCTCACAAGACTTAGCTGAAGGATAGTCATAGGCAGTTACCATGACAATTTTGTCATCGTGCTTCATGTTGATTAAGTCCGCAGTCGATTTCATAGTTTCCCTACTTTCTGAAATTAGTTATACTTAATTTTACCACATAATCACTGGAAACAAAGAACGGAGTGACCGTATGAAAATAGGTATAATCGGTGCTGGCGCTGTCGGAGCTATCATCGCAACTGAGCTATCAAATCTAGATGTCGAATTAAAACTAATGGCAAGATCTAACCGTGATGGCTTAACTATAAAAACTGGTGAAACCGTGCAGTATCACAAGATACCAGTTTATGATATTGACACAGTCGACGACAAATTCGATTTAATATTTATTGCCTCAAAGACCCCCGCCTTAAAAGATTTACAAGATAAAATCCCGACGCTCATGCATGAGCATACTGAGATTGTGTTCGCCTTGAATGGTATGGGTTATGACAATATGTTTTCACATGGTGTTCCAGCTGTTGTGTATATTAGCGGCCAACAAAAAGAAGATTACATCGAACACTTCTTAAATAAAAAGTTGCTTATTGAAAATAAACAATATAAAGCGCTTGATACACTCATTGAACAGATGCAGGAGAATCCTTCAGTCGAACTTCAAATAGTAAAGACTGAAGACTTTAAGCGAATAAGATATGAAAAACTCATTGTCAATACAGGCGTTAACACTGTCACTGCACTCAGTCAAAACACTGCTCGTATATTTAAAGACCAGTCTGTCGTTATGTTTACAAGACAACTCTTAAATGAAGCAATCGATATTGTTAACAATTGTAATCCGGATGGTGTCATCATTGATGAGAATTTTATCGACACGGCAATGAATATGTATTTAGGCTATCCAGCTCATATGGGCACGAGTATGTATTACGATGTCATCCAAGACAAGCCAACTGAATTTCAATATATTCAAGGATTTTTAATGACATTAAAGGGAAATTGTCCAATCCATACACCTATTTTAGATACTGTAACATTGTTACTAAAAGCTTATGAAATTAGGGACAATTAAAAAGTACACTTGGCTATGTCAAACCAAGTGTACTCTATTTAACTTCTCGCTTTTTTCTTCGGTCTATAATAAAAGAACCAGATTAAGAAGGCGATACCTGCTACAGCTATAATGACATATGCGATATTTGAATACACATCCATTACGCTAACGATGTCCTCCCAGTTTTCACCTACTGAAGCACCGAGATATACAAGAACGGTATTCCAAATCAGCGTCCCAACTGTTGTCAAAACTAGAAAAAGTGGCATAGACATTTTACTCATCCCTGCAGGAATGGAAATGAGGCTTCTTATCAGTGGAACGAAGCGACAGAAAAATACAGTCCAACCACCATACTTACCGAACCAATTATAAGATTTTTCAATGTCATTTTCTGTCACACGTAGCCACTTACCATATCTTAGGACAATACGCTTCATTTGGTCTTTGCCGAGGATACTCCCTAGATAGTAAAGGACAATAGCCCCACTAACTGAACCCACAGTCGAGGCGATGATGACGCCAAAAATCGACATTTCGGTATGCGCTGTCATAAAGCCACCAAAAGTCAGGATGACTTCTGATGGGATTGGTGGAAAAATATTCTCTAGAGCAATCAAAAAGACAATCGCAAAATAGCCAAACTGATTAATTAAATCTTCTAAAATACTCTGCATTTATTTAATGTCCTCATTCTTTATTTAATCATGTCCCGCAATATGTTTTAAAGTTCGGATCGATATCATCATCACCAGGTGCATCTGTATATTTGCCCCCGATTTTATCATTATAAGGTTTAGACACTGCCTTAAGCAATTGCTTAACCTCACCGTAATGTCCTTCTATTGCTTGATCTAATGCTTCTTGAACGATGTGATTTCTAGGTACCATACTCGGGTTTCTTTTATTCATTACTAGCTCGATCTCATCTTGCTTAGCAGTTTGACTTTTCTTTCTAGCCTGATATTTTTCAAACCATAAAATAAAGTCACTATCATCAAACATAGGTAAAAGATGATAATTTGTAAGATAAAAATCACGAAACGTTCGAGTATAATCTGCCTTATGTTTAAACATAAGCTCTAGAAAATCATTGATTAGACTCTGATCATAAACATCCTCATGGTTCATATCTAATATGCCTAACTTCTCACCCATTAAAGAAATATACTTTCTATTGTAGTACTGTGGGAAATGATTTAAGGCATTTTGTGCAAGCTTAACCGCTTCTTCTTGTTCATCTGCTAATACCGGAATTAAAGATTCACCGAGCTTACTTAAATTCCACTGAGCAATTGAAGGTTGGTTTTTATAACGATAGCGACCGTTTGTATCAATAGATGAGAAATAGGTATCTGGATCATAAGTGTCTAAAAAGGCACAGGGACCGTAATCTAAAGTCTCACCTGCTATCGACATATTGTCAGTGTTCATCACACCATGAATAAAGCCGAGCGCTTGCCATTCTGCTACGAGTTCCGCTTGTTTTCTTATGACATGATCGTAGAACAACTCGTAGCGTTTAGGTGCTTCAATATCTTTTAAATATGGGTAATGACGTTCAATGGCAAAATCAATTAAAGTCGTCAACTTATCTCTAGACTGATGGTATGCAAACTCAAAAGTTCCGACCCTTAAATGAGATTCTGCGACCCGAGTCAAAATTCCGCTTTTAACGATGGACTGACGTTGTAAATATTCTCCTGTTTCAACGACGGCAAGCGCACGCGTTGTTGAAACACCAACATTCGCCATGTATTCACTGATGATATATTCTCTTAGCATTGAATCGACGGGTGCACGTCCGTCCCCATTCCTAGAGAACTTGGTTGCCCCAGATCCCTTTAGAACAATATCCAACTTTTCATCTTCAGGTGTATTATGCTCACCTAAGAGGACGTTTCTGCCGTCACCCAACATATTCAGTACACCAAATTGGTGGCCCATGTAACTTTGAGCAATCGGTGTTGTTTCATCAGGTAGATGGTTGCCAGAGAAAAATTCTGCATCATCACTTAAAGCCTCATCCTCAAGCTTTAATAGCTTGGCAAGGTGTTTATTAAATAAGATCATTTTAGGCGCTTCACATTCTTCAGGTTCATAAGGTGCCCAAAAGGTACGTGGTAATGTTTTGTAGTCATTGCTAAAGTTCAAGCCTTTATACATAGGAAACCTCCTAATATTTCTATAGTAGACAAGTATACTATAAAATGATTTTATTTTTGTAAAATTCAGCTACGGATAATTGAATTTTGTTATAATATATGTGTAATAATATAGTAACATTTTAAATTATATTGGAGTTGGAATCATGTCAAACGGATTAAGAAGAGCGTCTTGGAAGTATGCTTTTGCCTATACTGGTATCGTTGTTGGTGCTGGTTTTGCAACTGGCCAAGAAGTACTTCAGTTTTTTTCAAGCTATGGCTTAATTAGTATTATCGGCGTCATACTAACAGGACTCATTGTAATGTTTATTGGACGCCAAGCAGCAAAACTTGGTTATTCTACAAATGCTGAATCACATGTCCTACCGCTTAACACCTTATTTGGTGTCAAACTTGGTAAGGTCGTAGACATCATCCTTGCATTCTTTCTCTATGGTTTAGCCGTTGTAATGATTGCAGGTAGTGGTGCAACTTTCAATGAAGGTTTTGGCCTCAACCCGCAAGTGGGTGCGATTTTCTTAATTATTGTTGCCTTCGTCACCTTACTAATGGATTTCGATAAGATTATCTCAATTATCGGTTCTATTACACCTGTATTAGTCATCGCTTTATTTATTATTGCAATCTACAATATATTTAACCCTATGGTGCCTTTTTCTGAAGTGAATCAATATAATGATACTAGCCACACACCAACAGGTAGCTGGTGGTTTGATGCAATAACTTATTCAGGCTTTACACTAGCGACAGCCTTCAGTTTTTTATCCATAATGGGTTCAGAAAGTGCACGTCAATCCATCGTAAGACGCGGCGCAATATACGGTGGACTCTTAATCACTTTCATTATGCTCTTGATTAATTTTGGTATATTATCTATTATGCCAGCAGCATATGATGTTTCCTTACCGACAATGCAGATGGCGAATAATCTATCACCGTGGATTGGTACAGCATATTCTATTATTATTATCTTACTAATCTTTAACTCAGTAGTCGGTTTCTTATATCCATTCTTAAGTCGATTTACTAAACCACAATCTGGGAAATATAAGATACTCTTGATATCATCGTTAGTAATTGGTTATCTAGCGACATATGTGGGATTCGTAGAACTTGTTAATATCATCTATCCATTGTTTGGTTACGTTGGATTGACCATTGGAATTATGTTAACTGTAAGATGGATCTTCTTAAAACGTAAAGCTTATCATTTAGCTGAAAAAATCTCAGATGAAGACTAATATAAATCACTCTATAGTTTGTATATTCGTAAACTATAGAGTGATATTTATATATATATGTATTTTTACAACTATACTATGTTTATTAGTCGCTTAGTTGTTTATATTAGTTATGTAAACAAGATAATAGGAGTTGTGAGAATGTCAAACGGAAAGAACAGAGCGTCATGGCGAATTGGATTCGCCTATGCCGGTATCGTTGTCGGTGCCGGATTTTCAACAGGACAAGAAGTCCTGCAATTCTTCGCCAGCCATGGATTGATCAGTATTGTCAGTATCATCATGGCTGCATTTATATTAATGTTTGTCAGCCGTCAGGCTGCAAAACTTGGCCATAGACTCGATGCAGAGTCACATGAAGGGCCAGTTAAAGCTTTATTCGGTAGGCGATTGGGATTAATTATCGACTACACTTTAGTCTTCTTTTTATATGGAATTGCAGTCGTAATGATTGCCGGTAGTGGTGCTACCTTTAATCAAGCATTTGGTATCTCACCTGATATCGGAGTCTTAATATTGATCGTCATAACTGCAGGAACCTTACTTCTTAATTTCGACAAGATCGTCAATATAATCGGAGGTATTACGCCCCTATTGATCATCGCTGTCGTTATTATTACAACCTATAATATTTTAAATCCAACAGTACCTTATTCTGAAGTTAATAATTATGTTGATCCAACACGTGCACCGTCAAAATTTTGGTGGTTCGATTCAATCACATACGCTGGTTTAGCTTTCGCAGTCGCGTTTAGCTTTTTATCGATTATGGGCGCTGGTGCTGCCAAACACGCTATCGCAAGACGTGGAGCAATCTATGGCGGTCTGATCACCCTCTTATTAATGGTACTCGTTAATGTTGGTGTACTCTCCATTATGCCAGATGCCAATGAAGTCCCATTACCAGCAATGTTAATGGCAGAAAATATGGCACCCTGGTTAGGAACAGTATACTCCATCATAATCATACTGTTGATATTTAATTCAGTCGTAGGTTTAATGTACCCGTTCCTTTCAAGATTCACCGAGCCCTACTCAGGCAAGTACAAAATGCTCCTAGTTGTGTCACTCATTGGAGCCTTCTTAATTTCTAAAGTCGGTTTCGTCGAGCTCGTCAACATCGTTTACCCAATACTCGGCTACATCGGGCTCGCCATTTCACTTGCCCTGTTTATTCGCTGGCTTATTAACAAGAACACTAAGAAAAAACTACTCTAATGATTTTCTGGCTTGGTGCCGACCCGAGGAGGGTCGGTTTTTTGTTGTGTTTTGGGGGTTTGAACGATGCTCCTCTTCGTTTTTATTTCGAAGCGGAGCTATAACCATTCATCAGCTTCGTTGTTATTTCGAAGCGGAGCTACACCCATTCATCAGCTTCGTTTTTACTTCGAAGCGGAGCTACAGCCATACATTAACCCACCACCTCAACACCAGCCATATACCTACACAAAAAAAGCCAACGACCGAGCGGTCGTTGGCAATCCACTAAAATCTTATAGTTTAATTCTTGTACCTGCTTTACCTTCTAGGGCAAGAACAGCTTCATCTAGTGAGCAAATGATACCTTCTTTACCTTCGTGTTTAGCGAAGGCAATTGCAGCTTCAATTTTAGGAAGCATTGAACCTGCAGGGAATTGTCCTTCTGCAACGTATTGTTCTGCTTCTGCTACTGTAATTTCTTCTAATTTTTGTTCGTTTTCTTTACCGAAGTTGATGTAGACGTTTGGTACGTCTGTAAGCATCATGAATACGTCTGCATCAGTTTGTTCTGAAAGTTTTAAGCCAGAACGGTCTTTATCGATAACGGCTTCAACACCGTTGATTTGACCTTTTTCGTCACGGTAGATTGGAATACCCCCACCGCCTGATGATACGACGATTGATGTTTCAATAAGAGATTTAATTTCGTCCACACCGTGGATGACTTTAGGTTCTGGTGAAGGTACAACACGGCGGAATCCGCGTCCAGCATCTTCTGCCATTTGGTAACCTTTTTCTTCTGTTAAGCGTTTAGCTTCTTCTTCGTCGAAGAATACACCTACTGGTTTTGTTGGGTTTTCAAATGCTGGATCATCTTTGTCTACTTCTACCATAGTCAGTAGAGTCACAACGTTTGTATTGTCTCCACCTTGGATTAAACGGTTTTTCAATGCTGATTCCATCATATAACCGATCATACCTTGAGATTCAGCGTTGTTAACGAAGATTGGCATTGCAGGAATTTCTTCTTTTGCCGCTTCGTTTTGAGCGATGATGTTTCCGACTTGTGGTCCGTTACCGTGAGTGACTACGATTTTGTGACCTGCTTCTGAAATTTCAACCATACGGTTTGCCGCATTAATTACGTTTTGGTATTGGTTTTCAAATGTTGCTTCTTGTTTTGGTTGTAAGATGGCGTTACCACCTAAAGCTAAAACTACTTTTTTACCCATTATTTCATCTCCTATTTAATGTCATATAGATTCCGTAGAGTGTGTCATGGCCAGAAGAAGATCCTAAAGCAACTAAGGCCTCAACGGCTTCCTTACTTGGGTTCTCACCAAGTGCGGTAATCTTCGAAGAAAATATACCTTTTAGAGCGAGCTTAATAAAATTTTCACTGACTATAGTCGTCACCGTCTCCGATAGATATGAAGCTAAGGAATTTTTATGCACTTCACTGATAAAGGGATCTAGTGCATCCACATATAAAATACCTGTAATCATATCATCACCAGATGGTGTTAATCCAGATCCTCTCCCCACTAAGTATTTAAGGGGGAAGATTGAGTTTTCATCAGCCAATGCGTCTAATATCTCACTCATTTTTTCAGGATAAAAATCACTATCATTAAATTTTTCAAAATCAAAGTCGATCACTACTTTTTTTATAGCAGTAGTGTCTCCGGCTTCAACCTTATCATATTTAACTAAGTCAGCCTGATTCAACATAATCATAAAATCTTTATGGTCAATACCACGTTGGCTCACCTTGACTATATGACCAACAGACAAAAATTCCTTAGCATAATGCATGGTGTTTTTATCGATTGTGACACCGAATGGAAAATATCCATTTTTAGTCGTTCCAACGAAGATTAAGTCGTTAGATTCATTAACAATATTAAAACCATTGTTGAAAATACTATGCACACGCATGTGATTGTTCTGATTTAATAAGTCAAGTGCGATCGATCCGACCGCACTTGCTTGGTATATCATTAAGCTTCAAAACCTAATTTCTTGGCATAAGCTGTGATTGCTTTTTCGAAACATTCGATTGGAGGGTTTACTGTACCCGCACCAATTTGTCCAAAACCAGCAACTTTGTGTGCAATACCTGTGTTGATTACAGGAAGGATTCCACTTTCAACAACTTTACGTGCATCGATTCCGGTTGGTGCACCTTTGAAGTCCCAAGTAGGAATGATGAAGTTAGGGTTTTCTTGTTGAGTGATCTCAGCCATGTTGTTTGAAGTTTCAAGTGCGTCATTGAAACCACCTGAACCGACGAAACGTGTAACTGCTGGAGCAGCGATCATTGACATACCACCAACACCGATTGTTTCAGTAATTGCTGAGTCACCGATATCTGTGTTTGCATCTTCAGCTGAGTAACCAGTGAAGTATAGACCTTGTGGTGTGTTTACTGGCGCAGTGAACCACTCGTCACCCATACCAGCGATACGTATACCGAAGTTTTCACCGTTACGGCACATTGCTGTAACGATTGTTCCGTGTTCGATTGTACGTGCAGCATCTGTCATTGCTTTACCCGTAGCCATCGCAATGTTTAAGAAGAATTGATCAGTATCAGCTAAGAACTGCATAACTGCTTCTCTGTCTTCTAGAGATACATCTTCTAATGATGTAATTGCTGGTGCAACTTCTTTTAAGAATGCTAATGAAGCTGCAATGTTTCTTTGGTGGAATTCGTCACCCATTGCAATTGCTTTAGCAACTAGAACGTTAACGTTAAGTCCTTCGTCCATAGTTTTAAGTGCTTTAGATAAAACTGGAGCTAGGACATCTTTCATCCAGTGTAAACGGTTGATAACTTGGTCGTTGAACGCACCGAAGCGTAGTACCGCACCGATACCTTCGTTCATTGTGCAGTATGCTTCGTTACCGTGTTCTTTGTTTACAACGACTACAAGTGGCATGTTCATTGAAGTGATACCACCCATTGGACCAACAGCGTTTACATGGTGACACGGAATGAAAGTGATTTTGTCATTTTCTAATAATTCACGTGCACCTGCTTCGTCTTTTGCCCATCCTTCAAAAAGGATTGCACCGACACAAGAACCTTGCATAGGATCAGTCATGTTTTCATACTTGATTGGTGGTCCAGCGTGTAAAAGAACGTGTTCTTTTAATTCTGGGATTACCGTGTGTGCAGGCACAACATCAGTTAAGAAAGGTGCTGCACCAATCATTTTTTGAACGACTGCTTTATTTGCTTCTTCGATATTTTGGTAAGCCATTATACATTCTCTCCTTCATAATTGTTTAAGAATTGAAGTACTTTCATAAGCTTCTCATCTCCACCAGCAACTGGGCGCCAGTTGAATTGAACAACTTCTGCTCCACTGTTTTCAACAGCTTCTGTAAAGCTTTTCAGACCGATGTTGATTACGCTTGGGTTGTTTGAAATTAGGCTCATCATTTTTTCATCTACTGATAAGTCTTCTGAACCTTTGTCAAAGTTCTTAGTTTCAAGTATTGGCTGTTCAACTTTACCACCAACAAGTTCAATAGCAGTACGAACCATTTGGTCGTTAGTATCACAAAGAACTGCACCAGCTTCTTCTAAGATTTGACGTTGTTTATCGTAACCTTGAGCATCTTTGTCAGTACCTACAACAGTTGCAAGTACTACAAGTGAACGCTCTTCTGATTTAGCTTTGTCAGTGATACGTTTAATAGTCGGAGCAAGTTCAGAAGCCATGTCAGCATGAGAACCATAACCAATAACGTTGTCTAACATAATAACAGCTGTATCTTCACTGTCAGCAGATGTTTCTAATTTTTCAATACGTTTTTCAGGGTCGATCATTGGGTGAGGTTTACCTTGAGTGTACATATCATCACCTAGGTCAATCACCTCGTGTGAAGTAGATTTATAAGTGAATCCTTCATCTTTAACTTCTTCTTCACCAAGTGAATGTCTAATCATCATTGCCGCTTCACTTGCTAGCGTACCACCTGAGTAGTATGCTTTGATTCCTTTTTGGTTCGCATCAAAGTCTACAGATAAGCCTTCAATTGTAGATGGTTTGAAGTCAACTGTTTCACCATTTGAAAGTTGTACAGACGCAACTGCCGCTTCTTCAAGTGTATAAGCATGATAAATTGCATCCTCTTGATATTCTGGTTTCGCACCTAAGAATAGAGCAACAACTGGTTTGTCGATTGAACGTAATACGCTCTCAACTTTTTCTTGTACTTCTTTAGCTGGTGGCTTAGAAATTACAGTAATGACCTTAACTTTAGGGTCTTGGTTAAGTGCTTTAATGCTATCTAGCATAGTAATCGCACCAACTTCTGTTGAAAGGTCACGTCCACCAGTACCGATCGCATTTGTAACACCTTTGCCCATACGGTCAACAATTGTTGTTACTTCTTGGATACCTGTACCAGATGCACCAACAACACCAATGTCACCTTGTGCAACAGTGTTTGTAAATGCTAATGGCACGCTATGGATAATACCAGTACCACAGTCAGGACCCATTACAAAAAGACCTTTTTCATGAGCGAGTTCTTTAAGACGAACTTCGTCTTCTTTAGGTACGTTATCTGAGAACATGAATACGTGAAGACCGTTACGTAAAGCATTTTCTGCTTCCATCGTAGCGTATGTACCAGGGATGGAAATTAATGCAAGGTTAGGATTGTTTGCAAGTTCTAAAGCACGTTTCCAGTTATGAGCTTCTGAAGATTTTTGACTGTCGTCAGAACCGCTACCACCAGCAAGTTCAGTTTCAACTGCTTGGTCAACTTCATCAACTTTAGACTCATCGTCAGTATCGATAACAATAACAATGTCATTTGCACTTGCATCTTCTAATTCAGGTGTACCTAAACCAGATCCTTTGAAAATGTCTTTGTTAGCAGGTGTCCCCATCATTACTGATGCTTTGTTGACACCTTCCATAGCACTAAGTTTTTGACTTAAAAGCATAAGCACGATGGAATCTTGATAAGTGTTTCCCTTAATAATTGTATATAACATCATAAACCTCCATTAATATTTATTCTGCAAATCTATTTTTACCGTGATAACGATCAAAGTGAATGTTGTCACTCACGAGATAATCATATATATCATCAACAATTTCAATGCCATCTTCATCATATTTTTCGGCACGTTGTTTTCCGCGTTCTCCTGGGAAGTTAACTTCAGAGAATCCTGGTGCAGGTGACTGCTCTTTTAGTTCATCTAGCATTGTAGATAATTGTTTTTTGAAAGCTGTCACATCTGTGAAGTACGCCGGATTAATGACAATATGTAGCTGCCCTAATTGACGACCAGCAGTCAAGTCCTTGTACATACTTGAGACATGCACACCGTGCGGCAAACCAAGTAAGGAACCAGAAAGAATATCAACCATCATCATCAGCCCATAACCTTTAGGTCCAGCAACTGGAACTAATGCATGAACATCACGAGAGTTTGTTGTTGGTTCACCTTTAGCATTTACTGCCCAAGTATCTGGAATATCCTGCCCTTTAGAACGGGCATCTAAAACTTTACCCCATGCCTGTACAGTAGTCGCCATATCAAAAGTGATGATTCGTTCATCATTTGTCGGTGCTGCAAAAGCGATTGGATTTGTACCAAAGTAAGGTTCAGTACCGCCAAATGGTACAACCATAGGATCCGACTGACACATTGATAAAGCAACCATATCTTGTTCTGCTGCTTTTTCAACGAAATAGCCGAGTGCACCTGAGTGTGAAATGTTCGTCATTCCAACGACAGCTACACCATTCTCTTTAGCCATTTCAATGGCTTTGTCCATGCCAAGTTTAGCAACTTGGTGACCGACACCATTATCTCCGTCAAGTAATGCAGTTGATGGTCCTGTTTTTTCAAATTTAAATTCTGGGTTATTAGTTATGCCGCCCTTAGCGATACGTTCAGCGTAGTATTCTACACGTACCGCACCGTGAGAGTGGATACCGCGGTGGTCAGCGAAAGTAAGTACATCGCTGACAGCATCTGCAGCCTCTTCTGTAAGACCAGCTTTAGCTAATTTAGTTTTCATGAGTTGAAATAGTTCATCTTTTGAAACACGCATTTCTTACATCCCACCTTTTAGTATGGTGTATTTGATTTTAAGAATTCCATGATGTCTTTAGGAATTGGAATACCTGATTTTTCGTACTCAGCCTTTGTAACTTCCATTAACTCACCTGGGTAGTACACTTGATCGAAACCTGTTGCAGGTTTGTTAGCATGTAACTCTTCAATCATCGTTTCCATCTTCTCTTCCATTGCTTCTCTAGTTGAGAAGAAATCAGGGTTGATGACTAAATGGAACTGTCCTAGACGACGATATTCACTTAAGTCTTTGTACATACTTGTTACATGTTTACCGTGATTTAATCCCATCAGACTACCTGATAAGATATCAACCATCATCATCAAGCCGTAACCTTTAGGTCCAGCAACTGGTAAGAGTGCGTTTACTGCGTAAGGGTCCGTCGTTGGGTTACCGTCTTTATCGACTGCCCAAGTATCTGGAATATCCTTATTCTTACTTCTTGCATCGAGGATTTTACCCCAAGCTTGAACGGTTGTCGCCATGTCGAAAACGATTGGAGACTGTCCATCTTTTCTTGGTGCAGCGAAAGCAATTGGGTTTGTACCAAAGTAAGGATCCGAGCCACCAAATGGTACAACCATTGGATCTGATTGACACATTGATAGAGCAACCATGCCTTGTTCTGCAGCATGTTGTACGAAGTAACCAATCGCACCAGAGTGACTCATTTCACTTACACCAACTGCACCAATACCAGATTCCTTAGCAAGTTTGATTGCTTCTTCCATCGCTTCAAAAGCGACGTAATGACCGACAGAGTTATCACCGTGGTAAACACCAGTTGACGTACCAGTTTTTTCAAATTTAAGCTCTGGCTCTAGGTTAAAACCACCTTTTGCACAGCGCTCTGAGTAGTACTGCATACGAACTGAGCCGTGTGAATGAATACCGCGTGCATCTGCCCAAACCAGAACATCTGCAGCACGATCTGCAAATGTTTCAGGCATACCATTAAGGACAAATTTGGCTTTAAATAGTTCACGCAGTTCTTCTGAATTAGAAATGACTAATTCTTCTGACATGCCATAACCTCCTATCTCTTTATGAATGTTTTATAGTTCAACGTCTCTGTTTGCATCTTTAGAATAGATGTAAGCAAATGGCTCATCTAGGCCGACTGCATAAGTTGCTTGTAATGCATAAGCACCCATGAAGATATAATCACCTTTATCAACTGGCATCCAGTTGTTATCAAGGTTGTACATGCCGCGACCACTTAAGATATAAGCACCGTGTTCTTGTACGTGTGTTTCAACATAACCATGTGACGCACCTGGTTTGAATGATAAGATGTGGAAGTTCATGTCATAAGCAATATCTGCTGGTAAAAGGTCTTGTACAAGTACTTCATCCATACCTTCGTAAGCTTTTTGTTCGATATCGTTAACATTACCTGTCACAACTTCAGGTTTACCTACACCTTTAGCTTCTTGATAGCGTTTCTTGTAAAGGAAGAGGCGGCTATCTTCACCGTTGTTGTTGTTTTCAAATGTAAGTTCTAAGTGTGGTGGCACATAGATGTATCCACCCTGTGAAAGATTATAAGATTGTCCATCTGCAGTTGCAGTCACGTTTCCGTAAACAACATATAAGAAAGTTTGAATACCTTCTCCGCCGAATCCTTGTCTGTTACCACCATTGTTTTTAACTGTAACTAGGTAGTCAACAAAACGTGCACCCATTCTTGGTGAACCTAAGATTGACATATCGCAATCTTCAAACCCAGGAACAACGTTATTAACGAGTCCGTCTGGAGTTAATACTGCAAAATCATCCTTCTTAACGATTGAACGTGTTTCTAATAAGCCTTCTCTATATCCTTGTTGATGGTTTAAGTAACCCATTTATATATCTCCCTTTCTCTTAAATTAAGTCTATTTATATTAATAAGCTAATTTATAAAGTGTCTCAGCAAGTACTTCAATACCGTTAACTAAATCTTCGATTTTTGTTTCTTCTTCAACGTTGTGTGAAATCCCACCGATTGATGGTACGAACACCATACCTGTTGGCATGTAATTAGAGAATATTTGAGCATCATGTCCTGCACCAGATGGCATTACTTTATATGAATCACCGACAACTTTGTCTGCAGATTCTTGAATCATGTTGACAATACTTTCATCCATCAAGGCTGGAGATTGTTCCATCCATAAGTTGATGTCCGCAGCCATACCGTACTTGTCAGCAACTTCGTTGATTGTGCCTTCAACAGTTTTCGCAAAATCGTTTAATTCCGCTTCATCGATGTGACGTGTATCAACTGAGAATTCAACCTCACCAGGTACAACGTTAACAACACCAGGAACTGGTTTAACACTTCCGAATGTTACAACAAGTGGATCACCAATCTCTTGTGCTTTTTGTACAAGTGTTTGTGCGATTTCAGTAAAGGCTACAACCGTATCTTTACGGTAACCCATAGGTGTTGTTCCCGCATGGTTTGCTTCACCTTTTAGGTTGATAGTGTAACGTTTTTGACCAACGATACCTGTAACAACACCGATTTTCTTCTCTTCTTTTTCAAGGATTTGACCTTGTTCAATGTGCACTTCGATAAAGGCCTTGATGTCATCACGAACCTTATCATCTGTTCTAAAGTCAAAACCAGATTCTCTCATTGCATCAACGAATTTAACACCTTCACCATCAGTGATGTCTTTTACGTCATCATTGTTTTGAAGGTTGAAGAAGTTTTTAACACCCCAGAATGTGTATGGGAAGCGAGAACCTTCTTCTTCTGCAATAGATAGTACTTCTAATGTACGTTTTGGTTGACCATATTTTTCTTTCAAGTAAAGTGTTGCAATTAATGCACTTAAAATACCGAACTGTCCATCAAGGTGTCCACCTTCTACAACAGTATCGATGTGTGATCCTGACATAATTGTTTCTTCAGGCTTTTCTGAACCAATTAGTCGCCCTGAAACGTTACCTACAGCATCACTTGATACTTCTAGTCCGTTTTCTTCAAAGATTTCTTTCAAAGCGTCAACTGCTTTGCGCCATTCTTCTGAATAAAGTAGGCGTGTAATTCCACGAGGGTCTAAACCGCCATAACTTGTAAACTGTTTGTCCAGTTTTTCAAAAGTTTCAAGAATGTCCATTATAAATCCACTCCACTCATTATTTTTCAATTACAATTATAAAATTAGTACCATCAACTAGCATTGACAGTTTCAACAATCATGTCTATTCAAATTATTCACTTTAGACAAATACACTAAAATTGCTTAGTCTGTATAATGATTAATGTAAAGGAGACATGCTTATGGAAACTGTAACAATTAAGATTGCTGACTCATATACGCTTTTAGGCGATTATTACAAAAGTACTGCTGTAAATAGCCGAGATGTTTTAGGTACTTTAATCTACTTACATGGTGGTGGTTTAGTTTTTGGTGAACGCACAGACCTCCCTAATGAGTATATTGAAATACTACGTAAACGCTTCGAAGTCCTTTGTGCCGACTATCGTCTCGCACCTGAATCTACTATCGATGATATTTTCATCGATTTACAAGACATATATCACTTCGCTACAACTTTGAAACACGAAAAAATATATATTATGGGACGCTCTGCCGGTGGTTACTTAAGCTTAATGATGGCACGCGATTTTAATATTGAAGGCATCATCAATTTTTACGGTTACTTTAATTTCAGTCATAGTGACTTCAATTACCTACCACACGATCAAAAGCACCTAGCTTCAATGCTGACTGAAGATATTGTCACACCAAACATACGTGACTATGTGACCGTCAAAGAAAATCCAGATCCAAGATATCTTTTATATCTTTACTATAGGCATATTGGTGAATGGGCAAAAACCCTTGGCATCGATTTAGAGAACGATAAATACCGATTAACCAATGAGGATATAAAAGCATTGCCACCTATCTTTGTCGCCCATGGGAAGGGAGATCCTGATGTACCTGTTTTCTTCAGTCGAAAGTTAAATAAAAATGCACCAATTGTAAAATTTGTTGAGGTCGATACAAATACTCACAATTTTGATCAAACAGTCAATGAAAACAATATCAAACTCTATGAAACAGCAGTTACTTTTATGAATGACCAGCATACATAAGAAAAGTCAGGGAGGCGCCTCCCTGACTTTTTATTTATTTATAGAATTGTCCAATTTTAAGATCACTTACACCTTGATCTAGTGAATAAATTTCTTCACCACGTAAAATAGTACCGGCAACTTGCGCACCAATTTCACGTCCAATATAAGGACTAATCTTATTGCGATATTCTAATGCTTCTTTTTCTACAGTATAAGGTGAATCACCTTTAATTAATACGAAATCTGCGTCGTAACCGACTTCAATACGTCCTTTTCCTTTGAGCTCAAAACGGTCTGCGACATTTGATGCAATGATATCTGCAAACTGCGTCAGTGACATACCACGTTTTTGTACAGCTTCATCAAATAAAAGATCGACATTATTTTGGATACCGGAAATTCCACCCCAAGCTTTAAAGGCATCATCTGTGTCTTTAAGATCTGGTGTACATGGAGAGTGGTCACTCGTAACGAACATCACTTTACCGTCAAAGACGCGTTCCCACATACCTTCTAAACGTGATTTTTCACGGATTGGTGGTGAACATTTAACCACTGGTCCGATGTCATCAAGTTCTTCTTTATAGAAGTATAGGTAATGCGTACATGTTTCACATGTAATATCAACACCTTCATTTGCAGCTTCATTGATTAAATCAATTGCTTCAGCATTGGCAACATGTACGATATGCACACGACAACCTGTTTCTTTAGCAAATAAAATAATCTTTTGAATCGGTTCAACTTCAGTAAATACAGGTCTTGTATCCACATAAGCTGCTAGTGATTTTTCACCACGTTCTTGTGCTAATTGACCAAGTTTATCTGTTATTGGACCATTTTCAGCATGGATTGATAAAATTTTACCTGTCTTAGCAATCTGACGCATACCTTCATATAAAGAGTAGTCATCAACATTCATAAAGTCTCCTTCGATTGAACGGTCACCAGCTGTTGCAACAAATGCCTTATAAGCAACTACACCGTCTTCATCCAATTCTTGAATGCCGCCGTCTAAATTAAAAGGTACTAGACCGCCATAACTATATACATCAACTGATAACTTATCGTCACCGGCTTTGAATTTTTCTTGAATTGAATCGTGATCGACTGTAGCTGGAATCTGGTTTAAAGGCATTTCGATAAATGATGTTACCCCACCTTTTGCTGCTGCACGCGTACCTGTATCATAGCCTTCCCAGTGGTCACGAATGCCTCCACCTGGTTCACTAATGTGAACATGTGCATCAATCATACCTGGGGAAACAACTAAACCTTTAGCATCAACAACGCGAGCTTCACCTATTTCAATATCAGTACCAATTTGAGCGATTTTTCCATCAGTAACAGCGATATCAACTTCTTGTTCGCCGCCAGGAAGTATAACCAAACCATTCTTAATTACTAAATCATAAGCCATTTTTAAGTCCTCCTACACTAGGTGTATAATAACGCAAAACAAGATAATAGCATACTTTAGGCAATACCCATGTTGCACGCTCTAAAACATACTATTAGTCAAATATATTTACGTTTATTTTGTTATTAGTGTACTATTAAGTGGAGAAATATAAATTGTCTAAATTATAATGTTAACAATTTATTTTTGTGCATTTTGTACAAAAACCTATTTTTAAAATACAGGTGATTAATAGATGGTAACAATTAAGGAAATTTTATCTTTGGAGCGCTTTAGTAATTTTAAAGTAATTAATCATAAAGCGGATCTCGAGAGAACCGTCACCAATGTCGATATAACAGAGACTCCAGATGTCAAAGATTACACTACGGAGCACACAATCCTCTTAACGACAGCAATGACATTTAAGAATGACCCAGATGGACTGATTAAATTCATTAGAGATTTAAACGATGTACCTGTTGCTGCACTGGGAATTAAATTATCACGCTTCATTCATGAGATTGATCAGAGCGTAATCGACTACGCAAATAATCTCGGTTTCCCATTAATTGAAATTCCAAACAACTGGAAACTCGGTCAAGCGACTCATAGTATCGCGACATATATTTCACAAGATGAAACTGAAAAATTGTATTATGCCTTAGAAGTACAACAACGCATGAACTCAATGTTAATCAAGGAGTTTAGTGTTGAGCGTATGGTCAACCAACTCAGTCAGTTTTTAAGATTGCCGATTATATTAATTAACCCTTTTTACAAGGTAGATGTAATGAGTAATAATTTTAAAAACGACCAGAAATTATATAAAGAGAGCATACGATATTTTAATGATGTCTATTTGAATAACCAAGAAGACTTCACCAATGACTTCAATACGAAAACTGCAGTATTTAAAGTGCCTGCCTTCACGTATTTCCCTTACTATTTAATCGTTTCAAATTTGGATAAGATATCTTATCCGTTTAGCCATTTGGCAATTGAACAAGCGATCAATACCTTGTCGTTTGCAATTTATAAGGATTCTAAAATTAGAGCAACAGAACAAGAAGATGTGAACTTACTGTTTAGCTCTATTATCAATTCAACAGATGGTACGCCTATTAATTTAAATTCTCATCCAGAATTTTTTGAACGTTATCATTTAATCGATTCGTCATACTACCAAGTCATGATTTGCGGAATCGATAAAACCGATGAAATAGAAAACTCAGAATATGTAAATGAACGTTATCAACTCACTTTTGAATGGCTACAAAACGCGCTCGTCTCACTCGACCCAAATATCAGTATATTCGGTTTTGGTGACTCCAATCGCTTTGCGATCTTGTTACAAGAACGTCATGAATATTACCAAGCATACTGTCGACATCTTCAAAAAGAGTATAAGAAGTTCTTTAGGGAATCCTTATCATTCGGTATAGGAAATGAAGTGTCTGATTTCACCCAAATTCATTCGTCATTTGTCGAAGCAGAAGAGACTTATGATATTAGTCATAACCTCGGTGACAAAGAGTTCTTGGAAGTTTATCGTCCGAGAAATTTTGAGGAACTGTTACAACTGATCAGTCCAGATAAGGTTAGGCCCTTTGTAGTAAATACTCTAGGGGACCTCGCTTTTCCAACGAACACCAAGGATAAGGAACTTAAGAAGACTCTACAAATATATATGGATAATCAGTGCGATATTACGAAGACTTCAAATGAAATTTTCGTACACCGAAATACTGTTAAATATCGTATAAATAAATGTGAAGAAATGTTAAGAGTGAATGTCATGGATCCTGTTCATTCATTAAATATTAGGTTGGCATTGTTCATTTCCCAACATATCCAAGATGCTTAAAACTTGTTCACATCCAATAATTATAAGAAAATTATAGTTGCCTTAGTCTTTGGTTGGGTAGCAATTTGGATATATAGAACAATCTTGACTCCAATTTACCCACAAATCCAAGATGCACTAGGTAATGCATCGAATGCAGAAATCGGTTTAATCGCTTCTGTTTACTTCTTTGCGTATACAGGTATGCAGATTCCTGCAGGTGCCTTGGTCGACAAGTTCGGTCAAAAAACAGTCTTAATTCCAGCATTTATTGGTTTCGCGGTTGGTGCAGTTGTACTTGGTACTTCAACAACTTTACCGCAAGTATATATCGGTTCATTGATTGCAGGTCTAGCAACAGGTTCTTACTACGGTTCGGCTTATAGCTTGTCTGCTAAGCATGTACCTAAAGAAAAGAAAACTTTTGCTAATGCGGTAATCAACTCTGGTTCTGCTGTCGGTATGGTGATCGGTCTAATCGGTTCATCGGTACTTGTTGGTGGCTTGAACGTTGAGTGGAACTGGATGCTTTACGGTACTGCACTTATCATCTTAGGTATAACATTTGTATTTTACATCAACATCAAGAGTGATAAGCAACTTGAAGCTATGGAAGATCAAACTGCAAAAACAACAACAGATACAAAAAATGTTGTTAAAGAAGATGATGGTGTGTCATTATTCTCAAGTAAACACCTAACAATTTACTTCGTATACTTCGCTGTTTGTTACGGTTACTACATGATTGTAACTTGGTTACCTTCATTCCTAGTAGCAGAAAAAGGATTCGCACAATCAGACGTTGGTTATGTTTCAGCACTTGTTGCTATCGCAGGTATTCCGGGCGCTTTAATTTTCGCTCGTATTCTAGACAGAAGACAGCAAGATCGTTTGAAATATATCTTAGCCCTATTAATCATTGCTGCAGTCATGATTCGATTGACAGTGTACTCTCCATCACCATGGATTCTGTACATCGCATTAATCCTTTATGGACTATTTGGTAAACTAGCAATAGACCCTGTATTAATTACTTATGTTTCAGATTCTCTACCAGAACACAAAACAGCTAAAGCACTTGGCTTGTTTAACTTCTTCGGTATGGCATCATCAGTTGTCGCACCATGGTTAACTGGTTTCATTGGTGATACTACAGGTTCACAAATTATTGGTTTCTATATTGGAACTGTTTTACTATTAGTTGCAGCACTGCTTTTCTTCTTAGTAATCTACCTAAGAGATGGCAAAAATTCACAACACGCATAAGACAATATAAAAATAAGCACTCAAGAATTAAATTTCTTGAGTGCTTATTTATTTAAAATGGAAATGCAAGTAAGTCAATACCGTAAACAACCGGTACCCAAAGGTAAACGACGATAATAATCATAAGTGCAGCAATAATGTTTAAACCGAATCCTGCTTTCATCATCTCACCAATTGTTACCTTACCTGTACCAAAGACAATTGCGTTTGGCGGTGTTCCAACCGGTAACATAAAGGCAGAGTTTGCAGCCATAGCTGCAGGTACCATTAATGCTAATGGGTGAACGTCTAAAGCAATAGCTAGACCAGCTAGAACTGGTAGAATCATCGTAGCTGTTGCTGTGTTTGATGTGAATTCTGTCAAGAACAAAATAAGTAGTGCAACGATTGCAATCATTAAGATCAATGGCATACCGCCTATACCTGAAAGCATTTCACCGATCCATTGGTCGACACCAGTTTCAACAATTGAACCAGCAAGCGCTAAACCACCACCGAAGAGTAATAGAACACCCCATGGTAGATCTTTTGCAACACCCCAGTCGAGTACACGACCATTTTGTCTCTTAGAAGGGATGATAAATAGTAATACTGCAGCGAGCATTGCAATTGAGCCATCACCTAATAACTCTGTGAATGCAAACTGATCAAAGAAGAAGCCTCTAAGGATCCAAAGTGATGCAGCTAAAATAAATACTGCAAGTACCCATTTTTCTTCCTTTGTGATCTTCCCTAACTTATCTAACTCATCAACAATAATTTTTCTCCCACCAGGTAATTGATTCATACCATGTTTGAACTGGAAGAAGTTCATGTATGCCCATGCTAGAGCCAGTAACACAATAACAACTGGAACTCCGACCAACATCCACTGGGCAAAGTTCATCTCAACATCAAAGATTTGTTTCATCTGACCAGCTAAGATAATAAGTGGTGGTGTTCCAATTAAAGTTCCAAGTCCACCAATCGTACCTGCATAACCGATCGCAAGTACTAGAGATTTCTCAAAGATTTTAACATCCTTTTGAACACTTGGCGTTGATAAAGAGTGCGCCTCTTTAATAATTGCGAGCCCAATAGGAATCATAATCATAACTGCCGCTGTATTCGATACGAACATTGATAACAGCGCTGTAGAAATCATAAAACCTAACAAAATTGTCGCTGTTGTCGTACCAATTGCTTTAATAATAGAAAGCGCGATACGTGTATGTAAGTTCCACTTCTCCATTGCAACTGCTAATAAGAAACCACCTAAGAATAAGAATACAATGTCATCCCCATAAAAACTTGCCGTATCCTGATTCGTCATTATTCCTCCCATCGGGAATAATACTAAAGGTAGTAACGATGTAGCTGGTATCGGAATCGCTTCCGTTACCCACCAACTTGCAATCCATAAAGCCGCTGCAACGACAAAAATTCCATTCTGATCTAAGCCTTCAGCTTGTAAAAACAACAGAGTTAATACAAATAATAATGGTCCGAGCAGAAGTCCGATCAGCTGAACCTTAGTATATGATGTTGCATTAGGATCAGGCGTTGGAGCCCCTGTTGCTACGTCCCTTAAATCTTTTGCACTAAAAAACTTCAGTAATGATTTTGTTCTTTTGGATTCACTCCATAAGTTATCATAACTTTTCTGAACGATATTTTTATCTTTAAATTCGCTCACAAATACCCCTCCTTAAATAAAACATATTAATAATATATCACAATTATTCTGATTAATATATAGAACGTTTAAGTATAACGATAAGTTTAACTTATAATATATACATTGTAAGCGCTTATATGTAATAAATATCCATTTTATGTGGTGCTTATGCGAGTTTGGTTTGGAGGTTGATTTGAGTAGGTGAGCTTCGTTTTTATTTCGAAGCGGAGCAATCCCATTCCATTGAAATCACCCAACCCACATACACCAGCAAATAACAACTCTCCCAACCAACTAAACAAAAAACACTGAAACCGTAAGGTTTCAGTGCATCACTACATCAGTTCTTCTTTATATTTTAGTTAATTTTCTCTATATCTACGACTCTTTTATATCCTGATTCATCAATGAAGAATACTGCAATGACTGCAATCAAAAGTAAGCCACCTGCTAAGTAGAATCCCATATCTAGGTTACCAGTCACGTCTGTTATGAAGCTAGTAATGTAAGGTGCCAGTATTGAGGCTGACATTCCGATAAAGTTATAAATACCAAATGATGTTGCCAGTCCGACACGTGGTGCGTTGTTTGCCACTACTGCGATCAATACCGGGTTAGTTGATAATTTACAGACAATACCGTATAAGATTAGAGCGACAAAGAGTACCCACATTTGATCAAATAGCACTATAGAAATTGTTGAGATAAATGCTAACGGTACCATTACGAGTAGTACTGGTCTTTGTTTACCTAGCTTATCTGATATCCAACCAAATAGTAACATACCAAGAATTGATGCCCAAGGTACTAGTGAAGATACAAACGCTACGCTAGTTCCTGAAATGCCTCTTGCTGTTTCAAGGTAATATGGTAACCAAGTTAAGATTACGAAGAAACCGTAAATCGAACAGAATATAGTAATAAATGCTAGAAGTAAGTTTCTATTTTTAAATAGCTCTGAAACTTTCAGTTTCTCTTGTTCTCCTGTAATTTCACTTGGTGCTTGATAACCTGGAGGATGTTCTTTTACAACAATCCACATAATAATACCGATGATGATAACGATAACACGCATAATCCAGAACGGTGTTCTCCAAGATAGGTCCATCTCTTGAACTGTAATACTAGAAATTCAGTAACCTGCTGACATACCAAGCGCCATACCGGAGTTAATAATAGATGAACCGATTGTTAAACGCTTTTGTGGTATTGCCTCTGAAGATAGACCATATTGTGGTCCATAGAATACCCCTTGGAACATCCCTGTCATAAACCACATTGTTAAGAACATGTAGAATGTGAACATTTGTCCAGATAAAATTGCTAAAATACCAAAACCGATAAATGCTGGGATGATCATTTTCTTACGATCGAATTTATCCCCTAAAAACCCTGATGGAATCTGTGTAGCTGTATAACCTAGGAAGAATAAACTTGAAATTAAACCTAGTTGTGCAGTCGTAATTACAACCTCACTTTGGATGTTTGTCATGATTGGGTTTAAAATTGTACGTGTTGCATAAATTGCGACCCAACCGAGTGTAAACACGATAACAATTTTAATCCAGTAATTGTTTAAAAGCTGTTTGTTCTCCAATATTTTCCCTCTTTTTTCTTTAATACTTCTTTTATCACTTTTAATTATACTGTTTCTCCTCAATCAAGACATTATCCAATATGTATAAATTCACTTTTATATTATGTTCAATTTATCACAATTTTAGATTTATTGTTTGCCATCTCACGATAACGGTTATATTATATAGAAATAAAAATTAAAAAGGATGATAGAATATGTCAAGTTTAAAAATAAACAGAAGATTAATCATGACCCCAGGACCTGTTGCAGTTGACCCTCGTGTTTCACAAGCGATGAGCAACTCCATACTTGGCCAATTCGATCCCGAATTTACAAATATTATGAATGAAACGATGGATTTAATTCGTGATTCATTTAAAACAGATAATAAATGGTCATACCCTATCGATGGTACGAGTCGTGCAGGTATAGAAGCAGCGATTTCATCTATTGTAGAACCAGGCGATAAGGTTCTCGTTCCAGTTATCGGCCGTTTCGGTAATTTACTAATCGAACTCGTTGAACGTGTTGGCGGTGAAGTTCACACAATTGAAGCACCGATGGGAGAAGTCATCCCTCAAGAAGACATCATTAAAGAAATGGATAAGGTTGAGCCTAAAGTTTTAGCGCTTATACACGGTGAAACATCATCTGGTCGCTCACAACCGATTGATCAATTAGGTAAGGCTGCTAAAGAACGTGGTGTCTTCACTGTTGTGGATGCTGTTGCGACTTATATGGGTCAAGATATTCCAGTCGACGAATGGGAACTTGATGCTGTTATCGGTGGCTCACAAAAATGTCTATCAGTACCATCTGGTATTACACCTATTACTTATAATGACCGCTTCAGCGAAGAAATTAATAAACGTAAACGTGTTGAAAAAGGGATTCGTACAGAATCGGATGAAGAAAATCAATTAAGCTTTATTACAAGTAACTACCTAGACTTAACGCAACTAGAAGGTTATTGGTCTAACCGACGCCTTAACCATCACACTGAAGCCACTGTTAATGTTTACGGTTTATATGAAGGTTTAAAACTTGCACTTGCCGAAGGTGTAGAACAAAGAGCGAAGCGTCATTCCTATCACCATGAAGCAATGAAGCAAGCAGTGACTGCTATGGGGCTTGAAATATTCGGTGACCAAGAACATGAAATGCAGATGGTTGTTTGTGTTAACATCCCAGAAGGTGTTGAGGATGCTGTCTTCCGTAATGAATTACTCGAACGTTTCGGAATTGAAATTGCAGGAACATTTGGTGCAGTTGCAGGTAAAATTTGGCGTATTGGTACGATGGGATATGTTGCTGAAAAACAAAATCTTTTAAACTTCATTTCAGCTTTCGGTGTATTCCTTGAAAGTAAAGGAGTAAAAAATATAGATGCTTCAGCTGGCCTAAAAGCCTTAATCGATTTTTACGATAACAATGAGCTGTAAGATCTAGATACAAGCATATAGGTTATATTTAATAGTTTGTCCATAACTCATAACTTGAATCATGAGTTATGGACAATTTTTCATGTTTTTCTATTCAACGAAGTTTTGAACAAAATATTTTAGATATTTAAACATTTTATTTATACAAAAAGCCGTGAAATCTCATTATCAAGATTTCACGGCTTTTGGAATGTTAAATTATATTTCTTTCAACAGTTGAGTCTATAAGATTACCAGTATATTCATTAATCACTGCGCTTTGATAAGTTAATGGATTACTATCTAAATCATTATAGTGACTTAAAATACTCTCTATACTCTCTTCTAACATGATTAAACCATTTTTAGCTGTCATATAAGTATCATCTTCACTACTGAAGAGACGGTCATAATCAATTTGCCATACATTTGTTAGTTGTCCATTATCATTTATAAGTCGCTTAAACGGCTTCGTAATAAATGATTGATGTGGATGGACAGTCATCGCTGTTACATGCTGGGCTAGTCTTTCGTCTATCTGTACCTGAATCTTATAGGTCCCTTCATCAATCACACGTTCACTTGTCAGTTCAAAAGGAACATAGTTTAATTCTTTAATTCCACTTATTTTTTCATTATTAAATGATAAAGATTTAACAGAAGGTGAGACTTCTATATTATTATTCAAGATAGACTTAATATATTGTGACGGATGATTCCCATATTCAACAAAATCCGGCATATTCATATTGTTAAATGCATTTGCCACCATCATAATCGCAGTGATTTGACTATGATCTATTGCCTGGTCAATTTGATGCTGGTATGAGGCTCTTTCTTCATTGTCTAAATAGAACATCATACTGAGATTATTCTTACTATCATCTTTTGCCTGATCTAAATCTTTTGATAAATCTTTTATACCTTCGGCAATTATGACATCATCGCTATCATCTCTCGTAACAACAACACTCTTTGCATCAATGTTTTCAGAAAGATATTTCAAAAGCATATATGTGAATTCTTCTGGTGTTAAGTCTTCTAAATTCACATCTAAAGATTTCATAAAGGCTTCTGTATCATTCATTTTAAAAGTCGTGTTGACAACGTTAGTGAGATGTTTTTCTAACTGTGCTTTGTCATCAGCTTTTTTATAAGCATCGCTCACGCCTTTTTGGAAGTTTACAGGCCGTTGTTTTTCAATCTCGACCTCTTCTTCAACCTGTTTTTCTACAACTGGTTGTTCAGGTTCGATATATTTAGGCGCCTTTTCTACAATTTCCTCTTCTGGTTGAACCGGTTCTGTTACAGGTTCTTCAGGAACTTCATTTTGTTCTGGTTGTTCTTCAACAACTTGTTCTTGTTTTTCAACCGGTTCTTTAGATTCGTCAGTTTCTTCAGCATTATCAGTTTCAGACGGTTTCTCTTCTACATCATCTCTATTTTCACTATCATCATTTTCTGTATCAGTGTCCTGTTCAGACTGTTCGTCTTCTACTTCATCCTCTTCAATATCTTCTTCAGATTCGGACTCATCGTTATCTTGTTTTTGATTTTGATCTTGTTGATTTTCTTCTTCCTCAACTTCTTCTTTTTCCTTACGCTCAGCTTCCTCTTGTTCAGCCTGCTCTTTTTCTGCTATTTCCTTTGCTTCTTGCTCAGCCTCTTCTGCTTCAGCTTTTTGTGCTGCTTCTTTTTCAGCTTGCTTTTTAGCGGCTTCCTCTGCTTTTAATCTTTCCGCTTCAGCTTTTTTAGCCTCTTCTTCTTTTAATATTTCTTGATAGATTGCCTCATCTTCTACAATGGCTTCTTCAAGAATGATTTGTACTGTTTCAATGTCAGATGCGACTTCAACTTCACCAAGATAATATGCCTTGTTTTCATCTGAAATACTTTCTAATTCTGTGATGAGTTGCTCTGCATTTTCTTGTTCTGCCAATAAAGCTTCTTCTTGTTCAACAAGTTCGGCTTCATTTGTCTGATCTTCCTCATTTTTATTTTCTGTCTCTGTCCGTTCCTCAGTTTGAACTCCATCTACCTTATTTTTCTCAGAGGCATAGGTATCGAAACTGAATCCAAATATTAAGAACATGCCAACCATGACTGATGACACAGACTTTTTATATTTACGAATAGAGAATCGATGTTTTGCTTGAATGACATTTGCATGCTTGTTCATCTTTCTATTTTTCATCAGTTTCACCTCCATTTATAGATTAAGCCCAATATATAATAATAATTCAATTATACTATGTAAATGTTTAAAATACATACTATATTTGTTTAAATTCTGTTAAGATTTTTGAATTTTTAAGTATTTACTAGCAATTTCGATTTGTATATCTCTTTCTCTTGAACTGGCGTCACAATCACTAATCAAATTCTTTACCTTCACTGCATAATCAGAGGAAACAATCGCATGTCCACGCATATGTCCTGTCGAAATTGCTTGAGCAAATACTCTTGCTGAACACTTACTAATATCATTTACTGATTTTTTAGCAAGAGTGTTCGCTAAAAATCCGGCCTGTCTTAAGTGATAATCGTTCACTTCATTATTAATTCTTCTAAATAAAATTTCTCGACTACTTTGTATTATTGAGTACTTAAAATCCTCATTGTCTATATCAATGTATTCAATAAATCTTTCAGCATTTTCTATAGCCCATCTTGCCAGTTCTCTTTGAGGTAAAGTTTCTAAAATATGTAGATACTTATCTAATAAATATAATGTTCCAATTCCTAATCAGGACCAATTGATTATGGGCATTCACTCCACTTATTATCTTGGTTCTAGTGAACCATTTTCACACTATCTCGTTTTCGATAAAAAACAGCAGTTCCTAGACAACGTACAATTAGAATTCCCATCGTTCTACGATGATTTACAGTCCTATGTGAAAGAATTCCTAGACAATAATAGTAAGTGTGATCCAGATATAGTAAATCACATGATTTACACATTCATGACACACTGGGAAGATTTATTTGTTCACTTGAGAAAAACTAAACCGAAATATGATGTATTCTTTATGAGTAATAATGATTACGAACATGCTACAATGTTGGCGAGTATAATTTCAGATGAGTTTCATTCACAACTTAATGCATATATCGGATATGATATATCCCAAATCAAAGATATTTGCCCGAGTGGTAAATACGACTTAGTCGTAACGAATTTCCCATATGAAAACATTTATAAGACCCCGGTAGTTTGTGTTGAGAATTATCCTACACCTAAAGACATATTAACAATAAGAAACGAACTAGTTATGATTTCAAGTGAAAAACAGGCATAGATTTGTTCAAAAAAAGGAGCGGCGAACACCGCTCCTTTTACGTATTCTTTTATATACTCTTAACTTCGATAGATGTTACTAGCTTTAAATTAATGTAAATCTCTTGGCCGCTTCGGTTCGGTAGGCTAATAAATTGTCTTTGCCTCTCTGTGCCTTCTAAATGATGGAGTAAGGTATCGACCGCTTCTGTCTTATTGACTTCTATGTTCGAGCCACCAATAAAATGAATCGTAATGATTTTTTTCATTTATTTCACCTCTTTGTAACCTATACCCAAATTTTAATACTTTAAAAAATGTTAAAATTTTTATATTGAGGGGGAATTATATGTCACAAGGAGAACGTGAGTTACAAGAAAAGTTTGGTACGAAACGACGTGCAAAAGCTTTTTATGATAATCAGATGATTGATTATATTAATGAACAGATGAAGGATTTTATAAAAAATCAACAGTTCATGTTTGTATCAACAAGTGATAGACATGGAAACTGTGATTCGACCTTTAGATCAGGACAAAAAGGTTTTGTCTATGTGATCGATGAACATAGAGTAATGTATCCGGAATATAGAGGTAATGGTGTCATGGCATCATTAGGTAACATCAGTGAAAATCCCCATGTAGGCTTGTTGTTGGTAGACTTTTTAGAAGACCAGGTCGGTTTACATATAAATGGGGGTGCAGAAATCGTTGAAAACCATGCACTCGAATTGATCTTACAAGATAAAGATCTCGTTCAACTTTTAGAAGACATGCACCAAGGGAAAGCTGAACGCTGGGTGGTCGTCACTGTAGATGAGGCTTATATTCATTGTTCTAAGCATATTCCAGAGCTAAGAGAAGTGAGTAAAATGGAACAGACTCAGAAAAATAGTGGGAATTACTTTAAAGTGAAGAAGGAAAAATAAAAAGTGGACTAATCTCTAGTCCACTTTTACCTTCTCAGTAGTTAATACAATTTCTGCTTGCTCTTTCATTTCTTCTACATATGATATTCCAAGTTGTTCTTCAATAATATCGTATGCTTGTTTCAATCTAAACGGTCTCACTTCAGCATGGTGAGCATCACTTGAAACGATATGAATGTCACCATTTTCTATCATGTCTAAAGCGACTGATTGAAGTTCTGTCCCAAGGTCTCCACAAACTGATGCAGCTGTCACTTGTGCAATGGCACCGTCATTGATTAATTTCTTTAGAATATGGCGTTGTTCTACTAGTGGCTGACAACGTTCTGGATGCGCAATAATAGGTGTCAGATTTAGTTGTCTTAGCTTTTCAAAAACTGCTTCAACATCTTCTTTTAACTCTGTAAAGGAGAATTCTACGAGTACATACTTTCCATTTGCTAGTGTAATTGCTTCTCCATTGACTAATTCACTAATAATATCATCATTGATTCTAATTTCCTGACCTGGGTGTACGGTAATATTGATGTTATTATCATCTATAATATTTTTTACTTCTGATAATTTTTCATATACAACGGATGATGGTGTAATGTGTGCTGGACTGTGATGATGTGGCGTACAGATAATATCTGTAATGCCTAGTGATTGTGCTTGTAATAATAAATCTAAAGTCTCATCTTTTGATCTTGGTCCGTCATCCACATTGATTAATAAGTGATTATGAATATCTATCATATAAAGTCACTCCATCTCTATTATTTACACCTTAATTATAACTTCAATAAGTATAAGTTTGAAATAAACCCTCTTAACTTAACCGAATCCTTACAATAGAAAAAGCAGGGTCTATGACCTAACTTTTATTTTTCATATACTGTTTTACCATTCACAATCGTACGATTCACTAATGAATCAGATAACTGAGTTTTCTCATCGTATGGGTTCTCTGTTAATACGACAAAATCTGCATACTTCCCTACTTCTATAGATCCTTCTAAATCATCTGTTTGATTTAGCCTAGCAGCATCTATTGTCATCTTTTTGTAGGCTTCAACTCTCGTAAGTTTCTGTGTATTTCCTAATGTTTCACCGCTTCTTGTTTTTCTTTCTACTGCAAACCTAATTGAATCGAGTGGAGAAATATCAGTGACTGGACAATCTGAGTGTATTGTAAAGATCATTCCTTCATCTTCTGCCCAGCGTACAGGTTCCTGGTTAATTACCCTATTTGGACCTAAAAATTTATTTTTGTGCACATCACCAAAGTAATAAAGGTGGTTGATGAAGAAAGAACCACCAATATTGTTTTTTGTCATTTCTTGAATATCTTCTAAGGAAGCAATTTGTAAGTGTTCTACACGATGCATTTGCTTAGTCTTTTTATAATTACTTGTATTGATATAGGCTTTAATAACATCTTCTCCTGCCTTATCACCATTTGCATGAGTGATAAGTGGATAGCCTAATTTTTGAAAGTGAATGAAAAGTTTTTCTAACTCTTCTAAGGTAAATTGAGTATCGGCTGACGGTGTACCATCATAATAAGGTTCTCTTAAGCTTGCAGTATGGAGTTGGATGCTGCCATCATTAAAGAATTTAGCCCCAGCTAATGTAGAGAATCCGTTACTTAAGGTCTCTAATTTTACTCGTATTGAATCAGCTGTTTCATTTTCAAACATTGGATCATTAAGTAATAGCTTATAATCAATCGCAAATCGAATTCTAAAATCTTGTTCTTCCTTGTCTTCAAGATATTTTAAAGATGCTTTATAATCGTTTATACCATTTAATAGACTGACACACATCTCCGTCGCACTCGTAATGCCTCTAGTTTGATAGTCATAGACCCCACCTTTAATATCCTCAGCCAAATCCCCTGCAGATATATCTGGTAAAACTGCCTTAACCTTATCAAGTGCAGGAAATTCAAATAATACACCGTTGATTTGACCATTTTCATCACGTTCAAATGATCCACCTTTAGGGTCTGGTGCATCTAAATCTAATTTCATAATTTCTAAGGCTTTTGTGTTTACTGTTCCCATATGTGCTGAACTATGTTGAATATAAATGGGTATCTCTGTTGATACTTTGTCTAAATCAAAACGGTTTGGGTGGCGTCCTTCTTGAAGTTCAAATTCATTATAGCCATACCCCCTCAACCATCCATCTCTTAAAATTTCATCTTTTTGTTCCTTAAATTTCTCAATAATCTCTTCAATACTTTTAGTATTTTCAGGTGAACAATTTAATTGCCTTCTAAAGTTTGAATACATCACCAAATGACTATGCGTATCTATAAAACCTGGAGATAGATAGTCACCAGCTAAATCTAAATCAGCATCTTCATTTACCATGTATTCTTGTTCACTTATGGTAGTAATTCGTCCATCCTTAATTTCAAGTGTGGCTAATTGTACGGAGCCATCTTCAACGTTAAGTAGATTGGCATTGATAATCTTCTTAATACTCATTTATGTCTCCCCTATTTGTAATCTTCTAGTCTGTGCTTATACGCTGCCTTTGGTATTTCAGTCTTATCATGTTTAGTCACTAAACTCACTCCAACGACTAAAATCAATGATAATGAATAACCGACTAGTGCCTGGTCAAAAGGTAGCCCTAGATATGGATAGATTATTACAATAATCAGTGATCCAACCATACTGATCAGTACACCTTTCTTAGTGACTCTAGACCAAAACATGATTGCTAGGAATGGGAATACCAACATGACACCATTTACCATGAGTGCCCAGCGGTAGGCGTCATTAATGTTCGTAATAAAGAAAGCAACGACGAGGCCTAAGAGCGTCATAATCGCAACTGATATTCTGGATATCAGTAATAGTTTCTTGTTTGAAGCTTTAGGATTGATCAATACTTGGTATAAATCTCTTGTTAGGTTACTTGCACCTTGTAGATTAAATGAAGTTGCACCTGTCATTAAAGCTGCAAGCAGTGCCACAAAAACAATTGCTGCAATAGGTGTAGGTAACAATTCATTTGTTACAAAGGAGAATACTAAATCTTGTTGCATATTTAAATCAACAAATTGTCTTGCAGATACACCAATTAAGAATGGTAAGAAAGATATGACCATAACAATGAGGTGCCCAGTAACTCCTGCTTTTAAAGCTGTCTCTTCATCTTTAGCCGCAAATATTCTTTGCCAAGTTGACTGCCATACTAAATAGAATGGACCAACTGAAAGTGCATATAATAATGTATCTGTTACACCATCTGCACTGATTGGACTAAGAAATTCCCAAGATGTATTTGCAAACAGTTCACTAAAGCCACCGACGTGCATAACAACTGTAATGGCTAATACAATTAAACCAATTAATATTAATATCGACTGCATCGCGTCTGTAATAATTGTTGCAGGTAAGCCTCCTAAAATTGAAAATATTAAAATAAGAATAGTACCCACAATAAGTCCAGTTGATTGATCCCAACCTAAAGTGATGTTAAATACTGTCGACATTCCGATTAACTGCAACCCTAGGGTTGGAACAGAATAGATAATTGCAGATAAAATCGATGGAATGATTCCTGCTCGACCACCAAATCTTGCAGTAAATAAATCAGCTAATGTAAAAAGTTTTTGCCTTCTTAATGGTTTTGCGAAGAATATGACTAAAATCAAACTAAATATGTACGCAACCATAGCAAATTTAACGTACCCAGATAAGCCGACTGTGAATCCTAATCCTACCCAACCAATGAATACAGCTGCCCCAGCGTTTGTACTGATAATCGTTCCTGTAATTTTCCAAAATCCTGTGGACCATGAAGATATCATGTAATCCTCATATGTTTTAATCTTGTAGAAATAATAGCAGGCAATACCAAACATTGCCCCAAAGTATAATATAAATAGCGTAATGTACCAGTACATTATTTTCCCCCATGTTTTAAAGATGATTACTATTATAGCCTAGTTTTAAATATAATGAAAATTCAGTATTATAAATAAAATAAAAAGACCACCCTAAGGTGGCCACTTGTCTTATACTAACTGATCTAAATAAACGTTGTCATAAAATGATAGTGTAAACATTGCATAGAACGATACAAGCGGTGTTTGTACTTTTTGTTTCTTCCATGTGTTTTCGAATGCATTGTCGATCATGTAGTTCAATACAGTATTATAATATGTTTCATCATAAATCTTATTTAAGATGTGTGTATTTGAATTAAATAATTCTGTAATAACTGCTTGAACTGTTTCAGTTATATCTCCTGCATTCTTTTCAATGCTCTGTAAGAATGGTTCAATACTCTTGTTAAATGAAATAATTGCATCTCTTGTGTCTTTATTCACTTTCTCTAACTCATCTGGAAGTATGAGTGGGTAGAAGTCGATATCTGAGTTTTCTAAAGTGAACTTCGCAACTGTTTCAGCTTCTGAAGGATACTGTGGTGTATTGTCATTCACATATATACCGTGTGTACTTTGCATTAAGGATAACTTTAATAAATCCATTTTAATGAATGAACGTATAATTTCTACGACTGATAGATGGTTGAATCCTTCTTCTTTAAAGAATTCTTGAACATCCTCGAAGTGTTTTGTTTCATTAGCGACCATTTCTGGTAAGCGTGTTGCTCTGTAATTGAATGATCTAAAATCTTCTAGTTGCTTTAAATATTCTTTGGTTTCTTTATAGCTCTTCATGTAATCCCCTATTCTAATATTTCTTATTAGTCTAGTTTAACATATCAGCTACTATTTTTACTGGTAGGTTAACCGGGATTTTGTTCTATATTTACTCTTACTATATAATAATTTATCTTTTGTAAAGAACTTATAGTTTCTCATAAGGTATAAGCCTAATTTCACGACTTCAGAAGCATATTCTATAAAAGTCGTATCATGATGTACACCAACAAATTTAAATTTGACGTTATATTTGAATCTATCTTTAAAAATCATTTTTGTTCTGAATATGTGATACTGACTTGTTACTACAATAACGTGTCCATAATTTAACCGTTTTAAGATTTCTTCTATTTCAATCGCATTATTGTAGGTTGTTGTTGAGTAGTATTCGGTTAAAATATGTCTTTCATCAATGAAATCATAGTTTGAATTTAATAAATCAATCTGACCTCTGAGTTCGTTTTGGTCATTAAATGAAGTAATCAGAATGTGTGCGTCTCCGCTGTCAAAACGTTGGTATAAATCTGCGACTGCTTTGAATCTACGGTAATCACCGTCAAGGTATACAATTAATGTTTTGTTTTCAAAAGACATATTTACACCCTTTCTTCATTCTTATAATAAGCTTAACAAGGGCATATTTAGATTGAATTTAAAGGAAGTTAAGAACATGTAAAAACCTCCAAACTGATAATTTGGAGGTTTAGAGAAATTATACCGACTTCTTGCCGACTTCTTTTTGATTATATTAGTCTTTATCAGTTCGTCCAAAATCACTGCGTTCGTCTTCCTGTTGTTTCTTCAACTCTTCTTCAGGATAATTTTCCTCTGGCATTTCTTCAATATCATTTTTCTTAGAATTATCTTGTTGTTTTGAGATTTGATTTCCATCGATAAACTCTCCGCAGTTAGGACAAACTTGTATACCATTAGATACTTCTTGATTACAGTTTGGGCATTTTTTCATAATATTCACCTTCCTTTTTATGAAAGTTCATATTAATTTATACCCGCGCATAGTCACTGTTAGACATGGATTAAATATCTGTTAAAAAATTAATAAGTCCCTTCAATTCAAGGGACTTAAAATCATTCAGCCTCGGTTAGACTAATAGTATCTTCATTGTATTGATTGAAACTTATCACAATACTATCCGCTTCTTCAACAGTGTCTATAGTCATTGGAGGATCGTCACTATACTGAATGGTTTCAATAAATTTATCACCATTATAGTAAGACACATAACTAGATCGATTGATTTCGTAATCTTTTGATGGATCATAGTCGATTGGTTCCGAAGACCTCATTTCTTCATTTTCCACTACTTTTCCATCATAACTAACCCAGCTACCTTCAGTAACCGACCCAGTGTCGATTAAGTTGCCCTCAGAATTAGAGCAAGAAGTTAGAAGTGTGATTCCCAAAATAAGTGTAAAATAAGTAATTCTATTCTTCATATAAATTCCTCCTATAATATAGTAATTTTACCCTATTATAAATAGATTAACCTCTATTTTTATATGTAGCGTACTGAAAATTAAAAAAGTCATATATAATATATTTTTATATTATAATAGAATTAATATTAATTTTCTAGAATGCTATGGAGGTTTACATAATGAGAATTTCTTTTGAGAATGTTCAACTATCAGAAGGATATATAAAAGTAGATTATCAAGATATGAACAACTCTCATTTTATTGAATTTATATTAAGTGTTCCAATATATGTTAGAGAGGACTTAATTGCTATTGCTTTAGCTACCCTTTGTGGTACCAAATATGATGAAATTAGTATGGAACTAACTGTTTCTAAGATTACAAAAGATTATATTGAGAGATTTACAAAAGCTCAACTTTTAATTAAAACTGCTGATTATTCAATGATTATTGCAAAAACAGAAAGTAAACATACGTTGAATTTTAGTGGCGGCTTCGATAGTTTGGCTTCTCTTGCTTTCATGCCTGACAATTCATCTCTCGTATCTATGAATTTTGGTGGACACTTTAAAAGAGAAATGTCAATGATAGAGAAATTTAATAGTCACATAGTCACTACAAATATCTTAGAAACAGATTTCAGAAAAAACTCCTGGTTATTTATGTTGATTGGTTCTATTTTGTATAAAGATTACTTAGATAGTTCATACAATGTTTCTGGAGGTGTTATAGGTGCTAGCTTTCTTAAAAACAGTAACTTTATTAATAACTATAGTACACCTATATTAATTTCAGGAGCCAATATGAAAAGCATTCCTTACACATTATCGTTATCTGAGATTGCAGCAATAAAAGTATCTGCATACAATTATCCACATCTAATGGACATGTCTTTAACATCACTTGCCAATCCAAAGGAAGAGAAAAGATTTAGAAAACAAATGCTTTTAGAAATTGAAATTGAAAGATCAAAATTAGATATTAATTTAACAAATACAGTACAAGCACCTAAAAAACCTCACTTTAACTGGGGGGATAATATTCTTCTAGATCATTTAGCACTATATGTAATGAAGTACAGAGGATACGATGACGCATTATTAACAGTAAATAATATACCAGAAGATGCAAAGTCATTAGTTGACAAGCTTGATTTAACTTTCTATGATCGCTATTTTACTGATGTTCTTAAATTCATTCCTAGGAAGTTCCATAAAAGGTACATCAACACACTTATTGATTCTGATATAAGGCCATTCGAAAAGAATGATTGGAAAGAATATAATGAAACACTTGAATTTTTAGGAGAATTCCATAGTATTGTCAAATAATGTATTTAAAATTTAATTGTATTAGTTAGTAGGTGATTACTATATTAAATTCCATTTTTAGAATCATGAATAAGTATAATATAAATAAACGAGATAGTATTGAAATTGGAGACTCTATTTCTAATAACTCATTAGTCATAAAATATAAATATATACCTAAGGACATTAACAACAAACTTGATGTACTTAATTTTAATGAGTCTTTTGACTGGAATATTGAGTTAGATAAATATACAAATATGTCAATGTTACACTTACATGCATGGGAACCAGTGAATTATTTATTACTGGCTTACCATTATACCAACAATGACAAATACCTAATTAAATGTAATGAATTAGTTGTAAGTTGGTACTCACATAGTCTTAAGGCGACACATAAATATTTATATTATTCACATTGTGTAGCAGATCGTTCACTGATTTTAGGATATCTTCAATTGATTAATAGTAAATATATCAACCAAGATATTCTAAATGAATTGATAATATCACACACTGAATTTTTAAAAGATAAAAGTAATTATATAAATTACAATCATGGTTCCATGATTGATCGGTCATTATTAGTGCTATCAATGGTATTACAAGATAACCAGTCTTTTAACTTAGCATTAAATAGATTTAGGGAAAATATCAAAAATACTTTTACTACTAATATGATTTGTAAAGAAAACTCATTCACTTATGCCATTTTTAATCTCGAACTAATCGTTTCAACACAAAAGATACTGTTAGACGACCTAAGTACCGCTTTAATTGAAAATTTTGATGACAGAATAAACGTTGCTTTAGATTTCTTAGACCAAGTTAAAAAGCCGGATGGTTCACTTCCATTATATGGAGATAGTGAGTTAATTGATAACACGTCACTTAATAATAGTATTCTAAAATCTTTTTATTCAGACCATAGCCTATTTATACCTGAAGTCCCTGAAAAAAAAATCAAAACTTATTACTATAAGTATGAATCTTATATTATTATAAAGAATTCGTACTTATATTTATTTATTAGAACAGGGGATATTGTTAAAAATCATAAACATGCAGATGATTTATCAATTTCTGTTTACATGGGTGAGGATATAATTGTAGATACAGGAACCTATAATTATGATAAAGGACCGCATAGAGAATACTTTAAATCTGTATCTGCTCATAATGGTGTTGAATTAAATAATGAGAACTACAACTACTTAAAAAGTAATAAAAATAATGTATTCATACATTCAGTGCATGAGAACGATGAATATATTCACATTGTACTTGTAAATAATAGTTATAATTACGCCAATATAACTCGAAATATTTATGTTCTCAAAGATTTTCATTCTTTACTGATTTCGGACTATATTTGCTCTCCAATTAAAGTGTCATCTGCACAAATATTTAATTTATCTAAAGAATTTCTACATGATTTAGAGATTAATATTCAAAACCGTACCATAAATATAAATAATAAGTATCAATTTACCAATTTGAGTAACGGTAATCAAAAATTCTCATATAATAACAAAAATTTATATTCTGAAAAATTTCAACACGCAGAGACCATTCCAAAAATTGAAATTACAAATTTAAATAAATACATCAATCAAACCACTTACATTGGTCAAATTCATGATTCTATCCTTCTAGAAAAAGAAGTTAATGAAGAAAATATAATATATTTAAACATTAATAAAAAACGAATTTCTTTACCATTCAAAAAATATACTAAAGAAATAACAGTAGATCAATATATTAATGTATATCAAGAAGGTTCAAATCATACTATTGAAATTCATTATAAACCAAATACTAATCAAGAGTATGCAATTTATGTTTATGATGATGAAAACACTATAATTGATACTATATGGTACCAACCATCTAACATTTTCAAGTATAAATTCCATTCAGATGGGACCTATAGAATTCGTTGTTTTGTAAAAGACAGTTTGACTGGAGAAAAAACTGAGTTCAGTAATTTCAAAAATATAAAAACTTCCATTCGTTAGTGTAAAAACACTGACGAATGGAAGTTTTTATAATACTCTATTTCTTAGACACCAATAATTCTTAATCGCCCTGCTCTTATAAATCCTTCTTTTTTATATGTTCTTTTATATTTTACCCTTATACGTACTTTATCCTCTGGGTTGATTTTTATTTCATATCCTGCTTTTCTTATATCACTTATATCAACAGTATCGATTAAATTATTCTCATCACCGAATATTTGAACACTGATAACATTTGGAATACTATAAAATCCTTTAATTAAAACAACTTTTACCTCGCTAGAGTTATTATATAGATTAACTATGAACTTATCCTTGGGTAAAATGGGCACTTTCTTCGGTTTTACAAGCCAATTTTTCATACCTAAATTAGTGAGTTCTAGGTCATTTGAAACATCCATCATAGTTGATTGATTCTCTTTTAAAACCATTAAGTTTTCGTATTCTAAATACCTACTACCATTTAATACTTTTCTACGATAAACTTCTTCCACAAAATTATTTATAACTTTATTGTTTTGCAGCTCTCCATTTTCGATTAAATCTTTTAATAAATCCATATCAATTTGGTATAAACTATTATCATTATATTTTGACATAACACTAGTACTCTCAGTCATTGCTAAGATTAATGAACCACTACCTAAGTAGTCACTTAGTTTAGATGGTAAATAAGGATTATACGGCTTATCTCCTTTAGTTTCAGCATCACTGATTAATAAAACATCAAACTTAGTTAGTGCATTTAAAAACTTAGTGAAAGGAAGATAGTCAAAAACAATCACATTATTCGATTCTAATTCTTCCAATGATTCATTGTCCATTTGATTCTTATTGGTAAATATATAGAGCTTAAAAATTAATTTATATTTTTTATTTAGCTCATTTACAACGTTAAGAAAATGTTTATAACTTCTTCGGCTATAGAAGTTCCCGAAATAAGCTATGTTAACAATAGAATCTTCCATCTCAAAGGAAACATCATCAATATGATAATATTCCTTTGATAAAGTTGGATGATGAGAGATTTTAGACTTAGATCTAATATAACTTTTTTGCTCCTCTGTAAATCTAGAAATCATATACTCCATTTGGTTTTCATTAGTAAATACCAACTCATCCGCTAATGAAAATGGAATTAGCTCTGAAAGATTAAATAAATTATCATTCACATATTCAGTAAATATGCCTAAACCGTCATTTTTAAGCGAAGTTATTAAACCTTCGTTGTGTATCTCTGCACGACGTTCTTCAGATTCAATATTAAATAACAGTGGATCTGAGAATTCAGCAACCCACTTTACTTCGGGATTTAACTTTTTAATAAAGTAGCCAGGGATATGAGATATTGGGAACATAGCTCTACTATAAACACTATTATACTGGTCAATATTCTTCAAATATACTCTAACTGCAGCATCTATATAATCTGAAAGATAGTACATATTACTGAAGGATGCCGGTTTATTGACAGTAACTCTCTTACCAATGTATTTTTCAATCATTTTATTAAGAGATGGTTCCTCATGTCTTATCTTCCTCATATTATTAGATACAACATCAACAATTTCACCTTTTTCAACAATCCTTTTACTTACGATTGTTGCACTTGTATCACTGAAAGGTGGGAAACAATAAGATAATACTAGTGATTTTGCCATACCTCTATTCAAAATAGAGTAGTTGAAATTTTTAAAATTCATTGATTCAACAGCAGTAATCACTTTTTCTCTTTCATTAGGGTTTTCCAAAATATACCTATTCATAAAGCTAATTTGTGCATTGTATTTAATTGTCACAAATCTCTTTAAAGTAGGATTGTTTATTCTGTTTAAAATATTCTCTAATATCTCTAAAATTTCTAATCTTTGGTAAACAAGAAAATCAAATGATGATGATTTTCTTGAAACTGAGTTATCTCTAATTCTTCTGAAATAGATTGCTTCATCTTCTAATGGTATTACAGTTAATTTCGGTCTTGTATTAACAAAAAACTCACAATAGAAAACCGTATCTTCCCCACTTCTAAGATAGTCTCTAAATTCTTGTAAAATTATTAATTCCTTCGGGATAACCTTACATACAGTAATACTAGCAATTTTTTGAACATTCATTAAAGGTGTAGTTCTTATACCACTGTTTTCGATAACCTCTCTATTAAGTGAGTTCTGTTCATCTATCTCCCCATTAAGATCATCGTGAATTTGTGAAATGGTAATTGTATTTTCATCGATATATTCAAAATTTGATTGAATATACCTCGGAGATAGATAATCATCAACATCAACAAAAGTTACATGTGAATATTTAGCTGATTTAAATCCTATATTCCTTGCATTTCCTGCACTAGCCTTATCATTAATTAATACTACCAAGTCTAAATTCTCATAAATATTTGAACTTAAGAAATCATATTCTTTTAAGAATGAACCATTTAAAACAATTATTACTTCAAACTTTGCAGTGGTAATAATTTGATTATTTATACTGGATAAACAATCATCTAAATAATCAATACCATTATAAACAGGGATAACAATTGAAATTCCTTTTTCTAGACCTAGTGAAGGATTGATACTTTTCTTCAAATTACTAAGTTTATTTCTGATTTCATTGATGTCCATGACTTTAAAACCTCACTAACTATTCATATATTCACTAAGTTCATCTATACGCCCTTTAATATTTTTCACTTTATTATCTGATTTATGTAATTCTTTCAATATATAATTAGCCTGATAAAGTATTTCATGATTTTTCGAATGTATTTGAATATCATTAGAAATATAATTCAGATGTTCTAACACTTTCATATTATTCTGATATATGAACTCTGTCATTTCCTTCACAGTGAAAACTTCTAAAACTATAATCATATCAATTATACTAACTGATTTGATAATACAGTTATTTAACATGTCAACCGAGTTTAAGAGTAAATATATCTGCTTTGTAAAAGAGATACGCATATGCAAATCTTTTACATTTAATAATTTTACATTTTCAAATTGTTTTAGCATCTCTAGGTTCATTAAATGAATTTCCAGCTTTAGGTTTTGATCTCTATTTCTAATATCTAAATGATTTACATCCAATGAATTTAGATCATTAATATTAAAAATATCAAAATTCTTTCCTATCTCTAGTCTATTTATCCCCATATTAATTACCTCATTGTATATAGTTTAATTTAGTTAATGTCCACATTAACTTCAGTTGATAGAACCTGATATCATTATATCAAAGTACAGTGCTTATGTTACCTTTTAATTGTATATTTATATAATACATATTCTAAAGTTAAGAAATCTTTATTAATAGTATGATAAAATTACATTATAAAAATTGGAGGCTTTATATGTGGCACTTAAAATCTTTTGATCAACTTTCTACAAGAGAATTAGAACAAATTTTTAGACTCAGAGAATCTATCTTTATAGTCGAACAAGAATCCTATTTTAATGATATTGATGGCAAGGACTACGATGCTTTACACCTTTTCAATGAGGATGAAAATGATGAAATTTGTTCATATAGCAGAATTCTAGATTATACCGACTATGTTTCGTTCGGAAGAATAACTGTAGCCAAACATAAACGCGGTAATGGTAGTGGCCGAAAATTAATCAATAAGGTTTTTGAGGTATTAAATGAAAGGTATCCTACTAAAGATATACACATTCTTGCTATGAGCTATTTACAAAACTTTTATGAGTCGTATGGATTTAAACCCGTTTCAGAGGAATATGTAGTTGATCAACATCCTCATATAGATATGGTATTTTATCGATAAATATTAATTAATTAGAAAAACATAAGAAAAATCGAGGTATAAAACGATGGATGAATTATTATTAAAACAAACGATGGAAAAGTTGAATATTAAAGAAAGATATGAAAATGAATATTCTCCTGAAGACACCACTGACTTATTAATTCAAAGTCAACATGCTTTAAAAAATGCGTCTATAGATTTCAAAAAAATACCTAAAAAATCAGTGTATAAAAAAAGTTACTTTCTACGACTTTTTAACGATAATCAAAAACCATTCTTAGATTTTAGCAAAGGATTTTATCCCAATAACACTGGTATAGGAAAAATCATTTCAAATGACAAATTACTCACTGAGCAATTCTTATCTTATGCAGGTGTAAAAACCCCTATTACAAAATTTTTTAAACCAAGTGAATATGCTAAAGCCGTTAAATATGTGAGTTCTCAAGAAGGAAAATGTGTATTAAAACCTAAAGATTTGAGACAATCTCTAGGCGCTTTCAGAGATGTTGATGTCACTAATTTAGAGTCAACTTGGAAAAAGAATCTTAAGATTCAAAAACAATACAATGTTAAAAAGCCATTAATCATTATACAAAATCAAGTTGAAGGGCTTGAACTTAGAGTAACTGTTATTGAAGGTAAGGCTGATACAGCTACCTTGCGTGCACCTGGATATATCGTTGGGGATGGCAATTCAACGATTGAATACTTAATCAATGAAAAAAATGAAAAGAGAAAGAAGAATAATTTCCATTATAAAAATCCTTACAAATTTAATGAAGCATTAGAAATTGGTTTGAAAAGTAGAAATTTAACTTTAGATTCAATACTAGCAGATGATGAATACTTGATTTTATATCCTAAAGTTGGTATTGCAACGGGACGAGATAATATAGAAATTAGTGAGTTCATTAATCCAAATATATTTAAACAAGCCGAAGATGCTGTTACTGCAATACCAAATGTTCATACTGCTGGAGTCGATGTCATGATTAGTAATCTAGACGCGACTGAGGGTACTGTTCTAGAAGTTAATCAGAATCCAGCTTTTCAAGTGAATTATTTTAATATGTATGGTAGTAAACAGGACCCTCTAGCAACTCTGTTTTCTAATTTGAAATTAGAGGACAAAATTTTAAATGAAGAAGTTGCCCTAGATGATTTTAGCAAAGATGAGCTAAATGCAATTATTGAAAGATATAAATTCCTATATAGAAAGCAAAGTGTCTTGTCAGATAGTATCAAACAGATGATTTCCCAAAAAGGTACCAGTTTGTAATTTAATATTTTGAAGTTGATAAAAGAGGTTTAGGCAAATTTAAATTACCTAAACCTCTTTTAAGTTGTGTACACTTTTACACATTCAAAATTTAGTATCTCTTATATAAGGTGAAATTAATCCTAAATTTTGTTTAATCTTTAGCTACGAATAGTATGATATATTGAGTATATGAATAATCTAGGAGGGTTAAACAACAAATGTTAAGTTCAAATTTTAATTACCCATATGGCTTTGTATTTGCAGATAAAGAATACGATAATATACCATCTTATTATTCAAAGAAAATAATATTTAATAAGTATGTTTATAGTTACGATGACAGAGAAACACCTCAAATATTAATCAAAGAGTCTAATTTTATAATCTTGCATGGCAATTTTGTTCATGTCGGTAAAGATAAAAATTTAACTAATATTGAGTTATCAGATTTCCTTTTAGAATCTTATGTATCAAATAAAGAAACATTCCTAGACACTCTAGATTTCATAGGTGGAAGATATGTTGTTATAATAGGAACTGATAATAATGCTGAGATCTATACAGATGCAACTGCTATGCGAAGTGTATATTACGCAAATGATTACAATTTAGTAGCTTCGCATTTTAATTTACTTAAAGATTTAATACCCACAAACCCATTAGATTTAGGTATGAAATATGCAACTGTTAGTTTTACTTATGATAAGTCGCCAGCTGAAAATATTAAAAGTTTAATGCCAAATTTTAAATTAAATTTTAATGATAAGAATATTTCACGTTTTTTCCCTAGACAAAATAACAAATATAAAGAAATGCCGATTGATGATAAATATTTATTATTTGAAAAACTTTGGAAGGATCAGATTAATTATTGTATAAATACTTATGATGATATTGCCTTTTCTCTAACTGGTGGTAATGATAGTAGAATCTCGTTAGCGATGTTAAAAGATCATAAAGATAAAATAAGAATGTTCACCTATGCAGCAGTCGATAAATCTGAAGAAGTGCAAAATCGGACACAGGCCTCATATGATATTGATAGAGTGATTTTAGAAAAAATGAAAGCAAACTTAGATTTGAATCATGAGTTTTACTTTTTTAAGAATAATAAATATCATTTATCTGATGATGCATCTAAAGCTGTTTCAAAGAATGTTTTCAGATCTCATGGTAAATTTTTAGTACCTTATTATATGCAATCTTTTCCAAAAGAGAAATCATTACACATTAGAGCAAATTTACTTGAAATCGGTCGATCATACCTAATCTCTCCAACTACTGAAAATTCAATTCAAAGCATAAATGATTCCTACGTTTTATACGTATTAGGGAAATACAAAGGTAATACCGAAGATATAGATGATTTAAAAGAGTATGCTAATGACATGAATGAACAATACTATTCTTTTGAACCATTCGATTATCAACTATTAGACTTGGCTTTTTGGGAAAGTAGAATGGGTAGATGGCATGCAGAAATAGTTAATGAGACTGATATAGCATTTCAATCATATATTCCATATAACATGAGAGCACTTATTGATATTTCTTTATCTTTTCCATATGAAACCAGAAAATCAATCAAGTTTTTCAGAGATTTAATTAATAGAAACTATCCTGTTCTTAACTTTTTTGGTTATAACCGCTTTGACAATTTATATGAACAGATGCAAAGTGACGGAAATACTATGAGAAACCCATATACAAGATTTAAAGATAATATTTTCAACAGATATAACTTATATGATAGTGATAATAATATTATTAAAGAAATTATAAATTACAATAATACAATATATATTGATCGACATTCATTGAGAAAAGGAAACTACTCTCAACTAGACTTAGGTTTTAATAAAGTTCAAGGTCATGTGCATCTAGCGTTGAATAATTCATACAGCTCTAAGAACAGAGGTGCGCTTTCTTATTCTATATATGTAAATGACACTTTATACTTAGAAGAAGACATGAGTGTTTGGAGACACAATAACGATATTACAATTTTCAATTTGAAATCTGGAGATAAAATATCTATCATAGTAAGTATTTCCAAAAACCTCAAAGGAGTATCTTGGGAATCTGCTTCAAAACTTATACTAAAATCATATGAAGAATATCAATCTAAACAGAAAATATCTAAAAAGATTGCAGTTACTAGCCCTGCTAGTAAAATACATGTTTAAAAGTATTGAACTGAAACCAATCAATTAGACAGTTAGTGAAATAGCCCCTCAGACTTCACTTTTATAGTGACTTTTTAGGGGCTTTTTCGAATGATTACCTTAACGTGTTATTAATTTGTAGTATATATATTGAATCAAATTCCACTAAAAATTTCATCAAATATTTTTAACGTTTTAACTTTTACTTGAGGACTATGTCCCCTAGCCGCATCACTATACAATCGATAACTTACTTTTCCGTCATCAAAGCCATTCTCCTCAAATTGCTTTTTAAATGGTCCATAATGGTACTTCATATCAAAACTGCATTTATTGTTTTGATAATAATAAATTCTAGGGACATTGTCATATTTTAGCATTGCATCAATCATTGATACTCTTTCAGGAAAATCTCTATTAATCTCTTCTACTGTCATTCCATCTAAAGCTTTTTCACGTAAGCTATCAACGTATGATTGATAATAATTAAATATGTTTGTTTGTGGGTTATCAATAACTGCAAAAGAATCCTTATGCATTGTTGCCATAATTACAGACATTAAGCCACCCATTGAAGATCCATAGTACATGGTATTATTAGCTTTGATTCCTAATATATCAGCAATCTTTTTTATTATTACAACATAATCTTTTAAAAAATGTCGGTCTCTATTACCAACACCCCAACCTATTTTAAGATTGTTACCGTGTATAGTTCTATCATCTATGTATATAGAATTATATTTTATTTCATCTTTCCATTTTGATCGCATATATACAGGTGGACTTTTCTTTTTTTGATCTAATGCCCCTCCTGACAACGCTATCAGTTTGTCACTTCCTTCAACTATATTCACTAGAAAAAAGAAAGATTCTTCATTGTGTACTATTTCCATTCCCTGTCCGTTATTTTCTACTAATAACTCTTTACTTAACTCTTCATATTTAATCAAAAAATCACTCTCCTATGATTAATATAATTATTTATTCAATGATTTGTACATTTAAATATACCATATAATTATTATCAATATTCATAAGAAAAATTTCGATTAGACACTTTACTTAGTAGATATCTTCAACAGTTCATCCAATATGTCAAAGAAATAGCAGAAAAATAGGTAATCATAACTATAACTTCAGTCATGAATACCTATATACTAGAATTATTGATTTACGTATATTTCAGATAATTCAACATAGAATTTTTCATATAAAGCAGTCCTTCTTCTATCGAATTTAAAATAGGTTTTTAAGTATGTATCACTGTTTTCTATTTCATACGAATTTGATGTGTCATTCATAAATTGATCTCTTGCAACAACTGCCCTAAAATAATCTTTAGAAGGCGTTGTTGTAGGTCCATAAGTTGGAAATACTGCAATTCCTAACATAGGATATGAGTTTATCTCAATTACTTTCGGTGATACATCTTCAAATGATGACAACATAAGGTCCACACCCGCTGTATAAAAACCTGGTATGCTTGCCACTGCATTCAATGCCGTTTCTTTATTTCATCTCCAACAAGATCAGTAACGTTTATTAATTCCCCACCATAACTGAAATTCGACACAGAATTTAAAAGTATATACTCGTCTTTTTTGGGAACGTAATCTAATGATAACTGTTGTGATCTTAAAAATTCAATTATTACAGATGTAGTTTTAATTTTAGCTAGTGATAGAACTTTACAAATATTTCTTTCTTCATTTTTTATATCGATAAGATTTTCTATGCTATGTTTACCATCACCTTTGACAAAAGGTGGAACCCTAACGGTTACTGAATTTAAATGCCCCTCTATTACTGTTGCTCTGGCTTCAAATCCTTCTAAATAATCCTGAACAATTACTTTATTTAAATTTTTTTGAGTATTCACTAGTTCTTTCCAATTAAATTCAAAACGATCTCTGGAAATATTGACTATTACACCCTTACCTAGACTACCAGAATAAGGTTTAATCACAGCTTTTGAATTTATATTATTACTAAAAAATACTTCTTTAGCCTGTAGCATTTCATCTATACTATAAACTTTTGATCTGGGTGTAGGTATATCAAACTTATTTAGTAGTTGTTCGGCTGATAATTTATTAACTAGTATTCTATTTCCTAATCTACCGTTTGAAAGGTATCTAGGAGGTTGTACTCTCGTTATACTAGTACCATTTTTTCTCAATATATCAATAGTCTTTTGATAATTATATTTTGCAGAATTTAATTTATAATTAAATTTAATACTTTTAAGTGCTTCTATATGCATCGCAGGTAGATTATAGTTCACTTTGTTTTTATAAATATTTTTTCATAAGGAATATTATTATAAATGTATTCCAAATCATTATTATTCAATTCTTTGCCTCCAAAAAAGCACCATAACTAAGAAAGTTATGGTACAAATATTTCAATAAATTCTATTGCTCTGTCAGACTTATGTTTTCTTCGAATGAATTATGATAGCTCACTCTAATAGAATCTGCACCTTCAACTTGATTGATTGGGCCACTAGAAGTTTGTACTGTTTCTAAGAACTCTCCATTACTAAAGTATGACACGTATGCTCCAATGTTTAACTCATAATGGGAAGATGAATCATATGGTAATTCAGGAGTGACTTTATAATCTGGACTACCTTTTAATTCTCCAGCGAAATTAACCCATCCCGCTTCAGAATTTTCTATATCTAGAAGATTATCTCCGGATTCTGAAATTGACTCAGTTCCTTCTTCTGAAGTTTCTGTCTCATCTGTTGAATCAGTAGTATCTGCAGATGTTTCTTCTGTTGTAGTATCTTCAGATGTTGTTTCTTCAGAACTCTCATTTTCATCACTACACGCTGCTAAAAACAATAGGGTTGAACTAAGTAATAAAAAAGTTTTAAATTTCATAGAACTTCATCTCCTAGTAAGAAAATTTAAATACAATTTAATATTATCAAACAATACAAGCAAAATGTTACTAATTTTTAATATTTCCGATAATCGTTGATAGTGTCTTTTGCTTTCTGAATAAATATTTATACCTATTTATCAAAATATTAAATTCAAATTCGTTTAAGTTGTTTATATCCAACTGATTATTAATAATTTTTTGCTCTAAAACAAGTGAAGAAAATATATATTTAAGTGGTGACTGTGGTTCTCCTATATAGGGATAGTAATTCAGCTGTAAAGCTGGCGCCTTATTGACTTCAAGTATCGTGGGAGTTTCAGTTTCTAAACTATCAATCAATACATCCACACCAGCAGTATGAATCCCAGGGATTGCGATTACTGCATCTTGGGCTGTTTTAAGAATTTTGTCATTCAATAAATGTGTGACTACTATATTTTCTCCACCATTCACAAGATTCGAGATTGGGTATGTAATGCACAATTCATTTTCCTTTAAGACCGTATCTAAATTTTGTTGCTTTGAAGACAAGTAATCTATAACCTTCTCATCTTGCTTTAAATCCTTATTTCTAAAATATTCATTCGATGATCTAATTTTATTCTTTTCATTTATCAAATCAGCAATTGTATTGTTTCCATCACCAATAACATAAGGCGGTGTCCTTAAAGTTGCAGATAACACCTTGCCTTCAACTACGATTACCCTCACTTCAAATCCAGTAACCATGTCTTGTATAAGAACTTTTGGATACTTAACTTTGCGTTGCTTCTGTATTGAGACACATTGTTCCCAAACTTCCCTGAAATTATCTGTAGTTACATCTACAAACACACCTCTGCCATTAGCCAAGTTTATCGGTTTAACAACTTTAGGACTAGGATTATCAACCAAGTATTCCATTCCTTTTTCAAACTGATTAGCTGATAATTTAATTGAATTTGTAGTCGGTACATTAGCAAGCTTTAAGAATTTTTCCGTTAACATTTTGTCATTTGAAATTTTAAAACCAAACATACTATTGTTGTTATAAAAATTTTTACTGTACTTAAAGTAATCATCTTTTGTATAGAAAATTTTCAAACGTTCTTTTTGCTTATAAATATATGGTTCAAACTTTATTTCTAATTCATTCAATTCATTTTTAGTAACTTCAAACAAATCTTGAGTAATATCCGTCCCATAATCATTTTTTGGTAAAGTACTAACTTTTGACAATATTTCGCTTAGTATCTTCTCATTCATATCATTACCCCGAATCTGATGTTATATGATCTCTATAAAGTTATATCTTAAGTTTAACAAATTAACCATTAATATTGTTTACTATAAATGATTAATTGAGAATTTATTCAACAAAAAATAAGAACCAATAAGGTTCTTATTTAATGTCCACTTTAATTCTACCTGCATCCACCCAAGTTTTAGTGGTAAAGTTCGCCATATATACGATATTGATAACAAGCGGTTTTCTACCTAAAGAAAAATCAATTCCTTTGTTCAAATCAAGTATATCGTAGACCTTTATATCATTTTCTTGTTTTACTATAACATTTATTTTGTTCTTTGCTTTTGTGTTTCTATAAAAGCTATTTAATGTAATAGTTCTAATACTGTTATTTTCAATATCTTCATGTTCAAGTGAAAAACTATAAGAATCATAAATATTTACTAAATTACCATCTGGTTTTATTATCAGTGAATCTCCATCTTGATTAAAGACTGTTTTATTAATTTCTTTAAGTTTAACCTTGTTAACAACCAAACTTTCAAAATGATCTTCTTCATCCGTCAAAGTTTCTTTATTTTTAACAGGTGAGGCTGAATTAATTCCAAATTGTAAAAGTACTGGCCAGTAATTTTCAATGATTTCTTTATATAAATCAAAATCTCTTTTTTCTTGAGTTGGTGGACTCTGAATAAAATCAATCATCTTTCTACAGTTGGTAAATATAAATTCTTCAGTTTCTGGATCTGTTTCTAAGGTCAGCATGCTATGCCAGTTTCCCATCCGTGATTCTAAATGGAACAAATCAAAATAATGCCTGCCTTTGGTTACACCTTCATTAATTAAGTTTCTTTCAAAATATGCTTCTACTTCCTGATCGAAATCAGCATGGTCAAAGAATCTCTGTGGTAAGCCATGAACACATTTTTTATAAAAGTCAAATGTATCTTCCTGTTGGTCTAAATCTGAAGGGAAATCAGCTTTACCCATACCGAAAACAGTAGATTTCACATGTATAGCTTTATTATATTTTTTGTTTTTATAATAGTTGGCTAAGGCATAAGCATGCTTAGAATTATAAATTTTATTTAACTCTTTAATCTCATCTTTTGATGGAGTATAATGAGACAATTTAATTATACTATGATTCCATCCTAAATAATCTCTCATATCAGTTGTGATTTTTTCATCGATTTTATATATTTTTTTTGCCATTTTTGTCGCTAATCTTTTTCTCGATTGAGTGTAAGTTAGATATTCCATTTCGTTGCTAAAGTCTCGAGTTAAAGCTGCTGATACTCGTGAATCAATACCTGCTGTCACTGATACAAATTTATCGTTATTTATATTCTCTAAATAAATTCTACTTTGATCTAGATAAGGTTTCATTTCCTTGAATACTTCTTGACTTGATTGTCTAATTAAGTTCTCTCTCGGATAAAACCTTGTAAACTCAAAATTTGTGTAATCAAGAAACAGACTAGGGTTAAACTTATATATATCTTTAAATCTAGTAAAGTCTAATTCAGTGTGAAATCCAGGACTTCTTTGTTCCACTTCAATTTCATATACAGCTAAAATTTCTTTTAATAATGAATCATGAGAAGCCAAAGTTTTACTATCCTCATGGTATACCAATGGTCTCAATTGTGACGCATCACTGTAAATTTTTACTGTAGAATTAATTTGAATTATAAAGTTGTACCTACCATTGATAAAATCCAATTCTTCTTCTAAATTATCAGTATTTAAAATATCCAATAATATATCTTTAGAATCTTTATTTCCATCCCTAATATCGAAACAATAGCCAATCATAGTGATAGAATCATTACCATCTTGAACTTGTGTAATATCAACAGCTTCATCATAGTATAGTTTAATTTTCTCTATGCTTACAGATTTAAACTGAGATAGAACACTATCTAAGTTCCACTCACTAATCACATAACTTGAATTATATTTTAATTCATTAATCCTCATTATTGCACCCCGTAATCAAATTACCCATCTATTTATTGTACTTTTTCTAATAATTTTCTAGAGTATTTATCTTTTAATAAAGAAAAATTATAGATGTTTTTCAACATACTAATTTTATCAGAATCGATATCGATTTTATTATTAATTTCACTCTTTAATTTAAGTATTTTTAATAAATCTTTAAAGGGTTCTTTTGGCTCACCTTTTAAAGGTAAATGATGCATCGTATGGTTGGCGTTAGTATTGATTTCTATTATATAAGCTTCTTCCTTTGTAAAATCCTCTGTCATCATATCAACGCCACCACTATAAAAACCAGGAATTGATGCTATAGAGTTTAGAGCCATTTCTTTAATTTCATCTGAAACTATATCAGTGATATCTATACTTTCTCCACCTAACGTTAAATTAGAAATATCACTTAACAAGTAAACTTCATCTTTACAAAGGATACTTTGCAAATTTTTATTACTTTTTTCTAGTCTATTCAAAAGTTTATTATCAATTGGAATCAATTTCTTTTGAAAATATTTGATTAAAGATCTATCCTCATTTTTCTTATTAATAAGTGATTCAATTGTATTTTTACCATCACCTACTACATGAGCTGGTAATCGAAGCGTTGCTGCAGAAACTTGGCCCTCTATTACAGATACTCTAACATCGAAACCGCTAACAAAACGTTGTATGATACAAGTAGGATCTTTCACTCTACTCTTTCTTTGTGCATATATAGAAGCATTCCAGGCATTAACAAAGTTATCACTAGAAACATTCAATTCAATGCCCGTTCCACCTGCTAAAGACAATGGTTTTAGCACATAAGTATGTTCTGGATTATCATCTACATACGCTTTAGCTTCCTTAAATTCCGTTACTGTAAATATCTTTGAGTGAAGGCTTAAAAAACCTTGATCTTCTAAGTATTTTTCCAGTTTGAATTTATCTCTACATAAATTAAATGCTTCCTTACCAGTACTTGAAACTCTTAATCCTTTCAAACTACCAATCATTACTTGTCCATCATAAAAACGAGTAATTTTTAGTTTTCTATCTCTCCTAATACTTAAGCCTAATTCTTTTGCATAACTATCCAAGAAGTCAGTTGTGACATTTTTTGAACTATTATAATAATTATTCTCAACTTCATTATATTTAAGTATTGTCTGTTCTAACAAGTTATTCATAAATTTCGCCCCATTACAATATACAAGTAGCAATACTGCTACTTGTATTCCAGTCTAGCCTGATTTAAGTATTCCTGAACCTCTATTTCATATTTTGGATTAAATGGCTCATATAAATCTATAATATCTAAAAATCTAAGTACTGCCTCAGGTTTATCTTGTTCAGCTACTCGCTCTAGTCTAGGCATATACCATTTTCTAACATAGAAACTCAATCTTTCTTCTAAGTATACATCAAGTAGGTCATATTTTTTCAAGAATGGAATTCTTTCTAATTCAAGAGCATAGTATTTGTCAAAAAATGTCTTAGAAACAGTATTTGTTACACTTCCTGACACAGCTGCATAATAAACATGAATGAATTTATCAATGCCTTGAATACTATTACAATTTAAAACTAATTCCTGGAAGAACATAGTATCTTGACCTGCGGCACCTTCTACCATGATCAAATCATTATCGATTATAATAGATCGTTTAACAATTAATGCCTGGATACTCTGTACCCTCATTGCAGCTCTTACCATATACTCCTTCGGATCTGAAATGAAGAGTTTACCAAAGTTATACTTCTTGATCGTTCCTGTATACTTACCCGCAGTACGTTTATCACTATCTTCCTTAATAATATTACCTACTACCATATCTACATCTTTTTCTTTAATTAAGTTTAACATTTGATGGAAACCATCACCTGTCGCTTCATTGTCCGGATCAAGATAAGTAATAAAATCAGTTGTTGCTAACCTAGCACCTTTATTTCTTGGCCTTGAGGCACTTCCTGAACCATTCTCGAATTCATAATAGACTATGTCAGGATGACGTCTAAGAATACGATTTATAATTTTAATCGTGGTTTCATCTGTACTACCATCATTTACAAAAATAATCTCCATTTTATCAAAACTACTTGAGCGTTTTAAGCTAGCAAAACACTTTTCTTCTAAATATGTACCATTATTATGAATGGGAACAATCACACTAAGCTCTTTCTTGGTTTCACTAAATTTATCAGAACCAATGTCATCTACTTTTAGTGTTATCTCCTGATTATCTAAGTTATACCCATTTTCAATGTTAACAAAATCTTCAAGTGAATTAATAACAGTAGTATCATACATCGTTTTGAATTTTTCTTTGGAGTATTGAACATAGTTATGCGGTTGTATGTCATCTTGTTTAGAGACAAAATTTACATCTGTATATTTAAAAGCCGAATAGAGTTCTTCTAAATAATATTCTTCGTATGAATAATCTTTCCCAAAAAATGTAATAAAGTCATACTGCTTAACTACTTCCATATTCAAATCATTGAGAAGTATAGATTTTTTACTATCGAATATTTGTCTGTCGAAATCACCTTCTGAAGACTCATTTTCCAGCACTACTAATACATTAGATTTTATAGAATTTACACTGATACCTATTGTATCAGCAATTTGCATAAGTCTATGGAAAGTAGTATGTTCTTTCATCACGGTTCTTATACTCTTCGCTTGAAGTTCTTTTAAGTCCGTTTCATTAGTATTATGAATCACTTTAAAATCATCCGGCGCATTTATCATACGCACATTTGGGAATTGATTATTGATACCAGTATTATAATTTGACAGTAGAATATTCCCAAATGCTTGTAATTCATATACTCTATTTGCAAACATTGTGTCTGAATATTTTACAGAGTTCATATTAATACTCCATCTAAATATCTTGTGTAGCTTCATTAAGAATTCATGATTTACCGGCGGTGTTAGATGAGGAATAAACTCTTCTGGGAATTGATATCTTGGATCTTGAAGTTCTAAATTTCTGTCAATAATTGTAAGCGGGACATTTTCTTTAATGATAGATTTAAAGAGCCTTGATGTTTCTGTCATTCTAACAGGATACTTAGTTAACCAACTTCCTGCAAAAAGCACTTCATCTTTATACTCATCTGAGATTTCGGTTCTTGTACCTACTGGGTTATGAATTAGCGGGTTAACACCAAACTGAAGCACGTCAACATTTTCATTGTCTGTATACTTTTTATAGAGTCTTACCATTTCTTCTGCACTAGTAAAAACATACTGGCAATGTTTAGCTAAGCTTTTGAATAAGTTATAGTTAACCGGGTCTTCTTTTGAATAAAATACAGTTGGTATCCCTCGATTGTTATATTCTTTTGCTAAGTCAATCATTTGTCTTCTAATTGGTCCATTTGCACTTGAAGACCCTATCCAACTTTGATCAATGCCTCTCCAGGTTGTTGCAAAGATAACGAAATCATAATCTTTATAATTAAAACGGTCATGTCTTGATATGTACTCTACATTCGCTACATCTTTAAAAGAATTGTAAAGAAATTCATCCGCAATTAAGCCAACATATAAGTTTAACTTTTTAAAAACACGACTACCATTACTATTTGGTATAGCATCTACAACATCTTTAAACTTATTCAATGCCTGGTCTCTTTTTAAATCTTTTACCTTTAAATAATAAAATGGATCTGAATCTTGTTTGAATAAGTAATTCGGACTATATTCATGTATGTTTACACTCGGATTTAAAGTATTAATCATGTCATTTAATGTTTTATCAAAGTCTGAGTCTAATTCTCTATAATACTTGTCCAGTGCATGTCTAAGCTCATCTCTTTCCATTAGTCACACTCTTTCATTTAAAGAATTTTCTCATCCCTGATTTTTGTTGCTTTAACTGTTTATACTTTGCGTCTAAATTTGTAAGTTTATCTTCTACCAATTCCATACGTGCTTTATATTTGTCTCTTTGCGATTCAACCCTATCTTTATAATCAAGTTGATGTTCTAAACGATTATTTGCTAACTTAATCTCATTTTGAGTCTGTCTTAATTTTCTTCTAAGATCGAGATTTTCATTCTTTACTGATTTTAGTTCTTCTTTTATTTCTTTTACATTATCGCCTGAGTTTTTACTTCCGGACAATGATAAATATTTACTTACTTCAGTATTATTTAAGTAGTCTTTTGCACCAATAATAGTCTTGAGCATATCGATAGATTTTTGTTTTGATTCTTCAACACTATAAAATAAATCATCATATTTTAATTGTTCTAATGACTTTTCCTTTTTAGTTATATGAGGAATATCTATAGACCTTAATGCATCTAGTCTTGTCCAATACGTGTTACCCTGGATAATGACACTAGCAATGCCATGTTTAAAGAAAGCTGCATTTAACAAACCATTTTTAAATTCAGGAACATTAGAGACTGGATTATTTAATTTACTATTAGTATAAATCTCTGTTTCATCAATATTATCTTCATTTATAGGTAGCTTTAAATCTATTAATGGGTCTAAATACTCTGCTTTGTGAAAACCATGAAATTTATTCTTCAGGAAAACACTATAATATTTCTCTTTTTCATAAGTGATTTCTGATTTTATAGTGAGCATATTATCTTTAAAATGAGAAATAAAATCTTTTTCGATACCCATTTTTTGATTAAGCTCATTTGGTTGGAAGGACGACTCTAAAACCTTATATAACTCATCGTGAAATCTGAAAATCTGTATTGAATCTTCTAGATTTATCCATCCTAACTCTTTATCTTCATATTGAACTAAATGCCAGATTTCATTCTCTTTTTTTTCTTGACTTACTGAAGTTACTATTTTGTATAGATATTCATCAATATTTTCAGTTTTCTCATCATTGTATAGGCTTTTATAAATTTGCTTATCAGTTTCTATGAGAATGAACATCTTTGGGTAGACAATACTATTTAATTGATTTTCCAAAGCACTTACTCCTCCCTAAACATAAATATCGATTGTTTGGTCATTAATATTAATTTGTAGTTTCTTATCATTTATCTGTATATCAAGGTTTTCTACCACTCTATCATCATAAACTGATGTTATGAAAACATTAGAATTAGTAGTACTTCTTTTGAATTCAAGTTGCTGCGTTTCTTTTACTTTTGCAAAACCAGCACTATTTACTGCCACAGGTTTATTCTTATCACCTTTGATAATTCTACTTTGATCTACATCTAGGTATTGTTTCACTACCATTTCTTCCCCATCGGAAGTCAACCTATAACCATTATCAATGTTATCTATATCCACGGCTGTAGCCAGATTAAACTTTTGAACCAGGTTAAGAGGATTCTCATTATCTGTATCTAAGTTATCCAATAATATTAGTATTGGATAATCCTTTAATTGTACAACTGTTCTTGTAAGTTCTGAGGAACACCCAGTGTAATCACCATGTCTTCCTTTAACAAGGGTAAATGATTGATTATCATGATAACTCTCAAAAACAATTTTACGATTATATCTATTCTCTAAGTGGATATTATAATTGAAATCTTCTAAGTAAAAAGTGCTATGTGCGCTTTGTGAGGTAATATAAGTTCTAGTTTTATTTCTAGTATAACTATACTTCCCCGGATCAACAAAAAAGTCTTTATTTTTATAATTTAACGTAATGCTTAAATCATCTTTATGTTTATGGACCCTCGAAGAGTAACCAGTAATAAAGGTAACAAAGAATGGTGAAGGATATTCATATTGAAGAATTGATATGCCTGCTTCTATATCATATATATTTTTGTATTGCTTCGTTCTAGGTTGCTTATCTGATCCAGAATCACCGATACTTGACAATCGTTGATTAGGCTTTGTTACTAAAGGAATGTATTCTTTAGCTAATTTTAAATAGTTTACAACATGTTCACCTAAACTATTATCTTTCTTATTTAAATAAGCTTCTATTTCATTATACATTCTCACTACCATTGTATGATACTGTGGTGAGTTTTCTAGGTGAATTCCTTGTGAACTAAAACTGTACCAAAATGTATTAATTGCACGAGACTTCCCTTTAATGATAGAACTTTCATCACCTAAGATATAGCCCAAAATCATTAAAGATCGATCCATCATTAATCCGTGATTATTAAACTTATATATATCATCATTACTCATGATTTCACTATGTTTTTTTAGTAGATTCATCCATAAGTTTTCATCAATATCCCTTTTGAGTTGGTTTGCAAGATAAATATACTGGATTAATGCTTGTGTTCTATTGGCTGTAGTATGATCATACCAAATCATGGGATTATCATCGTCAATTTCTGTATGTTTGATCCAAGAATTAATAATTTCCTCTGCCTTATTAAAATATTCAATTTCTTTAGTTGCTTCATAAGCTAACATTAGTTCTACTGTTACCCTTAATGAATGGAGGTACAATGTATAACTATTACCGTATTTTTCACTCTTTTTTACAGTCCAAATTTTGTCATTAAAGGTCGTAGAATTAAAACCGGGAAAAGGAACTATTTTATTATTCAAAGCGTATTTTGCAATACTGTGTTTACGCTTTTTTATGTCAAATAATCTAAATACATCATTCTCATTTATTTTCAAATTTTCATTTACCAAAATCTCTCACCCTAGTTTATTAATATCAATACATGTTACTAATTTATTATAACAAAAATCACACAAGATTTATTGTATAATAAAGGACTCTCTGGAAGTAGTCTTTCAGAGAGTCCTTTATATTTCTATGCATTGTAATTTACTTCTTTTTCAAGCTTTTCAAGTGTGTGTTTAATATCTTCTTCAAATTCAGGTTCATACTTATCATATAAATGAATTATATCTAAGAATTTTGTAACTGCCTGATGTCTATTTTCTTCATCAACACGATTGAGTCTTAGTAAATACCATGATCTGATATATGGATTAAACCTCACATCCAAATAAACATCCATTAATCCGTATTTCTCTAGGTACGGTATTCTTTCCGTCTCAAGTTTATAATACTTATCGAAGAACTTATGAGATACTGTGTTTGTAACACTCCCTGTTACTGCTGCATAGTAGACGTGAATATATTTATTCACTCCAAGAATTGCCTTTGAATTCAGGACAAGTTCTTGATAGAACATTGTATCCTGTCCAGCAGCACCTTCTACCATGATAATATCATTATCAATAATTACTGATTTTTTAACAATTAGAGCTTGTATACTCTGTACACGAAGATCTGAGCGAACTAAAAATTCTTTTGGATCTGTAACCATCATTCTATTCTTATTCGCTCGTTTTAGAATATTTGTATACTTTCCTTCGTTCTTACGGTAACTATCTTCTTTAATTATATTCCCAACAACCATATCTACATCATTTTTCTTAAAACTTTCTAATAAGAAATGATATCCGTCTCCAAGTGCTTCGTTATCAGGATCTAGATATGTGATCAAATCAGTTGAAGCAATTCGAGCACCTTGGTTACGTGGTTTAGAAGCACTACCTGAACCTGTTTCATTTTCAACATAAACTATATCGGGATGACGTCTTCTAATTCTATTTATAACTTTTAAAGTTAATTCATCTGTCGTTCCATCATTAATAAAGATGATTTCCATTTTATCAAAACTACTTGATCGTTTCAGACTGGCAAAGCACTTTTCTTCTAAATACGTTCCATTATTATGGATTGGGACAATCACACTTAACTCTTTCTCTTGTACATCCTCTGTTCCAGGTAGGTCCTCAACATTGAGAATTTCTATATGATCTAAATTATAACCATTTTCGAGATTTTCAATATCAGGGTTTTCTAAATATTTTTCAATATCAATCATTGATTTATATCTATCTGCTAAAGTCATTATATAGTTATGTGCCTCGGCGCTCTCGTCTTTAGTAACAAAATCAACGTCTACGTATTTAAAAACATTATACATATCATTCAAATAATATTCTTCATAAATATTTTCATCGCTAAAGAAAGTAATAAAGTCATACGAAGACAAGTTTGCATCTTCCAATTCTTCCTCTAAAATATATGACTTATTTTCATATATTTGTTGTTCAAAACTTTGTAAATTTTGTTCTGAATCATTGTTTAGTACAACTAGAATCTCATTAGGAATCGTTTCAAAATCTAAGCCGATTGTATTCGCTACTTGTTGTATTCTATGAAACGTTGTATGACCATTGTATACATTGCGAATTCCTTTAGCCTGTAGTTCAAGAAGATCTTTTTCTTTAGTATTATATATAACTTTGAAATCATCATCACTATGGACAAGTCGAACATTAGGGAAAAGATTATTAATACCTGTATTATAATTAGATAATAATATATTTCCGAAGGCCTGTAGTTCATATACTCGATTTGCAAACATGGTTTCAGAGTATTTCACAGAATTCATATTTATACTCCATCGAATCAACTTATGCAAATTCATAAGTTCATCATGTGGAACCGGTGGTGCCATTTTGGATAGATATTTCGAGGGGAATTGGTACCTCGGATTTCCTAAATTCAAGTTTCTATCTATAACTGTAAATGGAGCTTTTTCTCTCACTATAGCATCGAATAATTTCTTAGTTTCAGACATCCTCACAGGGTACTTTGTTAACCAGCTTCCAGCAAATAACACTTCATCTTTGAATTCATCAGCAGAAGCAGAACGTGTTCCAACTGGATTATGTATTAAAGGATTTACACCAAATTGCAATACATGCACATTGTCATTACCAGTATACGTCTTGTAATCTTTCACCATCTCCACAGCTGTAGTAAAGATATGTTGACAATGTTCTGCCAGAGACTTAAAGAGATGGTAGTTAACCGGGTCTTCTTTTGAATAAAAGATTGTAGGAATACCTTTATTATTATACTTTTCGACAAGTTCAATCATCTCTTGTCTTTTTTCATTATTAGGATGTGCAGAACCGTCCCAAGAATTATCTATCCCACGCCATGATGTAGCAAAAATCACAAAATCATAGTCTTTTAACTCTTGATTGTCCCTTGAAATATATTCAAAGTTTGCAACATCCTTAAAAGAATCATATAAGAATTCATCAGCAATAATACCAATGTTCAAATCTAATTTTTTAAAAATACGACTACCATTACTTTTCACTACTTCGTTTGAAGCTTCTTTAAACTTATCTAACGCTTCATAACGATTCATATCTTCAAATTTCAGCTCATAAAAAGGGTCAGCCTCAATTCTTTTTGAAAAGTTAGGGTTATATTCATTTGCTAAAATAGATGGATCTAAGTCATTAATTATTTGATTTAATGTGCCAGGGAAATTTTTATCGATCTTTTTATTATATTTCTTTAATTTTTTAGTTAGACTATGTCTGTCCACGTTTAAACCTCCACTCTTTAAAAACAAGTATTTTTAATGTTTATTTCGTAAACTTTTTAAGTCTCTCTTCAACTACTAACATACGGTCCTTATACTTGTCTTTTTGTTGTTCTAAGCGACGGTTATAATCTCTTTGTTGTTCTAAGCGTTTTTCACTCAGTTTAGCCTCTTGACTAAGCCTATGATTTTCTTTCTTAAGTTCTGCTATTTCCTCATTGGAAACATTAGATTTACTTGAAGCTCCTGACTCTAAATCTTTAATTTTTTGATTTGCTCGATTAAATGAGTTTTGAAGTGTTTGAATACGTTTATCTTTTTCCTTCATTCTCTTGGAATTTAAGAAACTTTGAGCTGATAAAACTGTCTTAACCGCTTCTTTACTCTGAGCCCTTTCTTTTTCTATAGCATAGAAAAGATCATCAAGGTGTTTATCTGACTCACTTCTAGATATTGCTTCAACTTGGTCTAAATACTTTTCTAGTCCATCTATAGTGATCCAGAAGTACTCCTTTTTATTTGCCCTTATTCTGCCCACTTTACTTTCTTTGAAAACAGATACTAAACGTGGTTTATTAAAAGTAACATTTTCTAGGTATGGCTTTTCCATTGAACTAATCTTGTATAATGTTTTGCTTTTAAGATCATCATGGTCCAGATTAATTTTGGTTGTAATCAGTTCCTCAAAATATTCTTCATCGTGGAACCCGAAAAATCTATCCTTCACAAACACTGAAAGTAACTTATTACCTTTATATTCAATTTCTGATTTTACAGTTACCATTTTCCCACTAAAGTGAGTTTTAAAATCTTTAACTATATTTAATTTGTCATTAATTTCATTAGCCTCAAACTCTTCAGCAATGAACTTATATGATTTATCTTTAAATCTAAATAATTGAATTGAATTTTGAAGATTAATCCAGCCTAAACGTTCGTCTTCATGTTGGATTTGAGTATATTTAATACCATCTTCATATTTTTCAGTAATTGTCGAAACAATAGAAAATTGATAATCATCAATTTCTTTTGAACCTTCATCTTCACCAACACTTCTATAGATCTTTGTACCTTCTTCTTCGTTCAGTATGAACTGTTTAGGGTAATCGTATGCCACTATTTCCTTCATTTCAATTCACCTCATAGATTGTTATTAAAATATAAACCGAATAGCAATGCCATTCGGTTTATATTTGTATTTATATATAGTTTCTAGAATTTTTGGATGTTGCCGTAGTTGAAGTATTTAACTTCTTCGAAGTTGTTAGGTACAACATTCTTAGTATCAAAAATAACTTTATCTTTCATACCTTCAAAATCAGTATCAGTTAAAGTCTTGAATTCACTGTGATCACTTAATACTAGGACTAAAGAAGAATCTTTAATCGCTTCAGCCATGTCTTTTTCCACAAAGTCCATCTTAACGTGTGGATCGAAAGCTTCAACCTCTAGGCCAGATTCTTTACGTAATAACTCATAAATATCAAACGCTGGTGATTCACGAATGTCATCCACATCACCTTTATAAGTTAGACCAAATACAGTCACCTTCTTACCACGAAGTTTGCCAAGGATGTCTTTAGTTGTATTAACAACATACTCAGGCATAGACACGTTGATTGAACGTGATAATTGGATTAATGGTGACTGTTCAGGTGCTTCAGCAATAATGAAATAAGGGTCTACTGCTAGACAGTGACCACCAACACCTGGTCCTGGCGTGTGTAAGTTAACACGTGGGTGCTTGTTCGCCATTTCAATTACTTCATGTACATTGATGTCTAAATGGTTACAAATTTTAGCTAACTCATTTGCTAAAGCAATATTCACATCACGATAAGTGTTTTCCATTAGCTTAGACATTTCAGCAGTCTTTGCATTTGTTTCAATCATTTCACCTTTAACGAAAGTGCCATATACTTTCTTACCAGCTTCAACACATGCTGGTGTCATTCCACCAATGATACGGTTGTTGTAAATAAGTTCATGCATAATCTGTCCTGGTAACACACGTTCAGGGCAGTGTACTAAGAAAATGTCTTCACCAATCTTAAAACCTTGTTCTTCTAGATAAGGCGCTACATTATCATCCATAGTACGAGGTGCGATTGTAGATTCTACAATTACAGTGTCACCTTTTTTAAGTATAGGAACGATTGACGCAACACCAGCCATAACAATAGAGATATCAGCAGATTTATGCTCATCATCATTGTTTGGTGTTGGTACCGCAATAATATATGCGTCTGCTTCTTCAGCAACAGTCGAAGCTCTGAATTTACCTGTTTCTAACACTTCTTCAAGTGCTTCTTGTAGTCCAGGCTCCTCAATATGAATTTGTCCTCCATTAAGCATATCAACTGCCTCTTGTTTAATATCGACACCTAACACATCTACGCCGTGTTTAGCGAACATAATAGATGTAGGTAAACCTATATAACCTAATCCAATTGTTGTTAGTTTCACTATGAAACACCTTACCTTCTTCAAATTTAAATTTATACTTTTCTTAGTATACCAAAACTTTTTACATTAAAAAGATTAATTTTCTGTAAATATTTACTTAATTCATGTTTGTCATTCTTTTTAGCACTGATAATTGTGACAGCACTGTCAGCTAATTCCAAATAAGTTCCGTAATTTTCCATATCATCCACTTGAGGACCAATGATGAAGATATGATCATAATAATTCGTCAATGGACTTAATTTTGATAATACATTATACTCATTAAATTTTGTAACGATTTCCTCATCACTTAAATCTTCAATATGAATGACATCTAATCGTTCAACAGATGTCGGTTGAATGGCTTCACTTAAAAACATGGAAGTCTTCAATGTTGTAAATAAATTCGGCTTGGCTTTTGAATTTATATACGTTTCAACCTGGTTAAACGATTTTCCATCTAAGTTAACGATTAACACACGATCTTTTAGGCTGGCGAGTAAGTAAGCAATATGAACTGTTGCTTCAACTGTTGCCGCTTGCTTTGTTAAAGATGAAAATATTGTCTTATTTTTTGGATTATCTTTGTTCTCTTTTCTTATTGCAATCGCAGTATCGTATAAAGTATTTAAAAGATCTTTGTCAAATACTGATTCACTTTGTTCATTTGAACTCATATTCTCACTCCTAGAATGTACCCAATGTTCTTTCGTTTAGATAGTATTGGATATCTTCTTCAGTATTAATGTTATTATTGTTGACTGCGAGAATGATCCCTGCAACAGTACCAATGATTAACCCTAACATAACAATTATAATCTGTAAGGCTTCATTCGATGTTTCATAAGTCAATTGGCTTACGTTTTCGGTTATAACGAATCCTTCCGATTCTAAAATATCATGTACTTGTGAATGGATCGAATCATAATTAATTCCACTTTCTGTTGTAATGCTTAGTTGTAACAGATTAGAATTTGTTTGTCCATTCAACTCGGCTACGTGAATATTATCAGAACTATTATTAATAGTATCATTTAGTAAAATATTTAAATCTGCAATAGAATTTGGTTCTAGAGCAGTTTCTAATGTATAATATTCTTCGTATGTTGTACTGGACGGTGGAATGAAGAAGTTAACCACTGTAGCAAGCACGCCAAAACTAAGCATGCAAATAATAATATTAAGAATGTTTTTCTTTAAAAAGTACATAAGTCTGCTCCTTAATTCGTGATTCAAATTATATTATACTATTAAGGCATGCAAATAGAAAACATTCTATCGAAATCTAGAGGTGCAAGTAATGAAAATTGATATTATCGGAAGTAAATTTTCTTCCAAACTAACAGAATTCAGAAGTTTTCCCTATTCAGTTAACAACTTCATAGCTGGTACTAGCTTATTATCATTGTTCTCAGAGCCGTATCCAAAAGCAATGAAAGACATTAACACGAGTGATATCGTAGAAATCTCAACGGCTCATAGAGATTTAAATAAAGCAAACCTGGAGAAACTTAAAGAATCTAACTCAGAAGTCTTAATGATTGATTTACTCAGTGAACTAAACGATATCGTCGTCTATAATGGTGCTTACTTTAACCGTCGTTCATTCGAATTGATTGATGATAATATCGACTACCAAACAGTTAGAAAAATTGATCAGTTTAGAGCTTTAAGGGATAGAATCAAAGATGTTCTAACCTTGGCACAAAGATATGACAAAGTTATTTTAATCGATGTACTACCTAATAATGTTTACGACAGCTTTATTTCAGGCCTATATGAATTACTCTATAATAATATAGAAAATAAGTTAGTAATCAGTGCAGGAAATGATGCAGTTAAAGATATACTTGACGCACCACTAGAAATCTATGATGCAGTTAACCAACAACTTAGAAAAATTAATTCAGATAACTATGACAATCAACTGCTCTTTGACGAAAAATTAGAAGGTGATATTCTATCTGTTTTTATGAACTATGTAGAAGAACGTCATTACATCTATGAATTATATAAAGATGGTCGCCCTTTTAAAAAATCTCACCGTACAGATTCACGCTTTTGTCAGTTCCATTTAGATGATGCTGGGAAATACCGAATTCGCGTAACAGCTGAAGTGGATAATATTAAGCCTAGGTTCTCCGATACCTTTGTGTACAATCCAAACACCCTTTCAAGAAAAGGTAAGTTATACCAATATGTTGAAATGCCAAGTGATGAAAATTTATGGATGTTAAATCTGATATTGTCTACTTCTAAATACAAAGGACTAGTGGGTAACCCATTTAAGTATGTAGATGGTTATAACGGTCTAGATGTATTTCTAAAAGAAGAAGTAAATGAGGTCTATATTAAAAAAGAAGACTTATTAGAAATGGCTTTAAATATTCTTTATGACTTAAACAAAGACGATCTTGAAACATTCATCGTTGATAATCAAGATGCTCTTAATTCAGCATCAAATGGGATTAAGGATTATATTAGTAAGTTAAAATAAAAATTGTGCCTAAGGTAAGCCTTAGGCACAATTTTTTTAAGCAATCATTTCTTTGTACAAACGATCTAATCGATCGATTAATACTTGCCAATTACGATTTTCTTCAACCCATAATCTCGCTGATTTACCAATAGAGTCATTTGTTAGTACTTTGACCACCGCTTCTTTAAATGCATCTTGATTATCTGCTTTGAAGTAAACGCCGTTGACTTGATCAATCACCATTTCTTTAAGCGCATTGACATCACTGACAATAACTTTCTTAGCCATTGCCATAGCCTCATATGTCTTAATCGGTGTCACCAACTGACAAACAAGCTCATCCACTCTAGGGAATGGTGCGATATCGATAACTGAATAGAAGTCCTTAACCGTTTCAAATGGAACTTTACCTATAAAGATGACATCCTCACTTAAGTGAGCCTCAAGCACTTTCTTTTGGAGCGTCGCACGATATTGACCATCTCCAACAATTAAGAACTTAAAACGTTTGTCATAATAATCACTTTCGTTTAGTTCTTTAATTGTATCAATTATCATTTCGATACCTTCATAATTAGTAATTGATCCAATAAAACCAAATACAATACTATTTTGAAGGTTATACTGATTAATAATGGATTCCGATTTTTCTGTTGGATATATCTTATCTGTGTTTACACCATTTTGAATTAAAGTAATTTTAGAAGCATCAATGCCTTTAAAAATTAAATACTCTCTCAAACTCTCACTAATTACAACGACCTCATCAGCATAAGAGCAGCAAATGACCTCATACTCTTCTTGCATATTAAATCTGTCTGACTGATAGAACTCATGAATTTTAGATGTTTGTGTATGGTGCCACATGCCTCGAACCTCATAGATTGTCTTGATTCCCATCTGATTTCCTAAACGAATAGCAGGAAGTGCATTTTGAAAGTTAGAAGCGGCATGAATGATAGAGGGACGCTCCGCCATGACAATCTTATATAATTCATCTTTGTAAGTATCGAAATATTTTTTTAAAGGTGTTCGATTTGTTAGGTACTTATCTGAGCGATCAATATAATATGTGCGATATTCCCCATCATCTAGTCCAGGTTTTTCATAACTTTCATGTTCTGGGGACCAACCAAGGCGTGTAGTCACCACTGGTCGATATCCGAGTTCTTTTACTCTAGATATAATTTCATTTGAACGAATTGTATAACCATTAATAACTGGCATTCCTTTGTTTAGTACAAAAAGTATTGTTTTTCCATCACCATCAAATTTTGAATCTAAGGGTAAGGGCTTCGGTTGCCATTCTTGTTGCATCAGTTTATATTCTTGTTCTGCCAGATTAAATTCACCTGGATATACTCTTGAAGGAAAGTGCTTTTTCATTTCCTTTAAAAACTTAAAGCGAGCTGTAATATTACCGATTGCATGATTTGCTCTAATCAATGCCCTTAAAACATCTGCACTGGTTGGTTTAATCTTATACGCTTCTTGTGCATGGTAGAGTGAGTCATTAAATCGTTTTAAATTAAATAAGTACATTGAAAGATTAATATGAAGCTTGTATTTCTTTTCAGGTAAATGGCGCTTAATTAACTGGTTTAACTTATCAGTCTCATTCTCAGCGGCATAGTATCTACCGAGTATTAAGGCATGATTATATTTTTTACTTGCCGTCTTTTCTAAATAAGAAAAAATATAGGGTGGTAGATTATATAACTTATTTACCCTTTGGAGTTGTGCAATCACTGCATTATATATTCTAGCTCTAGCTTTGTTTGAAAAATTATCATATACAAATCGATCTGTATTATCATTAGTGTCTTCATCTAAAAATAGAGTTGCACTTTGAAATACAGTTTCTAAACGCTTATCTGACTTAAACAAACGAATTGCATTTGAGTCCTTAAATTGTATCTGTTGATCTATAATGAGTCTTCGTAAACTCATAATATGCTGTGCATTAAGCGGTACTTCAGGCAACAATTTTAAAATTTTATTCATTAACACTTTCGTACCTTTACCAAAGTGATAATAATTTAATAGATTTTGGAGTTGGTCAGATTTTTTGTCAGTCGAAGCAAGATTGAAATCTAATACATCGACTGCGATTGGATCTATGTATTTAAATAACTGACTATTATTGTTGATGTGATCGACAAATAAATCATTTAACGGTTCAACTAATTCTTCTTTTTGGAAGTGATTATTAATTACTAAGACATAACCGAGATGTTTTAAATTAATATCTTCTTGGTCAATCACTACTTTTAAATCAGATAACTGAACATCAGGGTCATCAATTTCTAAAACATTTTGTCTATAGTTTGTCCAAGAGTATTGGTAGAATAAATCATCTTTTTCTTCGTTATATAATTCTACCAATCGCTGTTTATTTCTACTCATACGGTTAATCATACGTTCAATCGTATCGTATTGATTTGACTTTAAGAAATTACGAACTAAGACCTCTTGCTGGTCTTTTGTTAAGTCACCGAGTACATCATGTCCAGATTCTGCAATATCTTCAACATCATCAAAACGCTTTAAATTATAATAAAGTTTGGTCTTAAAAGGTACAAGTGCCTTATTACGGTCATTTTCAACCATCTCTAAAGACCCTTTATAATCCTTCTCATGACGTAAAATAAGCGCCTTTAAATAAGCTTCATAATCATTGGCTAATCGCATACGATCAATCAAGTCAAGTAGCGTTAAGTGTCCTGACTTTCTCAAAAAGTAACTTAAACCCGGCTCTTTTTTACCAATCTTTTTAGTCAGACTTATTTTGAGTATGTGTCTAGAGACAACAGGCATATTATATTTTAATGCGAAGTATGATATAACTCCTTGAAGATATCTCATGGCAATTCTCCTATGTGTCTATCAGAAATGAACTAATATTATACCTTACAATATTTTGCTATATTTAAAAAGGCTGTTTTAATTAAAAACAGTGAATACTTGTATTAGTATACCGAGCACCATTAGTAAGAACAGCCCACTACCGACAGCAACACTCAACATATTAATCTTCTCTTTCGGTAAAACCAATCTTTGACTTTTCGCCATTTGTTCGGCAACCATCTTATCTTTATACTCAATCTGTTCATCACGTGTTAAGTTTTTATATTGACCCACAAACTCAGCATAACTTTTTACTACATCTTGCATATCTCCAAATTGTTTCATTTCTCCATATTGTACCCAAACTGCCTTATTACAAAACTGTCTAATTTGACCAGTTGCATGGGACACGAAGAATATAGTTTTACCTTGTGCTTGAAAATCTCTCATTCGGTCAATACATTTGTTAGCAAAAGTCTCATCACCAACAGACAGAGCCTCATCTACAATGAGAATGTCCGGGTCTGTATGAATAGCAATCGCAAAACCAAGTCTTGACCTCATTCCGCTAGAGTAACTCTTGATTGGTTGTTTGATGAAATCACCAAGCTCAGAAAATTTTAAGATATCATCATAACGATCATTAATATCTTTTTCAGACAGACCATGCATTAAGCATTTAATACGAATATTTTCTTCGCCTGTTAACTCATTATTTAAACCTGCACTGATTGCAATAAGTGATGTTCTTCCATTAATATGAATATTCCCTTTAGACGGTACCGTCGCTTCAGCAATTAAGTCAGACAGTGTAGTCTTACCTGAACCGTTCAAACCCAAAATACCTACTGAATCACCAGCATGTACTTCAAAATTAATATCTCTTAATGCATAGAATGGTTTAGCTTTATATAGCCAACCAAATGAAATTAAGGATAAGACTTTTTGAATTCTATTGCGATTTATATCATATATTTTTGAGACATTATCTACTTTTACTTTATACATAATTTCACCTCTACAGATAATCGACTAATCTGTCTTTATAGCGATAATGAACCTGAACTCCAACAAAGAATAAGAACAATGTAATCGACCAGAAATAGATATGGTCAGCAGCTGTACCATAAAATGCTGGTCCATCAAATATGAGCGCATTTCTGAATGTCATGAGAAGATAAGCGAATGGGTTAAAAGCCATAATTATAGACATCAATGGTGGTCTACCTTCTGGCTCCCAGAAAATTGGTGTTACAAAGAAAAACATTCTCATTACATTTGCCTGAACATTTTTAAAGTCCCTTATTAATATGTTCACTGAAGACATTATTAAACCAATACTATAACTAAAGGCAATGGTGGCAAACATAAAATAAAACCATACTAAATAATGGCTTGGTTCAGAATAACCGTTCACTAAACTGATGACTAGTACGATTAAAGTCATAATTATAAAAGAAATTACATTATTCATGACCGACATCGAAAGCAAGATAGATGAAGGGAACTTCATCTTTGTCACTAAGTTAATCTGGCTACTAATGGCATTTGATGTTGCATTGACACATCCTGATATAAAACCAAAGGCAAATATACCAGTAATCAAATAGACGAGGAAAGGTACATTCTGTACATCTCCTCTATCCCCTCTTAGTCCAAGTCCAAAGACAACATAAAATACGCCAACTTGGGCAGCTGGCATTAAAATTGTCCAAAGTAAACCAAGATAGTGGTTGGCGTATGAAGCCTTCAAGTTATATAAACTCAACTTCCAAATCAATGGCAGGTTTTCGAAGTTTTCTTTTAATAACGCAAATACATTTTTCATATGGTTTGCTCCAATTTGTAAGATCGAAGTTAATTATACTCTTAAACTATTATTGTGTCACTAGCCTTTCAATTACAAGACCTACAGTTGAATCATACCCTTTTCATGCATTTCACTTAAGACCATTTCTAAGGCATATTTAACGTGCTCAATATGTAGCCCACCTTGGGCATAGACTGTATATGGGGATCTAATTGGACCATCAGCAGATAATTCTAGTGATGCACCTTGTACAAAGGTACCTGCAGCCATGATTACCGGGTTTTGATAACCTGGTATTTGGTCTGGTATAGGTAAAAATCTTGAATTGACTGGACTCGCTTTTTGAATCATTTGTGTGAATGTTATCATCTCTTCTTCAGTATTGAAGCTCACACTTTGAATTAAGTCAGTTCTTTTATCCTTATAAGAAGGTGAAGCGGTCATATTCAATTGTTCAAAGACATAAGCCATTAAGAGTGCGCCGTTTACAGATTCTATGACTGCATGAGGTGCCATAAAGAATCCTTGGTACATATCTGTTAAAGCATTTAAACTCGCGCCCATTTCCTTACCGACACCTGGTACAGTTAAGCGGTAGCTTACTCGTTCAACAAGGTCTTGTCTACCTGCGACATAGCCACCCATTTTTGCGAGTCCTCCGCCAGGGTTTTTAATGAGTGAACCAGCGATGATATCTGCACCAACTTCAAGGGGTTCTTTACTCTCAACAAATTCACCGTAACAGTTATCTACGAAGACAATCACATTTGGGTGCTTTTCTTTGATTGTTTTTATGATGGTTTTTATTTCTTCGATTGACATTGATTTACGTGCTGAATATCCTCGTGAGCGTTGGATACCAACTATTTTTGTTTGATCACTGATTGATTCGAGAATTTTCTCTGTGTCAAACTGATCTTCTTTTAAGTCTATAGTATTGAATTTAACGCCTAATTCCATCAGACTACCTACGTCATCTATACTATTACCGATGACCTTCTCTAAGGTGTCATAGGGTTGGCCAGTAATATAAAGCAGCTCATCTCCTTCTCTTAAAATACTGAGTAGCACAAGACTAATTGCATGCGTCCCTGAAATGATCTGTGTTCTTACCAAAGCATCTTCAGCCTTGAAGACATCTCTATAGATATCCTCTAACTTATCACGCCCTGTATCATCATAGCCATAGCCTGTTGTACCATTAAAGTCTGATTCCATAACTGAATGTGTATTAAAAGCCTGCATGACCTTCTTAAAATTTTTGTAGGCTAAATCTTTATTCTCTTTAAAATGAGACGCCAATACTTCTTCTGCCTCATTTATGATGCTTATAATTTTTTCTTCCTTATTCACTATCTTCATCCTTAGCTATTATTCTATTTACAAAATTCCCATCAGGTTCAAAGCCAGATATTCTCACTGTTTCTTCTTCGATTTCTATATCCTTAACCACTGTTTGGCGTTTAAGATTATAAATCTTATCTTGTCTATATATTGGCACACTGACTTCATAATCACTGAAATACTTAATCATGAAGTCTTCTATATAAGACAGTAGTTCAGTTGAATCCATATTTTTGTTTACAAAGTTATAAGGCACAGGTGGTAATAATTTTTTACTGTCGTTCAGGTCGCTCTTATTAAATAAGACAAGCTGTGGAATATCCGCCATATCTAGTGACTGAATCAATTGCTCAACTGTATCATACTGACTGTTGATATCTGCAGCATTATTATCAATCACATGAATAATAAAATCACTGTCCGCCGCTTCTTCTAGTGTTGATTTAAAACTCTCAATTAAGGTCGTCGGTAATTTCTGAATAAATCCAACAGTATCTGAGATAATACATTGGAAACCGGATGGTAACACCATCTCACGGGTTAGTGGATCTAGTGTAGCGAAAAGCTTATTTGCCTCAAGCGCCTCTGCCTTAGTCAATTTATTGAAAAGCGTCGATTTTCCAGCATTGGTATAACCGATTAAAGACACTTTCGTCACTTGATTTTCACGACGCTTATTTCTATATCTTAGGCGGTGATTATCGATAACTTTCAATTGCCTCTTTATATCAGAGATACGTGAGTTTATGTGCCTACGGTCCGTTTCAAGTTTTGTTTCACCGGGACCTCTTGTGCCAATTCCACCACCAAGGCGTGATAAGTTTATGCCTTCTCCTTTAAGCCTAGGAACCAAGTATTCAAGTTGAGCGAGTTCGACTTGAAGTTTACCTGACTTCGACTGCGCTCTTAAAGAAAATATATCCAAGATGACTTGGGTCCGGTCGATGACACTTGTATCTAACATAGTTTCAATTGCTCTATTCTGACTGGCTAAAATTTCATCATTTACAATGCAATAATCCAAGTCTTCATATTGTGCTTCGATTTCTGCTAAAAATCCAGAACCTACATATGATTTACGATCCGCTCGCTGTCTATTTTGAATATGGATGCCAATGATTTCTATACCTATTGACTCAGAAAGTTCTTTTAACTCTTTAACTTCGGATTCAACATCCTTAGTTTCAGGCAAATTTGCTGCGATAATGATTCCGGTATGCGTCATTTCTATGACAAACACCCCCAAATTTTTTATTAATATTACGATATCATGTTTTGCATTTATAAATAAGGCTATATTAAAGTAGTTAAGTAAGTTTCTGAATAAGAAAGGTGAATCATATAATGAAAACGACATTCTATGATCTTTCTGCAAAAGACGCAGATGAAAATATTATAAATATGCGACAGTTCGAAGGAAAGGTCGTACTTATTGTTAACACCGCAAGTGAATGCGGCTTTAATAACCAGCTTGCAGAATTAGAGAAATTATACGAAAAGTATCATGAAATTGGCTTAGAAATTCTTGCCTTCCCGTCTAATAATTTTATGAATCAAGAACCGTGTTCTGCGACAGAAGCACGTGATGCTTACATGAACAATTTTGGTGCGACGTACACTGTCATGGAGAAGGTCGATGTTAAGGGTGAAAACATTCATCCATTATTCAAATTCCTAACTGAAGGAAAGTCCGGACTTATTACCAGTGCAGTTAAGTGGAACTTTACAAAATTCTTAGTCACTCGTGAAGGTGTTGTTGCGAAACGTTATGCGCCTCAAAAAGATCCTAAAGATATAGAAGAAGATATCAAACGTTATCTAGCTGGGTAAAAAATAAACCGACTGTAAAGTTTCTCCGTAGAGATTTCACAGTCGGTTTCCCCTTTTTTAAGCACGTACAAAAGTTGAAATTGCATGCTTATATATGATTTGAATTTTCCCATCAGAATCCAGTTCTATCACATATTTGTCGAAATCATTGATCTTACCTTGCAGTTGAAAACCGTTCATTAAGAAGACGGTTAACACCTGCCCCGATTCCTTATACTCCCCTAGAAACGAATCTTGTAAATTCATCTAATTCTCCCCTTTTGTTTGTAAGAATTGATATATATCATTATAGATAATATCCGTGTTTGTTTGTGCGATATCATACCAATGAATTTCAAGCTGGTTTCTAAAATAAGTTAATTGCCTTTTAGCGTACTGTCTAGAATGTGCTTGTACACGCTCCATGACTTCAGAAATACTCGCCTCCCCTTTAAAATATGGCAAGAATTCCTTATATCCTATTGCCTGACTCGCTGTCTTAGACATACCTTTGTCATACAATCCCCTAACCTCATTTTCAAGGCCAGCCAAAAACATTTTTTCTACACGTAAATTGATACGATCGTATATCACACTTCTCTGAGTTGTAAGTCCTATTATGAATGTATCATACTTCTCTTCTTGTGTATACGCTTTCTTTTCTGTAGTTGTTAGGTTTTCCTTTACCAAACGACGAATGATTCGCTGTCTGTTGTTGGGGTGAATATCAACATCTTGCACCATTTCACTGAGCATCTTGAATAAATTTTCAGTTGTAAATTGCTCATAGTATTGGGTGAATTTATCGATATCTTCTTTTTCTTCTTCGCTAAATTTATAGCCATCGATCAGGGCTTTAATGTAGTAACCCGTCCCACCAACAATGAAGGGTACTTTACCTCGACTCTCAATATCCTTCACTAAGTTTGCCACCATTGTTTGAAAGTCAGATACTGAAAAGGTTTCATCCGGGTCTTTAATATCGATTAGGTGATGTGGAATGCCATTCATTTCATCTATAGTAATTTTTCCTGTACCGATATCCATACCTCTATAAACCTGCATGGAGTCTCCGCTGATAATTTCTGCATTAAAATGTTCTGCGATTTTTATAGATAAATCAGTTTTACCGATTGCTGTTGGACCGACAAGGATTAATAATTTACTTTTTCCCATGTAAGTATACCCAGTTGACGATTTTAGAAAAAACCGCCCCTCTATTTTCTTCAAATAGCACCTCATGACGTGCATTCGGCTCCAGTATGACGTCAACGTGATCAGATAAGCGCTTTAACCGATAGCGTATAAGCTCGTAATCTCTCGCGAAATGAGAGAAGGGATCATCATTGCCGCCAATTAATAAGTATGGAATGTTTTTATATTGTCTGATGACCTTTGATGAATCCACTTGACGTATATTCGATAAAATCTCACTGAGCGCCTTCACACTCATCTTTTGACCAGCATGTGGATCTTCGTTATAGGAGATGACGTTGCTATCTTCTTTTGATAGCCATCGATTCTTATGATTCCCTTTGAAGTTAGAGTCGTAGCCAAAGAATGCTAATTTGTTGATGAGTGTCGATCTTGTTTTTGGAATTACTTTAGCGAGCACTTTTAAGAATTTTGTAGCCAGCGCATCTTTAAAAGATAACTTACTGCCTGTACCTACAATAATCGCACCGTCATATAAATCCTCAGTTAACAGTCTTCTTAATATGATTGAGCCCATGGAATGACCAAGTGCGAACCTGGGTAAATCTCTCGGCATAGAACGATAGACGACCTTAGCGTCGTCGATTAAATCTTCAAAAGAATCAAAGTGACCTAAATTAGATTTTTTCTCATCACTACCATGACCCCTATGGTTGTGAACAACACAATGAATATTATTTAAAGTTAAATAAGTTAAAAATTCCTTGTAGCGGTCCTTATGTTCAGCCATACCGTGTAAAATCTGAATACTCGCCTTCGGTTCAACTGGTACATAATGCGTCACGGCAATCGTCCTGCCTTTATTTTTCATTGTTTTGTTAATAATCTTCATACACTAACCCCCTCTTAGCGGTTCTTGTTCTGTACATGCGCTTCGTTTTGGTTTCGGAGCGGAGCTTACCTGATTCATCCGATTCGATTTTGATTCGGGGCGGAGCTATCCCGATTCATCAGCTTCGATTTTGATTCGAATCGGAGCTTGCACGATTCATCCGATTCGTTTTGGTTTCGACGCGGGGCTTGCCCGATTCATCCGCTTCGTTTCGGTTTCGAAGCCGGGCCAGTTCACCAAACACCATATTCCCACAATCTACCTTACTTCATCACCCGATTAAACAGTCTTTCGATCTCATAGGTGGTCATATGAATGATGACTGGGCGGCCGTGCGGACATGTGTAGGGTGATTGACACTTACCGAGTTCTTCTAACAGGGCTTCCATCTGTTTTTTATCGAGGTAGTGATTGGCTTTAATAGATTGTTTACAACTCATCATGATGGACATTTCTTCTCTATATTTGTTGATATCAAAGTGGTCAGTGTGGGATATAAAATCTATGAGGTCATTGATATCCGCTTCTGGATTATCTTTATTAATCCATGATGGATATGCTGATACTGTATATTGTTTCATGCCCGTCTTATCAATTTCAAAACCTAGATTTCTTAATTCAGTCAGTTTCTCATCTATGGTAATTACGTCGTCAAATGAAAATTCGAAGGTATATGGAATCAGTAATGGTACGCCGTCATTTTCTTTTACTACGTTTTCATAAATATATTCATATTTGATGCGTTCTTGAGCGGCGTGCTGATCCATTAAGTACATGCCGGTTTCATTTTGCATGATGATATAGGTTCCATGAAGTTGGCCGATAATTTCCAAATACGGTAGTTTTGCTTTTTCTAGCTTGTCTTCTGTATTGATATAAGTCGGTTGATCTTTTGGTTTAGTCTCGGTCGGACGCTCTTGCTTTGTTGAGGCCCGGTCACTCGTCTGTTCGATTTCTCTTTCCTTGAAGAAATTATTCTTCTTGGGTGGACTCTGATAAAGACTCGCTGCTTCTTTTATGGCTTTTAAACGGTCCGCACTAAAGTCTATCGATGACTGTTCTGGTTTTTGTTGTCTCTCTTCTTTCGACTTATGCTGAACTTCTGGAATTAACTGTGTCTCTGTTAATGCATCTTTGACAGCTTGTTCTGTTAAATCTAACAGTTCTCTTTCTTTTGATAATTTAACTTCAACCTTAGATGGGTGCACATTGACATCAAGTAATTTCGGATCCATCTTAATATCTAAAAAGACAAGCGGATACTTATCTTTCGCTTGAAGTGTATGATAAGCATTGATGATGCTCTGAGTGAGCTTGAAATTACGAATGTGACGGTTGTTGATTGCGAGATTGATGTAATTTCGATTAGACCGAGTTATTTCAGGTCTTACAGCGTAACCTGTAATTTCATAGTCAGGACTCACCTCGTGTACTTCTAAAGTATTGGATGATACTTGCATGCCGTACAAGATATGAATGACTTCTTTTAAGTTGCCATTACCTGTCGTTTTAAAGCGTTCCTTATCATCAAAGACTAAACGGAAACTTACACTTGGATTATTTAAAGCCATTCTTTGGACGATATCAATAATCTTACCGGCCTCAGTTCTAAGATTTTTTATATATTTTAACCGTGCAGGTGTATTGTAAAATAAATCCTCTATTTCAATTATCGTTCCCTGTCTTTCGTGCCAAACTGTATCTACTTCATACTTCCCGGCTGAATAGACAATTTTAAAAGGCGTTGAATTTTGACTCATACTCTCTAAAGAGACCTTGGCTACAGAACCAATACTACTCAGGGCCTCTCCTCGAAAGCCTAAGGAACGGATTTCGAATAGGTCATAGCTTGTATCAAGCTTACTCGTCGCGTGACGTTCAAAAAGTAAGTGTCTATCTTCATAGTCAATTCCAGATCCATTATCGATGACCTTAATAGAATCCATACCTGAGTTTTTAATCATCACTTCTATAACAGAGGCGCCAGCGTCGAGTGAGTTTTCAACGATCTCTTTAACGATTGATGATGGACGCTCGACCACTTCACCTGCTGCAATTTTGTTTTGTATATCAGCAGGAAGCACGTGTATTTTACCCATTTTATATGCCTCCTATTTCAATGATTTCTTCATTTCTGCTAAGGTATTTAATGCTTCGAGTGGTGTCATTTCATTTAAGTCGATACTTTCTAATTTTTCGATTAGATCACTGTTTATATTTCTCTCTTGTTCTTCTGAATCGTCTAATGGTAGTTCAAGTTGGAAAATTGTATTGTCAGGCACTTGTTTACCATTACTTTCAAAACCACTTAAGTAAGATTCTGCAAGCTCTGTCACCTTATTCGGTAGTTCAGCGAGTCTTGCGACGTGAATACCATAACTTTTCTCTACTGCACCAGGCTTCACCTTGTGTAAGAAGACCAGTTTACCATCATATTCAGTCGCTTTAACGTGTACATTTTGTAGCCCAGATAAGTCATTTTCTAAGGCTGTTAATTCGTGATAGTGCGTAGAGAATAAGGTCTTCGCTCCAATGTCATCGTGTATATACGATAGCATGGCTTGAGCGAGCGCCATACCATCATAAGTCGACGTCCCTCGGCCAATCTCATCAAAAATTAATAGAGAATCTTTAGTCGCATTTTGAAGGGCAGTATTTGCTTCCATCATTTCAATCATGAAAGTCGACTTTCCACTAGATAGGTCATCACTCGCACCAATTCTAGTATAGATTGCATCGAATATTGGAAGCACTGCTTTGTTTGCAGGTACTCTCATACCAATTTGAGCCATGATGATAATCAAAGCAACTTGTCTCATATAGGTCGATTTACCTGACATGTTCGGTCCGGTAATTAGATAGATAAAGTCATCATCTGTCATGTTTAAATCATTCGGTACATAAGTACTTTCGTTTAACATGCGTTCAACAATTGGATGGCGTGCTTCAACAAGTTCTAATGTACGATCACTAGAAAATTCAGGTGCAATAAGGTGATGCTCATTTGAAACATGAGCAAATGAAATCAATGTATCTAACATTGATAAGTGTGAAGCGGTATGTTGCAAGCGATCGATGTAGGTCATCATATGATTTCTAACTTCAGTAAACATCTTATACTCAAGCATGATGCTATCATCTTCTGCCGTCAGTATTTTACTCTCCATATCTTTAAGTTCTGGCGTAATAAACCGCTCTGCATTCGTTAATGTTTGTTTACGATTGTAAGAGAACTTATCCGCATCAAAGTTTACAGCTTGCCCTTTAGAAATTTCTAAGTAATAGCCAAAAACTTTATTAAAACCAATTTTTAGATTTTTTAAACCAGTACGTTCTTTTTCATCTTCTAAGTAATTATTCAACCAAGTTCTCGCATTATTTGAAATGTCTCTAAGTTCATCCAATTCATCAGAGACCCCATCTTTAAAGATATTACCCTCTCGAATCGTCTTAGGTGGTTGATCTGTAAATACAGTTAAATGCTCATAGACATCTTCTAAACTATCAAAATTTCTAAATAATTGATTGTCAGTTAATGAAAGATATTCTAGAAGTGCTTTTAATTCAGGTAAGCCTTCGAGCGAGTCTCTTAATTGGACGAAGTCCTTCACATCAATATTATTAAACGATAAACGCCCGACCAAACGTTCAATATCATAAACTTGATTCAATATTTTAGACAACTGTTCACGTTCAGAGAAATGGTCGATTAGAACGGTCACAATTTGTTGGCGGTTCTCAATCTCTTTTTTAGAAACGAGCGGACGTTCAATCATATTTTTTAGACGACGTTTCCCCATCGGTGTTTCGGTCTTATTTAAATACCAAAACAGTGACCCTTTTTGCTTTTTAGTCTGAATATTTTCAAGCAATTCCAAATTCGACACGGCTGCATAATTCAATCTCATATGAGCATTCAACTGGTGTTTAGTCACCGGTTTTAAATGCTCTAAATCTCTCATGTTTTGTGCACGAATATAGTTTAAGAGGAGCTGAATCGCCTCATGTTCAACGACATCATCTTCAAAGTCGTAATCCTTCTTATCAACCGCTTCAAAGACAGTATATAGCGGTGGATCACTATATATTTTACTTAGCAGGTACTCTGAACTTGAATCCACGACTAATTCACTTGCACCGATTGTCTCGATTTCACTCTTCAAATCGTCCTGGTTCGCGGTTGAGAAGGCATGGATTTCTCCCGTTGAAATATCACCGTAAGCGACCTCATATGTTTGATTCACTTCTCTGAGCGCTAAAATATAGTTACTCGCGCCGTCTTCCATTCCAAAATCATCGATTAAAGTGCCTGGCGTAATGACTCGGACGACTTCACGTTTCACCATGCCTTTAGTTTCACGCGGGTTTTCCATCTGCTCACAGATTGCGACTTTAAAACCATGGTCGATGAGTTTAGCAATGTAATTTCTTGCAGAATGATAAGGTACACCGCACATTGGCGTTGGATTGTCACTGTTTTTATCTCTTGAAGTCAGTGTGATTTCCAGCACTTTTGCTGCAGTCACTGCATCATCGTAAAACAGCTCATAAAAGTCACCTAACCTAAAGAATAATAGGCTATCGGGATGTTGGTCTTTTATCGAAAAATATTGTTTCATCATCGGCGTCAGTTCTGCCATCTATTCCACTTCCTAAGATAATCTTGTCGTATTATTATAACATGTGAAGCATTTAAAGTCGGTTTAAAACTCCACGCTTTTCGAGCGCTTTTAAGATAAAATAAGACACCGTTGCACCGATCGCACTCGACACTAAAAATGCAAGTGCAATAACGGCATATACATTAGTGTCGAGGTCTAATATCAACATCAAAGGATACAGACTTAGAGCCCCAATGATACCTGTTCCAAGCACTTCACCTAAGGCAGTCGGTGCCAATTTTTTAGTATATCGATATAATAGGTATGCCAATAAAGCACCGATCATAGATCCGGGATATGCAAATATTGTGCCTGTACCTAAGAGTACTCGAATTGTCGAGGACACGAAGGCTTGAACGATGACCCATGGACCTGTGAATACTGCCCCGAGTACGTTAATTAAATGTTGCATTGGTGCGGCTCTAATTACACCGAGTGGTATTGTTATAAATACACCTAAGACCACATTTAAAGCAACAAAAACAGAAGTTAAGGTTAAATTTCTCGTCAGTTTATTCATTTATAAATCCTCCTTTTTTTAAGAAAAAAGCCGTAATCAACATCAGTTGGTTATCGGCTTTAAAAATTGCTTATTTAAATTGATCTTTGTTTTGGTTCGGTCTGTTTCTAACAGCAGCTCCAGTTTCACCTTGGAGTACATCTCCACCCGTTCTTTCAATCACTTCTTGAGTAACAGTTGAGCTGATCGCGTGAGATACCATTTGTAATAGTTCATTGACACCCGCTTGGGATGCTTGGAATTGTTCGACTAATGGCATGTCGTTTAACTCTTCTTCAATTTTTGCGAGCTTTTCTTCAGTCATCTTATAAGCGCGTTCCTTACCGTAGTTTTGGAAGTTAACGGCTTGTTGCTGAAGGCTCTTTAAGCTTGCCATCTTTTCACGAATTTCCTGGTTTTCATGAATTTTAGCTTCTGCCTTTTGGAAAAACTCAACCTGCTCGGTTTCAGCCATCATCTTACCGAGCTTTTTTGCTTCTTCTATAATTTGTTCCTTAGTATACATGAAACGTTCCACCTTTAAGTTTATATATCACCATTATATATGAATCCTTACACGAATTAAATGTAAATCTCATGAACTTACTGATTCACCATATCGTAATATTTTCCTTTCTTTTCGAGCAAGGCTTTTTCAGTACCCGATTCAAGCATTTTACCGTGTTCAAGTACAAAGATTCGGTCGACCGCTTTTATAGTATTGAGTCTATGAGCAATAATAATACTCGTTCGCCCTTTCATCAGCCGCTCAAGTGATTCTTGGATTTTAAGCTCTGTAATCGTATCAATTGAAGATGTTGCCTCATCTAATAATAGGATTGCAGGATCGGTAATTAAAGCCCGCGCAATAGATATCAGCTGCTTTTGTCCTTCTGAAACAACACCATCATCCGAATCAAGTACAGTATCATATCCGTTATCAAGGGAGATAATAAAGTCGTGTGCATTGGCGGTCTTCGCAGCTTCTATGACTTCCTCATCTGTTGCATCTAAGCGTCCATAGCGAATATTTTCTCTGATTGTTGCCTCAAAAAGATAAGGATCTTGTAAGACAAATGCGGTACGTGAGCGTATGGCATGCCGTTTATAGTCTTTAACATTTCTACCGTCGATTAAAATTTCCCCGTTATCTGCCTCATAGAAACGGGCCAGTAACTGCATAATCGTCGTCTTCCCTGCTCCAGTGGCACCAATTAAAGCAACTGATTCACCAGCCTGAATTGAAAACGATAGATCCTTTATAGTTGGTGATTTTTGTTCTTTTAAATATGAGAATGTGACATTCTTAAATTCTATATTTCCATCAATTTGTAAATTTTCAATCGTTCCATTATCCTTTTCTTTTGGCGTATCTATAATCTGAAAGACCCTTTCAGCACCGGCAATGGCGGATAGTACCTGGTTGAGTTGGTTGGATAGGTCAGCGAGCGGTCTTGTAAACTGTCTTGCATATTCAGCGAAGACAACAATAGTACCAACAGTAACGATACCGTTTGTCGTCAGTGCAAGAATGCCTCCAGCACCTGCAACTATAGTAAAGGATAAGTTATTTAACATATTCATTATTTTCGGGATAAAGCCAGAGTACAAGTTTGCCCAGAAAGTAACTTCTCTTAAATTTCTCGCTTTTTCTTCAAAGTTATCAATCGCTCGTTTTTCTTGAGAGAATACTTTAACGATTTCTTGACCAGAGACAATTTCTTCTATATAGCCATTAAGTTCCCCCGTTCGTCTCTGTCTCATTTTAAAAATCGGACCTGTACGATTTGTAATATAGCGGACACCAATGATAAGTAAAGGAATAATTAATGCCGTTAGAAATGTCATAATTGGACTTAAGTACAACATTACCGAAAACGTGCCGAGCAAGGTCACAATACTTGTCGTAAATTGAATAAATGAAGAGTTCATTGTTTGAGACAAGGTTTCAATATCGTTTGTCATCCGACTCATCAATTCCCCGTGTTGACGATTATCGAAAAAAGTGACTGGTAATTCCTGCATATGATCAAATAAATGTTGTCTTAAGTTATAGATTGTTCTTTGTGATAAGCCGACCATTAGGTAAGCCTGAATAAATGTTGTTAATGACAGTAAGATATAGGAAGCTAAAAGTATAATTAATACTCTAAATAGCCCATCGAATTCTCTCGGTATAAAATAAAAGTCAACAATACGGCCAACTAAAAATGGACCAACGATGCTTAAAAGACTGGTCACAACGACGAGTAGTATGATGAGGTATAATAACTTTCTTTCACCTCTCATGAACTGCCAGATTCTCAGGAGCGTCTGCCCCATATTATCTGCCCTCGTACGCTTCTGTTTTGAACCAATATCTTCCTTCTTTAAGACATGTTCATGACCAAAAGGCTTGTTGAAAAAATTACTCATCGATGTGCCCCCCTTTCATCTGTGACTCGTTGATCTTTCCGTAGAGCGGTGACGATTTTAACAGTTCCTCGTGTGTACCTAACCCCGCAATTTCACCGTCATCTAAAAGTAAAATACGGTCAGCATTTTTGGCTGTAGAAATCTTTTGGGTGATGACGATTCGCGTCACATTTTCATCTTTTAAGGCATCCCACAAGTTGTTTTCTGTCTTAATATCAAGTGCTGATGTTGAGTCATCTAAAATTAAAATAGCCGGCTTTCTTACCAAGGCACGTGCAATAGAGAGTCTTTGTTTTTGCCCCCCTGATAAAGTGACACCCATCTGACCCACTGGCGTATCGTAGTTATCATCAAAGCTCATTATATTATCGTGAATTTGTGCTTTCTCTGAAGAAGTCATGACCTCTTCTTCTTCAGCCTTTATGTTACCCCAAAGGAGATTATCGTAGATGCTACCTGTAAATAACATAGATCTCTGCGGCACATAACCGATTGTTTGCCTTAAGTCCGCAGTTTCCCAGTCCCTGATTTCTTTATCATTGACATAGACTTTCCCGTCTGTCGGGTCATACATATTTGGAATCAAGCTAATCAAAGTGGACTTACCTGAACCTGTCCCGCCCATGATGACAAAGTTTTCGTTGTCGTATATTTCAAATGATATGTTCTTAAGTACATATCGCGAGGCGTTTGGATATTTGAATGATACATTTTCAAACTTAACGTAACCTTCTTCTTCACTCTCTTTATACGTCTGTTCTCCATCTATTGAAATTGGTGAATGAAGGACTTCACTTATTCTGTCACTTGACGCCTTAGCACGAGATGTCGCGATAATTAAAAAGGCAAACATTGAGAATCCACCCTGCATTCTTAAGGCGTAGTTAATGATGGCTACAATCTCACCGACAGCAACAGCGTTATCTTGTAGAATGTCAGATGCCACCCATAAGACCAGTAGTAAACTGCCGTTCATGATTAAAAGTAAGACCGGTAATATCGATTCCATCAATCGTAAAGCATAAGTCGTGTCTGTCTTTAACTTGGTTGCGACCTTGGCGAATTTATTTGCTTCGAATTTCCCTCTGTCGTTGGCCTTTATCAGCCTAACAGCTTCTAAATTTTGCTGAATAAAACGGTTAATTCTATCAAGCCAGTGCTGCACTCTTAAAAATACTTTTGCCCCTTTTCTCGCAGTAATGAATAAGAATACCGCAAGGACTGGCGTTAGAATTGATAGATAAAAACCAAGTGTCGGATTGACTACAAATGACATGATCAAGGAACCAATAACGAGCAGTGGTGCCCTAAGTAATATACGTAAACTCATGTACAAGAGCATTTCTGTTTGAAGGACATCTTGTGTGAGTCGTGTAATCAAGCTTGAAGTTGGAAATTTCGAGAATGTTGCTAAAGTAAAGTGCTGGACTCTAGTAAAAATTGCCATTCTTAAATCATAACCAAACATATTGGTTAAATGACTAGTGAAATATGTATTCAGAATCCCTGATATAAAGGCAATCAGCGATACTGCAAACATCACAATTAAATAAAATATGACGTTATCTAAATCATTGGCAAGTATCCCCTGGTCGATGACTTGCTGAATAAACAGTGGCTGAATTAATTCAACAATCAGTTCAATAAACATAAACACTAAAGCAACGATAATCAGCCATTTATATTTCGTTGCATAACGGTAGACAGTTAACATACACACGCACCCCTTGTTTCAATCCCACATACTTATTTCGAAAACCGAATTAATTATATTATGCCATAAAACAGACGAAATTTTCACTAAATTTGATTGGAATAAAGAAAAAGAGTTCAGCTTATATTTGAACTGAACCCTTCATAGTTATTCTTCTACTTTGAAATTTTTAATTGATTTTTGATCTGTGTCGATAATGACGCCACTGATGACACCTTTTCCTTCATCAGGTACCACATGTCTTTCAGGTAAATTTGTTATGAACCTTCTGATGACTTCATCTTTTCGAATACCAAGAATTCCATCCTTAAAGCCAGTCATACCAACGTCCGTTATGTAAACTGTCCCATTTTCTAATCGGGTCGCATCATTCGTTTGCACATGGGTATGCGTACCAACGACAGCATTCACCCGACCATCTAAATAATAACCCATGGCGATTGACTCCGACGTCGTTTCGCTGTGGAAGTCGACGAAAGCTTGATCGTATTCATGACTATCAAGAATTTTATCGATAACTTTAAAAGGATTTTCAATTGGCTCAAGGAAACTACGCGCCTGAAGATTAACGATCAACAGCTTCTTACCATTGATGTTGACCACTTTGGCCCCCTTACCCGGTGTACCTTCTGGGAAATTTGCCGGCCTTACCATTTTCACATCTGTATTGAGGAGATCGTATACCTCACGTTTAGCGAAAGCATGATTCCCTAGCGTGATAAAATCCGCACCCGCACTTAGTATTTCCTTATACGTTCGCTCGGTAATCCCCTTACCGTGTGCAGCATTCTCACCATTCACAATTGTGAAATGCGCGCCGTGTTCTTTTTTTAACCCAGGTAAATAATTTTTTAACATGCGGCGGCCAACTTTTCCGACCACATCTCCGATAAATAATATTCTCATATCAAAACCACCCTATCTACTGCTAGTATTATACATTATTTCTGATTTCTGTGTCGATGTTTGGGATAGAACAGTGCGATACAACTCTTGCGGGCCGCTGTCAGTTTCACAGCGAGCCGATAAATCCTTAGCGGACCGCTGTCAGTTTCACAGCGAGCCGATAAATCCCTAGCGGGCCTCTGTCAGTTTCACAGCGAGCCGATAAATCCTTAGCGGGCCGCTGTCAGTT